>DATKCV010000061.1:0-36686 GCA_035513015.1 Gemmatimonadaceae bacterium
CCCGGACCGGCGAGCGAGAGAGCGCAGCGAGGCGGCAGCTTCCTTTGCCACGAGTCGTACTGCCACGGCTACCGCGTGTCGGCGCGCAGCCACTCGACGCCGGAGACGGCGCTTTTCCACGTCGGATTCAGGCTGGTGCGGAACGTTCCGGCGCTGCATCGTTGACCGTCCGAAAAACAGTTGGGCGGGACGGCTCCAGGGCCGCCGCGGTGCCGCGCCCAGCGGCCCGCCCGCCGTAGCACCCCGATCATCGACGACATCTCCGCAGCCCGCCTACACCGACGGAGGACCGCGTGCAGCAGCTCGTGATGCTGGACTGGCTGGTCATCGTGCTCTACTTCGCGCTCACGATGGGCATCGCGGTGTGGGTGTCGGTGCGCGACCGCACGCGCGACACGTCGACCGACTACTTCCTCGCCGGACGCAACGTCGGCTGGTTCATCGTCGGCGCATCGCTGTTCGCGTCGAACATCGGGTCGGAGCATTTGGTCGGGCTGGCGGGGAGCGGCGCGGCGGGCGGCGTGGCGGTGGGGCAGTTCGAGGTGCTGGCGTCGCTGATGCTCCTCCTCCTCGGCTGGGTGTTCGTGCCGTTCTACATACGGAGCGGCGTGTTCACGATGCCGGAGTTCCTCGAGCGTCGGTACTCGCCGGGGGCGCGCTGGTACCTCGCCGTCGTCTCGATCATCGCCTACGTGCTGACGAAGATCTCGGTGACGATAGCCGCCGGCGGGATCGTGTTCGAGGCGTTGATGGGAATCGACTTCTGGACGGGCGCGTTCATCGTCGTGATCGCGACCGGGATCTACACGATCTTCGGCGGGCTGCGGGCGGTCCTCTACACGGACACCCTGCAGATGTTCGTGCTCATCGGTGGGGCCGTCACGGTGACGGTGATCGGACTGGCGCGACTCGGCGGGTGGGGCGAGATGGTCGAGGGCGTCGGCCCCGGGTTCATGAGCATGTGGCGGCCGATGGCGGATCCGGACTTCCCGTGGACGGGCATTCTGTTCGGCGCGCCGATCCTCGGCATCTGGTACTGGTGCACGGACCAGTTCATCGTGCAGCGCGTGCTCTCGGCGCGGAGCCAGACGGAGGCGCGGCGGGCGACGATCTTCGCCGGATTCCTCAAGCTGCTCCCGGTGTTCATCTTCGTCGTTCCCGGCATGATCGCCTATGCGCTGGTACAGCGCGGCGAGCTCGTGCTCACGCGGAACGACCAGGCGCTGCCGGCGCTGGTCGGAACGCTGCTCCCGATGGGACTGCGCGGGATCGTGGTCGCGGGACTCCTCGCCGCGCTGATGAGCTCTCTCTCGTCGGTGTTCAACTCCTGCTCGACGCTGATCACGTGGGACGTCTACCGGAAGCTGCACGTCAACGCGACGGAGCGGCAGCTCGTGCTGGTGGGGCAGGCGTCGACGGCGGTGCTGGTCGGATTCGGGCTGCTGTGGATCCCGCTGATGCAGCTCATCTCGGGGCAGCTCTACCAATACCTCCAGAGCGTTCAGGCGTACATCTCGCCACCGATCGCCGCCGTGTTCCTGCTCGGCATCCTGTGGCGGCGGGTGAACGCGCGCGGCGCGATGGCGGCGCTGATCACGGGGTTCGTGCTCGGTACGGCGCGGCTGATCGCCGAACTGAACAAGGGGACGCTCGACGGATGGATGTTCCGGTTCGCGGACGTGAACTTCCTCCACTTCGCGATCCTGCTGTTCGTGATCTGCACGGTGGTGCTGGTGGGGGCGAGCTTCACCGCGCCGCCGCCGAGCGACGAGAAGCTGGCCGGGCTGACGTTCAGCACTACGCCGGCGGCGGAGGGCGCGCCGGGGCCGGACCGGCGGCGGGATGTGGCGCTGAGTCTGGTGCTGGTCGGGTCCGTGCTGGCGGTGTGGTGGTATTTCTCGTGATCGAAGAGGTTTCAGCTGTCTACTGGTGAAGCATGATGATGCAGGTGCAGCGAATGGACGGCACTGTGGTGTCGGTTGCCTGGGGAACGCTCGCGGTGCTCGCTACGGTGCTCGCGCTCGGCGCCTGCCGCTCCGCGGCGCCATCGATGGATGCGGGCGGTTCCGCGTCTGCCGGTGCGGCACGGTGGTGGAAGGGGAACACGCACACGCACTCGTACTGGAGCGACGGGAACGACTACCCGGAGATGATCGCCGACTGGTATAAGCGGCACGGCTATCACTTCGTGGCAACGACGGACCACAACCCGCCGCCGGCGGAACGGTGGGTGACGATCCCGGCGGCGGGCGCCAACCGCGACCTCTACGACGCCTATCGCGCGCGGTTCGGCGCGTCGTGGGTCGAGGAGCGGCGGTCCGGCGACACGCTGCGCGTGCGCGCGCGGCGGCTCGACGAGTACCGAGGGCTGCTCGAGGAGGCCGGCCGGTTCCTGCTCGTGCCGGGTGAGGAGATCACGCAGTACCTGGGCGGCAAGGGCGCGCACATGAACGGGATCAACCTGGCCGAGCCGATCGCGCCGCAGGAGGGCGCGACGCTGGTCGAGATCCTCCAGCGCGATCTGAACGTGATCCGCGCCCAGCGCGAGCGCACCGGCCATCCGATGATCGGAGTGCTCAACCACCCGAACTTTCTCTGGAGCCAGACGGCGGAGGACCTGCTGGCTCTGGCGGACCTTCGTTTCTTCGAGCTCTACAACGGGCACCCTCTGGTCAACAACCAGGGCGACTCGCTGCACGCGGGAACCGAGCGGATCTGGGACATCGTGCTCACCGGCCGGTTCGCGCGCGGGGGCGGGCCGCTCTACGGCGTGGCGACGGACGACGCGCACGACTACCTGCGGGTGGCGACCGAGCAGCGGAACCCGGGGCGCGGGTGGATCATGGTGCGCGCGCCGGAGCTCTCGGCGGGGGCGCTCATCGCGGCGCTGGAGCGCGGGGACTTCTACGCGAGCACCGGGGTGACGCTGGCGCGGCTCGAGCGGGCGGGGCGGACGCTCAACGTCGACGTGGAGGCGGAGCAGGGCGTCGCGTACACGATCCAGTTCGTGGGCACCCGATCGGGGTACGACACGGCGAGCACACCGGTGCACGACTCGGCCGGAACTGCCCTCACGGGGCGGTACAGCCCCGACATCGGGGCCATTCTGGCCGAAGTTCGGGGGCCGCGGGCGACCTACACAATGCGCGGCGACGAGCTGTACGTCCGGGCCCGGGTCGTGTCGTCGAAGCCGGCGGCGAACCCATCGTATCCGGGCGAAGTGCAGATGGCGTGCACGCAGCCGGCGCGGCCGTGAGGCGGCCGAGCCGCAACGGTAGCACCGCGGGTCCCACCGCTGGACGGCAACCACCGAGCGGGAGCGCGGTTGAGCGAAACCGGCGGACAGTGCACCGTCATCGCGGCGCAGTCGCCGGGAGTCTGACCCGGGCGATGACCGGAAAGTGGTCGCTCGGATACTGTCCGTCCCGTTGGTCGGTGACGATGTCCGCCGACAGTGTCTCGACCCGACCGCGCACGAGGATCCAGTCGATCCGTCCGGCGCCGCGTGCCGTCTCGAGTCCGCGGAAATCGTGAAACGTGCCGAGCGTGTCCCGATGCCCCGCCGCCGTCCACGTATCCGCGAACCCGCCATCGCGCGTCAGGATCGCGTGCACCGGGTTCTCTCCCGCGGCGGCGTTGAAGTCGCCGACGAGGATGACCGGCAGCAACGAATCGAGCCCGGCCGCCCGGGCGATTACGAGTGCCGCCGAGCGCTCGCGCGACGGCTGCGACTGGTGGTCGAAGTGCGTGTTGATCAGGTAGTGCTCGCGACCGGATGCGCGGTCGCGGAACCGCACCCACGTCACCATGCGCGGGAGTGTATTCCCCCAACTCCGCGAGGCGATCGTCTCCGGTGTGTCGGAGAGCCAGTAATGTCCGTACTGGCGCGGCTCCAGCCGGTCCGTGCGGTAGAACACCGCCATGAACTCGCCGCCGCTTCCGCCGTCGCGACCCTCACCGATCCAGGCATAGGCGGGGAGATCGGAATCGATGTCGCGGAGCTGCTGGTAGAGCCCTTCCTGGGTGCCCACGATGTCGGGCGCCCAGCGCTCGATCACCTCGCGGACGACGGGCCGGCGATCGGGCCACGCGTTGGGCGGGGTGTTCGACGCGTATCGCAGGTTGAACGCCATCACGGTGAGCGGCTGGTCCTGCGCGAAGACCGGCGCGGCGGCCGTTGCGAGAACTGCCAGCGCGAGAAGGAGAGTGCGTCTCATGACTCGGGTCGGTGAAGTGAAATGCGGCTCGTGCACCCGGTGAGGCGCGGCTACGCGGTCGCACCGGTCGCGGCGGGAACAGGACCGGCGGGAACGAGCTCCTTGCGTCCGAGATCCACCCGCAGGTTCAGGCCCTCGAGTCCATGTGCCCCGAGCAGCACCATGTCGCCCGCCTCCGCGAACACGACTGCGGCGGCGGCCGACCTTCCGCCGGCGTAGATGAGTGCGAATCCGACCTCACGCTCGAGCACCCGGCCATCCGCCGTCTCGAAACGATCGCTCCGCGCCGGTGCGACGCCGAGCTCCTCGAGCACCTGCCGCGGGATCCAGTTGTACTCGCTCCCGGTGTCCACCATGACGTCGGCGAGCTCGCGGCGAAGATCGGGGGTCGGGAGAGCGGCTACCGCGATTGTCGTCCTGAAGATTCCCATGTCGTCGATCATACCGGTCTCCTGCTGCTGAATGGCATCGGGGCGTTCCCGCGCGGGTCGATGCCCTGCGCGGTGCGATGAGGCGCCGCCGCGATGTCGAGCGCGCGGGCGTCGCACCAGCGATCGTGCGACTTGCCGCCTCGATCAACCTGAAGCTACGGATCGATCATGCCCGCCGCGAATCAGTCGTACGATCGGCGGAGGACTCGACCGCCGCCTCCAGGACCCCCAGCGTGCCGATGGCGTCGTGCGGATCGACGGGTGGCGGAGAGCCGTTCCGGATCGCCTCGACCAGCAGCTCGTAGAACCGCTCGTACGCTCCCCGCGCAGTCGGCACGGCGTAGACCTCCTCTCCGGCGCCGAGCGAGCCCCAGTGCTCGCGCGGCTCCTCGCCCCAGCCCGGATCACCGGGCCGCGCGCCGCCACCGCGGAGCGCCGCCTCCTGCACATCGAGCCCGTGTTTCACGTAGGCGCCGTTGCTGCCGAGCACCCGGAAGCGCGGCCCCGGCTGGCCGGCGACTGCGCTCATCCAGAGATGCGAGCGCGCGCCGGAGCGGTGGGCGATGGCGATGAATGCGTCATCGTCCACTTCCACGGACGGCCGGCGCTGATCGAGCTCGCCGTACACGTGAGCGGCCGGCCCGAACAGGAGCAGCGCCTGGTCCACCAGGTGACTCCCCAGATCGTAGAGCAGCCCGCCGACCTCCTCCGGCGCGCCGCGCTCGCGCCAGCCGCCCTTGGGCGTCGGGCGCCACCGCTCGAACCGCGACTCGAAGCGATGAACCGTGCCGAGCGCGCTCTGCTCGATCAGGTTGCGGACGGTGAGAAAATCGCCGTCCCACCGGCGGTTCTGGAATACCGTGAGCAGGCGGCCACTCTGGCGCGCCGCCTCGACGAGTCGGCGCGCCTCGGCGGCAGTCCGCGCGAGCGGCTTGTCCACCACGGTGTGCAGCCGTGCTTCCAGCGCCGAGGTGGCAAGCGGCACGTGGGTCCGGTTGGGAGAGGCGATGACGACGACGTCCAGCTCTCCGGCGCGCTCCCACAGATCGGCGGCCGTGGGCACGACGCGGGCATCGGGATGGTCGCGCGACGCCTGCGTCGCGCGGTCCGGATCACGGGTAACGACGGCGGCCATCCGCAGCCCAGCGGTGGCCGTGATGAGCGGCGCGTGGAACATCGCACCGGCGAGTCCGTAGCCGATCAGTCCGACACGGAGATCGTCGCGCGACTGGGCAGACGTGTTCGCTCGTGGCGACAGGGCCGTTCTCCGCGTGAGATGCCCGGCGTGGCTGGAGCGCCGTGGTCATACGCTACGTGCACCGGCCGGGGACTGGCAAGCAGTATCACCGCGGTACGACAGCGCGGCGGCGGCTCGCACGACGCCGCGAGAACGGGGGCCGCGGTCGGCTTGACACGCCACCCTCCGGGGCGTTGAATAGCGCCAGCGCGAACAGCCGTCCGGTTCCGACGGCGAGGTCGCGCTCCCCCCGTGCATTCCCCACGAAGGCGCAGTAGAGGGCAAGTCATGGCGCACGCGCAGCTCCCCGTCGTCACCCGCGGTTTCGGCCAGACCATGCGTCGCGACGCATGGTGGGTCGAGCCCGCGATCGTGTTCACCGTCTTCACATCGTTCATCGTCTACGCCACGTGGGCCGCCTTCCAGGGCGAGCACTACCTTTCCGGCCCCTATCTCTCGCCGTTCTACTCGCCGGTGCTGTGGGGCCACGCCGAGCACGCCTGGTTCGGCACCGGACGCCCGCCGTGGTGGCCCGCATGGCTGATCTTCTCGCCGGCGCTGCTCATCCTGCCGTTCCCCGGTCTGTTCCGCGTTACCTGCTACTACTACAGGGGCGCTTACTACAAGGCGTTCTGGGCCGACCCGCCGTCGTGCTCCGTCGGCGAGCCTCGCAAGGGATACCGCGGCGAGCGCTACTTCCCGCTGATCGTCCAGAACGTCCATCGCTATTTCCTCTACATCGCGCTCGTGTTCATCGTCATCCTGAGCTACGACGTGTGGCTGGCGTTCTGGTTCCCGAACCAGGCCACGGGCGCACGGGAGTTCGGGATCGGGCTCGGCACGATCGTGCTCGCCGTCAACGTCGTGCTGCTCGCCGGCTACACCTTCGGCTGCCACTCGCTGCGGCACATCGTCGGCGGGTTCATGGACCAGCTCTCGCGCTCTCCGGCGCGGAAGGTCGCATACGATTGTGCGAGCTGCCTCAACCGGCGCCACATGCGGTGGGCCTGGATGAGCCTGTTCTCGGTGGCGTTCGCCGACATCTACGTGCGTCTGTGCTCGATGGGGATCTGGACGGACTGGAGAATCCTCTGATGGCGCAGTACGACACGTTGGAGCACGATGTGCTGGTGATCGGCGCCGGCGGCGCGGGGCTTCGCGCGGCGATCGAGGCCGCGGCCAGCGGCGTCTCCGTCGGCGTCGTCTGCAAGTCGCTCCTCGGCAAGGCGCACACGGTGATGGCCGAGGGCGGCGTCGCGGCGGCGATGGGGAACGTGGACGACCGCGACTCCTGGCGCGTCCACTTCGCCGACACCATGCGCGGAGGCCAGTACCTCAACAACTGGCGGATGGCCGAGCTGCACGCGAAGGAGGCGCCGGACCGCGTGCGCGAGCTGGAGGCGTGGGGGGCGCTGTTCGACCGGACGAAGGACGGGCGGATCCTCCAGCGCAACTTCGGCGGACACAAGTATCCGCGACTGGCCCACGTCGGCGACCGCACCGGGCTGGAGATGATCCGGACCCTCCAGGACCACGGCGTGCACCGCGGGATCGAATTCCACATGGAGTGTACGGTCGTCACGCTGCTCACCGACGGCGGCCGGATTGCCGGCGCGTTCGGCTACGAGCGGGAGCGCGGGCGCTTCCGGGTGTGGAAGGCGAAGTCGGTGATCCTGGCCACCGGCGGGATCGGCAAGGCGTTCAGCATCACCAGCAATTCGTGGGAGTACACCGGCGACGGGCACGCGCTCGCCTATCACGCGGGCGCGGAGCTCAAGGACATGGAGTTCGTCCAGTTCCACCCGACGGGGATGGTGTGGCCGCCGAGCGTGCGCGGGATCCTCGTCACCGAAGGAGTGCGCGGGGAGGGCGGGATTCTTATCAACAACCAGGGGCGCCGGTTCATGTTCGACGACATCCCGGAGAACTACCGCTCCCAGACCGCCAACAACGAGGAGGAGGGCTGGCGCTACACCCAGGGCGACAAGAACGCCCGCCGCCCTCCCGAGCTGCTGACGCGCGATCACGTGGCGCGGTGCATCGTACGCGAGGTGAAAGAAGGTCGCGGGTCGCCGCACGGCGGCGTCTTCCTGGACATCGCCTGGATCAGGAACCGGCTGCCGAAGGCCGAGGAGCACATCAGGAAGAAGCTCCCGAGCATGTATCACCAGTTCAAGGAGCTGGGCGACATCGACATCACGAAGCAGCCCATGGAGGTCGGCCCGACGACGCACTACATGATGGGCGGCGTGCGGGTGGATGGGGACACGCAGATGTCCACCTTGCCGGGGTTGTTCGCCGCCGGCGAGGTCGCCGCCGGGCTGCACGGTGCCAACCGGCTCGGCGGAAACTCGCTCTCCGATCTTCTGGTGTTCGGCAAGCGCGCCGGCGAGCACGCGGCGGCGTTCGCGCGGAAGCACGAGTCGCCGGTTGTCGATGCCGGGCAGATCGATGAAGCAGCGCGATTCGCCCTCGGGCCGTTCGAGCGGTCGAACGGCGACGGCGCCGGTCCGTATCAGATTCAGCACGAGCTCCAGGCTTTCATGCAGGACCTGGTGGGGATCGTGCGGCGCGAGCCGGAGATGGTCGAGGCGCTGAAGCGCCTGGAGGCGCTGTCGGCGCGTGCGAAGACGGTGTCGGTTCCCGGGAACCGCGAGTACAATCCGGGGTGGCACACGGCGCTCGACCTGCGGAGCATGCTCACGGTGTCGGAGGCGATCACGCGCGCGGCGATCGAGCGCAAGGAAAGTCGCGGCGCCCAGTTCAGGGACGACTACCCGGAGAAGGATCCGCAATACGCTACGTTCAACATCGTCGTCCGCAAAGCTGCGGGCGGCGGCATGGAGCTCGGCCGGCGACCGATCCCGGCGCTCCCCGCCGAGTTGGCCAAGGTGATCGAGGAGATGAAGTGATGGCGACTCCCGTAGCGCGATCCGACGCCGCTCCGGCGACGGCTCGAACCGATCCGATGCCCGCCACGCCCGCGCCTGCTCCGGCCGGCAGAGCGACTTTCCGGATCTGGCGCGGCGATGCCACGAAGGGCGGCTTCGTCGATTACAGCACCGACGTGTCCGAGGGGATGGTGGTGCTCGACGCCGTGCACCAGATCCAGGCCGAGCAGGCCAACGACCTGGCCGTTCGATGGAACTGCAAGGCGGGGAAGTGCGGCTCATGCTCGGCGGAGGTCAACGGCAGGCCGAAGCTGATGTGCATGACCCGGCTCAACGACCTCGACCTGAACGAGCCGGTGACGGTGGAGCCGATGCGGGCGTTTCCGCCGCTGCGCGACCTGGTGACCGACGTCTCGTGGAACTATCGCGTCAAGCAGGGGATCAAGCCGTTCAGGCCGCGCGCACCGGACGCGCCGGACGGCACCTGGCGAGTGCAGCAGGCGGACGTCGATCGCGTGCAGGAATTCAGGAAGTGCATCGAGTGCTTTCTCTGTCAGGACGTCTGCCACGTGCTGCGTGATCACACCAGGCACGAGGAGTTCATCGGCCCCCGCTACCTGGTGTACGTGGCCGCGCTGGAGATGCACCCGCTGGACGTGGAGGACCGCGTCCCCGAGCTGCGCAAGGCGCACGGGATCGGCTACTGCAACATCACGAAGTGCTGCACGACCGTCTGTCCGGAGAACATCACGATCACCGACAACGCGATCATCCCGCTCAAGGAGCGGGTGGTGGACGAGTTCTTCGATCCGATCGGGAAGTTGGTCAGGATCTATAGCCGGAGAAGGAGATGAGCACTCGTTTTCCTCCGGAGGCTTGATGTTCGAGCTCAAGCCGATCTCCCGCGCCGGAGTCCCCGCCGCACTCCAGAAGGCCGAGCGGTACCGGCTGCTCAACGAGCCTGCGGCGGCGGAGAGCATCTGCCTCGACGTTCTCGCGGTGGAGCCGGACAATCAGCAGGCGACGGTCATGCTCCTGCTCGCGATCACCGACCAGTACCGTAGCGCTCCTTCGGCGCACGAGCACCAGGCGCGCGAGGTGCTTCCGCGGCTTAGCGACCCGTACAAGCGGGCGTATTACACCGGGATCGTTCACGAGCGGCTGGCGATGGCGCGGCTGGAAGTCGGCGCGCCGGGTGCGGGCGAGATGGCCTACGACGCCTTCCGCGAGGCCATGCGGCACTACGAGGAAGCGGAGCGGCTTCGCCCGCCGGAGAACGACGAGGCGATTCTGCGCTGGAACACCTGTGTACGGATCCTCCAGACCCGGGAACAGCACGTTCACCCCCGCACGCGCGACGAGTACGAGCCGAGCTTCGAGTAAGTCGAACCGGGAGGGAGCCGGCAGGAACAGCACGTGCATCCCCGGGCGCGCGAGGAATACGAGCCGGGCTTCGAGTAGCGCGCCGGGCCGGCCTACCGGTGTAGGCGATCGGATCGTGGGACGCGAGCGCTCGTGCGACGCATCTTGCATTGCTTCACCGCATGCCGCGTCGTGATTCCCCCGTTGCCGGGCAACCCGGAGAGCCCCACGGTCCTCGCCGCGTCGGCTCGCGCCGGACCCGCAGGACCGGGCGCCGATTCACCGCTGGACGGCGCCGAACCGCGCAGCAGAGCGCGCGCACCCGGCTTCGCAGCTTCCGGCAGGCGTCCATCCTCGCTGTCGCCATCACCGGACTTCTGCTCCTGCTGTTCGCTCCCGAGGAGGCTGGGATCGCCCAGGATCCCACACCGGGAGCCGCCGCCCCGGCTGCCCAAGCGGAGGCCGCGCAGGATCCCGTTGCCGAGGGGCCGGCGGAGGTAGCCGCCGTCCGGCCCGACACGATCGTGCGGGCCGCGGGAGAGGAGGCGCGCCGAACGGCGCGCAACCTGTGGTACGGGTTCCTCGGCGCACTACCGACGTTCCTCGTCGCGATGGTCGTGCTGCTCATCGCCTGGGCTCTCGTCCGAATCGTGCGGCCGCTACTGCGGCTGGCCTTCGGGCAGTGGGAGCGCGGTGATGCGGCGACCGCAGTCATCGGCATCGCGATCTGGCTTCTGGCGGTCGGCATCGCGGTCAGCGTCGTCGCCGGCGATGTACGCGCGCTCCTCGGATCGCTCGGCCTGGTCGGCCTCGCGCTCTCGTGGGCGCTCCAGACGCCGATCGAGAGCTTCACGGGCTGGCTGCTCAACAGCTTTCAGGGGTATTACCGGGTCGGTGACCGGGTCGCCGTGGGCGAGGTATTCGGCGACGTCTACCGGATCGACTTCCTGACGACGACGGTGTGGGAGGCCGGAGGCCGGCAGCGACTTGGGTTCGTGAATGCCGAGCAGCCTACCGGGCGGTTGATCACTTTTCCCAACAGCGAAGTGCTGTCCGGCTCGATAGTGAACCTCACCCGCGACTTCCCGTACGTGTGGGATGAGCTCGCAGTGCAGGTGGGCTCCCGGACCGACGTCGAATACGCGATGCGCGTGCTGCTCGAGGTGACGAGCGGTGTGGTCGGTGAGCATATGCGGGAACCGGCCGAGCGGTACGAGCGTATCCTGCTGGCGGCGCAGCTCGATGGCGATGTCTCGCGCGAGCCGCAGGTATTCGTATCGCTGGATGAGTCGGCGATGACGCTGACCGTGCGCTATCTCGTGGGCGCCCGGGAGCGTCGTGCCTGGAAGAGCCGACTGGCGCAGGCCGTGGCCGCGGAGCTCGATCGTCCCGAGCGGCGGGCGCGAATCGTCGCCGCATATCCCCGGCAACAGATCCAGCTCCTCGATGCTGGCGAGCTGCCCGCGGATCCGCCGGGCGGCGGAACCCGGCCGGACTGAAGGCGCGAAGGGGCGCAGCTGGCGGGGTTGTGACGCGGCACACACTGCCGGGGTCTGCCAAGACGTGCCCTCGGTGCCACCGGCCAGGGAGCGTAGCGCCCTGACAAAGCCAAGTAGGCGAACCTCTTCCGCGCCTCGCCATGCCCATGCGCACTTTCACCAGTCCAAGCGGCCGCGCCTGGACCGTCGATGTGATCGAGCTGCCCTCCCTTCCCGGCGAGCCGACGCTGTATGCGCTGCGGTTCGTGAGCGGGCAGGTCGTGTTCGAGCTGGAACAGTGGCCGACCGATTGGGCCACGTTGCCGGACGCGGAGTTGGTCGAGCTCGCACGCAATGCGCTCCCTCCACGAATGGGGCTCCCGGGCGTACGCGCCCTGCACCAGCGGCACTGACCCTTTCTGCAGGCGAAGCAACATGAATGGCGGCGCTATTTTTGCTGGCGCCCGCCACCGTCATGATCGCCGATGATCCCGCCCCGACCCGTGCCGCTCATCGACGGCCCTGGGTCGAGCTGGCACCTCCGGCACGCCCGGTCGAGGGGCGCCGATTTCGCGACCGCGAGAGCGTCTGGACAGTCGTCGAGATCACCAGCGGATTTCTGGTCCAGTCGAGGCTTCCCCTGGACGCCATGGCCCCCGAGCTGCGCGAGGGCTGGCTCTCCTTCGAGAACGAAACGGAGCGACGCCGCCTCGCGCCGATTCCCGGGAGATGGTACGAGCTTCCGGCCCACAAGCTCCAGGCGCTGTGCGAGGGGGCGACTCACGTAGGACGTCCCTGGGGCCCGACCCGGCAACCACCTGGCAATCGCTGAGCCGGCGATCAGCGTGGCACGCCGGGTCATTCAGGGCAGCGGCGGCGCGGCATCCTGGCGGCCCGGCTCATCGCCCGACCACGAGTCGCCGCCCTCGGGCGCGAGCATTGCGACGATGTCCTCCACCGTGCGCGCTACCAGCGCCGCCTCCAGCATCCGCGCGAGAACGCCCGTCGCGTTGGCGACGGCGAACGAGATCCCCGAGAGGTTGCGCTCCTTCGGCACGCCGGGAATCGGGCGCGGATAGCCCGAGGCGCGGATCAGGAGTCGGTCGCCGGCCGTGTCGTCGATCTCGATCACCTCGCGCGGCAGCTCCCAGTCCAGATCCACGCTGGCCACGCCTGGAAGTGAGCCGGGAAGCATCGGGAGACCGTCCGCTTCGCGCGCCGCGACGACGATCGCGCCAGCGCGCCGCGCCCGCTCGATGGCGTCGCCGAGCACGTCGCGGTGCTCGAGCGCTGCCGTCCCGAGGCTGAGATTGATCAGGCGGGCTCGGCGCTCCGCCGACCAGGCGATCGCCGCCGCCAATACCGCGGCGCTGGTGGCGAGCGCCTGGTCGAAGACCTTGACCGCCAGCAGCTCGGCGCCGGGTGCCTTCTCGCAGATCGCCGCGGCGACGGCCGTGCCGTGACCCAGCCGGTCGAGATGATCCCCGTGTTCGCCGAGCGCGTCAATGCCCACACCGTCGGCGACGTGGCCGATGTGAGGATGCATGGCGTGGATGCCGCTGTCGATGACCGCGACGCGCACGTCGCGGCCGGTGCGGTTCCCCCACCGGGGGTCGTCGACGGTGAGGCGCATCGAGCCGTCACCGGACGAGATGGGGAGGCGGGAACAGATCGGCGTACGCGCCGCCGCTCGCGGCGAGCGCATCGGCCGCGCCTTCCTCGGCGATGCGTCCCCGCTCGAGCACGACGACGCGGTCGGCGCGACGCGCCAGCTCGGCGCGGTGCGAGATGACGATCGTGGTCCGCCTCTCCATGACCGCCTCGTATCCGGCGATGACCTGCGCCTCGGTCGCCGGGTCGAGCGCGCCCGTGGCCTCGTCGAGCACCAGCACCGCGGGATCGGCGAGAAAGGCGCGGGCGATCGCCAGCCGCTGTCGTTCGCCGGCCGAGAGAGAGCGGCCGCGTTCGCCGGCGAGGCTGTCGATCCCGACCGCGAGACGGTCGATGAGACCGCCCAGCCCCGCAGCCCGAGCCGCCGCCATGACGTCGGCGTCGGTGGCCCCCGGGCGGGCGTAGCGGATGTTCTCGGCGAGCGGTGCGTTGAAGACGAACGGCTCCTGGTCCACAACCACGACGTGGCGTCGCAGATCGGCCAGCCGCAGCTCGCGCAGATCGTGCCCATCGAGTCGAATGCACCCCGCCGCCGGATCGAGCTGTCGGATGAGCAGATCGGCGATCGTCGACTTGCCGCCACCGCTGGCTCCGACGATCGCGACCCGTTCGCCGGCGCCGACGGTGAGATCGAGACCCTCGAGCACCGGCGCTTCCCCGTCGAACGCGAACTTCACGCCCTCGAACCGCAGCTCGCCGCGCGCGGAGCGGAGCTGGCGGGCGCCGGCGCGCTCCACAACCTCCACTGGCGCGTCGAGGATCTCGTTCACCCGGCGGAGCGAGACGCGCGCCGTGGCGATGCTCGCGTAGAGATCCATCAGCGCCTGGATCGGACCGAGGAGGCGCATCTGGTAGGCGACGAACGCGACCAGCGTGCCGAGCGTGATCGCCCCGGAAATCACCCGCCACCCGCCGACGAGGAAGACGACGGCGCTCCCCGCCGAGAGCAGCAGCCCGGGCAGGCCGCCGGAAAGATAGGTGAGCCGCCGCATGCCCATCAGCGAATCGATGAAGGCATCGTTGCGCTCGCGGAACCGAGCGACCTCGCGCTCCTGCGCGTTGAGCGAGACGACCAGCCTCATCCCCTGGAGCGTCTCGATGAGGAACGTCCCGACGCCGGCGCTCCGCTCGCGCATCTCGGCGATCGCACCTCCCAGCCGCCGGCGATAGCGGACGAGCGCCCACAGCGCCGGCGGCAGGAGAGCCAGGCTGACGGCGAACAGCAACGGATCGAGAAGCAGCAGGATGACGATCGTTCCGCCGAGAAAGAGCACGTTCCCGAGCCAGGCCAGCGCCACCTCGGCGGCGACGCGCTGGATCTCGCCGATGTCGCTGTTGATCCGCGAGGCGATCTGGCCGAGCGGCATGCGCGCGAAGAATCGAGGGGACAGCCGCTGGAGGTGTCTGAACAGCGCCAGCCGCATGTCGAACAGGATCTCCGCCGAGACGCGCGTGTAGCGGAGCCCGCTGACCACGTTGAGAGCGAAGCTGGCGAGCGTGAGTCCGGTGAAGGCCATCACGATGCGAACGAGCGCTCCGGCATCACCGCCGATCAGTGCCTGATCGACGAGCGCCTTCGACAGATAGGGAAGGGCGAGCGAGAGCGCCGTGCCAAGCAGCGAGAGCAGAACGACGAGGACGAGGCGGCGCCAGTAGGGCGCGATGTACGCCAGGGCGCGGCGCAGATCGTGGTCCGGCACGAGCGCTACCGGCGCGGAGTCGGAGTGCTCGAGGCGTGCGGTGCGTCCGGCGACGCCGACTCGCCGCCCGGAGCCGCCGGCCGCGGCGGGATGAGGACGAAGCGGGTCATGTCGGCGTTCAGCTCCACGGTGCGCAGGTGATCGAATGTGTCGGCGTCGTAGACGTCGATCGTGTGGCCGGCGGTGTGAATGTATATGAACCGCCCGTCGGAGCTCGGCGTGAGCCCCATCCGCGGCCGGCCGGCGAACGGTGTCCGCGACGCGACTCGGCGGCTCTCGAGGTCGAAGGTCCAGAACTGGTAATTGCCGACCTGCTGCTGCAAGCCGTAGGCGCGCGTGCGGCCCGGTGCGAGGCTGAAGCCCACGGGCTGGCTGGGGCCGAGTGTGTAGAAGTCGAGCGCGCGGTTCACCAGGTCCACACGGGCAACGCCCATGAGCTGCCGGCGGTTCACGGGGTCGGTGATGCGAAAGAGACCCGTGTAGAAGCCTGGCTCCTCGTAGATGTCGTTCGGAAAGAAGAAGTTGAGCCGGCCGATTCCCTCCTCGAACAGAGTCCGCGAAAGCTGCCAGCGGTCGACCTCCTTCATCCCCTCCGTCTCGTAGACCAGCACGTCATCCGTCGTGAAGAAGTAGAGCAGGGCGCCATCGGGCGAAAAGATGATCTGCGCGCCGTCGCGCTCCTCGTCCTTCGGCCACGGGATGGTGTCGGTGACCGTCTTCGAGGCGAGATCGTAGCGCAGGAGCATCGGCTTGCTCACCTCGTAGCGATCGAGTTTCTTCGTGTACGTCTTGACGAGGAGCACGGCGAAGCGATGGCGGGGGTCCACGTTGAACCCCCAGATCCGCACTCGCGTGTTGCCCGATGTGAGCGTGAAACGGTCCACCGACCGGCGCGTGGCGATGTCGATCACCTCGACCTGCTCGAAGCGCGGCTCGAGGACGTAGAAGCGGGTGCGGTCCTGCGATAGCACCATCTGCGTCGGGATCCCGGAGGCGATCGGGATCGTGTCGACGACGGTGAGCGACGCTTCGTCCACCACGAGGATGGTGTTGGCGTACGTCCCGACGTAGATCGTCCCGCTGCCGCCCGGCATCGGCGCGGCGGACTGCTGGGCGACCGAGGGCTGCGCGACGGCGATCGTGGCGATCGTGGCGATCGCGCCGGAGAGCAGAGCGGATCGGATCCGGAGCAGCGCGCGGCTCATGGGAAGATGAGGTCGATCTTGCGCCAATCCTTCTGGGCGGCGGCGCAGGACCCCGTCCAGTCCGGCGCATGGTTGTAGAGGTCGGGCACGTGGGCCGGCCAGAAGCATGTGATGTGACAGTCGAAGAGGTCGCGCTCGACCGGCTGGCACAGGCCGGCCGTGCCGCCGCTGCTGTCCACCTCCCAGCCCGGCGCGAAGACGAACGAGCAACCGAGTGGGATGTGAGGGCCGCTGGGCGCGGGCGACCCGCCCTGCTGGAGGGCGACGACGTCCTTCTCGGCGTGCATCGACTCGATCTGGCGAGCCTTGCGGTTCACTGGCTTCAGGTGTCGCATGACTTCTCCTGGCTGTGCTGCCCGCGGAACCTCGCGGCAATGACGATCACTCGAACTGTCTCAGAAACTCCGGCTTCCGCTCGGCCAGCGTTCCGTAGACGCGCAGGCACGTGTCCGTCCATGCCCTGATCCACTCGCAGTAGTGCAGGTTCGGCTCGGTGGTCGAGCCGTAGCGCGTGTGAGCCTCGTGGTAGCAGCCGCCGGCGCACAGCGGCCGCGCCCAGCAGGTGGCGCAGTCGGTCTTGTTGGCGATGTGGTGCCGAGTCAGGAAGTCGGCCTGCTTCGCGTGATCGACCCCGTCCTGCACGGAGCCGAGGCGGTGGGCGTCGGAGCCGGCGAACCGGTGGCAGAGGGCCACGTCGCCGTCCGTCGCCACGCCCATCAGTCCAAGCCCCGCGCCGCACGGGTGCGACTTGCTGAGCCCCTTGTGGATCTCCTCGAGCGTGTCGCGCACGTTAGAGAAGCCATGATGCCGGCCTGCCAGCGAGTGCTCCAGATACTCCGCCGCGAGCTCGCGGAATTGCCCGAGCATCCGGTCGAATCCCTCCTCCTGGATGGCGTGCTCGCGCTGCCATGACGTCGTGACGGGAGCGAAGCCGACCTCCCAGAACCCGATCTCCTCGGCCAGGTGCCGGTAGATCCCGATCACGTCGAGATTCTGCCCGGTGAGGGTGACTCGCGCGCCGACCGGGCGGCGGTGCCGGCGAAGCAGCTCCCGGACGTTGGGAATGATGACGTCGTAGCTTCCCTGTCCGTTGGCGAAGACACGGAAGCGGTCCTGCTGCTCGCGCGCGCCGTCCATCGATACGGTGACGCCGACGTCGTTCTCGACGATCCAGTCGATCGTCTCCTCGCGGAGGAGCGTAGCGTTGGTGGTGAGGCTCGCGTCCACCTGCCGGCCGAGTGCCGTGGCGCGTTCCTTCGCGTAGGCGAGCGCCGACTTCAGGACCTTGAAGTTGAGGAGCGTCTCACCGCCGAAGAAGGTGAGGTGGACGACCGGCGACTCACCGGCTTCGGCGAACATGAAATCGACGCTCTGGCGCGCGGTCTCCTCGTTCATGAATCGCGGCTTGCGCGATGCCTCGACGATCCTGTCCTCGCCGTACTCGTAGCAGTAGGTGCAGGAGAGATTGCACTTGCTGGTCACGTTCAGCACCAGCGTCGTCAACGGGATCCGCCGGCGTGGTGGCTCGGCGCGTACCGGCTCGACCGGCGCGGCGACGGCACGGATCGCCCGGGCACCGAGCAACTCGTGTACGGTCGCCCGTACCTCCGCCGGCGCGAACCGCGGCGCCAGAGAACCGGCGAGCGAGTCGAGGGCCACGTCGTCGTCGCCGAGGGCGTCGAGCACGGCGCACGACGCGTCGTCGAGGCGGAAGACGGCCGCCGACGGCACCAGGTAGACGTACGGAGCCCCGTCGGACTCGAACGCATGGTACTCGCCCCGGCGCAGCAGCGTCATGGCGCGGTTCTCCACGGTTCCCACCGCATGTAGAGGGGGACGGTCACGACTAGATGTGCGCGCGCCTTGAGCGGCGAGCCGCCGCCTGCGGGCTGGTGGGTCGCCACGACCCACACGTCGCCGATGTTGTTTCGCTCTCCGCTGCGCTGCGGATTGGGACCGTCGACGGCCGGCGTGAACAGGCCGCGCTGGTCGATCGCCCCGACGAACTTCAGATCGTCGTCGTCGTACGTGACGCCGTACTCCTCGAGGCTCCACGCCACCGGGACCGGACCGAGCTCCAGATCATCGGGGGTGTCCGGACGGCCATCGGCGCCGTCGTGCACGGCGACGGCCTCGAACTGCTGGAGCTGCTTCGGGAACTGGATCCCGCCCACGCGCGCCATGCCCGCCTGCGGTGTCACTCTGATCCGGCTCACGCGGTCGTAGACGACCGCGGCATCGCGCAGCGCACCGCCGGCGGCGTAGAGGTCCCGCAGGCCGATCGACGCGGCCGAGTCCACGCGCACGCGCACGGTGATCGAGTCCGGCGTCGCGCGAACGACGCGCTCCACGCGGACGCCCGGGCCGAAGTCGATCGCCGACGGCTGCACCGATCGCGGCAGGTTGGCGCCGAAGATGGTGACGTCCTGCGTCCCACCACCGGCGCGGAGCGCGCGCGGAGCGATCCCGGCCAGCATGATGCCGGCGCCGATGCGGCGGAGCGAGACGTCCATCCCGATCTCGTCGTAGCCGCCCTTGAACCACCGTCCGCTGATCTCCTGCCATCCGGGCTCGATGAACAGCACCTCGCGCCACGGATCATCTCCGCCGCCCGAACGTTCGGATGAGCGGCCGCGCCATTGATAGCCCGTGTAGACGATCGCGCGTCCCTCGCGTGTGACCGCCGGGCCGCCGCTCACGTAGCGGTACGTCGCGCGCGTGGTGATCTCGTCCCCGGCGCCGGTCACACGCGAGATGGTGACACGGCCGTGGAACGCGCCACGCCCGGGCTCGGTGCCCGAAAGCAGCCACTGTCCCTCGATCCTCGGAGCGCGCATCGTGGCAGCCCACGCAGTCCACAAGGGCGTGCGCAGAGGAAATGTCCTCGACAGATGCGTGACCGCGTGATCCATCGGATGCGGGGGTGGAGCACTGTCCGGCGGCGGCGGTCCGCCACGACGAAAGGCCTGAAAGTCGACCAGCGGGTAGAGCGCCCGATGCGTAGCCAGCAGTAGCTCCCACTCCTCACGCGTCCGCCGCTGGGAAAGGACGCGTCCCATCGAGTGACAGGCGCGGCACGCCGTCTCGGTACGCGCGTCCGCCGTGTAGCGGTAGTCGATCATCCGGCGCTCGGCCTCGAATCGCGCCGGGCGCAGCTCCTCCGGCGCCAGACCGTGCTGGTCGGAGAGATATTTGACGATCTCACGCGCCGCGGCCGGATCGACCTGCACGTTGTGCAACGTCACCATCCTCCGGATGGACGCCTCCCACCCTTCCGGCGCCTTTCGCATCCACGAGAGCCGGGACATCATCCCGGCGCTGTCGCGTACGTGGCAGCCGGCGCAGTTGGCGATGACGGCCTGGCTGCGGATGGGGAAGCCGGTCGTCGTGTCGCGTTGCTGGCCGCTCGCGCCGGGTGCGACTGCGCAGAGCGCGAGTGCGGCGACAACGTGCCTGAGGCGAGCCGTCGTGAAGCGCCTTCGCGGCATGGAGGGCATCCACCGAGCGGATGGGAATCGCGGGCGGGCGCCCGCGGCAGAGGCAGTGATCCCGCGGCTCCATATTCGATGCCGCGCCCGGGATGTCAAGTCATCTCCAGCAATCCCTTGCCGACGAGCACCGACAGGGCGCCGAGGAAATCGGGGAGCGCCGCCGGCGGCGCGGCGCGGTTGTACGCCTCGTACAGATCCGGGACCTGCTCGTACGCGTCAGCCAGTTCCACGATCTTGACAAGGTCCACGCTACGGAGCCACCGCACACCATCGGCGAACGCCGGCGCGACGAGATGGGTCTCGAGCACCACCTCGTTGCCCCGGACAGTCGGCAGGGCGGTCCGGCGCACGGCCGGGGACGATCGGAACCGGACGCGCGGGCGGCGCTTCATCTCCTCGAGCGCGCCGAGGACATCGGCGTCTCGCCGGAACGCGGCGACATCGGGCCCGGCAAATCCGCCGAGCGCGACGTTGGCCGGCCCGCCGTCCGGGGCGTATCCGGCGCGCCCCGAATCACCCGGTTCGGCCCGTTCGGCCCAGAAGGGAGCCGGCGCCACACCACCGGCGTCGCGCGACAACTCCGCCGCCCGCGCGCGCAGCGTCTCGTACATCGCGCGCTCGCGCGACTCGTACAGGCCGAGCGCCGCCGACGTGCGGCGCGCGTCCGTCAGCGCCGTGTGCGTGACCACCGCCGCCAGCCACGCCGAGGCGATCGCCTTCTTGATGCCGTACGACGAAAGCGGGTCCACGAACGACGCCGCATCGCCCACCAGCAACAGGCCCTCCGAGGCCGTGCGCTCCGCACGATACGGCGACGCATCGCGCGCCCAGGGACGTCCGAGGAGACCGGCGCCGCGTACGAGCGCGGACATGACATTCGTCCGGGCCAGCTCGGCGAGGTAGATGGGTGCGAGGCCGCGACGCCCCGCCAGCGCGGTGACTTCGGGATCGACCATCAACGTCACGTAGCGCCGCTCGAGCGAAACCGGGACCGACCACGCCCAGCCGTCCTCGAAGCTTTCGACCAACGTGTGTGTCTCGTCGGCGGTGGCGAATCCGCCGGCGTTCTCCCATACGCCGACGATCGCCATCGTGCGCGCGCCGGTCTCGCCGCGCCGACGGCCGCGACGCGCGAGCAGGCCGGCGCGTCCGGTGCAGTCGAGCACCCATCGCGCGGCGATGTTCCCGCCGTAGCCGGCGGAGTCGAAGCCCACCCGCGTGAGACCGCCAGCGCCCGGCGCCGCATCCGGTGCGACTTCGCGCACGCGTGCCTCGTGCACGGTCGTGCCCGAGGCCGCGGCTTCCGTCAGAAGCAGCGCATCGAACGCCGAACGCTCGATCTGATGACCGCGTTCGTCGTGGGCGAACTGCTCGATCCGCGCTTCGCCGGCGCCCCACCGCACGGTGTTGCCGGTGGAGCGAAGAAAGCCGCACCGCTCGACCGCCGGACGGATTCCCACCAGGTCGAGCAGGCGGCCACAGCTGGGCGGCAGGGATTCGGCGAGCGCGTAGCGCGATGGCGCCCGAGTGAGGAGCGACACCGCGTGCCCCCACTTGGCCAGAAGGCGGGCGGCGGTAGCGCCCGCGGGCCCGCCGCCTATAACGATGACGTCGGCAAGCGGGAGCTTGCCGCCTGTTGCGGCGGGTCGAGCTGGCGGGTGGGGCGGTGTCATCCGGCTGGGACGTCGGTGGGCTCGATCCGCGGCGAACTCGAGTTAGCTTCGACCGTGGGCTTCAGCGGCGCAAGGGGAGCACGCGAACAGGGTGGCGGGGCTTCGTTCGACGCCAGCACTGCTCGAGACGCCGAGAGCGCTGAGGGAGCGGACGATTGGGTGGCGAACGCCAGATCTCAGGAGAGGAATGGTCCTTCATCAGTGTGACGTCCGTCACGCCACATCGCGAGACGAGAGGGCGATCATGCGGTGGACCCGATCCTGCTGCTGGATGGCAATCCTGCCGACCCTGCATCTGGTGACGGCGTGTCGGATCATCGCAGGCCATTCAACGACGAGGTGAACGCAATGCACACCGGGACAGTGGTCGCCGCGCTGGCGCTTTCACTCACGCTGGAGGGATGCGCGGACGGCTCGGCGGAGGCCACGTCCATCAGGGACATCGCCCAGGGCGGTTCGCAGGACGGAGAGGTTCGTCACGCCAGAGGCGACTTCCGCTGCGATGGGACGTTCACGGGTTCGTTCGACAACGTGATCGTGCCCCGGAACGGCACGTGCACGCTCTACGACGCGACCGTGCGCGGGAACGTGAAGGCGCTGCGCAATGCGAGGCTGACGACGCGCGGCAACCGGATCGAGGGCAACATCGAGGGCGACGAAGCGCGCGCCTTCTCGCTCTCCGGCGATCGCGTCGGAGGCAACATCGATCTGGTCGAGACGGTTGCGAGCGACGCGGCCCGCGAGATCCTGATCTGCGGGCAGACGCTGCCGAACGGCAACATCCAGGTGAAAAAGAGCCGGACAGACCGCATTATCATCGGCGCGAACACCGTCGACTGTCCCGGCAACGACGTCCCGAAGGGCAACATCCAGCTCGAGGAGAACGTAGTTCCGTCCGGCGGCGTGCTGCACGCGCTCGGCAATCGCACGGGCGGCAACCTTCAGGTCTTCAAGAACCGCGGGGGCGGGGACAAGCGGATACAGGCAAACACGGTGTCCCAGGATCTCCAGTGCAAGGAGAACGACTCACCGTTCGCCGGAACGCCGAACTCGGCGGGTGACTCTGAGGATCAGTGTGCGGGGTAGGGGCGGGCGGGATAGGGGATAGAGAATAGGGGATAGGGGATAGGGATGAGAGAGCCCTGTGTCGCCGCATCCCTTTCCCCTGCCCCCTACTCCCCTAGGACCCCAGCTGTCCCCGCCGTATCCGCAGGCACCGGAACGGGAGCAGGGGGCGGCGCCTCCTCGAACTGCTCGGGGGAGAGCTTGAACGAGCTGGCCAGCTCCGGGTCGCCTTCGTTCCCCAGCACCCGCGACGCGATGTATTCGCCCACGACCGGTCCGAACTTGAACCCCTCGGCCGATCCGCCACCGGCGAGCCAGACGTTTGGCATCTCCGGATGCCGGTCGATGATGAAGTTGCGGGTGACCGTCAGCTCGTAGTGGCATGCACGGGTTTCGAGGATCGGGGCGTTCTCGAGAAGCGGAAAGCGGTCGGCGAGGAAGTTGCGCGGGCGCTCGTGACGCTCGCCTTCGATCCACCGCTGACTTTCGTCGGGGTCCCCGTGCGGCCCGCCGCCGGTGCGCACACGAAAGCCGCGATTGTCCTCGCCCAGCGCCGGCCACCCGGTGATCCCCGGAAAGCTGAAGCTCGGCAGGTTCGGGTGCGTGAACCGCTCGTCGCCCGGTGGCGTGCCGAAGTAGTAGACGTGTCCGAGCGGCGTACGCATCCGGCGCTCGAGCAGGACCGGGAACATCTTCCACATCCATGGACCGACGGCGAACACGTAGCTGTCGGCCCGCAGTGTCTCGCCCGTCGAGAGCCGCAGCTCGGTAAGCTCGCCGTTGGCCGCCAGCGACGTCTGCACGCGTCCGATCACGAGCCGCCCGCCGAGCGCGCGGAACACCGTCGCGACCGACTCGCAGGCGCGGCGGGCACGCACCACTCCGGCGCCGGGCTCGTACAGAGCGACCCCGATGTCTTCCAGACCGATCACTGGATAGCGATAGTTCACCTCGGCGGAGCTGAGCACGGCGTTGGGGATTCCCTGCTCATCCCACAGTTTCTTGGTGTCCGTGAGATACGAGCTCCAGTCGGACCGCATGATCAGGTCGCCGGTCTGGTAGAACAGCGGCATGCCCTGCGCTCGGCCGTGCTCCTCGTCCCACGCCCGCCACCGCTGGATCGCCTCGTTGGCCCAGCGCATCCACTGGTCGCCGTGCGGACGGTCGCCGTAAGACGAGCGTACGCCGCGCGTCTCGTCGCCGGATGTGGAGCGCGAATTCCCGGGACCGAAGGCGTCCACGAGCGTGACCCGCGCGCCCATGCGGACGAGGTTGTACGCGGTCCAGCCTCCGAAGGCCCCCGCGCCGATCACGACGACGTCAGGCGACGCGCCGCCGACTGACGGCGCCGAGCTCCGCGGCACTGTGCCGGCGCGTACGGCGGCCGAAGGCGCCGCGCACCCGGCGGCAAGCAGGCCGGCGTGGGCACCGGCGATCTTGAGGAATCTGCGGCGGTCGAGTGTCATGGTCCTTAGCCGATCCGTGGTGCGGCGCAGCGACTCGCACGATGACTGCGCCGAGGTCTGCTGATGGCGCGCCCGCGAAGCCGCGGCGCGGCCGTCGCCGGCCGGATCACGGCGGCGAGGAGGCCGGTCGGGGGTCGATCCGGACCAGCCGAAGCTGATCGCGTTCCGCGGGCAGGGGCGTCGAGGCCGACGCCGGATAGCCGTTGAGCTTGAGGAGGTAGGCGACGATTTCCACGTACTCCTGCCGGCTCATGCCACCGGGATCCTCGAACGGCATCGTCGTGCTGATGAGGTCGAAGAGATCGTAGGCGCTGCGACCACCCCACCGGCGCTCGAACGGCGCCCCGGTCAGCGTCGAGACGGCATGGCAGGCGGCGCACGTCGTCCGGAAGGTGTTCTCGCCTCGCTGCGCCTGGGAGTCCGCGTACGCCCCCTCGAGCGCCGAGCGCGCCTTTGCCTGGGAAGGCGCGGACTGCCCTCCTGCTGCGTGCGTCGCCGCGGCGATCATGAGCGTCGCGACGATCGCCGGTAGCGGCGCAAACCTGCTACTGCCCATCTATTTCCTCCGTCCAAGCCAGGTTGATATAGTAGCGCTCGCTTCATCCCGTCAAGGTCGCGGCGGTATCACCGCCTGGCACTCGATTTCGACGCGAGCGTTGCGCACCAGACCGCCGACTCCCAGGGCGCTTCGCGCCGGCCGGTTGTTCGGGAAGAAGGGCACGTAAGCCCGGTTCATTGCTCCCCACTCGGCGATGTCGGCGAGCATCACGGTGCACTTGACCACGTGGTCGAACGACGATCCGTATCGGGTCAGAAGCGCGCCGATGTTCTCCATCGTCTGGCGCGTCTCGGCCTCGATCCCGCCCTCGGCGAGGCGGCCTGTGCTGTCGAAGCCGAGCTGCCCCGAAAGATAAAGCATGTCACCCACGCGTACGGCTGGGGAGAGCGCGGCGTTGGGATTCGTGCGTCCCAGGAACTCGATGTCCGGCGCTGCCGCGGCCCGGGTGCCGGCGGCCGCCGCCTCATCGGCTCGTGGGGAGCGCGCCGTGGCGCAACCGGCTACGAGTAAAGCGAACACAACCGTCAGGACGAGACGCATCGGTGGAATCCTCGATTCTGGTATGCCGGGAAGGACGAAGCGCCGCCGCGCGCCGCGTGAATTTCCGCGACAGGATGTACGCAACCGGGGCGGGTGTCCATATCCCGCCCTGCATGGCCCTGGAGCGCCGCGGCTGGAATTGACGTGCAGTGGGGACTCTCGGAGAGCAGCCGGCAGACGAAATACTACCGCCTCACGCGCACCGGCCGCGAAACGGTGAAACGCGAGGTGGCGACATGGACGAGATACACGGGGGCCGTCCGCAGAGTGCTGGAGCCGGCACGAGAGATCATCTGACGGCGCCTGCTCCCCCGCCTCGCCTCGGATCTCCGCCCGCGGTCACGCTTCCGTCGCCGAGTACGACCGCCGCGCCGTAGCCCATGCGCAGCTCGCCTCGCAGCGAGATCGGCTGGAGGCGATAACCCATCGCCGTGAGCCGGCGGACGACTTCGGGCGCGAGATCCGCTTCGTACTGCACCATCCCGCTGCGCCCGCTGGGGAGGAAGCGCGGGAGCTCGAGCGCCTCCTGCGGCCCGAGACCGAAGTCCACGACTCCGACCAGAGTCTGATACACCGCGCTGGTGATCCACGCGTTGCCGGCGGCGCCGAGCGCGAGCACCGGACGCTGGCTGGCGCCGGTGCCGCGGAAGACGATCGCCGGCGTGATCGTGCTCCCGTGCCGGGCGAACGGCAGCCGGGCGCCGTAGGCGTTCGGATCGCCGGGGTAGGACAAAAGCTTGTCGTTGTACAGAAAGCCGAGGCCCGGCGACACGTAGAACGTGCCGCCCCAGGTGCCGAGGGTCTGTGTCACCGAGACGACGTTGCCGTCGGCATCGGCCACGGCGAACGCCGTCGTCCCCGAGCGATGCAGTCCGTCATCATCCCCCGTCTCGAACGATGCTTCAATGTCATCGTGGCCGCCGCCCTCGTTCGCCTGCGACAGCGATCGGTCCGGCTCCGGCACCGGCGCGCCAGCCGGCGAGGCGCAGGCGAGAACGTTGCCGCGCCAGCTCTCGGCGGGGATCGCGCGAGTGGCGTCGAAGCAGCGCCAGCGGGCGCGCGCCGTGTCCTTGCTCAACCCGGCGCCGATGTCCACCGGCCAAAGACCCGGATCCGCGACTCGCATCGGCGGTACGAGCTGCCAGGCGGCGATCATGGCGTGCAGCGTCGCGGCATCCTCGGTGTAGCGCTTCGGAGCCCGCCACTGCTCGAGGAGGTTGAGCCGCGCCGCAAGCGACGCTCCTCCGGCGACTGGCGGGGCGCTGGCGTAGATCGTGTGTCCGCGATACGTCGTGGACACCGGCTCCCGCTCCACCGCGTGGTAGCGGGCGAGGTCCTGAAGCGTCATCGGGCTGCCGTGGCGCCGGAGGTCGTCGACCATCCGGCGGGCGACCTCGCCGCCGTACAAACCGGCGGCGCCATCGCGCGCGATCCGCTCGAGCACCCAGGCGAGATCGGGGTTGCGCAGCGTGTCACCGGCGCGGAGCGGCTCGCCATCGCGAAAGAACAGCGCGACGCTCGACGGGTGCCGGGCGAAGTGCTCGCGTTCCACGGCGAGGGTGGTGGCCAGCGCGTCGCTGACGACGTATCCATCGCGCGCCGAGCGGATCGCCGGCGCGACCAGGTCGGCCCAGGCGAGGCGGCCGCTGCCGTGCTTGCGCCAGGCGAGGTGCATCGCGGCGACCGTGCCCGGCACGTTGGTCAGCGCGGGGCCGGTGAGCCTGCGTCCGCCGTCGGCGAGCGCGCCGATTCCGCCTGCTTCGGGAACGCGGGACATGAACTCGATCAGCTCGGGCCGATCGGCGCCAGCGCGGTGGATCAACATCTGACCGTAGCCGCCGACCCCGCTCGCATCCGGCTCGACCACGCCGAGCGCGAACGAGACGGCGACCGCGGCATCGACCACGTTGCCGCCCTTGCGGAGGATCTCGAGTCCGGCCTCGGTGGCCACCGGATGCGCGCTGGAGATCGCCGCTCGACCGGTGGCGCTCGGGACGAGCGCTGGTCGCTCGCGCATCATGGCATGGATGACGGCCTCCAGTTGCGCCTCGGACCCGGCGGCGATCGCCGCCGGGCGGTGCCTGCGACCGATCGCTTCCCACCGCGCGCGGCGGTCGGCGGCATCGGCGCCCGAGTAGTACAGCCGCTGCACGCGCTCCCATGCGCGGTCGAACTGCTCGGCGTTGTACGTGGTCCGGTTCTCGGCAGCCGGATCGGGCGCGACTACCAGCCGCGGCTCGGCCTCGCGCGGCGCATCGACGAGCCACAGCCGCCCGAAGTCGGGAAAGGCATCGTGTGCGGCTCGATCGCCGAGGCGGTCCGGATCGCCGTTGTAGCCCGGTCCGGATGGCGCCACGTCGACGAGCGCGAGTGTACTGCCATCGGGCGACCAGGCGATCTGGGCGTGCCGTTCGGTCACGAAGCTCACCCAACGTCCATCGCTCGCCGCCACCCAGACGCCGGGACGCGCACCTCCGCTGGTGAAGACGAGCCGGCCGCCGTCGGGCGCCCACGCCGGGTGTTCAGCCGCGCGGTCGGAGGCGATGGTCGTCTCACGCTCTCCAGCGAGATCCCGGACGCGCAACTGGCGCGCTCGCTCGCTCACCGCCACGTATGCGACGCGACGCCCGTCGGGCGAGATCGACGGCCAGCGCTCGCCAACGTCGGACGCGCTGGTCAGGCGCGTGACCGTGCCATCCATCGCGCGAACGTGGAGCCGCGCGCCGGCCCCGCGTCCGCGCACGAAGACGATCCGTCCGTCGGGCGCGACCGCCGGTGCTCCCTCCGGTTCGGGCGACGAGGTGAGCCGTTCCGGCTCGCCCCCGGCACTGCCGTCGGCGCCAACGCCCGCGCTCACGCGCCAGAGGTCGAAGGCGCCGGCGCGATCCGACGAGAAGACGATCGCCGTCCCATCGCGGGTCCACGCCGGCTCGCGGTCCCAGGCGATGCCCGACGTCAATCGAACCCAGGCGCCGCTGTCGCCCGGTGCCGACTGCACCCACAGATCGCCGCGCACGGCGATCGCCAGCCGGCCGTCGGGTCCATACGCGGGATCGCGAGCGCCGGCCGGCGTGACGGTGTCGGCGGCCTGCGCGAGAAGAGCGAGCGCGGTCAGAGCGAGGATCATCGGGCGGTGCTCCTGCCGGAGATGCGAGAACGGAGTGTCGTAGGATCGGCACCCCGTCCCACCGCGTCAATACGGCGTCAGAGCACCCCCAGCCACTCCGGCTCGCCGACCGTGAATCCGGGAAAGATCGCGTCCAGACGCGCCGAGCCGAGGTGTCGCGACGCGATCTCGGCGAACACGGCGCGAAAATCGGTGGTCAGCGCCAGGTCGCGCCCCTCGAACAACTGCTCGCGCTCGAGTCCCGGCCAGCGGCCGTATACCTTGCCGCCATTCACCCGGCCGCCGAGCACGAACAGCGCTCCCGCGTGTCCGTGGTCGGTGCCGCGGTTGCCGTTCTCGCGGGCCATGCGCCCGAACTCCGACATCGTGAGAATCACGACGTCGTCCATCCGGTCGCCGAGGTCTGTGACGAGCGCGGCGATCGACCGCGCGAAATCGGAGAGCCGGTTGGCGAGCTGCCCGCTGGCGCCACCCTGGTTGACGTGAGTGTCCCAGCCGCCGACGTCGGCGAAGGCGACCTCGAGTCCGATGTCGGCCTTGATCAGCTGGGCAATCTGGAGCAGGCGCTGACCGAACTGCGAGCGCGGGTACGACGCGCCGCTCGCCGGCGCGTACTGCCGCGGGTCGGCGGCGCGCAGCATCCGCATCGCCTCGAACATCTCGCTTCCCGAGGCGTGAATGAGATCGGCCGAGCCGGTGCGGTAGAGTGCCTCGAGGCGGTCGATGGCAGCTCCGTCGGCGGCTCGGATGCTGAACTCCTCGATCGCGTTCATCGCGACCGTCGGCGCTGGCCCGTCGAAGATCCGCGGCGTGCGCGCTCCCAGGGCGACCGCGCGGAACGCCGTCGACGCGGCCGACTCGGGCAATGCGGACGCGCTCGACGAATCCTGCGGCGCCGGTTCTCGCATTCCCGGCAGGTTCCGCGGCGCGGTATTCGACAGGTACCGGTTGATCCAGCCGTCGCGCGTGCCCTTCACACCCGGCGTGGCCGTCTCCATGTAGTCCTGCGCGTCGAAGTGGGACCGCGTGCTGTCCGGCGATCCGACAGCATGCACCGCCGCCAGCATCCCGCGCTTCCACAGCGGCTCGAGCGGAGCCAGCGCCGGATGCAGACCGAAGAAGCCATCGAGATCGATAGCCGCGCCATCCGCCCGCGAGGATGGCCGCGGCACCGCGATGGTCGGCCGGAGCTGGTAGTACACGCCCTCCCCGTGCGGCACGACGACGTTGAGGGCGTCCGCCGCACCGCGCTGAAACAGACAGATCAACGTCTTTCCCCGCGCGGCGCGCACCAGCTCGGCCGCGAACGCGGTGCGGCGGAGGAAGCGCGGGCTCAACCCGAGGGTGACGAGGGCGACTGCGCCGGAACGGACGAAGAGTCTGCGTTGCATGGTCGAATCCGAGTCGAATGTCGCGTGACGGAGCGAGCGGGCTCCCGGGATCCCTTCAGCGTCGCTGGAACTCCGGCGCTCCCAGCGCCAGCCCGATCACCAGCGGCAGGCCGTCGAGTCGCCGGCGCGGTGTATCCGGCGTCTCGCGATGCATCGGGCTCTCGCCGGAAACCAGAATTGAGCGCGTGTCGGGCGAGGCCTCGCCGTCGAACAGCGCGGCGATGACGCCATCCACCTGCGCCTCGCGCGGCGCACGAACGAGAGTGCGGGCGGGCGGCCAGCGCTCCAGGGCAACGCCGGGTGCCCGGCCGGCACCGACCATCAGCCCGAAGTTGATCCTGTTGAGTATCGCGCCGGCGTTGATCCACTCGGCTCCCGTCTCCGGCCAGCCGTCCGGCGTCTCGCGCAGGTACAGCGGCTGGCCGAGCCGGGCGACGAGCTGCGCGGCACGCGGCGTGGGGTCCGCGTCGGCGCCCATCACCCGCAGCGCGCTGGCGACGACCTCGAACGGCGACTTCACCTTGGCGCGCCAGGCGGCACGCGAGAAGAATTCCGGTGACGTCACGATCGTCCTCACGACCTCGCGGATGTCGCCGCCGGTGCGCGTGAACGTCGCCGCCGCTCGTTCGACCAGCGCCTCCGGCGGGTCGTCGCTGACGAAGCGGACCGTGAGCTTGCGGGCAATGTGCCGCGCGGTCGCCGGATGCGCGGCGACGATGTCGAGCACCTGCCGCCCATCCTCGATCCCGCGGCCCGGCCGCAGGCGCACACCGAGCACCGTCTTCTCCGACGCGTCGTGCAGGATCGGGCGGAAGATGAACTCACCCGAGCTCCGTGGCTGCTCGATCGACCACCCGGTGAAGGCGCGCGCCACCTCGATCACATCGTGCTGCGTGTATCCTCCGTCCACGCCCAGCGTGTGCAGCTCGAGCAGCTCGCGCGCGTAATTCTCGTTGAGTCCTGCGCGACGTCTCGCGGCGACACGCCGTGGTCCGAGCACGGGGCGGCCGCTGTCGGCGCCGCTCTGCCAGTTGTCCAGATAGAAGAGCATCGCCGGACTCGCCGCGACCGCGCCGAGCAGCGTCCGGAATTTGCCGAGCGCGTGCGGGCGGATGGCCTCGCGGGTGTACTCGGGCAGGAAGTAGCGGACCGGGCCCTTGCCGGCGAACACCGAGAAGTGGTTCTCCCAGAAGTCCACCATGACTTCCTCGAGCTGGCGCTCGCTCGTCACGGCGCGCGCCAGCTTGGCCGACTGGAGCTCGCCGAGCGTCCGCTGCGCCGTCCGGCGTGCCCGCGCGCGGCCGGCGGTGTCGAGCGCCGGCGCCATGCCCGAATCGGCGGCGGCTCGCGGCGGTCGCGCCGGGGGCACGGGCGGCGCGCTCTCGCGCAGGAGCTCGGCGGTCGCCCGCGCGATCGTCGGGTAGGCGCGCTCGATGAATCGTGCCGTCGCCGCATCATCGATCCGCTCCGGGGCCAGCTGCCGTTCGATCCACCGGTCCACGCCGATGGCCCGCACCCGCTCCGCGTCACCCGGACGCGCCCCGTAGGCCAGGCGGTTCAGCACGTGGGCGACCTGCTGGTCGGCGGTCAGCTCGCGCGGTTCGGCGGTCATTGCGCTCGCGCCAACGCCGACGCCGCCTCCCGCTGGAATCACCGTGGCAGGCGAGGCGCAGGCGACGAGTACCAGCGCTCCGAGGAGCGTGGAGACGACCTGCTGAGACAGGGAGACGGACATGGCTCGCGTCATGGCTCGCGTAGGGTTCGCTTCGATGGACGTCCCTCGGCACCCGGCGTTAACTCCGACCACGGGCATCGCCGGGACGCTCCCGCTGCTCGATGCTGCCTCAGGGCGCCGCGGTGTCATGGCCTTCCTCTTGCCCTGTCCGCCGCCGGAGGATCGAACAATGACATCGCCCAGACGCTCACCCGCCTCGACTCTGCCCGACCTGCACCTTCGACGAGTGGCCGGCCTTCTGGCCATCGTCGCCGCCATTGCCACGACCGCCGCCTGCGAGTACGTCCGCGACCAGACCACCACGGTCGCCAAGCAGGACACGACCACGCTCCCGGCGAGCGCTGGCGCCGGCCCGGTGGCCGATGACACGCTGGTCGGAGTTCCCGCGGTTCCTGGTGACACCGGCACGGAGTCGCTCTCCGACACGGGGATCATTCACATCGCGCCCGAGGTGCCGTCGCGAGGCGGTGCCGTGTTCGCCCTGGTCGAGGGAGTCGCCGAGCCGCGCTGCACCTGGAGGGGCGAGCGGCTGCCATGCCACAGGCACGGCCGCGGCATCCTCGCCATCGTGCCCCTGCCGCCGAACGAGCCGGCAGGCACCTACTCGCTCGTCGTCGAGCGTCCGGGCGGTCGCGTCGCCCGCCAGATCGTCGTCGCCGACCAGGAAATGGGGCGCGAGCTCGTGTTCGTGAACGATTCCATCTACAGGCGCATCGCCTCCAGCCGTGCCGAGATCGCCCGGGAGGCTCGCGCCCTACAGCGAGTGCTGGCCACCGACTCGCCGGAGCGCCGGTGGAGCGGCGCATGGCGCTCGCCCGTGCCCGGCACCGCGAGCGGGTTCGGGGCCGAGCGCTTCTACTATCCCGCTTCGGACTCCACCCGCGCGATCAGGATCGACTCCGGCCTGCGGACGATCGGGGTGTTCGGTGTGGACACGGCTGCCGCGGGCTCGGGCGCGGTTCCGGGGTGGCGGCTCGGCGGTGTGGACTACGACGTTCGCGCGGGCACTCAGGCAGTGGCGCCCGCGGCCGCGGTCGTCGCCGATGTCGGCGACTACACCGTTTCCGGTCGAACACTGGTCCTCGACCATGGTGCCGGCATCCTCACGGCCTATTACCATCTGGATACCGTCCTCGTCCGTGAGGGTGACGTGGTGCCCGCCGGCCGCCCGCTGGGCAGGGTCGGGGCGACCGGGTTGACGGCCCGGCCGCGGCTGCACTTCGCCGTCTTCATCCACGGACGCCCCGTCGAGCCCCGGGTTCTGCGCGAGATCCCGCCGTTCGCGCGATGAGAGGGGGCAGCAGGGGGCCCACAAGGTAGCTCGAACGCGTTTCTGGCGGTTCGTCGCGACGGGGTGGCGAGCCGCGTGAACCCGCACGCGGAAGAATCGCGCGCGCTCCCTTGCCCCCGCTGCGCGCACGATCTACCCTGGTCTCTCCCCTCTTTCCCGAGTCCGCGCCGGCCGTGACGACCCACATCGATGACCTGACGCGTCTGCCACTGCGCAGCACGTTCATCGAGTCCGCCACGGAATCGATCGACGCGGCACGGCCGAGCGGACGTGCAGTGTCGCTGCTGATCATCGACGTCGATCACTTCAAGCTGATCAACGACACGTTCGGGCACCTGCAGGGCGACGACGTCCTGATCGAGGTCTCGGAGATCGTCCGCAAGAACCTGCGGCACGACGACACAGCGGCGCGCTACGCGGGCGATGAGTTCGTGGCGCTGCTTCCCGACACGGCGCTCGAGGGAGCCAAGGACGTGGCCGAGCGGATCTGCTCGGCGCTTCGCGGCCACATCTTCCGGCTGCGCGATCGCATGGGGTCGGTGCCGGTCACGGTGTCGATCGGCGTCGCGGCGTTCCCCGCCCACGGGGACGAGTTCGACACGCTGTTCGCCGCCGCCGACCGTGCGCTCTATCAGGTCAAGCGCCACGGCCGGGATGGCGTTGCCACCGCCGCCGCTGTCGAAGGGGGCCCGGCGCACCTGCCGCTCAGCATCGAGCGGTTCGTCGGACGCGTCGAGGAGCTGCGTTCGCTCGTGCGGCTGCTGGAGGACGCGCAGGAGGGGCGCCCGCGCGTCGTCGCGATCAGCGGCGAGGCGGGCGTGGGAAAGACGACGCTCATCCGGCAGCTCGAGCCGGAGGTGCGGCTACGCGCCGGATCGCTGGTCGTCGGCCGCTGCCACGAGGCCGACGTGCAACCGCCGTACGCACCGTGGGCGGAGGTGATCACCGGTATCCGCCGGCTCGACACCGCATCGCCACGTACCTGGCGCGAGTTGCCGCAGCTCGTACCGGCGCTCGCCGCGGACGTGGCGAGCGGGACGCAGGGCGGGAGCAAGTACATGCTCCTCGAGGAGATCGCCGAATACATCCGGATCGCCGCTCAGGACCGGCCGCTGGTCATCTCGTTCGACGACATGCAGTGGGCCGACTCGGCATCATGGGACACGCTCGAGTACCTGATTCCGCAGATGGAGAGCGAGCGGTTGCTGATCTGCCTCACGATGCGGGCAGAGGAGACCTACGGCGAGTCGCTCGAGCGCCGTCGCCGCCTGTCGCGCAACGAGCGGTTCCACGAGCTCAACCTGTCGCGGCTCACGCGGGATGAGCTCAAGCAGTGGATCGAGGCCGCCTTTCACCGCCAGGATGTGGGACGCGAGTTCCTCGCCTTCCTCTACCGGCACACCGAGGGGAATCCGCTGTTCGTCGTCCAGGTACTGCGCACGCTGGTCGACGAGGGCGCGATCTGGCACACTGGCGAGCGGTGGGAGTGGCGTCCCGTTTCGGAGCTCCGTCTCCCGCTCGGTGTCAGCGACCTGATATCCCGCCGCCTCTCGCGGCTCTCGCATAAGTCGCAGCAGATTCTCACGACGGCGGCCGTCATCGGCCGCGAATTCGACCTCGACCTGGCGATCGAGGCCGGAGCGGGGGGCGAGGAGGAGCTGCTCGATGCGGTGGACGAGGCGGTGGCCGCCTCCGTGCTGACGTCGAGCGGCGCGCGCGGCGCGGACCGATACACGTTCGCGCACGGTGTGATGGCAGAGGTGCTGCGAGGCTCGCTCAATCCCCGCCGCCGCCGCCGCATCCACGAGCGCGTGGCCCAGGCGCTGGAACGCCTCGCTCCGACCGCGCTGGCCGAGATCGCGACGCACTACGATCGCGCTGGTAGCAACGCCAAGGCCTACGAGTACGCGCTCCTGGCGGCCGATCGCGCCAAAGGTGTGTACGCGCACCAGGAGGGCACCGAGTTCCTGCGAATGGCCGAACGCAACGCCACATCGCCGGCGGAGGTGGCCGAGGTGCGTGTGCGGCTCGCGCAGATCGCCGAGGTGATCGGACACTACGACGAGGCCGAAGAGCTGTGCGATCTGGCCATCGAGTGGTACTCGGGACAGGGCGACCGCAAGCGGTCGCTGGCCCTTCGCCGGCAGCGGGAGCGAGTGCGTGGCCTGCTCGGGCAGCCGGCCAGCACCACGCTGGAGGCGTGTCAGGCACTCGACGAAGAGGCGAAGACCTTCGGCTTCGACACCGAGCGAGTCGCCCTGCTGACGATGATTTCCCAGGCGCATGGACGCCTCGGCGAACGCCCGTCGGCGGAGCGGATCGCCTGGGAGGCGGTGAGGATGAGCGAGAAGCTCGGAGAACCGACGCTGCTCGCCGATTCGCTCAACCGTCTGGGGATCACGCTCCAGCACGACGAGCCGGCGCAGGCGATCGATATCTTCAAGCGCGCCCTGGCGCTTTACGAGAGGGAGGGCGACCGGCGGGGCCAGGCGCGCTGTCACAACAACATGGGGATCATCTACACCCAGTGGGGCGACTGGGACAACGCGCAGCGGACGCTGACCACGGCGATATCCATTGGGCGCACCGCGGGGACACCCGACCTGTCAGGGTTGGCGGCGCTGAACCTGGGGGTTGTGTTCGTGAAAAGCGGCGAGTACGAGCGTGCGCGTGAGCAGCTCGGGGAAGCACTGGCCCTCTTCGCGGCCGTCAAGCACAGTGAGCGGCAGCTCTACGCACTGTACAATCTCGCGTACCTGGATCGCGAGCGGGGCGAGCACGAGTCGGCGGCCGAGCTTTACGAGGTGGCCGCCGGTCTGGCGCAGCGGATAGGGCATTCCGACGTCGAGATCGGTGCGTATGCGGGGCGCGGGCTGTCGCTTCTGAAGCAGGGCCAGGTCGCGGCCGCCCGCACGGCGTTCGAACGTGCTGCCGAGGGGATGCGGCAGCGGAGCGGCTGGTTCCAGGGTCGCGAGCTGGTCGAAGCGCTGACCGCGCTGATGGCGGCCGGCGAGGGGCGGCTCGATCAGGCGATGCAGCATTTCGAGGCGGCTCTCGAGCTCGCGGAGGCGAACGATGTCTACAGCGCCGCGTGGCTGGCGGCCGAGTGCGCAGATCTCCTGTACCAGCATGATCCGGCGCACATGCGGTCCACGGTCACGCGATACGCCGAGCGGATGAAGGAGCTCGGGTACGGGGAGATGAGTCGAAAGTACGAGGCGCTGCTGACTCGGACATGAGGACGTTTCGTCCGGTCAAACTGCCCTGAGCGTGGCGCTGCAACGCCTCACCGGCCCTCGCCGGCTCGTAGTACAAATGGTTGTGGCATAACGAGTTGCGTGGCTGTTGCAGATTGGCCGGCGCGTTGGTACGGGCTCTGCTTTATCTTTGGGTGTGCCCGCCGGTGTGGCACCTCAACCTGAGGACTCTCAAATGCGCCGTGCATCCTCGCTCACTTTCGCCGCCCTTGCGCTGGGGCTGGTCGTGGCCGGTTGCGGCCGCGACGTGGTCGCCCCGCAGCAGGCGTTGGCGCCGGTGGGTGCGCCTCGCCCGGACATCATCATCGACCGCATCGCGGACGACTCGCTGTCGGCTGATTTCACCGTCACGCCGACCGGTGGCGCGTTCGTGCTCGGGAAGCACGCGATCTTCTTCCCTGCGGACGTGATCTGCGACCCGCGGACCTCGACGTATGGCGTTTCGGAATGGGATGCGCCGTGCGATTTGCTGACCGAGCCGATTCAGATCCACGCCGAGATCCGTCACCAGGACGGTTTCCAGTGGATCGAATTCACGCCGGAGCTGCGGTTCGTTCCGACGAACGACCCGTTCAAGTACGTCTGGCTCTATCTGAAGTCGGAGCAGGCGCGCGAGCCGGACATGCTGGAGCGTTTCGCGATCCTCTGGTCACCGGATGGCGTCGTCGGAATCGACGAGTCGGTCGGCGATCCGACGATGGCGACGTATCTTTGGCGCGATCAGGGAATCATCTTCCGCCGGATCAAGCACTTCAGCCATTATCAGGGCTCCGATGGCTTCAAGGGAGACGTCGTGTACACGGACGCGCTGGTGGTCGAGGTGAGCTTCTAGCTGGTCCCGATCGGGGCAGGCAATTCGTTCCGGGTTGCAGGGTCGTTCAAGGGGGTCAGAGTCGTTG
>DATKCV010000062.1:0-7196 GCA_035513015.1 Gemmatimonadaceae bacterium
CGAGCTCCCGGAGCAGGTGCACCAGCTCGCGCGTCGCCGAGCGTCCGAGCTCCGGATAGGCGGAGTGCGCCGCGCGTCCGCTGGTCCGAACCACGGCGCGCACGGCACCCTTGGTCCCGAGCGCCAGCGTGCTCTCGGTGGGCTCGCCATCGATCAGGATGCGGCTCGTCGTCGGCGCGGCGTTGGCCGCGTGAGCGCCGTCGTGGGTGACCTCCTCGCCGACGACGAACAGCAGCGCAACCGGCACGCCCTGCCCGCGAAGCTGTTCGGCGGCGCAGATCATTGCGGCGGCGATCCCCTTGGCGTCGCAGGCGCCGCGGCCGAGCAGCCGGTCGCCCGCGATCCGCGGCGGCATGTACGGCGGCACCGTGTCGAGGTGCGTGGACAGCGTGACCAGCGGGGCCTCGTCGCTCGTGGCCAGAACGTCATCGCGGCCCGGCGTGACCGGTATCCGCTGGACGCGCCAGCCGCGCTGCTCGAGCAGGCCGTGCATCCATGCGATCACCTCGCCCTCGCGTCCACTGGTGGAGTCGATCGCCATGAGATCCACGGCGAGAGGGAGCGGATCGAGTGGAGGCATGCGAATTCGTCGTTGGAGGCATGGGTGCTGCCGGTAGGCCCAAGATAGAGCAGCCTTTTGCCGAAAGGCCATTGTAGATTACCCTCAGCCTGCCGCGCGGCCCCGTTCGCCCGGCAGCGGCTCCGCTCCTCACGGCGCCCGGCGGGTGCCCAGCATGGGACGCGACGGATGACCCACCCCAACTCGTTCGGCAGCCGCGCGCCGCTCGACATCGATGGCGTGCGCTACACCACCTTCCGGCTCGACGCCCTCCACGGGCTCCCGGGGAGCACCGCGAGCCGGTTGCCGTTCAGCCTCAGGATCCTGCTCGAGAACCTGCTCCGCAACGAGGACGACGCTTTCGTCAAGCGCGGCGACATCGAGGCGCTCGCCCGCTGGGATGTGCGGGCAAAGGCCGAGAAGGAGATCGCGTTCCGCACCAGCCGGGTTCTCCTCCAGGATTTCACCGGCGTCCCGGCGGTGGTCGATCTCGCCGCGATGCGCGATGCGATCGCCCGCCTCGGCGGCGATCCCACGCTGATCAACCCCCTCCAGCCGGTCGACCTGGTCATCGACCACTCGGTGCAGGTGGACGAGTACGGGACCGAAGCCGCGTTCCTGCTCAACGTCGAGCACGAGTTCGACCGCAACACGGAGCGGTACGAGTTCCTCCGGTGGGGACAGAAGGCCTTCGAGCGGTTCCGAGTCGTCCCTCCCGGCACGGGGATCTGCCACCAGGTGAACCTGGAGTATCTGGCGCAGGTGGTGTTCGCCGACCGCGATGGCGATGGCGTGGTCGCCCATCCGGACTCCCTCGTCGGCACCGACTCGCACACGACGATGATCAACGGACTCGGCGTGCTCGGCTGGGGCGTCGGCGGGATCGAGGCCGAAGCGGCGATGCTCGGGCAGCCGGTCTCGATGCTGATCCCGGAGGTCATCGGCTTCAAGCTCCATGGAAAGCTCCCGCCGGGCGCGACGGCCACCGACCTCGTGCTGACGATCACCGAGATGCTCCGCAAGCGCAAGGTGGTCGGGAAGTTCGTCGAGTACTACGGCACCGGCCTGTCATCGCTCTCGCTGGCCGACCGGGCGACGATCGGCAACATGTCGCCCGAGTATGGCGCGACCATGGGCTTCTTTCCGGTGGACTCGGAAACGCTCAGGTATCTCCGGCTGACCGGACGGAGCGAGCACCACGTGAAGCTGGTCGAGACCTATTGCCGGATGCAGGGTCTCTTCCGGACCGACGACACGCCCGACCCCGAGTTCACCGACTCGATGGCCCTGGACCTCGGCATCGTGGAACCGAGCCTCGCCGGTCCGAAGCGGCCGCAGGACCGGGTGCCGCTCCATCGCTCGAAGGCGATGTTCAGCGACGCGCTGGCGGGGGAGGTCGAGCGCGCCGGGACACCGGCGGCGGCGGCCGCGCTCCGGCGCGTTACTGCCGTCTCGGCGTCGCCCGAGCTCTCGGCGACGGTGATGGCCACCGAGACCGGCGAGGCCCATCCGCTCACCCTCGGCGGCGTGCAGGTCACGCACCGCGGTGAGACATTCACGCTCCGGCACGGGTCGGTGGTGATAGCCGCGATCACGAGCTGCACCAACACCTCCAACCCGTCGGTCATGCTCGGCGCCGGGATGCTGGCCCGCAACGCGGTGCGTCGCGGGCTGCGCACCAAGCCGTGGGTGAAGACCTCGCTCGCACCCGGCTCCAAGGTCGTGACCGACTACTTCATCCGCGCCGGAGTGCTCGGCGATCTGGAGCAGCTCGGCTTCCACGTCGTCGGCTACGGGTGCACGACGTGCATCGGCAACTCGGGGCCGCTGCCCGAGGCGATCGCCGACGCGGTCGAGTCGGAGAAGCTGGTCGTCGCCGCGGTGCTCTCGGGGAATCGCAACTTCGAGGGACGGATAAACCCGCTGACGAGGTTCAACTATCTGGCCTCGCCGCCGCTGGTCGTCGCCTACGCGCTCGCCGGCCGGATGGACATCGACTTCGCCAGCGAGCCGCTCGGCATCGGTGCCGACGGACCGGTGTTCCTGCGCGACATCTGGCCCGCGCCGGCGGAGATCGAGGAAGAGATACTCCGCTCGGTGAAGAGCGACATGTTCCGGACGCAGTACGCCGACGTGTTCACCGGAGACGATCGGTGGCGTTCGCTCCCCGTTCCGGAGGGCGACCGCTACGCCTGGGACGCCCGCTCCACCTACGTGAAGCACCCGCCGTACTTCGACGCGATGACGTCGGAGCCGCCCGGCGTGCGCGGGATCGGCGGGGCCCGCGTGCTGGCGATGTACGGCGACTCGATCACCACCGACCACATCTCCCCCGCCGGCTCGATCGCCGCGGCGAGCCCCGCCGGCAAGTGGCTGATCGACCAGGGCGTGAAGACGACCGAGTTCAACTCCTACGGCGCGCGGCGCGGCAATCACGAGGTGATGATGCGCGGCACGTTCGCGAACATCCGCCTGCGCAACGAGCTCGTTCCGGGGAAGGAGGGATGGTGGACGGCGACGTCGCGGGGCGGATCGCCCCTCCCGGTCTACGACGCGGCGATGGATTACCAGCGACTCGGCGTCCCGCTGATCGTGATCGCCGGCAAGGAGTACGGCACGGGCTCGTCGCGCGACTGGGCGGCCAAGGGCACCGTGCTGCTCGGCGTCCGCGCCGTCATCGCCGAGTCGTTCGAGCGCATTCACCGCTCGAATCTCGTCGGAATGGGCGTGCTCCCACTCGAGTTCGTCGACGGCGAGAGCCGAGCGACGCTCGGCCTCACCGGATTCGAGACCTACGATTTCACGGGCCTCGACGACATGCTGCACCACCGCGCGCTGATCGCCGTTCACGCCCGTGACATGACGGGCGGCGTCAAGACGTTCAGGGCCCGGGTGCGGATCGATACGCCGGAGGAGATGCAGTACTACCGGCACGGGGGCATCCTGCACTACGTGTTGAGACAGCTGGTGGCGAGGACGAGCTGAGCTCTCGCTCGACCTCCTTGAACCCCTCCCGGCGAGTACTATTCTCACGCGATGCGAAACATCACCATGATCGCCAACCCCACCGCCGGTCGCGGGCGCGGAGGACGCGTCCTGGCGCGCGTCCGGGAGGCGTTCAAGCGCGTCGGCGTCGGCGAGATTCATTTGACACAGCGGGCCGGCGACGAGGCGCGACTGGCCGAGCGACTGGCCGGCGATGGGGCGGACACGATCGCCGTGCTCGGCGGCGACGGAACGTGGAGCAAGGTCGCCTCGGCGATCCTCGGTTGCGGCGCCGACTGCCGCCTCGCCATGGTCGCCGCGGGAACGGGCAACGACTTCGTCAAGAGCGCCGGCATCCCGGCGGGCGACTTCCCGGCTATGGCCGCGCTGGCAGCCGACGGACCGGATGTCCGCGTCGACATGCCGCACATCGGCACCGACACCTTCCTCAACGTTGCCGGCTTCGGGTTCGACGCCTCCGTGCTCGCCGGAACGGAGAACTCCACGTTCCTCCGCGGGCAGGCGCTCTACGTCGTGACGGCACTGCGACAGCTGTTCAGCTATCGCGGTTTCGACATGGGCGTCAACGAGGAGCAGGCGTTCGGTCGCTACCTGATGCTCGCCGTGGCCAACGGGCAGTTCTTCGGCGGAGCGTTCCGGATCGCGCCGCGGGCCTCGCTCCAGGATGGCATCCTCGACGTGATCACGATCCGCAACGCGACGCCCGCGCGGCGGCTTCAGATCTTCGCGTCGGCGATGCGGGGAACGCACACCGCGCTTCCCGAAGTGGTCGAGCGGCGCGCGGCGTCGTTCACGCTCCGGTTCCCCGAGCCGCCGATCTACCAGGCCGACGGAGAGCTGCGGCGGGCGACGACCGCGGAGCTCGAGATCGGGGTGCGGCCGGGCGCGCTGCGGATCGTCGTCTCACCCTCTCCGAACGGCGCCGCTCCGGGCTGATCGTCAGCGCGGCGGCGGCTGGCGCGTCGAGTCGGCGGGAGGGACCGGTCGCACCGAGTCGGCAGGCTCCGGTGCTCGACGCACCGAATCGCCAGCGGTGACCGGCGCCGGCCGCGACGAGTCGGCCGCTGTGGGCGGTGCCGGCGCCGGTACCGGCGCCACACTGGTCGCCTCCGGCAGCGGCGTCGGCTCCGTTGCCTGTACCGCGCCCGGAACGCTGAAGATGACGGTCGCCGTGTCGTGCTCGGCGATCTCCACGGTGTGCTGCGATGGCGCGAATATGACGCCGGCGCCGCGTACGGCGATGAAGTGCTGTCCCACGTCGAGCCGCACGAACTGACCGGCCGGACCGGCCGACGCGTCGATCGTCCGCCCGTTCACGATGATCGGCGCCACGCCACCCTGCAGCACCACGCGCACCCAGCCGTGGGCCCGCACCGGCGCCGCGTCGCGGAACGGTGACCCTTGATCGCCATACGTCTGCGGATCCAGCGTCAGTGGGGTGCGCTCGACGCCCATCATCCCGACCGACGTCAGCTGCTCGCCATCCGGCACGATCGGGAGTCGCAGGTCGGAGCCCGTGTCGCGGGCGATCGCCTCACCGTCGCCATCCGCTCCCGCCGGGTCGCCGGCGGCGCCGGCGATGATGTCGGCGCTCACTTCCAGCGAGGGTGGGATCACGGCGTGTCGCACATCGGCCACGAGGGTCTCGGCCTGCGCGCGCGCGATGCGGGCGAAGTGAAGTGCCTGCGGGCGCGTCTGCGGCACGGCGAAGGTCGCGCCCGCGGCCGACAGCACCAGCATCAGCGCCAGGGCGGCGATCGCCGGCCAGCGGCGCCGCTTCGGTGGCGGCTCGTAGCGCGGAACGCGAACCGACCGCATCGTCGCCGCTGCGGAACGGAGGCCGGAGAGCGCCTCGACGAACGCCGACACCGAGGAGAACCGCTCGTCGGCGTTCTTGCCCAGCGCACGTCGGACGGCGGCGTCCACACCCTCATGCAGACCGAATCGGTAGGTGGAAACGGACGGGATCTCCCCGCTCATGTGCTTCTGGAGCAGCTCCTGCATGTTCGGCGACTCGAACGGCCGCCGGCCGGCAAGCATCTCGAACGCGACCACCGCCAGCGCGTACTGGTCGGCGCGGCCGTCCACCAGGTCGCCCTTCCACTGTTCCGGCGACATGTAGCCGGGCGAGCCGATGATCCCCGTGCCGGTGGCGTTCGCGGTCGTGCTGCCGAGGGCCTTGGCGATCCCGAAGTCGGCCACCATGGCGTGGCCGCTCTCGCCGATCAGGATGTTGGCCGGCTTGATGTCGCGGTGAACGACGCCGCGGCCGTGGGCGTAGTCGAGCGCGGCCGCCACATCGCGCAGGATCGCGGTGGCGTGGTCGTACTCGAAGCGCGGTCGCGCCTCGAGCATATCCTCCACGTTGCCTCCGCGGACCAGCCGCATCGTATAAAACGCCACCGAATCGCGCCGGCCGACGGAGAAGATCGGCACGATGTTCGGATGGTCGAGTCGCGCGGCGAGCTTCGCCTCGCGCTCGAACCGCTCATAGGCTTCCGGGGCCAGGAGCGGATCCAGCGCGAGCACCTTGAGTGCGACCTCGCGGTCGAGCGCCGTTTCGATCGCCCGTAAGACGATCCCCATCCCTCCCCGTCCGACCAGCTCGATCAGGCGGTAGTCGGTGCCGACGGCTGACTGCACGCGCTCCCGCAGCCTCTCGCCCGCTTCCGCCGATCCCGCGCCGGTCTTCCAGTCGCCCGGCGATGCCGGACCGGCGCTCGCTTCACCCGAACCGTTGGTCGGCTCGGCGGCAGGACCTGCAACGGAGCCACCCGTCACAATCGTGAGCGACGGATCGCTGGTACCGGCGTCCGAATCCAGAACCACCTTGCCCGTGGGTCCTGTGAGCATCTGCCCGCACCGGACGCAGACGGCCGCGCCCGCACCCGCGGTAGCGCCGCACTTCGGGCAAGCGGCAACGAAGGCCGCTTGTGGCGGACGTGGATCAGCGGATTCAGGCATCTGGCGGGTTGGTTACGTCTTCGGACTCACGCGGCGGGCGGCCTGCCGCGCCATCTCCCGTTCGCCCCACGAGGGAATGAGCTCCTTGCCAGCCGGCACGCATCGCGCGTCCGGCGCAGCACCCGTGGGCGGCCCCATCGGCAGCCAGGCCATGATGCACTTCATGAGCGCCGAGCCCTCCTCGGATGACAGCGGGCCGCCGCCCGACGTGGAGGGACCGATGCCGTAGCTCGCCGCGCCGACCGGCCCCGGGGCGAAGCTCGGATTCGACGGCGCGGGCCCGCGGGTAGCGGTGCCGCCGCGACCCCCGTTCCCCGGGCCGCCGAGCGCGCCGGCGGGCGACGCGTTCAGGGCCGCCGCTTCGAGGAGGTCGAGCAGCGCCTTGCGAGCCGTGACCCGGTGTCCGTCGGTCTTCGCCTTCGCCGTCTGCTGCCGCACGTCTCCCCGATAGAGGGCGTGCACAGCGTGCTCGACGTCGCGCACGAGCTTGTCGAGGATGCGGTCCATCGTGTCGTTGGAGCCCGCCATGGAAGTCTCCGGCAGGAGTAGATCCGTGCTGTCATGATCCAGACGGGGCGCGGGGGGTGGGGGTCACCGGAAAGGGGGCTGGGGGCCCGCTCCCGAGGGAGGGTTCGGCGCCCAACGAACGAGAGCCGCCCCGGCCGAC
>DATKCV010000063.1:0-3158 GCA_035513015.1 Gemmatimonadaceae bacterium
CGACGACGCGGCCGCGCTGCTCCTTGCCCGTGTCGGGCGGCAGTGGCTTTAGGACCGCCCGCGCGGCGCGGAGGTCGATCTTCCCGGGTCGCGCCGCCGGCAGGCTCAGGCCTCCGCGGGGCCCCTGACCCCTACCGCCACTGCGACCGCGAGGTCACGGATGTGCGAGATGGACACGCTCAGCGGATCGCGCAGACCCATGCGCGCGCGACGGGACTCGGCACGGCCGTGCAGGGTCACGGTGGGCTGGCCCAGCGGAGTGCGGCCGATCTCGATCTCGCGCCACCCCACGCCACGCACGCCGAGGCCGAGCACCTTTGACACAGCCTCTTTCGCCGCCCACCGGCCGGCTAGGTGAAGGACGTTGCTGCGGCAGTAGGCGCGCTCCCACTCCGTGTACACACGTCGCAGGAAGCGGTCCTCATGCCGCTCGAGCACGCCGCGGATCCGCGCGGTCTCGATGATGTCTATTCCGACCTCGGATGGGGCTCCGATCACTCGACCGTCACCGACTTCGCCAGGTTCCGCGGCTGGTCCACGTCGTTCCCGCGGCGGTCGGCCACGTGGTACGCCAGCAGCTGCAGCGGAACCACGGCGAGGGCCGGTGACAGCAGATCGTTCGTTCTGGGGATGCGGATCACTTCGTCGGTGGTCGCGGCGATCTCCGTGTCGTCATCGTGCGCGAGCGCGATCACCACGCCGGCCCGTGCACGAACCTCGGATATGTTCGAGACCATCTTCTTGTACAGGGAGTCGCGCAGGGCGATGGCGACCACGGGCATGTGCTCATCTATCAGGGCGTTGATGCCGTGCTTCATCTCGCCGCCGGCCGTGCCCTCAGCGTGGATGTACGAGAGCTCCTTCAGCTTGAGTGCTCCCTCGAGCGCGGTCGCGTAGTGGATACCCCGCCCCAGGTAGAGGAAGTCGCGGGCCTGGTGGTAGCGGTAGGCCAGCGCCTTGACCTTGCTCTCCTCGCCCAGCACGGCGTCGACGAGTGTCGGGAGGTGGAAGGCCTCGGCCAGCAGCTGCCGTGCGCGTTCAGGCTCGATGGTCTCTCGCCGCTGCGCCAGGAAGATGGCGAAGAGATAGAGGTCGACCAGCATGGCCGTGTAAGCCTTTGTCGAAGCGACGGCGATCTCGGGGCCGGTGTGCAGATAGATGACGTCGTCCGCCGCCCTCGTCGCCTCGCTCCCCACTACGTTCACCAGGGCAAGGACGCGCGCGCCGCGCTCCTTGGCCGTGTGGATCGCTCCGAGCGTGTCCACGGTCTCGCCGGACTGGCTCACCGCGATGATCAGCTGGCCCTTGGTGACCACGGGCTCCCGGTATCGGTACTCGCTGGCGATCTCGACATCACAGGGGATACCGGCCAGGCGTTCGATCAAATACTTGCCGACGTGCGCGGCGTGCAGCGCGGTGCCCGCGGCCACCAGAGTGATCCGCGGCAGAGCGCGCGCCTGCTCGTCCGTCATCTTCAAGTTCTCGTCAAAGACCACACGGCCGGTGCTGCGCTCGACCCGTCCGAGCAGCGTGTCGGAGATCGCGCGCGGCTGCTCGTGGATCTCCTTGAGCATGAAGTGCCGGTAGCCCGACTTGGCGGCGGCCACCGGATCCCACGTCACCGTCGTCCGCTCCTTGGTCACCGGTGATCCATCAAGCTTTCGGAACGTGACGGCGGTCGCCGTCACCACGACCAGCTCGCCCGCCTCGAGGAACGACACGGTGCGGGTGTGCTCGAGCAACGCGGGCATGTCCGAGGCGAGGAAGTTCTCGCCCTGCCCATAGCCGACGATCACGCCGCCGGCGTTGCTGATGCGGGCGGCCACGATCTTTCCCGGATCCTTGAGGGAGATGAAGGCGAGCGCCGCCGCACCCTCGAGCTTCGGGAGTACCGCAAGCGCGGCGTCCCCGAGCGCTGAGCCTTTCGCGAGCTCGTCTTCCAGGAGATGCACGACCACCTCGGTGTCCGTCTCGGAGGTGAACTTGTGACCGGCGGCGACGAGCGGCGCTTTCAGCTCCGCGAAGTTCTCGATGATCCCGTTGTGGATGACCGCCGTGACCGCGCCGCAGTCCACGTGCGGGTGGGCGTTCTGCTCGGTCGGCCGGCCGTGCGTGGCCCAGCGGGTATGCCCGATCCCGATCGAACCCGAGAGCGGGTGCTCCGAGACGGCCGTCACGAGGTTGTCGAGCTTGCCTTCGGCGCGGCGGATCTCGAGCTTCCCGTTCTGCTGTACCGCGACGCCGGCCGAGTCATACCCGCGGTACTCGAGGCGCCGCAGCCCCCCGACCAGGAGGGGCGTCGCATCACCCGATCCGACGTACCCGACGATCCCACACATTTATTTCAGAGCCTCCTCGGCGACCCGCGCCAGATGCTGCGCCGTATCGGCGGCGAGCGCCTCGACGCGCGACTCCACCAGTATCCGCAAGACCGGCTCCGTCCCGGAGGGGCGCACCAGGATCCGGCCGCCGTCCTTCTCTAACGTCTCGCGCGCCAAGTCGTATTCCTTCCGGAACTTGGGCTCGCTCTCCCACTCGGCGCGGCGGGCGACCCGCACGGCGACGAGCGTCTGCGGCCACCTCTCCACCTCGTCGGCGAGCTCCGCCAGCGGGCGGCCCGCGGCGAGGACGAGCTGAAGGACCTCGAGCGCCGTGAGGATCCCGTCGCCGGTCGTGGCGAGCTCGCGGAAGATCACGTGTCCCGACGGCTCTCCCCCGAACAGCGCGCCCAGCTCGGCCATCTTCTCCCAGACGTAGCGGTCGCCGACGGCCGATCGGACGAGATCGATGTCGTCGCGCCGCAGGGTCGCCTCGGTGCCGCCGTTGGTCATGACCGTCCCCACCACCAGCCTGGGCACGAGGCGTCCGGCGCGCGCGAAGTGGCGCGCCGCGAGCGCGAGCACCACGTCGCCGTCGTGCAGGCGCCCCTTGTGGTCGACCATGACCAGGCGATCGCCATCGCCGTCGAAGGCGAATCCGATGTTGGCCTTTCGCTCCACCACCGCGGCCTGCAGGCGCTCGGGGTACGTGCTGCCGCAGTGGTCGTTGATGTTCAGGCCGTCGGGCGTGTCGCAGATCGTGATGACATCGGCGCCGCTGTGGGCGAAGACGCTCGGTGCGACCCGGTAGGTCGCCCCGTTGGCGCAGTCGAGCGCTAT
>DATKCV010000064.1:0-9897 GCA_035513015.1 Gemmatimonadaceae bacterium
CGCGGTTTCAACGACTCTGACCCGGCTCCTTCGCCGCTCGGGCGTCCGGCAGGCCTGAGTCGAGCTCGCCTAGAGCCTCAACCGCCTTCGGAACCGTTCCAGCCACGACGGTCGAACGCCCTACCGCGGCGCTTCGTGAAGCCGGCTCGCAAACGACCTCGCCGCGTTCAGGCCACGGTATTACGGCGCCGTCGGGGAGCCGCTCGCCAACGCGCGCGCGAGGTACCGCCTGAGCACTCCCGCCAACTCTTCCGCGCACCCGCACAGATCGTCCGCCGCTAGCGGCGCGCTATCGAGCCGCCCCCACTGCCGCCGAACCAGCGACCGGGCCTCCGCCGCGAATCGCCCACCTGCGGCTGATTCGGCTGCCCCGGACGAGAGCTCGCGCCCGAGCCGCTCGATGCACTCGATCGCCGCCCTCCTTCGCGCCACCTCCTCCATGACGCGCGCGCGACGCAGCCGATCGAGCTCGTGCTCGCTCCGGCGCCCCGGATTGGCCGCGTCCGACACGACCTCGAGCAGCGCGAGACGCCGCTGAAAGGCCGGTGCGCCCGGCGCATCGCCCACATCCCGCTTCCGCGCCATCGCCTCGACGAGCCGGGCGTCCACCTCGCGGAGCGACCCCGCGGCCGCGAGCGTCGTCGCCTCGTCGGCGCGCAGTCCGACCCGCCATCCGGCACCGGCGACGTGCGCCACGGTCGCCGCGCGAAGCCGTACGGCACGGCTGCCGGCGGTGACCTCGGGAGGCTCGATGCTCCGTGCCAGCGCGCGCTCGACGATCGAGCCGGTCTCCTCCTCGAGCCGTCGCAGCAGCTCCGACACGCCTGCCGGAACGACGCCCACCGGGCCGCGCGCCGCGCTGCGCCCCCATCGCGCGAGCACACGCGCACGCGCGTAGCGCCAGCCCGGCTCGAGCCAAGTGCGCGCCACGCGAGCGCCGACGAGCAGCCCCTGAATCACGCGACGTCCCTCAACCGCCCACCCACTCGACCCTCGCGATCCGCAAACGCAGTCTCGCGAGCTGCGCACGCGCGTTCTCCGTCACGCTCCCCGGCGCCGTTCGCGGGAATCGCACGATGACCTGATGCCAGCAGGTGCCGATCACCGGCTTCCGTTCCGCCCACGTCCGTGCGCCGAAGTCGTCGAAGCTCATCTGCTCACGCTCGAACCGCACGCGGTCGCGCCCCGAGACGGTGATCGTCCACAACGGACCCTCGGCCCGTCCGATCCTCGTGCAATTCGGCAGGATGCCGGAGACGGAGTCGCGCAGCCGCTGATAGGCATCATCCAGCGAATCGCGCTCCAGCCGCGCCGCCGCCAGCTTCTCCTCCAGCGTGCGCGCCGAATCCGCCGGAACCGCCGCCTCGGGAGCAGGCGGTGGAGGAGGCGGCGCCGCCGCCGTGCTCACCAGCCACAGTACGAGGCACAGCGCGGCAAGGAAGAACCCCAGCTCCGCCTCCGTGAACCCTAGTACGCTCTGCCGCTCATCCATCACCGCATCCTCCCCGACGAGTCAGGCCAGCCGCCCCTGCGCCACGTGCCGCCGCATCAGCTCCACGAACTCGTCCAGGATCTGATCGATCTGCCGCAGATCATCCCGCACCACCTGGGACCGCGAAGCGATCTCCTCGTGGATGACCTGCCGATCCGTCTCCAGACCACGCGCGAAGTCCCGCGCCGCCCGATCCCCGCTGCACAGCGACTCGGCCAGCATGCGCAGATTCCTGTCGAGATTCTCGACCCGCTCCCCCGCCTGCCGCAGCGAGTCCGCCGTACCCGCGATCGCCCCCGGACACGCGTGCGCCGCCGCCGCCAGTTCCTCCAGCTCACCGCGCATGGCGGTCGCCCGCCCGGCGATCGCCCCACACGCTGCCTCGAGCGTTCTGCTCATGTCCTCGCTCGATGAAGCAGCTGCGCTGCTCGCCCGCTCCATCGACTGCATGATGAACTCGGCCCGCCGCGAATACTCGGCCGCGAACGACTCGCCGGTGCGCAGCAGTCGCACGCTCGCCAGCTCGGCGGAGCTGGCGAGGAGCTCGGCCGAGCGGCCAACGGAATCGGTCAGGGCACTGATCCGCTCCGGATACTCGTGCTCGAGCTTCGACAGAAGCCGTCCGCCGGCATCGAGTTGCTCGAGATACCGCGTCAGCGCCTCCTGCTCGCGCTCCCACAACTGCTGGTGCGACTCGACGAAGTTCCCGATCAGCGCGACCAGATCCTCCTGTCGCTGCGCGAAGCGGTGCGCGTTCATCGCCAGACTGTCCGACATCTGCATCAGCCTCGACTCGGCAACCGACTCCGCGCGCTCGTACGACCACAGCGCCTGCCGGGCGAAGAGACCGATCACCGTCGCCAGGATCGCGTGGCCGGCCTGCCCGGCGATCGCGCCGGCCGCCACCGCGCCCGCCTGTGCCGTCTCCGCCTCGAGCGTCGTGAAGATCTTGACCAGCCCCACCATCGTGAGTGTGAAGCCGAGGAAGTAGGGGCTGTCCTTGATCGTCGAGCTGTACGAGAGCACGTAGAACCGCTGCGCTGCCACGAGCAGGAGTCCGTACGCGATCAGCGGGACGAGGACCACGAAGCTCGGCTCGTCGGCGACCAGCAGCATCCACACGCTCGCTCCCAGCGCGACCGCGAAGTACAGGAATGCGCCGCTCGTCGTGAGCGTGCCGGGGATGAGCTTCGTTCCGGAAGCCAGCGGGACGGGAGTGGACGACGTGGCCATGATGCCTCAGGGTTTCTGTTCAAGGATCGGACGGGGTACCCGGAATACTCCGCCCGGTGTGACCGCTAACACAGCTCCAGCCGGTCCCAGTGTGCACGCAGCACGCGCCACAGCCGCTCCTCGGCGAACGCCCGGGCGACGTCATCCACCGCCCTGGAGTCGCCGCCGAAGCGGAAGTAGAGCGTGCCGACGACGCCGCACTCGAGCGCCGCCCCGCGCGCGGGGCCCGGCTTCCCGAGCGCGAACACCAGCGACTTGACCGCCACCGGAGCGATCGTGTCCGTCCGAATGCCGGTGATCACCGTGCGGACGTCATCGACCACCAGCGTGTCCACCACCCGCCGGCGGATCACCGCCGGCCGCGTGTTCAGCGTCCCGGTCTTGCCGTAAAACACGATGTCCGGGCCCAGAATCCGGCGCCCCGCCGCGGCCAGCCCCGCGCCAGTCCCCGACTCGCCCACATCGCGCAGCCCGCCCCGCACCGCCGCGTACCACGGTGAGCGAGCGAGGCCGAGCGAGTCGAACGCAAACAGAGTGTCCCGCGACGGCACGAACGTCAGCACCAGCCGCCTGTCGGTCACGATGCGGCCGAACGCCTGCGTCAGGTGAATCGGCGTGATGCGCACCTCTCCCGCGCCGAGCGCGACGCTCACCAGCTGCCGGAGCGATGCACGCTGGCCCTGGAGCACGAGGCCGACGCGCGACTGCTCCGGCCACAGCCCGAACGGCGCGCTGGCGGCGCCGCCCCCGTGATAGGCGAGCCCCCGCCAGGCCGCCGAGTCGCGTCCCAGATCGGCAATCGCCGCCTCGATGCCGGTGGCGATGCCGAACAGCGAGTCGAGCCCGAAGCTCAGCGCGCTGCGATTGAGCGTGTCCGGATCGATCGCGCCCCGCGCGTCCAGCGGCATGCGCGGCCGCCTTCCGTTGCGCGTCACGCCCGCCAGCCGGAACGGCGCCGAGCCGCCGTTCTCGAACTCCGGCCTCGGCACGTCCCGCGACTGGAGCGCGGCCGCGACCAGACTCGCCGAGTAGAGATTGCTCGAGCAGGAGAGGAAGCGGCGGAGGTCGATCCACCCGACCGGGCACGCGCCGCCGACGTCGAAGCCGCGGTCGAACGAATGGCCCCACAGCTCGTTCACCGTGCCGCCCGGATTCCAGATCTCCAGCGTGCCCAGCTCCGGTAGCTCGGCGAGCGCCGCCACCGTCAGCAGCGGCTTGATCGCCGATCCAATGTTGAAGGCCTGGAGCACCCTGCTCGGCGCGTCGGGACCCGACTCGCCGAGCTCGGCGACCGCGAGGATCTCGCCGGTGCGCGCGTGCGCGATCACCGCGAGCGCAAAGCCGAGGTCGGCCACGCTGCGGCGGCCCGCCGTGAACTGCTCCAGGTTTCGCTGCACATCGCGCAGCAGACTCTCGTCGAGGCTGAGCGGGATGATGCGTCCGCTCGCCTGCGCCGACGTCGCCCCGAACCCGCTCGGCCCCACGAGGTGGCGCGCGAACGGCGTGGACCAGTCGGGGCTGTGCCGCCACACCGTGCGCCCGTTGACCCACTGCGTACCGGCGAGCGTGCCGACAGCCGTTCGCTCGAGCGCCATCGCGCCCGGTGCGCGGCCGATGATGCGCGAGGGGAGCTGGAGAAGCCCGCCCGATGCCATCGCCACCGTGCGTCCTGGCGTGACTCGTTCGCCGTCGTAGTGCACGGGGTACTGGCCGGCGACGGTGAGCGTGCTCGTGCCGCTCTGCTCGCGCGCGGCGACGAGCACTTCTCTGCGCGCCGAGCCGGGCATGCGGCACTGGATGTTGATCGAGTCGCCGCGGGTCGAGAACGGGCAGCCGGCGACGCCGGGCGTCACTCCGCTCCCGTGCAGCAGCACCGCGCTGCGCGCGCCGAGCAGGGCGAACCGCTCCGGTGCCTCCTTCGTCGTGATGAGTACCTCGCGCCTGGTCTCGAACGGCGACGGCACTCTCATGCCGGCGGTAACGGCTCTTGGCGAGAGGACGATGCGCTCGCCCATCTCCGCCGAATCCACCGTGAACATCAAGCGCGAGCGGAAGACGGAGGGATTGTGGCGCTCACGCAGATCGATCAGGACGGGCCGCCCAATGCGACCACTGAACGCGGGCCGCCGCTGCGCGACGAAGAAAGGCCGTCCCGACGCGGCGGTGAACGCCGGCCGTCCGGACGCCGCACCGAGGGCGGCGCGTCCCTGCGCGCCGCCGCGGATACTCTCAGCGTCCTCCAGCTCGCGCAGCCGCCCGCGCTGAGCGTCGTTGTAGCGGCGCACCTCGTCGGCCAGAAAACCGTGCGGGCGAAGCGCGGGATTGACGGTGGTGTCGAGCACCGCCAGCGAGTCCCAGCGCACGAGAATGGGACCCGTCCTCCCATCGATGATCACCGAGTCCTCGACCGCCGCGAGCCCGGCCCGCAGCGAGAAGGCCGTGCGCAGCGTCAACGCGGAGTCGAGCTCGCGCTGGAGCGCGTCGTACGTGAGCGGCCTGCCGGCCATCGGATCGTAGGCGGCCTTCACCAGCGCCACGCCCACGGCGATGTAGCCGCCGAGCACCAGCGACAGGATCGCGGCCGCGATCGCCGCCGAGATGTGGCGTCCCCGCCGCGGCGCTCCGACCGTGCCAGCGTCGTACGCCGGAGGGCGCGCCGCGCGCGTCTCAGTCGGCGCGGTCATGGACCAGAAGGCTGGTGTCCAGCAATACGGCGAACATCGCCGACAGCAGCGCGCCGACGAACGCCACGTCGCTCCACGCGTTGAGCCCGAGGAACGGCATGTTCTGCCCGGTCAGCGGAACCAGCGAGAGATTCGAGGCGGCGACGTACGCGGCGGGGATGGTCAGCATGAGAATCCCACCCACCAACACCGCCGTCGCCGTGTCGTTGGGACGCGTGCGCCAGGGCGGCGCGCGCCACACCGCCCACAGGAACGCGAGCGCCACGCACACGAGCGCTGCATACGCGGCCAGCACGGCGAGGCCACCGAGCAGTCCGTGCTCGGCCAGCACGTACACCGAGAACGTGTTCTCGGCATCGGAGACCACTTCGGGCACGCCCCTGCCGATCACCGTCGGTCCGGCGAGCCCGTGGCCCGTCAGCCCGCTCGCCGCGTACGCGCGTCCGCCCCAGATGTGCTCGCGCGCCGGGATCAGCTCCTCGCGCGCCGGGCTCGGCGCCGCCCGGGCCAGCACGATCTCGAGCAGCTCCGGGTGGAACGATGCGAGGCCGCGCACGACGGACCGGCGAACGGGTGCCTCGAAGATCGGCGCGTTGCGAAGCGGCCCGCCGAGCGCGGCGAATCGCTCGGCCGTCTCGTGCGCGCGCTGATCGACGCGGATCTCCGAGACATCGGGCCACAGCACCGGCTTCACCAGGAATCCGACGGCGATAAACAGCGCGGCAATGACCGCCCACGATCGCGCCGGCACGCGGTCGGCGCCGAGCGTCAGCAGCAGCGTCACGGCCAGCGGCACCGATAACACGAGCAGCAAGCCGAAGTCGATCGGCAGCACCAGCAGCAACGCGAGCGCGAGCGCCGCCAGCGGAGTCACGGATCGCAGCGTGAGCCGGCGGGTGAACGCCTCGACCAGGTGGTGACCAGTCCGCACGCTCAGCAGGAAGAGGAAGAACACGCCCACGAAGAGCAGCGTCGGCCCGCCGGCCAGCACCATCGCGACGTTGAGCACGACCAGGAACAGGAGGACGACGGTCACCGCGCCCCACCTCGGCGCACCGCCGGAGTCCGGATTCGCCTCGCCCGGCGCTTCCTCGACCGCCGTCCCCGGCGCCGGGCGCCGCGCCTTCACCGCCGATACCACGGCGGCGATGAGCAGCACCACGAGCAAAGCCAGCGTGAGCGGAAGCGCGGCATCGCGAACCAGCACGCTGAACGGGATGCCGACAGTCACCACGCCGAGCGCGATCCGGCGGCCCGGGTTCAGATCGGTGCGTCCGTCGGCCAGGATCGACCCCGCCGACGCCGCGATCTGACCGGCCACGTGGCGCGCGCTCAGGTACTCGATCATCACCCACGCCATCATCACGAACGCGATGATGATGCCGCTCCGCAGCACTGCCTCGGGCCGGAGCCAGCCGAGGAGCAGCAGGCCGGCGGCGAGCAGCGATGCTCCGACAGGGAGCGGCACTGCCGATGCCGGCCGCGCGGCGAACGCGCCCGAACCGCCATCGCCGACCGCGACGAGCGCGCCGCGCGTCCGGATCCGCACCAGCCCCTCGAGCCGCAGCAGCCGATCGACCACGCGCGGTCCCCACGCGTCCCAGCGCAGCAGCAGCGCCGTGAGCAGGATGACCGTGAGCCAGAGTCCCACCGCGGTGCTCACGTCGCGCTCGTGGTACGGCGCCGCGTACGTCACGCGGAATCCGAGCGCGAGCCGGAAGCCGAGCAGCACGACCGCGACGCTGGCGACCGCCCACGCGGTGTTGATGGCGATCGTGTCCTGGCTCAGCAGCCGCGCCACCCGATCCGATCGCGCGGTGAGCAGTCCGGCGCCGCCGAGCACGAGCCCGAGCGCGAGCAGCGTGAGCGCGACGGCGATCAGCTCGCCCCTCGCCAGCTTGTGGACGCGCAGGCGGTACGAGGCAGTAGTGTGTTCGTCGTTCGAGCGGGCCGGGACGAGCACCGACTCGCCGAGCGGCGAGGTGTGCACGGCCTGCGGGGTGACGACGCGGAACGACCTGCCGTCCACCGACACGCGCGCCAGGAACTCGAACCGCGAAGTGTCGAGACCGAACCCCGAGAGATCGAAGTGCGGCACCGCCGGGGCGAGCGCCCGCGCGCTGATCAGCGTGCATCGCTCGAGCGGCCTGCACACTTCGGCGGCCGGCAGCCAGCCGAGTCGTGGATCGGGACGCCGGCCGAAGCCGACGGCGAAGTCGCGCGCCCCGTAGGCGCCGTGATCGCGCGTGTCGAGCACGAACACCCACTGCACTCCGCGCGCGGAGATGCGGATCGAGTCGCCGCGCTCCAGTACGGGCGGCGTCGGCGATCGGGCAGCGGAGTCCGACTGCACAAGCCAGTCGGCCGAACGGGACGTGAGTCGCAGCTCCCACCGCGGCAGGACGTGCAGCGGGTCGGCGATGGCGAGCGTGGGTCCGGGTGCCGACACCAGGGTGAGCACGAGCTCCCGAGCGATCGTGGTGTCGGGTATCGCCGGCCACGGTAGCTGGCCGAGCTCCATGCCGCGGCGCAACTCGCGCTGGAGGCGCGCGTTCCGCACCTCGATCGCCGGGTCGCCGTTCGCGTCGAGGCGCAGCGGCAGGCGGACGCCGTTCCAGTCCAGCTCCGCCCGGCCGCGCGCGTCGGGATGCAGCTCGAAGCTGTGGGCCGGTCGCGAGGCATCGTGAAAGGCGACGATCGCGACCGGCGAGCCGGCGTCCAGCGGCACGCCCGACAGGTGACGCCAGCGGCGCGGCCGGATGCCGGCACGGACCACGGCGCGGCGCACGAAGGACTCGAGCCGCTCCTGTTGCTGGATCGCATCGACGCCGTGCATCTCGCTGACGGCGAAGCGTCCGTCGGGCAGCTCCTGCACGCCGAGCCGCCAGCGGAGCGTCGGATCGTCGGCGCGCTGGAGGCGCACGTCCACCGAGTCGTCGACGCCAACGCTGAGCATACCGGACTGCCGCCGGGGAAACTCGACGCCGAGCACGTCGAGACGCTCGCTGCGCTGCCGGTGAAGCTCGACGTAGTAGCTGTGGAGGACGAACGCGCACGTCAGCGCGACCAGCAGCGACCACGGGGCCGCGGGATGTCCGGGGGATATTGCGCGCCGGATCCCCGGAATCGCGATCATCAGCGACATCACGAGGAGCAGCACCGACCCGATGGCGAACCACGGCCAGGTGGGCGTGCGAAGGGCGACCACCGCCAGGACGATGCTCGCGGCGAGCATCAGGCGCTCGCCGCGATTTCTGTCCACCCACAGAACCGACCGGACACGCTGCCACATGTCGTCGGACTCCTCGAAAGCCGGACCGCCCACGAAGCCCGGGGCGCGGCCGGACATCGGTCGCGCCGCGGTCAGGGGTCGTGAATACCCCTTCGTGCCCGGCGGCGTGTCGGTTTCAATCGTGGGCCGCAGCGGGTGCGACCGGGTCCTTTTCCCTTCAGGGGCAGCAATGCCTCCGCATATTTCCAGCCAGCGCCGGCGTGCGCGAATTCGCCCGCGGTGCGCCCCGGTTGTCGGAAGGGTGTCCGGGGATGAGGTCGGAGGGTGTCCCCGAGGAATCGGGGATGACCCGCTTGCCGCCGGGCAGTCGTTGATATCGATTTCTCGACCCGGTTTCGACGTACCCGCAGAGCCCCGCTCGGATGCCGACCGCGGTCGGGGTTTCGCAGAACCATCGACCAGGCGGAGGATGCCCCCGTGCAACCGGGGTGACCCCTCGACCGCCATGTCTGTATCTCATCGCTGGTCCGAACGGCGCCGGTAAACCTTCCGCGGCGCCTGCTCTCCTCGCGTCGTATCTGCCGATGGACAGGTACGTCAATCCTCACGAGATCGCCACCGCACTGAATCCGCAGGATGCATGGGCCGCTCGTCGACCGGCGGGGGCGACCGCCTTGCAGCGCGTCCGACTGTTCGAAGCGACGCGCCTCGACTTCGCGATCGAGACGACGCTCAGCGGCCGATGGACGACGTCCCTGGTGGAGCGCTCGCTGGCGAACGGATATGATGTGGACCTGTCCTCTCTCTGGCTCCCGACGGCGGACGTCGCCGTCGCGCGCGTGCGCCACCGTGTCGAACGCCAGCACGGGCACTACGTTCCGGAAGAGGATGTCCGCCGCCGGTTCGTGCGGGGCCTCCGGAACTTCGAGGCGATGCGCCGGCTGACGACCGGCTGGGATCCCCGAAGAATTCCTGAAGAAAAAAGCGAGGCGGGAGAGGACGGTCGGCCGCCCTCCCCCGCTGTAATCGGCATTCCTGAGCCCCGCTACGGGTCTATCGGCAGACCCCGGAGTTGCCGCGTGGCGTGCACGGCGGATCCTCGTCCGGCGGCGGCCCACCATCGTCCGGCGGCGGGGCGGTCCCGCCCGACGTAGCCGTCAGCGCGCCCAGTTCATCCTGGATGTTCTTGAGCGGGCTGAAGACGAACAGGTCGCCGCTCGAGCTGCCGCCCCACAGGATCCCGACGAGCGTGACAT
>DATKCV010000065.1:0-20950 GCA_035513015.1 Gemmatimonadaceae bacterium
TCGCTCGCCGCGCGCACCTGGCGACGCTCCACCGACCAACGAGGGAGGCTCCATGCGATTCGCCCTTCTCCTGCTGAGCGCAGGCGCGACGCTCGCCGCGGCCGGTTGCCGCACCGGCAACGCCACGCTGAGCGAAGAGGATGTAGCCGCGATCCGGAGCGTCGGCCAGGAGTTCACGCAGGCGACCGTGGAGGGGGACTACGATCGCGTCGCGGACCTGCACACGGAGGACGTGGTCTGGATGGCGCCCGATGCGCCGGCGACGACCGGCCGCGACGGACTGCGCCAGACACTCGAGGCAGGGCCGCGCGCGCTCAGCTTCGTCATCACGCCCGCGCACACCGAAGGCGCCGGCGACATCGCCTACGATCGCGGCGCGTTCACGTGGCGCGCCATGATCGGCACCGACACGGTCTCGGCGAGCGGCAAGTACGTCCAGGTCCTGCGCCGGCAGCCCGACGGATCGTGGCTCATCGCGCTCGACATCTGGAACGCCGATGAACCGGCCATGCCGCCGGCGGCTGCTCCGGTGGCCTCCCGGCCGCGCTGAGCATTACCTGACCGCGGCCATCGCGGGCGGCCGGTCAGCCCCCGCGCGCGGCGTGAGCGCGTTCGTTCCACTCCGACTCCCGTACGCCCTTCACGATCAGCCACAGCGTGAGCGACAATTCGGCCACCAGCGCCGGGAGGAGGATCGCCGGGAACAACGCACTCGAGAGCGGCGGCGAAAGCAGCAGCGCGAAGCTGTTGATGATGTAGCACACGCCGGCGATCTGCATGAGCGCACCGATGGGCCTCGGCAGGTATCGCGACCGGATGATGAGGTAGCCAAGGATGAGGCATTCCACGCCGAAAAAGATGAGCGCGATGCCGAAACCGGTGCTGTGGAGCCGCACCGCCAGCAGCGTCATGGCGCCGAGCTGCTCCGGGGAGAACGCATTGATGTACGCGGCGCTGGTCATCGGCATCAGCGCGCCCGCCAGCGCCACGGCCGCCGCTCCCTCGATGGCGATGCTCACGAGGTTGAGAAAGATCGCGGCCAGCGCCAGCTCGCGGTTGACCGGACGGAGCAGGATGTAGAGGATGACCGCAACCCCGGTCGCTGAGAGGAGGAGGACGACCTCCCCCGCGACCCCGAGCCGCCAGAGCCACTCCATCGATCGCAGGTTCGCGGCTGTGGCCGCCGCGTTGCCCGGCACGACGATGCTGCCCCTGACCACGGCCTCGCCCGCCGCGCCGAGGATGATGATGATGAGGTAGAGCACGCCGCCGAGTCTGGCGATGCGGCGAGCGAGTTTCGCATCGGGCATGGTCATGGGACACATGGGTGATGGCCTCGGCGGCCGAGGCGGGTTGCCGGCGCGGACAGCCGCGGCCGGTGCTCAGCTTTCTTCGCTTTCCGGAGCGGGTACGAACTCGAGCAGGTCGCCCGGCTGGCACTGCAGCGCGTCACAGATCGACTCGAGCGTGGAGAAGCGGATCGCGCGCGCCTTTCCGGTCTTCAGGATGGACAGGTTCGCGAGGGTGATCCCGACTTTCTCCGAGAGCTCCGTGAGGGTCATCCGGCGCGCATGGAGCACATCGTCCAGCTTGACGATGATCGGCATGGTCAGACCGTTCCCTCGAGATCCTCGCGCATACGCGCGCCGTGATCGAACACGCGCGCCAGCACGAACAGCAGCAGCACGGCGAGCCACCGAGTGAGCGAGAAGCTCCAGTCGAGGTCGAGCGTCTCCGCTTCCGAGGACGCGAACGTCGCGACGGCGCCCACGGCCAGGTGTACCAGCTCGAGTCCGAGCACCGCCCAGGCGATCGTCTGGAGTCGGCCGGCGTTCTCCCTCACGAACGGATCTCCGCCGCGGACCGTGTCGACGACGGCGAGCAGCCGCGTCAGGACGACGTGCGCAAGCGGAACCGAGCCGATGCCGAGCAGCATGACCAGTCGCATTCGCTGGAACAGCGTCGAATCGTCATCGGCGGGCCGGGCACCGAGCGCGCCCATGACCGGGCCCTCGGCGACCACACTGGCAATCAGAAGCGCGAGGATGAGGACGCCTGCGAGCAGGTTCAGCCAGATCAGCGCGCGGAGGACTTTCCGGGAGACCGACAGGGCGTCGGGGTACGGTCGGGCCATTTCGGGAGTCCTTCGGTCTTGAGGACTGCGGGACGGCTCTGAGTTTCGAATATCGATAACACTTTTATCGATATTCAGCAAGGCCCACATCGCCGATCGATAAGGTGGCGGGCCGACTTGGCCCGACGCGAGAGCGCGCCCGCGAGGGCAACGCGGTCCTCTGGATCGACGGCGGTTGGACGCGTGAGGCGAAGTCACCGCTGCCGCGCACCCGCGAAGAGCCGTCACGGACCTGATTACATTGCCCGGAAGCTGTCGCGATTCCGCCTCTGGCCGCGACCGGGAATGGTGACGCCAAATGACGGTGAGACCACGCCAGTTCCTCAGCCGCGTCGACCAGGCGCGTTCGTAACGGTGGAAAAACGACCGGGTCTTCCCGGGAGCACCATGCGGAACCGACGCTACGCAGTCCCGTTCGACCCCGAGTTCTTCGCGCGGCGCAGCGCGGCAGGCGAGGACGTGTCGCCACTCGCCGCCTTTCGGCACGCTTACGCCACCAACCACTGGGCCGGTTTGGAATCGCCGTCGGGTTTTGGCGCCAGTCTCAATCAGACCGCCGCCGTCCGCCGCGCGCTGCCCCCGCTCTGCCAACGACTCGGCATCGGCACGCTGCTCGACCTTCCGTGCGGTGACTGTTCCTGGATCTCGACGATCGACCTCGGCGACGTCAGGTACATCGGCGCCGACTTCCTGCCCGAGCTCGTCGAGGCGAACGAACGACGCTACGCGCACTCCGGCGGCGACTTTCGGGTGCTCGATCTTCTGTCATCACTACTCCCGGCCGCGGACCTCGTGCTCTGCCGTGACTGCCTGGTGCATCTCTCGTTCGCCGACATTGCCCGCGCGATCTCCAGCCTGCGCGCGAGCCGCGGCACGTACCTGCTCACGACGACGTTCCCCGGGCAGCCGGTCAACGAGGATGTCGTCACCGGCGACTGGCGGCCGCTGAACCTGGAGGCCGCTCCCTTCCTTTGGCCGCCGCCGTGCGAAGTTCTCGTCGAAGGGTGCACGGAGGCGAACGGGCTCTTTGCCGACAAGAGCCTCGGCCTGTGGCGGATCGACGCGCTGCCGGAACCGGCGCCGTCGGCCCCTCGGTGAGCGCAAGCCTCGCGTTGCTCTACAACTGCCGCTCACCGTCGATGTTCGGCGGTGGAGCTGACACTTCACCTCGGAGTCATCCGCGATCGCAGTCATGTTTTCCGAACCGCACGGGCCGTCTCGCTGCGGCGCCATTCCCGACACCGACGAGCTTTCCCGCTCCACGGGTCTGGCGCACCGGTCTCGCTCTGCGGCATGTTCAGGCGCGGTAGTGCCACCCGGCGGTGGGCGGCGCCGCCCGACTGCCAGCCTCCGGACAACGTGACGTCCTTCGCGGCACCAGAAACTTCACCGGACAGTGCGAGCGCATCCCCCGGCCTACGTCCCGGCCGGGCCTCCGCGAGTCGATGGCTCGCGTATTCGGCATCGGTTCTTGGTCTGGCGACGGTGTACTTCATTGTCGCACGCGTCGGTCTTGGGGTGGAGGCCGTCGCCGGTTTCGCGTCGCTCGTCTGGCCGGCGACCGGGGTTGCGCTCGCGGCGCTCGTGCGATTCGGCTATCGCCTGTGGCCCGGGGTGTTCATCGGCGCGGTGGCCGCCAACGCATGGGTGGGCGCTCCCGCGCTCGTGGCGTTCGGCATCGGCGCCGGCAACACGCTCGAGGCCGTCGCCGGTACTTACCTGCTCCGAAGGATTCCTGGGTTTTGCCCGTCCCTCGACCGGCTCCGCGACGTCATCGGCCTGATCGCGCTGGCGGCCGGGATCGGCACGATGATCAGCGCGACCATCGGCGTATCGAGCCTGTACCTTGGCGGCATCCTTCCGCTCGCCGAGGTGGGGACCGCGTTGCGTGCGTGGTGGCTCGGCGATGCGATCGGCGCTCTCGTGGTCGCGCCGGTGTTGCTCGTCTGGACGACGGCGCGCGGCGTCCTGCCGGGGCCACGACCACTGCTCGAGGCTTCGGCGCTCATCGTGTCCGTACTCGCGACCAGCCTGCTCATCTTCGGTGGCTCCGGGCCGAGCGACAGCGCGACGTTCGAGCAGGCGTACCTCGTCTTTCCTCCGCTGATCTGGGCGGCGATCCGCTTCGGGCAGCGCGCCGTGGCTGCGGCGACGCTTCTCACGTCGATCGTCGCGGTGTGGGGAACCGTCTCCGGACAGGGTCCGTTCGCGCAGTCCGGCGTGCTCGAGAGTCTCTTCCCGCTGCAGACCTTCATGGCCGTCGCCGCGGCCACCGTGCTCCTCCTCGGCGCATCAATCGCCGAGCGCCGCCGGGCGGAGGAGAGGCTGCGCGAAGCGCACGCGAAGGTGACGGAGGCCGATCGCTCGAAGGCCGAGTTCCTCACCGTGATGAGTCACGAGCTGCGGACCCCGCTGAACGCGATCTCCGGTTATGTCGACTTGATGCTGCTGGAGGCGCAGGATCCGATCACCGAGACACAGCGGTCGTACCTGTCGAGGATCCGGAACAATCAGCGGCACCTGCTCTCGTCGATCGAGGACGTCCTGAACTTCACGCAAGTCGAGGCGGGTCAGCTGCCGCTCTCGATGCAGACCGTCCGCGTGTGCGACGTGCTGGATGCACTCGAGCCCCTGGTGGAGCCCGAGCTGAGACGGAAGAATCTCTGTTTCGCGTACGATCCCTGCGACCGGTCGCTCAGCGTGCGCGCGGACCCCGAGAAGCTGCGACAGATCCTGTCGAATCTCCTCGCCAATGCCGTGAAGTTCACCGGTCCCGGAGGGCGCATCGGAATCGGGGCGACTTGCGAGGGCGGCGGGATCCGGATGTGGATCAGCGACACCGGGATCGGTATCCCGCCAGATCAGCTGGAGCGCGTGTTCGAGCCGTTCTTCCAGGTCGATCGCGGACTGACGCGCACGTATCCGGGCACCGGGCTCGGGCTGGCCATCGCGCGTGATTTCGCGCGGGCAATGGGAGGCGAGGTACGGCTGCAGAGTCAGCCCGAAAAGGGGAGCACGGCTTCACTGGTGCTGCCGTCGGCATGAAGCCGTGCCGCTACCCGCGTTGCGGGAGATCGGCGCGACCCGCATCATCGTCACACACGACGCAGCGGGCGAAGCCAGACCCTGACCGGAGACCCACCATGAAGACCCTTCAACTCATCGCGACCGGGACGGCGTTCCTGATCACCGGCGCCTGCAACGATGGCCACTACGTGCTCGATCCCGCCACTCCGGAGCTCGGCGTCCAGAATCACTCGCCCGACGCCTCAGCGACGGCCGCGCACCAGGTCGAAACGGCGGGCAGCTTCGCCGCTTTCGTCGACTTCTCGACGCTGACGCTGACGCCCAGAGGGCAGAACTGCCTGCTGACGGTCGATGGCCAGCTGGTCTTCACCGGCACGATCGAGGGAACCGCCACCGGGACGACGAGCGCGCTCGTCTTCGCGCCGTGCTCGGACGTCGCGACCACTCCGCCGGGCACGTTCCCCGACGTCTTCAAGTCGGAGCTCGCGTTCGAGGGCACGGTGGATGGCGAGCCGGTGCGGGCCGACGTGCTCTACATGGGCCGAGTGCAGCCGGGAGGCCGGATAGATGGCCGGCTCGTGTTCCACGGCGACGTGCGCGGCGAGCTCGAGGCCGAGGCCATCGTGGCCGTCGGTGGGGAGTATCGCGGATCCGTCGTCGTGAAGTGAAGCTTGCCAGCTGGCCGAGTGCTCGTCGCAGCGAGTCGATTTGTTCCTGCACCAGGTCCGCCGCATCACTTCCGGCGCGGCGCGGAGTGATGCGCGTGGTGGGCGTCGGTGAACCGGTTGCCGCAGAAAGGGAAGCGGCAGCCGCGGTCGCGATGCTCCAACGCGCGGCGAATTGCCGGTGGCAGGTAGTCGAAGTCTCCCCTGTGCGCCTCGAGCAATGCCCTGAGCCGCTGCGCTTCGTTCTGCGGGGCTTCCTGTGCCTGAGCAAGCGACGTTGCAAGGCCGGCCATGACGAGTCCAGAACAGACGACGCATGACTGCACCTCTCCCTGCAGATCGTTTCGACGTTCGGTGTCGACGATCGGCGCATCACGCCCGGCGATTCGCCGACCCGCGCGACGAGTCGCTCACATGAGCGGTGTCACCATTGCCGTCACGATCAGCGCGGTCGCCCAGATCAGGTTCACGTTGATCCACGCACTCCGCAGCAGCCGGAGTCCGACCCGCGCGTAGACGACCCATGCGATCGCGCCGGCCACGGCGAGATAGCTCGCCGTGTGCAGCAGCGTCGCCAGCACGCCGATCTCGCCGAGCTGCGCCGCGTTCGACACCGCCGCCATGCCGTGCGCGTGCGCGCCGTGCCCCGACGCACCCGCCGCCGGTAGTCCCAGCACGAACGGCAGCACCATGAGCCCCGCTCCGTGCGCCGAGGAGACGACGAACGACCACAGCGTCAGGTCCTTCGCGCCCACGTTCATTCCGCCGCCTGCGCGCGGATGGCGATGTCGCACCAGATGCATCACGCCGAACGCGAGCAGGGCGGCGGCGGCGAGCCAGCGCAGCCAGGTCAGTGGAACGACGACGCCCAGGGCCGCCGCGACTGCGATCGTGGCCGCGACGGCGAGGGCGTGACCGAGCGCGAGCGGGCCGAGCGCCACCCACACCACCCGGCCGCTCTGCGCCTGCAGCCCGAGCGAGACGGCGAACAGCCATCCCATCGCCGGGTTGATCCCGTGCACGGCGCCGAGCACGAGGATCGACCCGATGGAACCGTCGAACGCCGGCATCAGGCGTAACAGAACGAATCCGACGATGCATCCCCGCCCTCGAGCCGCACCTGATGCGGGCGCAGCCCATCAGGGAACTCGACGAGGAAGCGCGGGTCGAACGCGATCCCGCCGGCCGGCTCGGCGTCCAGCTTCGCCACCCACCCGCGGATCCCGTCCGGATAGAACTGCGCGTCCCACGGCGTGTAGAGCGAGTTGCTCACGTAGACGCGCTTCCCGTCCCGGCTGACCTCGACCATCTGCGGACCGCCGTTCAGCGCCTTCTCCGGGTTCGACGGGTGCGCGGTCCGGCGCACGATGCCGCCGATTCTCACCGAACCCGTGAGCGTCGGCTGCATCGGATCGCTCACATCGTACTGGCGAAGCTCCCCGGTTCCCCAGCAGGAGACGTAGAGGCAGCGGTCGTCGAGCGACAGGTTGATGTCGCTGACCAGGGGCGGGACCGCCTTGAATCCCTGGAGGAGCGGCGGCAGATCGGCCGGGTCGGCCGGTTCGGCGGGGATCTGGATGATCTTCCGTGTCGTCCACTCGCCGGTGTCAGGGTTGCGGTACCACATCCAGATCGAGCTCGACAGATCGGCCAGGCTGAGCACGACGCCGACGAACCCGTACGCCTTCCGCGGATTGTGCGCCGGCCTCAGCTCGAGCACCATCTGCTGCTCGGCGCCCAGCTCCAGCTTCTTAACGTGCGTGCGGCGCTTGAGGTCCCATACGTGCAGCGCGTTGCCGTACTTCCCATTGAGCAGCAGCTCCGGATCGACGCCGTTCTTCACCATGTTCGGCGTCCCCCATTCGCTGGTGATCATCGTGTCGTGTCCGAGGTGCCACCAGAAGTCGTAGGCCAGCTGCTGCGGCCCGCGATTCCTCTCCCAGGCGCCCTTCACCTCGAACGTCTCGTGGTCGAGCATGAAGATCCCGCCCGGCCCGTTCCCATCGGGCGAGCCGAGGGCGTTCATGTAGATGCCGTCGGGGCCGCAGTGCACGGTGTGCGGCGCGGCGTACCCCGTCCTGGCGCTGACCTCGTCTCCCTCGATGACCTTGATCAGTCGCGGATTGCGCGGGTCCGGCCTGGTGTCCACGATGTGGATGCGCGAGCTGTGGGTGCCGGGAACGACGAGGTACCGCCGCTCGATGTGGGGGTTGGCCGCGTAGCCGCAGAGGTGCGAGCTGCAGGCGTTCCAGCCGAAGTGGTGCAGCTCGTTGCCGGCGTTCGGGAAGTCCACCTTGCCGACCAACCGCCCGTAGTCGGGCGACCCGGGGGCCACGTCGATCACGCCGAGGCCGTCGGTGAGGTGCGTTCCGTTGCCGTTCGGTTCGGGGGCCAGCAGGGCGACGTAGGCCAGCTTCTCCGGCGGCGCCTCGGCGGCCAGCGTCGGCGACGGGTAGAAGGTCTTGTCGGGAAGCATCGTCGTCATGAGAATATCTCCTTTGCACGAGGACCCGGGTGGGCCGGACGCGGGCGAGGCATCTGGTGGGCGTACGCCGTCAATCCTGCGGCATCGGGGCTGGCGGCGCTTGAAGCGTGCATGGAGCTTCCATGGAGACATCGTGGAGAGCGCCGGCCGGCGATCCCGCGATAGGGGATGGCATGATCTACGAGTTCGGTGAGTTCGTGCTGGACACGCGGCGCCACGAGCTGTGGCGCGGCGGCACACCGCAGCACCTGGAGCCGCAGGTGTATGCGGTGCTCTGTCACCTCGTGGAGAACCGGGATCGCCTCGTCACCTCGAGGGAGCTGATCGAGCACGTCTGGGGGCCGCGGTTCATCACTCCCGGCACGCTCAACTCGCGGATCAAGGCGCTCCGGCAGGCGCTCGGCGACGACGGCACGACGCAGTGCGTGATCCAGACCGTACGCGGCCGCGGGTTCCGTATCGGCGTCCAGGTGCGGGACCGCTCCGACACGCCGCGCTCCCCGGCGCCCCCCGCGGTGGAGCAGGTGATCCGCTACTGCCGCGCGCACGACGGGGTCCGCATCGCCTACGCGACGAGCGGCGATGCGGCGGGGCCGGCTCTCGTCAAGCCCGCCAACTGGCTCACCCACCTGGACCAGGACTGCAACAGCGCCGTGTGGCGGCACTGGGTATCGGAGCTCGGGCGCGGGCGGCGGCTCATCCGCTACGACGAGCGCGGGTGCGGACTGTCCGATCACGACGTCGACGACCTGTCGTTCGAGACTTGGGTGCGGGATCTCGAGGCGGTGGTGGACGCCGAGGGTCTCGAGCGCTTCTCGCTGCTCGGCATCTCGCAGGGGTGCGCGGTGGCGATCGCCTACACGGTCCGCCACCCCGAGCGCGTGGACAAGCTCGTACTCTACGGCGGCTACGCGGTCGGGCGGAACCATCGCAATCCCACGCCGCAGGACGTGCTGGAGGCGACGCTGCTCCGCAACCTGATCCGCGTCGGATGGGGTCGCGACAACCCCGCGTTCCGCCAGGTCTTCGGGATGCTGTTCCTGCCCGAAGGCACACCCGGGCAGTGGCAGTGGTTCAGCGATCTCGCGCGCACGCTCCCGATGGAGAACGCGCTGCGGATCATGGACACCACGCACGAGATCGATGTGCGGGCGCTGGCCGAGCTCGTGGACAAGCCGACGCTCGTGCTGCACTCGGTGTACGACGCCATGATCCCGTTCGAGACCGGGCGCAAGCTCGCCGCCCTGATTCCGCGCGCCCGCTTCGTTCCGCTGGAGAGCCGGAATCACGTACTGCTCGAGGGCGAACCGGCGTGGGCACGGTTTCTGTCGGAGGTCCGGGCCTTCCTCGGCGACGAGCAGGCTTGAGGCGCTCACCAACGCTGACGTCGGAGCGTGATAAAGGCACGCCCGCAGACGGGAGAGTGACATGCTCAGTCCGCTCGACGCCGGGCGCCGATCCTCCATGAGCTGGTACTGAGGCATCGCAGCGCCATTGCGCGATTCGCCCCACGACATTACCGTCCTATGGCATACCAATAGGACGGCCCATGGCGAAGAAGCTGGAAGTCAAACAGGGCACCCTCGCCCTGATGATCCTCAGGACACTCGACGTCCTCGGCCCGCTCCACGGCTACGGCGTCGCCCGCCGCATCGAGGAAACGAGCAGGAACCGCCTCAAGCTCAACTACGGCACGCTGTACCCCGCCCTCCTCAAACTCGAACAGGAGGGCTCCATCGCGGCCGAATGGCGGCCGTCCGAGAACAATCGGCGCGCCAAGTACTACTCGCTCACCCCGGCCGGACGGAAGCAGCTGGCCCGTGAAGCCCGCGACTGGCACCAGACCGCCGACCTTATCGCCGCCTTCCTCGAGCCGCGACGGGAGACACCATGAGACACCTCCGCGCCGCGCTCGCCCGCATCGTCGGCGTCTTCACTGGACACCGCGCGGACGACGATCTCCGCGACGAGCTCGAGGCACACCTCGAGATGGAGACGTCCGAGAACATCCGGCGAGGCATGCACCCGGACGAGGCGCGCCGCCAGGCACTGCTCGTTGCCGGCGGGCTCGCCCAGGCCGCCGAGGCGGTGCGCGACCAGCGCGGACTGCCGTGGATCGAGAGCATCGCCGCCGACATCAGGTACGCCTTCCGCGCGCTGCGACGCGGCCCCGCGTTCACCATCGTGGTCGTGATCACGCTGGCGCTCGGCATCGGGGCCAACACGGCGATCTTCAGCGTCGTCCGAGGCGTGCTGCTCAAGCCCCTGCCCCACCGCGACGGCGACCGGCTCGTCTACCTGCGACACTCGATCGACGGGCCTGGGGGGACGGACATCAGCTTCTCCGTTCCGGAGGTCCGCGATTTCCGCAACGGGGCACCATCGCTGGCCGGCATTGCCGAGTTCTCCCCCTGGCAACTGGTGCTTCAGGGTGACGACGGCGCCGCGCGCATCGACGTCGGCCTCGTCACCGGCAACTACTTCGAGGTGATGGGGCTCTCGCCGGTGCTCGGCAGGCTCACGCAGCCAGGCGATGACGGGCCGGGAGTTCCACCGGTGCTGGTGCTCACCCACGAGTTCTGGATGAGGCGCTTCGGGGGAGACACCGGCGTCGTCGGCAGACAGCTGAGACTGGACAACGAGTCGGTGACCGTGATCGGGGTGCTGCAGCCCGCGCCGTTCTTCCCGGGCCGCCTGGATGCGCTGCTCAATATGGTGATCAGCGAGCACCACCTGAGTTCGTTCATGGTGGAGGGGCGCACCCACCGCATGACGGACGTGGTCGCCCGGCTCGCGCCCGGCGCCACGCTCGACCAGGCGCGAAGCGAGGTGGCCACGGTCAGCGGCCGGATTCAGGAGGAGTACAGGGACGCGTACGATCCGGGCTCAAACCATCGCATCTCGGTGATCCCATTCCGCGAGGTTCTCGGGGAACGCGCGCGGCTCACGCTGTGGCTGCTCATGGGCGCCGCCGCGTTCGTCATGATCATCTCGGCCGCCAACGTGGCCAACCTCACGCTCATGCGCGGAGTGGGCCGGGAGCACGAGATCGTCGTGCGCGCCGCGCTCGGCGCCGGCGTTGCGCGGCTGCGCCGGCTGCTGCTGGTGGAGAATCTCGTGCTGGCGATCGCGGGCGCGATCGTCGGCCTGGGCATCGCCGTCGGCGGCGTCGGGCTGCTCACGTCGTTCGCCGAGCGGTACTCCCCGCGGGCGAGCGAGATCCGGCTGGACGGCGTGGTGTTCGGCTTCGCGCTGGCCCTTTCGGTGACGGTGGCCGTGCTGCTGTCGTTCCTCGCATCGCTGCCCCGGGAGGGCAGCCTCGCGTCCCGCGTCCTGGCCGGCGCGCATCGGATGAGTGGAAACCTGAAGAAGCACCGCGTCCAGCGCGCGCTGGTGGTGGTGCAGATCGCGGTATCGGTGGTGCTGCTCGCCGGTGCCGGACTGCTCACGCGCACCATGATCCAGCTCTCCCAGGTGAACACCGGTCTCCGGACCGAGGAAGTGCTCACGATGCAGGTGCCGCTCCTCACCCCGGCGGAGCTCCTGTACAACCCCGCGTCCGACGCCGGCGCCAAGGCGCGCTACGATCGGATGCGCGACGAGATAGCGGCCGTGCCTGGTGTCGTTGCCGTGGGGATCGGCTCGCCCATGCCACTCCGCAGCTCCGACGTCCGAATCGACATCAAGGCGGAGGGTAGATCACTCGCTCCCGGCGAGGCGATGCCGCGCGCCGAGTTCCGTACCGCCAACCCGGACTTCTTCCGCGCCGCGGGCATTCCGCTGCTCAGCGGGCGAGAGTTCTCGACGACCGATGTGCGGGGCTCCGGAAGGGTGGTGATCATCAACCAGACGCTCGCCGACAGGCTCTTCCCCGGCGAGGACCCGCTCGACAAGCGGATCGCCTGGACTGGCGACGTCCTGCGATTCGCGCCGATCAGCGGCGACTGGCGCACGATCGTGGGCGTGGCCGGCAACACGCGGGATGGGGGGCTGGACGCCGAGCCCCGAGCCGTGGTGTTCATGCCGTTCGCGCAGGAACTAGCGATGGGCGGCGGACTGGTGATCCGCGCCGACAGCAACGTCGCCGGCCTCACGTCGGCGGCGACGCGCATCGTCCGGCGCATCGCGCCGACCGCTCCGATCGAGAACGTGATGACGGTGGCGCAGTACAAGGATCGCAGTGTCGCGCCGCGTCGCCTGAATGCCGCGCTCATCTCGTCGTTCGGCGTTCTGGCGGTCATCATCGCCGCGGTGGGCATCGCAGGGGTGCTGGCGTTCTCGGTCAGCGCCCGGACGAGCGAGATCGGCATCCGCATGAGCCTCGGCGCCGACAGCGGCCGCGTGCAGCGGATGATCCTGGGGGAAGGGGGCGTGTTGCTGGCGATGGGTCTCGTTCTGGGGCTCGCCGGAGCGTTCGTCGCCTCGGGTCTCATGCGCGGGCTCCTGTTCGGCGTCGCGCCGCGCGATCCGGCCACGCTGATCGGCGTCTCCGTGATGATGGCGGCGATCGGGGTCGTCGCGTGCTGGATTCCGGCGCTTCGTGCCGCGCGCATCGATCCGGCGATCACGATGCGTTCGTAGGAGGATGCTTCCGTGCGAACGCCGTACGAGGTGCACATCGTCGTGAACTGACCTGACGTACCTTACGCACATGACCTTCACCACCGCGGCGGGCTATTCCGGAACGCCCCTGATCAGGAAGCTCGGAATCAAGGAAGGAAGTCGGGTTCTCGCGATCGGCGAGCCGCCGGAGTACGCGCGTATCCTCGGCGATCTGCCGTCAGGGGCCTCGTTCGTACGACGTGCCAACCCAACGGTCGATCTGGCGCATCTGTTCGCCGTCCGCAGGGCGGACCTGGCCCGGCACCTGAAGAAGCTTCGGGCGTCGCTCAGATCGGATGCCGTAGTCTGGGTGTCCTGGCCCAAGAAGTCGGCCAGGGTGCCGACGGACATCACCGAGGATGTGATTCGCGATGTCGCGCTCCCGATGGGCTTCGTCGATGTGAAGGTCTGTGCCGTCACCGACGTGTGGTCGGGGCTCAAGCTGGTCGTCCGAAAGGAGCTCCGCCGAGCGACTTCGTGACCGGTCGATCTTGACGGATCGGGAACCGCTCTGTACTCTATTTCTTAGAGTCCTCTGGCCACCGGAGCCACACAATGAAGAATGACGCCGACGAGCTGGCGGCGATCCGCCGGCTCATGACCGACGCCCAGCGCAGTATCGAGGACGACGGCAGGCACTTCCTCCTCTGGGGCCTCGTCACCATCATCGGCCTGGTCGCCACCTGGGTCGCGATCCGCTGGCGACTGCCCGCGCACTGGCTCTGGCTCACCTGGGCCGGCCTGATTGCCGCCGGCTCCGTGCTCGCCCTCCGCTGGGCCCGGCGCGGCCGGGCGCGGGCGGCCGTCCGCTCCATCGCCGGCTCCCTGGTGGCCGACATCTGGGCAGGCGTCAGCATCGGCCTCGGCATTCTCGTGTTCGCCGGAGCGGCCAGCGGCTCGATCGCGCCCGCCGCCACATCGGGCGTCGTCGCCGCGCTGCTGGGCGTCGGCGCGTTCGCCAGCTCATCGGTCTACCGACAGCTCCCGCTGCGCGCAATGGCGCTCGTCTGGTGGGCCGGTGCCGCGGTCATGCTTCTCTGGCCGGGCATGTACACGATTCTTCTGATGGCCGCACTGGTGCTCGCTCTGCTCGTGGCGCCGGCTGCCGTCCTCCGCGCCCGCGCGCGCGACGCGGCGCGGCCCGAGCCGACATGAGCGCCGAGTTCGACTATCAGCAGCTCGATGAGATCATCCACTCCCGCATCCGCCTCGCCGTCATGGCGCTGCTCGCGGCCGTGGACGACGCCGAGTTCTCGTACGTCCGTGATCGCATCCAGGCGACCGACGGCAACCTCGGCGCGCACCTCAGGACCCTCGAGGACGCCGGCTACATCCACGCCGGGAAGTCGTTCGTAGACCGCAAGCCGATGACGCGCTACCACCTGACGGCGCTCGGGCGGCGCGCGTTCGCCGAGTACGTGGACCGGATCAACCAGTTGCTGCGCGCCGGAAAGCGGAGGAAGTGACCATGGACAGGCTCGGACTCGCCCACACCGTCCTGGCGAACATCGCTTTGGTACTCGGCGCGGCGGTCGTGGCTCGGCGGAAGGGCGACCGGCTGCACCGCACCATCGGCCATCTGTACGTCGGCAGCATGCTCGGCGTCGTCGTCACGGCGCTGCACATTTACGATCTGTTCGGCACGTTCGGCCCGTTCCACGTCGCCGCCGTCGTCAGCCTGGCGACGTTGATCGCGGGCATGGTGCCGGTCGTCACCCGGCGTCCCCGCCGGAACTGGTTCGAATGGCACGCCTGCTTCATGGGCTGGTCGTACGTCGGTCTCGTCGCGGCGGCGGTGTCGGAGGCGATGGTCCGGATTCCTTCGGCGCCGTTCACTCCGGCCGTCGTCGTGGCTTCGTTGTCGGTGACAGCCGCCGGCGCGATGCTGATCCACGGGCGGAATGCCAGTCTCGTGCGCACCGCTCTGCGCAGGGCGGGCGTCGGCGGCGTGGTGCTCCTCGCCTTCAACGTGCCTCTCCCGGCGGGTGCGCAGCTCCCGGTGGACAGCCTCGTGGCGCGATACCGCCATGCGCTGGAAGCGGCGGTGTCGAAGGGCAGCCGGGCCGACGTGGCCGCCGTCCGACAGGCGATCGGCGAGCTGGCTGTTGCCCGTTCTATGAATGGCCTGGTGCTGCACTACCTGGGATACGCGTGGTATCGGGAAGCCTCGCTCTCCGGCAATGGTGCGGACGCCGCCGCCCAGGCGGCACTGGACTCGTCCGAGAACGCGCTCAGAGCTTCGGCGCGTCTGTTGCGGCTTCCCGAGACGCACGCGCTGCTGGCTACGGTCATCGGGATGCGGATCGGCGGTTCACCGTGGAGGGGGATGCTGCACGGTCACCGCGCATCATCGGCGATGGGCAACGCCGTCGAGCTCGAGCCGGACAATCCTCGTGTCGCGCTCCTCCAGGGTGTCAACGCGTTCCACACTCCGGCGGCGTTCGGCGGCGGGATGGACCGGGCGCGCGGCGCACTCGAGCGGGCGATCGGACTTTTCGAGCGCGAACAGCCGCACGACCATCTTCCGCGCTGGGGTCACGCCGAGGCATGGGCGTGGCTGGGCCGCGTCCGCGCACGCGCCGGAGACACTGTGGGGGCACGCGACGCGTACGAGAGGGCGCTCGCCGTGGATCCGGGTTATTTCTGGGTCGTCGAGGTGTTGCTGCCGGCGCTGTCCGGATGAGTCTCCGTGGGGTTGTGGCGCCGGGCGGCTGGTATGGTGCGGGTGTGTCGCCCCTTGCCCCGACGACCGGCTGTGGATATTGTTTCATGACATGAACGATATTCGTACACCGAATGAAACATCTGACTCGCCCCTTCCGCGTGCGTCCGAGCAGGCGCTGCTGAGGGCGATGGGTGTTTTCCCCGCCGTCGTCGTCATAGGGGCGCGGCAGACGGGGAAGACCACGCTCGTACAGGGGATTCCCGGGTTGGGCGGACGTCCGTACCTCACCCTCGACGACCCGGAGCTTCGTGATCAGGCGCGAACCGATCCCGCCTCCCTGCTCGCCCGCTCTCCCGAGCTCATCCTCGATGAGGTACAGCGCGCGCCGGATCTGCTGATTGCGATCAAGAGGGAGATCGACTCGGACCGTCCACGGCGACCGGGTCGCTACTTGATGACTGGCTTCGCGAATCTGCTCCTCATGGAGCGTGTCGCCGAGTCTCTCGCTGGCCGTGCGTACTACCTGAAGCTGTGGCCGCTCACCCGCCGCGAGTTGCTCGCTCTCGGCCGCACCGGCATCTGGAGCGAGATGATGGAGACGCCGGTGCGGGACTGGCTCGAGCTGGTCGAGTCGCAGACGGCGCCGGCCGATGACTGGCGACTCGTCGCGCGAGAGGGGGGACTACCCGTGCCCGCATACGAGCTGACGACGCCCCAATCGCGCGCGCTCTGGTTCGATGGCTACGTCGACACTTATCTGGAGCGCGACCTGCAGATGCTGGCGCGGATCGAGGATCTGGGAGACTTCCGGCGCCTGATGCGCGCCGCGGCGTTGCGAGTCGGCACGTTGCCCAATCAGGCGGATCTCGCCCGCGACATCGGCCTCTCCCGCGCGACGGCACATCGCTGGCTGAACCTCCTCGAGACGTCGTTCCAGATCGTGCGCGTGGATGCGTACGCCGTGAACCGCTCGAAGCGGCTCGCGAAGACACCGAAGCTCTACTGGTCGGACGTAGGCCTCGGCCTGCACCTCGCCGGCGGCGAGCCGAGCGGCGCGCATCTGGAGAATCTCGTACTCTGCGACCTTATCGCCTGGCGCGAGCTGGTGACGCCGCGCCCCGAGGTGCTGCACTGGCGGACGCACAACCAGGAAGAGGTCGACTTCGTAATCGAAGCCGGGGGCATGCTGCTTCCGATCGAGGTGAAGGCTACTGCGCGACCCGCCCACCGGGACATACGCCACCTGCTTGCCTTTCGCGGCGAGTATGGTGAGGCGGTGGCGGGCGGGCTCCTGCTGCACGCCGGAGACGACTCGTTCTGGCTCGCCGAGGGAATTCTCGCGGCGCCGTGGTGGCGGATCATCTGAGGAGCAGCAAGGGGGCCATGCTCCGGCGGCTTGACGAACGTGCCGTGGTGCTGGAGTTTGGCGGAGGGGCATCCCGCCCGACTCCGCACCTCCTCGCCGGTCGTCGCCAGTCATCGACACCATTGAGGATCGCAATGTCGACCCGCGCCCTGTTCCGCATGGCGGCAGTGGCCCTCGCCGTCAGCGGACTTTTCCTGACCGTCGGTTTGATTCTCCACCCCGTACGGCCGTTCTCCGACAGGATCGCGACGCCTGGTTGGACGATCGCGCACCTGTTCTGGTGGATCGGCGGGCTCGCCGGGATCGTGGGGCTGACAGGACTCTATCTCCGCCAGCGAGAAGCTGTGGGCGTCCTCGGATTCGCTGGCGCCTGTCTGGCGGTGATCGGCCTGGGCCTGGTCGCCAGCGCGATGTACTTCGAGGCGCTGATCGCGCCCGGTCTGGCGGCCCGAGCACCGGCGCTGTTCGAGGGGTTTCCGACCGGCGGTGAGTGGGAAGGCTTCCTCGGAGGTGTGCTCGCTTCGGGAGCGCTGTTCGGAGTCGGCTTTCTGCTGTTCGGTGTCGCCATGCTGCGAGCGCGGAGCATGCCGCGCGGAGCCATCATCCTGGCCGTGGCCGGCGGTGTCCCGTTCGCCGTGAACTTCCTCGTCCCTCGCCCGCTGGCCGTTCTCGCGGTCATCGCGCTGGCAACCGGTCTGCTCTGGCTCGGATCCACGCTCTGGACGAGCGTCGACGTCCTCGACGATGCCTGACGCTGCGCGGCGGTCGACGGCAGGCGAATGGTCGCGATGGCCCGGCGTTGGCGCGCTGGAGCGCGTCGATCGGCATCGCGCTCGTACTCGGCGTCTGGGCGTTCCACGCCTGGATCTGAGACGATCGACTGCCCGGATCGGAGGCCGCGCGTCGGCGCCGCCGCTCATGCATGCGTTGGACAGCCGCCATACCCGATCCTATCTTGCGCTCGGTGCACCAGGAGAGCGTCCGGGCCATGTCGCGCAGCTTCGCATTTGCATTCCTTCTCCTCGGTGCCGTCGCCGCCGGCGCGTGCGACTCCGCCGGCTCTCGCGCCGGCGCCAAGGTCGTCCGTGACACCCTCCCCAACGGTGCCGTGCGGCTCCGGTACGCGTCGCTTGCGCCGCCGGCTGCCGAGCCGCTCGCCTTCGATCTCCGGATCGGCACGCTCGACGGAGACCCCAACGAGACGTTCGGCGACGTCCGGTCGATCGAGGCGGATGACGACGGCACGATCTACGTGCTCGATCACCAGGCGTCCGAGGTGCGGGTGTTCGACGCCGATGGCCGCTTCCTCCGAACTCTCACCCGCAAGGGACAGGGACCCGGAGAGCTCGCCGCGGCCAACGGGATGATCCTTGCTCGCGACCGGACGCTCTGGATACAGGATCACGGACAGTGGCGCATGATCGGCGTGAACCTCGCAGGCGAGGAGGTCGCGCGCTTCCCGATGCACGTGCTTTCCTACGGATACGTGTGGAACGGTACGCTCGATGACCGCGGCCGGTTCTGGAAGCCGGTCACCCACTCCGACGCGCCGCCGGTGTTTCCGCCCGAACCCGGGTTGAACGAGCGGAGTGCCCGCGCCTACCTGAAGTGGTTCGATCCAGCCACGGAAACGACCGACTCGGTCTTCCTCGGCGAGGTCACCCATCGGTTCCACGTCACACGCATTGGCGGCGGCTGGATGAACCGCGGGATCCCGTTCTCCCCGCAGCCGATGACACTCGTCGATCCCGGGGGAGGATTCTGGACGACGTCGGGTGAGACGTATCGAATCGCCCGCCTGGACGAGCGCGGAGACACGCTCCTCGTGCTGGAGGTCGCAGAGGCGCCCGCGCCGGTGACGAGCGAGGATCGCCAGCGCTTCATCGACGAGATCGTCGAGCGCTCGCCCGATCAGCGCCGTGCGGCGGAGGAGCTGGCCGGGCTGGCCCCCGAGACGAAGCCCATCGTGGACCAGTTGAATCTGGACGACGTGGGACGGCTGTGGGTCCGGCGTCACGCGGCTGAGGATGAGAATCCCCTCTACGATCTGTTCTCGCGCGACGGCGAGTATCTGGGCTCGGTACGCCTCGGCTTCCGGCCCGCGCGGCACCTCCCGCCACGGATCAGGGATGGCAAGCTGTATGCGCTCGCAACGGACGACCTCGGCGTGCACACCGTGGTCCGCGCGAACCTGCCGTCCCTGCCGGGGACTGACAGGTGAACGAACTGTCGCCTTCGCCTGGGGAAAGCGTCATGGGACTTCACTCGTCAGCTCGCACGCTGGTCGTCTCCGTCCTCGTCGCGTCGAGCCTGGTGTTCGCGGTGCTCCTCCCCGCAGCGGCCTGTGCCCAACGCGCGGCCGTTGGTGTGACGGTCGCGTCAGCGAACCATCATCTCCTCAACGAGCCGCTCGCGGGAGGGTGGGCTCGACTCAGGATCGGTGGCGAAAACCAGATCTCCTGGCAACTCGGCATCGAGCTGCTTGGCGCCGCGGGTAACCGGATCGGCGTTCCGTGCGGAGGGTTCATCCAACCTGGCACGTGCCACCAGGAGACCGTTCGGGACGCCGCGCGCATTACCGCGGTGCGAGCCGGGCCCCGCGTTCGCCTCCTGAGCGGCGAACGCGCAACGGCGAGCCTCACCGCCGACGTCGATCTGGCCGTGGTGCGTGTCGCGACGCGCGGCCTTGCCAGCGACTTGTCGATCTCGGCGGTGAAGGTGCTCAAGGGCGGCGCGCTGGGGCTCGAGGCGTCGTGGTCACCGTGGGACCGCTTTCCCCTCGCGTTCGAGACCGCGGTCGCGGCGGGCGGATACCTCCCCCTGTTCCGCGAGCAGGTCTCGGATGCGTACACGCCATTCGAGCATGCATTCGCCGTCAGGCGCCTGCGATTCGGCGTCTCCTGGCACACCGCGTCGAAGAACGGCAGATGACCATGCGAGTGGATCTTGCGTGATGATTGATCCGGCGGGCAATGGACCATGGACAGCGCGATTCGCGGACTTCATGCCCGGCCGCAACGCTGCCCGGGTTGGTGAGGGTGCGCCACCACGACGCACACCCTCTTATTCGGGTAATGGCGCATCCAGTGAAACTCCCGTCGCTCGCGGTGGCGTTCACCATCGCGGTCGTCGGCGTCTCCTGCAGCGACGGTGGGCGAGACGACGTCGACACCGCCGCTGCGCGGCCGGACGCGGGCGTTCCGCACGCCGCGGAGCTCGAGGCGGCGGCCCTGGACATCGTCGCCTTCCTGCGCGGCGCCGCTCCATTCGATGACGTCAGCCTGGACGACTCCGTCGTGCTGTACGTCAGCCCGGAGGGTGGTGGTGCGCGCACCGTGTTCGAACGCGGGCAGCTCCGGGACCCTGCGGCGTGGGTCGTACGATCAGGAGGGCGCAGTCATGCTCTCGCGCCGCCTCCGGGCCTCACGACACTGACCACGAGTGTCGGGCGCCACTTCAACTGCCTCGAGTACCCGCTCTCGTCCCGGTTCGAGGCGCTCGGCCAGCTGCCGCACGTCGGTGTCAAGCTCGAGCCCGAGGCTGCCGAGAGCTGCCTGCAAACCTGGAACGTCACGTTCGTCTTCGATTCCGCGGCGCGGCCGCTTCGACTGGTGGCAGCCGTCTACGACCAGTGGGAGTGGTAATACCGAACGGAACACCCGATGCTGTGACCCATCGCACACCCGGTTGGGGGAGCCGGCGGTGACCCGGAGAGGCCGCGACAAGTCGGCTCTAGGAAGGTGGACGCCGCATCGAACGGTTGTCTTTCCCTCAACCCCCACGCCCATGCCGTCCTATCCTACACCGGCAGGTCTCCGCGCCGCTTCCGGCGCGCCGCTGCCACTGACCAAGCTGACCGCCTATCTCCGGGGCCGCGCCGCGGCCACCGCGATCGATGCTCTCTGGGTACCGGTGGTTTCGGCCCTCCTCATCGTCCTCGCGGGTGCAATGGGCTTCTGGATGTCGCAGCCCTGGCTCTTCGCCGGACTCGGCCCGACGGTGCTCA
>DATKCV010000066.1:0-10029 GCA_035513015.1 Gemmatimonadaceae bacterium
ACCCACGACTCTGACCCCCTTGAACCAGCCCCGCGGCGTGGCTCGACTAGATTTCGGCTTTCGCCTGCGACGCAAATCGATCCCGAGCATGTCCCCACACACAACGATGTTCGACCTCGACATCGAGGTCACCCGCGGCACGGTGGCGGAGTCCCGCCATCGGATCCACGCCGCGGTTGTGGACGCCGAAGGCAGTCTCGTGGCCGAAGCGCGCGACCGGGAGTACGTGACCTACTGGCGGTCGTGCGCCAAGCCGTTCCAGGTGATCCCGCTTCTCGCATCGGGCGGCTTCGATCAGGTGCGCTGGGGTCACGATCAGCTGGCCCTCGCCTGCGGCTCCCACGGCGGCGAGCCGGAGCACGTGGCGATCGCCGGCGGGATGCTCGATGACATCGGGCTCGAGGAGGGCGACCTCGCCTGCGGTCCGCACGAGCCGCTGTCCCCGCGCGGCGCGCGGATCCTGCGCGAGTCGGGGTGCCGGCTCACCAGGCTCCACAACAACTGCTCGGGGAAGCACGCCGCGATGCTCGCCCGCGCCCACACCGCCGGCTGGCCGGTGTTCGGCTACGAGCGGCTCGACCACCAGGTTCAGCGCTCCGCGCGAGCCGAGGTCGCCCGCTGGACCGGCGTCCCCGAGGACGCGCTCCTGCACGGCGTGGACGGCTGCGGCGTGGTCGTCTTCGGCCTCCCGCTGCGCAACATGGCGCTCGCCTGGGCGCGCCTCGGCGCCGCCGCCGCGCGCGGCGAGGAGATCCCGGCCAGGGTGCTCGATGCAATGCGCACGCGCCCGATCCTGGTCGGCGGCACCGACCGGTTCGATTCCGTGCTGATCGAGGCCACCGAGGGAAGGGTGATCGCCAAGGTGGGCGCCGAGGGCGTGCACTCGTTGACGATTCCCGAGGCCGGACTCGGGGTCGCGCTCAAGGTCGAGGATGGAGCGCAGCGGGCACAGTACATCGCCGTTCTGCGGCTGCTCCAGCTGCTCGGCGCACTGCCCGAGCCGCTGCCCGAGCGGCTCGCCGAGCTGATCCGGAAGCCGGTGAGGAACACGAGGGGCGAAGCGGTGGGCGAGATACGAGCGGTGGCCTGACCGGTGCCCGATTCCGCTCCACCCCGACAGGAAACGATCACGCCTCGCCCGGCCCCAGGCGTTACTCTCACCTCGCTCGATGAGCCCACCCGGCTCCTCGTTCGCGCCGCGGCGATCATCGCCACCGGGAGCGAGGGCGCCATGCGCGTCGCGCTCACCGAGGCGCGGAGCCGGGTTCCGCTGGAGTGGATGGAGGAGGTGATCCTCCAGTCGTACCTCTTCGCCGGCTTCCCGCGCGGGCTCAACGCGGCGCGCGAGTGGCGGAGGATCTCCGGCCGCGCGGCGCCGGAGACGGACGAGGGGGAGGACCTCGCGCGCGCCGACGAATGGCGCGTCCGGGGCGAGGAGACGTGCGCGCGGGTGTACGGACCGTTCTACGAGCCGTTGCGGCGCAACATCCGGGAGCTGCACCCGGCGCTCGATGCGTGGATGATCGTGGAGGGCTACGGAAAGGTGCTCGGCCGAAAGGCGCTCGACCTCCCTCGGCGGGAGTTGTGCATCGTCGCGGTGTGCGCGGCGGCGGGGCAGGACCGCCAGCTGCACTCGCATCTGCACGGGTCGCTGCACGTCGGCGTCGCGCCGGCGGCGGTGGCGGCGACGCTCGATGCCATCGCCGATCTCGTGGACGCCGAGTCGATGCGCTCGGTGCGGCAGCTCTGGCGGAAGGTGGCGGGTACGTCGGCGGCCAAAGCGGCGGCGCCCGGCGCCTAGCGGTGCTCGCGTAGCGATGTTCATCGATCGCGTCGTCGTGCGCGTGGAGGCCGGGACCGGCGGCTCGGGCGCCAGCTCCTTCCGCCGTGAGTTCCGCGTCCCGCTCGGCGGCCCCGATGGCGGCGACGGCGGGCGGGGCGGCGACGTGACCGTCCGCGCCGACTCCAACATGGCCACGCTGCTCGACTACACCTACCGCGACCGGTGGGTGGCCGAGCGTGGCGAGCACGGCATGGGCTCGAACAAGACGGGGCGCTCGGGGGAGGACGTCATTCTTCCGGTGCCGCCGGGCACCGTTATCCGCGACCTCGACACCGGCGAGCTGCTGGGCGAGGTGCTCGAGCACGGCGCCGAGCTCGTGGTCGCCCGCGGCGGACGGGGCGGGAAGGGGAACGCGTTCTTCGCCACATCGACCCACCAGTCGCCGCGGGAATGGCAGCCGGGCGAGGAGGGCGAGTCGCGGCGGCTGGAGCTCGAGCTCCGGCTCATTGCCGACGTCGGCCTGGTGGGTCAGCCGAACGCGGGCAAGTCGACGCTCCTCTCGGTGGTCTCCGCCGCCCGGCCGAAGATCGCCGACTATCCGTTCACGACTCTCTCACCCAACCTCGGCGTCGTCCAGCTGAGCGACGGCCGGACGTTCGTCGTCGCCGACATTCCGGGGATCATCGAGGGCGCTCACGAGGGGAAGGGACTCGGCCTCCAGTTCCTGCGCCACATCGAGCGCACTCGCCTGCTGGCGATCCTGATCCCGATCGACGCCATGGACTGGCAGGCGGAGTACGATTCCCTGCGCGCCGAGCTCACCGCGTACTCCGCCGAGCTGGCCGCGAAGCCGCATTGCGTGGTCTTCACGAAGATGGACCTGATGGGCGAGGAGTACGTTCCGCCGATCGATGCCCCCGACGCCTTCGGGATGTTCGCCGTCAGCGCGGCGGCGCGTACCGGGCTCGACGCGCTGCTCGCCGTCTGGTGGGACCGCCTGCTGGAGATGCGGAAGGAGCGTGAGCGCGCCGAGGCGGGGCTCGAGTTCCCCTGACGCCGCGCCGGCGCCCGGGCGCGGCTCACCCGAGCCGCCGCTCGACGACGCGCACCGGCGGGCGATCCGGATCCTTCGCGCAACCGACGGCTCCTGGCCAACAGCGCTCGGCGATCTCTCCGACCAGCCGGCCGAGCTCTGGATGCTCGGCGATCCGGCCGCGCTGGGACCGCCCGTGGTGGCGATCGTCGGCACGCGCGACGCCACTCCCTACGGGGAGCGGATCGCCCGCGAGCTGGCCGCGGCCCTCGCCCGCGCGGGTGCGTGCATCATCAGCGGGCTCGCCCGGGGCGTGGACGCGTGCGCGCACCGGGCCGCGCTGGACTCCGGTGGGCGCACGGCGGCGGTGCTCGGCACGGGTGTGGACGTGCCCTATCCCGTGGGGCACCGGGCCCTGCACGCCCGGATCGCCGGCCACGGGCTGCTGCTCTCCGAACGTCCGCCGGGGAGCCGCGCGATTCGCGGCTGCTTCCCGCGACGCAACCGGCTGATCGCCGCGCTGGCCCGGCTCACGATCGTCGTCGAGGCCGGGCACACGAGCGGCGCGCTGAACACCGCCCGCCACGCCCTCGAGCTCGGCCGCGACGTCGCCGCCGTACCCGGCCCGATCGATTCGCCGACCAGCGCGGGCGCGAACCTTCTGCTCCGCGATGGCGCGCACCTGATCGCGTCGCCCGACGACGCACTGACCCTCGCCGGACTGGACCGCGCGCCCGCCGCCGCCCCGGCTGCGCTGGAGGGCGACGAGCACACCGTCTGGCGCGCCCTGGGCCGCGGCGCGCTGCACCTCGACGAGCTGGTCGCCGCCACGGGACTTCCGACGGCGGCGTGCCTCACCTCGGTCACGGCCCTCGAGCTGAAACGGCTGCTCGTCCTCGAGTTGACGGGGGAGGTGAGGCGACGCTGAACCTGGGCCCTCGTTGGGGCAACCGGGGGCCAGGCTGTGAGTGTGTCGGTAAACGGTTGGTCGGTTGGGGTTTCCCACCTGCCGCTCTGGCCCGACTCTTCCAGAAGTGCCCGGCAAGCCCCCGCGAAGCGCTGCCAATCCTCAGCACCGCAATAGAGCTCATGGCCGAAACCGGCTATCGCGCCCGACTCTACGACACGTACGTCCAGGCGCGCGAATCCATGGGCGCCACGTCGCTCGACGACATCGCCACGCGCACTCCGTACCTCCGGAAGCTCGTGCGGACCCACTTCCCGCCGAGCCGCGACGCGCACGTGCTCGACCTGGGCTGCGGGCACGGGTCGCTGCTCCACGTCGCCCGCGGCGAGGGTTATCAGAACGTCGAGGGGATCGACGTCTCCCCCGAGCAGGTGGAGCTCGCCGAGCGGCTCGGCATCGCCGGCGTGCGTCACGGCGATGTGATGGACGAGATCGCGCGATGCGGCGACGGCGTGGTCGACGTCGTGATCACGTTCGACGTCATCGAGCACCTCCAGCGCCCCGAGCTCCTCTCCCTCGCCGACGAGGTGTTCCGCATCCTCGCCGCCGGCGGCCGGTGGATCATCCACACGCCCAACGCCGAGAGCCCGCTGTTCGGCCGGATCCGCTACGGTGACCTGACGCACGAGCAGGCGTTCACCCGCGAGTCGGTGAAGCAGTTCCTGCGGCCGGCAGGTTTCGCCCGCATCTATTGCTTCGAGGACTCGCCGGTCGTCCACGGCGTACGGAGCGCGGCCCGCGCGCTCGTCTGGCGGGGGATCCGGGGCCTGCTCCGCGTCTATCTCGCCGCCGAGACCGGAAACACGGGCCGCGAGGCGATCTTCTCGCAGAACTTCCTCACCGTGGCACACAAGGTCCGAGGAGGGTGATCTCCGCACTTGCGCGAACTGCCCGGACATCCCTACTTGCGCGGACGCGTCCGGTGCACGTTCAGGTTCACGGGCGTGATCGACGCCGCGGTCCCTCCGTCCCTCCGCCGTGGCCGTCACACTCGTCCTCGTGCAGCGGCCGGAATTCTGCTGCTGCAGCGCACAACGCGAACCCGGCCCGATGCGTTCGGTGAGCAGTGGCCCGGGATTTCCCCAGTTCGTACCTGAAAATCGAATGCGCTCGCGCTCGAGCTCCCGGTCGAGGTGCCGGGGGCCGGGCAACTCGACCGTCGGCCGCTTCAGTCAGGCGGCGGCGCCCGCGCTCCACTCTCGCGCAGACCGCTCTCGATGTCCCGTTCCCTTTCCCACCTCGCCCGAGCCATCGGCGCGCCGCTGAACGGCGCCGACGTCGAAGTCCACGGCCTCGCGCACGACTCGCGCGACGTGCGCCGGGGCGACCTGTTCGTGGCCATACCCGGCGCCCACGTCGACGGCTCGAGGTTCATAGACGAGGCGGTCGCCGCCGGCGCGGTGGCCGCGTGCGCGACCACGCCTCACGCCACGACGCCGACGATCGTCAGCCCCGACCCGCGGAACGCGCTCGCCGGCCTCGCCGCCGCGTACTACGGCAACCCGGCGAACGAGATGCGCCTGATCGCCGTCACCGGCTCGCTCGGCAAGACGTCCACCACGCTGTTCGTCCGCACGGCGATGGCCGGCGATGGCCGCGACGGTACCGAGGCGGTCGGCGTCATCGGCACGCTCGGAATCCGCGTCGGCGACCGGGTCGTCGAGACCGGGCTCACCACCCCCGAGGCACCGGCGATACACGCGGCGCTTCGCGAGATGCTGACGCTCGGTGCCCGCACCGCGGTGATGGAAGTGACGTCGCACAGCCTCCGGCTGCACCGCGTCGAGGGGCTCCGGTTCGCGATCGGGGTGCTGACGCGGATCGTGCCCTACGAGCATCTGGAGTTCCACCCGACGCCGGAGCACTACATCCGGACCAAGATGCAGTTGTTCGACATGATCGTCCCCGGCGGTCCGCTCGTCGTCAACCTCGATGACCCGATCGCCCGCGAGGTAACCCGCGGACTGGATCGCCCGGTGATCGACCTCACTACTCGCGGCGACACGAAGGCCGACGTCGCCGCGACCCTCGAGTCGGTGGGGATGCGGGGCTCGCAGTTCACGCTCGAGGTCCGGCGCGCGCTTCCGCGACTCGACGCCGGCGTGGTGGAGCCGGTCAGCATCCCGATCCGGATCCCCGTACTCGGCGTGCAGCAGGTGCTCAACGCCGCGCTGGGCGCGACCGTGGCGCTGCTCGCCGGCGCCGACCCCGACACCGTCGCCTGGCGGCTCGCCCGCACGGCCCAGTTCACGCGACGCATGGAAGTGGTCCGCGACCGCGATCCGGTGATCATCGATGACGCCGGCTCCAATCCGGAGAGCATCCGCGCCCTGTTCGACATCGTCGGCCGCATCGACTACGCGCGCCTGCGCATCGTCTTCGCCATCCGCGGCTCCCGCGGCCCGGCGATCGTGGAGCGCAACGCCGAGGCGCTGGCCGCGGCGTTGAAGGCCCGCGAGCCACTCCTCATCGTGACGGCGAGCGAGGGTTCGGTGGGTCCCCGCGACCGGGTCACCGACGCCGAGCGCGACGCGACCATGGCGATCCTTCGCCACGCTGGCTGCGACCCCCAGTTCGAGCCGCGCCTCGACACGGCCATCCGCCGCACGTTCGAGGGGTGGGCACCGGGCGACCTGATCCTCATGCTGGGCACGCAGGGCATGGACGGCGGAGCGGCGATCGCCAGGCACTGCCTGGAGAAGGACGGCTATCGCGAGGGCGGAGCGCGGGGAGCGGAGGAGCGGCGGGAGCGGAGGGCGAGGACCTAGCTCACCGCCTGGATCCCGGCCGCCGCTCCGGAACCGTCAGGCAGTCGCAGCGAGTATCATTGGACCGTGCCCGCGCGCCACCTGTACGTCCACGTCCCATTCTGCGCCCGCCGCTGTTCCTACTGCGACTTCGCCATCGCCGTACGGCGCGTCATCCCCGTGCGCGCCTTCATCGACGGGGTCCGGAGCGAGCTGGCGATCCGCTTCCCGCGCCAGGGCGACTGGCAGCTCGACACCCTCTATCTCGGCGGCGGGACCCCCTCGCTGCTCGGCGGCGAAGGCGTCGGCGCACTGCTCGACGTGATCCGCCGGCGCGCGTCGCTGGCCGATGACGCCGAGGTGACGCTGGAGGCGAATCCCGAGGACATAACCGGCTCGTCCGTCGCGGCCTGGCGGGCGGCCGGGGTCAACCGGCTGTCGATCGGCAGCCAGAGCTTCGACCCGCGCGTGCTCGCCTGGATGCACCGCATCCACTCCGCCGAGCGGATCGGCGAAGCTGTTCGAGCTGCGCGTGAAGAAGGCATGGCCAACTTCTCACTCGACTTCATCTTCGCACTTCCTGAAGAGCTCGGTAGAAGGTGGGAGGACGACTTGCGCCTGGCGCTCGACCTGGAGCCTCCGCACGTCTCGCTCTACGGCCTCACCGTGGAAGCCGGAACCCCTCTCGCCCGCTGGCGCGACCGGGGGGCGGTTGCCGAAGCGCCCGAGGAGAGTTACGAGAGAGAGTACCTGCTCGCCCATCAGATGCTTTCCGACGCCGGTTACCAGCACTACGAGGTCTCGAATTTCGGCAGGCCCGGAAAGCGGGCGCGGCACAATTCTGCCTATTGGCGCGGTGTGCCGTACGTCGGCGTCGGGCCTTCGGCCCACGGCTTCGACGGCGCGCGGAGGCGATGGAACGCGCGTGAGCTGACCGACTGGACCGACAGGGTCGCCGCCGGCGAGGATCCGATCGAGGGCGACGAGCTCCTGTCGGGCGAGAACCGGATGGTGGAGGAGGTGTACCTCGAGATGCGGACCGATGCGGGTGTCGAGCTGCGCGGCGAGCGCGAGCGGGCCACTGTCGTCCCGTGGATCGCCGAAGGGTGGGCTCGGATCGACGCCGACGGCAGGCTGCGACTCACCCCCGCCGGCTGGCTACGGCTGGATTCTCTCGCCGGAGTCTTGACAGAAGCCCGAAGTTGTTACTAGCTTTGAACTTATGACGTCACCCGAGCTGAGCGAGCGGGAGCGCCGCGTACTCGAGGCGGTGATCCAGTGCTACGTCGAGACGGCGGAGCCCGCTGGCTCGCGCACGCTCACGCGCCGTTTCGGGCTGGGCGTCTCCGCGGCGACCATCCGCAACACGATGAGCGACCTGGAGGAGAAGGGGTACCTGTTTCACCCGCACACCTCCGCCGGCCGCATCCCGACCGACAAGGCGTATCGCGTCTACGTCGATTCGCTGATGCGCGTCTCGCCGCTCCTCGGCAGCGAGCGGCTCCGGCTGGCCGAGGAGATCGGGGCGGGCGGCTCGGCGATCGCGACCATCCTCCGGCGGGCCGCGCAGAGTCTCGGCGTCCTCACGCAGGAGCTCGGAGTCGCCCTCGGTCCTCGGCTCGATCAGGCGTTGCTCCAGCGCCTGGAGCTGGTGCGCGTGGCCGGCGACCGTCTGCTGATGGTCCTCTCGCTCGGCGGCGGGGCGGTGCGCACGATCTTCGTCGAGGTAGTGGGCGAGATCGCCCAGTCGGCCGTGGCCGAAGTCACGCTGGTGCTCAACGAGCGTCTCGCCGGCCTCAGGCTGAGCGAGATCCGGTCATCGCTCGGCACCCGGCTTCGCGACGCGACGAACGCGACCGAGTCGAACGAGCTGCTCAACATCTTCGTGCAGGAGGGCGACCAGCTGTTCGACCTCGCCCTGCCGGTGGACGAGGACAACGTCGTCATCGGGCAGACGTCGCACCTCGCCGAGCAGCCCGAGTTCGCCACCGGCGAGCGGATGCGGCGGTTCATCGAGCTGACCGAGACGCGCGAGCGGCTGGCCGAGCTGCTGCGGCGGCGGAGCACGCTTCCCGGGATCTCGATCACGATCGGCAACGAGCACGACGATCCGCGACTCGAGAACCTGACGATCGTCACCTCCGAGTATCGCGCCGGGGCGTTCACCGGCGTGATCGGTGTGATCGGTCCGACGCGCATGCCGTACGACAAGATCATCGCGATGGTGGCACATACGTCGCAGCTCGTTACTGATCTGCTGGATTGAGGATTGAGGGACGAGGGACGAGGGACGAGGGACGAGGCTTACCGGGATCGGTTATCATGAAAGAGAGGCAGGCGACGCGGCGGCTTGACGCGGTGAGGCGAGGGTAGCCCGGCATCGGCGCGTACTCGTCCCTCGTCCCTCGTCCCTCGTCCCTCGTCCCTCGTCCCTCGTCCCTCGCCCCTCGCCCCTCGCCCCTTCATTCGAATCACACGCAATGTCCGACTACTACACGATCCTCGGCGTCGAGCGTACCGCTAGCGACGAAGAGATCAAGCTGGCATATCGAAAGCTGGCCATGAAGTACCATCCGGATCGCAACAACGGGTCGAAGGACTCGGAGGAGCGGTTCAAGGAGATCACCGAGGCCTACGACGTGCTGCGCGATCCGCGCAAGCGCGCCACGTTCGACCGTTACGGTGAGGCGGGGCTGCGCGGAGGCACGGCGGGATTCCATCACGTGGATCTCTCCGAGGCGCTCGGGATCTTCATGCGCGACTTCGGCGGATTCTCCGGACTCGAGGATCTGTTCGGCGGCGGCCGCGGCAGGACCTCGCGCGGTGGAACCGACATCAAGGTCACGGTCGCGCTGACGCTGGCCGAGGTGGCGACCGGCGTGGAGAAGTCGCTCCGCATCAGCATGCTCGACGCCTGCGACCGGTGCGAGGGCGCGGGAAGCGAGCCGGGGACGCAGCCACAGCGATGCTCGACGTGCGGCGGCGCCGGCGAGGTCCGTCGCGCGCAGCGCTCGTTCTTCGGCCAGTTCGTGAGCGTCGCGCCATGCCCCACCTGTCACGGCGAGGGCACCACCGTACAGAGCCCGTGCCGCAAGTGCCGTGGCGAGGGGCGGCTGCGCGTCGAGCGCGAGGTCCAGGTGCGCATCCCGGCTGGCGTCGCGACCGGGCAGTACATGTCGATGCGCGGCATCGGCAACGTAGGGATGCGCGGCGGCCCGCGCGGCGACATCCTCGTGATCTTCGAGGTCCAGGACGACGAGCGGTTCGAGCGCGACGGCGAGGATCTGTTCACCGAAGTGCTGGTCTCCTACCCGCAGCTCGCGCTCGGCACCGAGCTCGATGTGCCGTCGGTGACGGGCACGATCAAGCTGCGCGTTCCCCCGGGCACGCAGAGCGGCCAGATGTTCGAGCTCCGCGGCCGCGGGCTCCCGCGGGTGAATCAGGCCGGAGTCGGCAACCTGCACGTACGCGTACAGCTTTGGACGCCGAACGAGCTCGC
>DATKCV010000067.1:0-60872 GCA_035513015.1 Gemmatimonadaceae bacterium
GCGTCGTCTTCGGCACCGCCTCTGCCTCGGCGGCCAGCGACTCCGGGTACACCTTCGGATTGCGGCCGTACACCTCGTGCACGAGAATCCCGCGGTCACCGACGAAGTATGCGCCGCCGCCGGCGCCGATCGGCAGCGCCTGATCGTCGGGGAAGTGCGCCGGACGCGGCGGGAGCAGCCCGCCGTCGTACCACAGCACCTTCACCGCCGGCCGGGCGCCGCGAGCGGCGAACTCGTACTGGCAGCTCATTGCCAGCGGGTAGGAGGCGGGGTCGCTCGCCGGCCCGCCCCACGGCGTGGACGACGCGACGATGCTCGCCGGCTGATCGAGGTCCAGCGCGAAGTACGCCTGGTCCACCAGGTGCGCGCCCATGTCGCCGAGCGCGCCGACGCCGAAGTCGATCCAGCCCCGCCAGCTGAACGGGTGGTAGGACGGATGGTAGGGGAGCGCCTTCGCCGGCCCGAGAAACAGGTCCCACTCCAGCCCCGGCGGCTGCGTCTGCGGCTGCGATGCCATCTCCTTGAGCACCGCCGTCTCCACGGTGCGCATGCTCCACCGCGGATGCACGTTGGCATCCTCGGGACGCGGCGGCACGGCCGGCGGGTTGGCCGGCGGCGGCGGCGTGTTGTCCCAACCGGGACGCGGCAGCCCCTGCGCCCAGAACCGCACCGGCCGGTCGGTCCAGATGTGCACCTCGCGCACCGGGCCGATCACCCCCGCGGTGACGAGATCCCTGATTCGCCGCGTGCCCTCCTCGGAATGTCCCTGGTGCCCCATCTGCGAGACGATTCCCGCCGACCGCGCCGTCCGCGCCAGGAGCCGGTTCTCGTACACCGAGTACGCCAGCGGCTTCTCGACGTAGACGTGCTTCCCGAGCTGCATCGCCGCCATCGCGATGTGGGCGTGCGTGTGGTCGGGCGTCGCGATCATGACCGCGTCGATGTCCCGCCGCCGCTCGAGCATCCGCCGGAAGTCGGTGAACTTCTCCGCCTTCCGGTACGCCTCGCCCAGCTTGACGTTGGTCTCCGTCGGCGGATTCCCGCTGCGCGGTCGCAGCCGCCCGTCGAGCGACCGCTCGACGTAGGCGTAGTCCACGTCGCACACGGCGACGATGTTCTCATCGAGAAAGCGCGTCATGACCTCGAGCCCGCGCCCGCCCACGCCGACCAGGGCGATGTTGAGCGTCCGGCTCGGCGGCAGCCCGCCTAGCCCGAGCACGCGCCGCGGAACGACCATCGCCCCAAGCGCGGCGACGGACGCCGTCTTCACGAAGTCACGCCGTGAGTGCTTCGACATTGAGATCCTTTGGGTCGCCCAATCCTGGTACCGAGCGCTTCGCGCCTCTGCTCGTCCTTCGTCCCCTATCCCTTATCCCCTATCCCCTCTCTACGCTCTGCTCCCCACTTCGCCCTTCGAACGCCGCGGGTTCCACTCTCCCCGCGCCACCGCCGGCACGAACTTCTCCAGCCCCTTCGGCGGAAACGACAGCGTCTTCCCCTGCTCGGCGCTCTGGTACGCGGTCATCAGCACCTTTACGACCTCGAACCCATCCTCGAACGTCAGCTTCGCAGTCTCCTTGCCGAGGAAGACCCGCACGAAGTGCCGGTCCTCGTTCTCGTAGCCGTAGGCCGCCGCCTCGTTGACCACCACCGGCATCAGCCCGATCTCGGCGTTCTGCTTCTCGACGAGGTCCTCTCCGACCTGGCCGCGCGTCTCGCGGCTGAAGAACAGCTTGAGCCCCGTGTCGAGCGTGTTCCACGACATCGAGTACTCGGGCCCGAGCAGCTCGGCCGACAGCCGCAGCCCGGCACCGACGAAGCTCCACGACGTGGTCGCCTCGCCGAGCACCGTCATGCCGTCCTCGGTCTCGAATTCGATCATCATGCTGGCGAAGTCCTCGGAGGGGGACTTCCCATAGTCCACCTCCTTCCCCATCCGCTTCGCGAGATCCTTGCGGTAGGCGGGGCGCGACCACTTGAGGCTGGCGATGTGGGCGCTGATCTTCACCGGCCGCACGGTGGCCAGCGGCTTCCCCGGCTCGGTGAGCAGGTGCCGGACGACGAGCGCCGAGTGGCACATCATGTCGTTGAGCACGCCGCCGCCCTGGAGCTCGCCGCGCCAGACCCACGGCATGTGCGGCCCGCTGTGCTCCTCGGCCGCGCGGGCGAGGTAGGGGCGGCCGGTGCTCTTCGCGCCCCGCGCCCAGAGGAGCGCGCGGCCGGTCTCGACCTGCGGGGCGAAGAGCTGGTTCTCGAGGTAGCCCGTCTTCAGCCCGACGCGCTTCACCAGATCCATGACCTGCTTCGCCTCGGCGACGTTGCGGGCCAGCGGCTTCTCGCAGGCGAGGCCCTTGAGCTCGCCCTTGCCGCGCTCGATCGTGTCCACGATCTCCTCGACGTTCTCGATCCGCGCCTGGTTCGGCCCGGCGAGCCAGATCGCGTCGACCGCCGGGTCGGCGACCATCTCGGCGATCGAGCCGTAGGCGCGCGCCTGGCCGACGTCGAGGGCGCGCGCCTTGGCGGCGAACGCCTGGGCATTCTTGCGCGTCGGGCTCCACCCGCCGACGACGTCGGCATCGCGGACGGCGGTGAACCCCTGGAGGTGGAACTGGGCGTTGAACCCGGTGCCGATGAACCCGATCCCGAGCCGTGCGCCCGGAGGTCCCCCGTTACTTCTCGTCGCGGCCATACTGTACCGGCACTCGCGTGCTCATGAGGTCATGGCTGACGCCGAGCTTGCGCATCGCGGGCTCGGGGCAGCCGTTCCACTGTGGAACGAAGGTGTGTCCGATATACTCGAGGTCCTGCCAACCGATCTGACTGGAGAAGAATCCGGCCGCGGTCATGTCGCGGAACCGGTTGAAGAACGTCACGCCCTCGCGCATCGCCGCCGGCGCGCGCGACGGCCAGGCGATGTCGTCGAGCACGCTGCGCCGCTGGGAGTCGGTCGCGTCGACGAACGTCCGCGAGAACCGCCGCCCCGACTCGGCGTCCAGCCACGCCAGCCCGGATCGCATCCCCGTCTTCGACGCCTCCGACGTGGCGGTTTCGGGGTCGGACAACATGAAGTCCATGAACTCCGGCACCTTCGCATCGGTCGCGCTCCCCGACCGCTCGTCGCGCGGGATGACGTAATCCACGAGCACGTTCACCGTGCGCCACTCGGCCGCGGTGAAAAACCTCGGCGCATACCCCTGCGCTCCCGGCTCCAGCCGCGCCACGGCGCGCGCCGCCCGCTCGAGATCGACGCCCGTCCACTCCAAAGCGCCGAGCACGGGCGCGACCCCGAGCATCTTCACGACGTCCCGCCTCCCGACGCGACTCACCTCACGGCGACTCTCATCTTCACCCATCACGCCTCCACGGATTTCGCTCTCGTCTCTCGTCTCTCGTCTCTCGTCCCTCGTCCCTCGTCCCTCGTCCCTCGTCCCTCGTCCCTCACACCTCCCCCCTCCTCCTCGCCTCCGCGATGTAGTCGCTGGTCCGCCACGCCATAGCCAGAATCGTCCACGTCGGGTTCTTGTCCGGCTGCGTGACGAACGGCCCGCCGTCGGCGACGAACAGGTTGCGGCAGTCGTGCGCGCGGCAGTTCGAGTCCACCACGGACTCGGACGGATTCGCGCCCATGCGCGTTCCGCCGAGCTCGTGGATGATCGATCCGCCGGTGGCGATCCCGTAGCCGTTCTCCCGCGACGGCATGGGCGCGAACACCTCGCCGCCCATCTCGGCGATCAGGGCGCGAAAGGTCTCCTGCATGTGCTTCACCTGGTTGTGCTCGTGGTCCGTCCATTTCCAGTGGAACCGGAGCACGGGGATCCCGAATCGGTCCTTTACTTCGGGATCGATCTCGCAGAACGAGTCGTCGTTGGGGATCATCTCGCCGCGTCCCGAGAAGCCGATCGTGGCGCCGTAGTACTTGCGGTACGTGTTCTTGAGGTCTGCGCCGTAGCCGCCGCCGGGGGCGTAGCGCTGGATGCCGCCCATGAACCCGGCCGACGGCGGCCCGAGCCCACCCCACACCTCGATGTGGTATCCGCGGGGGAAGTCGAGCCGCCGGTTGTCGAGCCACCACGGCATGTAGACGTGCATCCCCCCAACCCCTTCCTCGTTGTGCGGGATGTGGTCGGTCATGGTGGGGATGAACCCAGCCACGCTGGCGCCGGTGGTATCGGTGAGGTACTTGCCGACCGTGCCGCTGGAGTTGGCGAGCCCCTGCGGGAACCGCGACGACTTCGAGTTGAGTAGGAGCCGGGCGGACTCGCAGGCGCTGGCGGCGAGCACGACGACGCGGGCGCGGACGTGCCGGTCCTCGCCGCTCGCCTTGTCGATGTAGTTGACGCCGGTGGCCAGCCCGTCGGACCCGACGGTGACCTCCCGGACCATGGAATCGGTTAGCAGCCGCAGCCGGCCGGTGGCCAGCGCGGGAGCGATCAGGACGTCGGGGCTGGAGAAATTCGCCTTGGTGGTGCACCCGCGGTTGCACTGACCGCAGTAGTGGCACGCCGAGCGTCCGTTGAGGGGCTGGGTGATGATCGAGAGCCGCGACGGGATGCAGGTGATGTCGAGCCGGTCGGAGGCCTTCTTGACCAGCAGCTCGTAGCACCGGGGCGCCGGCGGCGGCTGGAAGATCCCATCGGGCTCGTTGGGGATGTTCTCGCGGCTGCCGAAGATCCCGACCAGCCGGTCCACGCGGTCGTAGTAGGGGCGGACGTCGTCGTAGCCGATCGGCCAGTCGTCGCCGAGGCCGTCGAGCGACTTCCGGCGGAAGTCGGCGGGTCCGAACCGGAGGGAGATGCGTCCCCAGTGGTTGGTGCGTCCGCCGAGCATCCGGGCGCGCCACCAGTCGAACCGGGTGCCGGGTGCCCGGGTGTACGGCTCGCCCTCGACCTCCCAGCCGCCATCGCAGGCGTCCCATTCGCCGAACGGGCGGGTCTTGGTGGCCGCGCCGCGTCGTGGGGACTGGTAGGCGCGGGTGAACATGGCCGAGTTCCGGGAGGCGTACCACGCCGGCCCGGCCTCGAGCATCACGACGTTGGCGCCGGCCTGTGTGAGGGCGTAGGCCGCCATCCCGCCGCCGGCTCCGGAGCCGACGATGCAGACATCATAGACAGTTCCCTGACGTGCCATCGCGCGCTGGGTGAGAGTCGAGAGCTCGCGCGGCGGCCGGCCGCGCCGCGGATCGGTCGGGAGGGTTGTCGGGCGCTCGCACGCCGGTGGATCGGCGCGTCCGCAGAGAATGCAGCGTTGCGGCGCCGGGCGCCAGATGCCGTGGCACACGACCGCCCCGCCTCGTCGCCCCCGCTGCAACCTCACCGCTCATCCTCGATTGCCGCGACGAGCGGCGCCGTGCTCCATCGCTGCGCCAGCCACCAGCGCCGGATCACCCGGCGCGTTACCGGCGGACGCGAGTATTGACAAAACATGAATGGCGGCGTACGAAAGTGTGTGCAATCTGGGTAACGGGCAATCTCTCGAAGGGAGGCTTCCATGTTCCGCACGGGTAGCTGGCGCTTCGCAGTGATCGCGCTGTTGGCCACCCTGTCCGCCGTCCCCGCGCTCGCCCAGGCCCAGACCGGCCGGATCAGCGGCGTCGTGCGCGACACCCGCGGCGCGCCGCTCGTGGCAGCGAGAGTCACCGCCACGAACAGCATCACGGGCGTCGCGAGAAGCAGCTCCACCACGGCAGATGGAGCCTACTCGATCACCGGCCTCGCACCCGGCGGCTACGACGTTTCCATCTCGCTGATCGGCTTCCGGAGAGCCACTCGAGCCGACGTGCAGGTCGCATCGGGAGAGGTGAGGGCCGACTTCACGCTCGACCCGGTCCTGCTCCAGGAGGTCATCGTCACGGCCACGCTGCGCGAGCAGGAGCTGGCCGACGTACCCTTCTCGATCGCCGCACCGACCGCGACCGTGCTTCGCCAGCGAGGCGCGGACAACATCGAGACGATCGCCGTCACCGTGGCCGGGTTCAGCGTGCAGAATCTCGGGCCGGGGCAGAGCCAGGTCGCCATGCGCGGCGCCTCCTCCGGCCAGATCGCCCGCGACCAGCCCGGCGTGAAGGAGCAGGTGGGCGCCTACCTGGATGACTCACCGATCTCGCTTTCCCTGTTCACGCCCGACCTCGACCTGTTCGACCTCTCGCGCGTCGAGGTGCTCCGGGGGCCGCAGGGAACCCTGTTCGGCTCCGGCTCTCTCGCCGGAACGGTCCGCTACATCACCAACCAGCCCGAGCTCGGGGCGCGCAGCACCTTCGGCGAGATCGGCGGCAACTGGATCCACGGCGGCAACGCCGGCGCCGTCGTCAAGCTCGGCGCCAACGTGCCACTCGGCGAGAGCTCCGCGGGCCGCATGGCGGTCTATCACAACCAGCTTGCCGGCTACATGGACGCGGTGCAGCCCGACCTCGGCGTCGATGAGAACGTCAACACCGGTACGCGCACCGGTGTGCGCGCGGCCGTCCGGTACGCCCCCGAGGAGCGTTGGAGCATCACTCCGCGAATCGTCTTCCAGACGGTGCGGATGGAAGGGTGGAACCGCATCGACGCGTTCAACATCCTGGCCAACCCGTTCACTACCACGCGCCCACAGGTCCGTCTGGGCGAGCGCCAGCTCTTCACGCAGTTTCCCGAACCGTTCACTGACGATTTCGTGCTCGGCGATGTGAACGTTCAATACGACTTCGGGGGAGTCAACCTGACGTCGATCACCTCCTACACCTACCGTGACATCCTGGTGGTGCGCGATGCGGGCGCGCTCACCTCGAGCATCACCGGTGGCAGCATCGGCCTCCCGGAGGAGATCTACACGCTCAACGCTCCGCTCGACGACGCGACCCGGGTGGACGTGGTGACCCAGGAAGTGCGGCTGGCCGGAGGTACGGGACGAACGCGCTGGCTCGTCGGCGGCTTCTTCAGCAGCAATCAGCGCGAATATGGCCAGCGCCTGCTGGTGTCCGGGTTCGAGGCGGCGTCGGGCATTCCCACCCAGGGACTGCGGGCGGCGCGGGACGTGCTGTTCTACTCCGACCTCTCCTACGACGCCAGGCAGATCGCCGTGTTCGGCGAAGCGACGGTCGGCGTGACCGACCGGCTCGATCTCACGGGCGGTCTCCGCTACTACAGCTTCGACGAGGACCGCGAGCAGATCTTCGATGGGCTCTTCGGCAACGATGACAATGGAACCACGCTGGTGTCGACTCCCGGCTCGGTGAAGGCCGACGGGTTCGCGCCGCGCGCGATCGCCAGCTTCCGCGCGACGGACATGCTCACGCTGAACGCACAGGCGTCGCGCGGGTTCCGGCTCGGCGGGATCAACGATCCCCTCAACGTCCCGCTCTGCACCGTGCAGGACTCGATCACGTTCAGCGGCCGGGACGCCTGGCGTGACGAAACCGCATGGAACTACGAGGTCGGGGCCAAGGCCCGCATGCTCGGCGGCCGCGCGGCGATCAACGTGTCGGCGTTCTACATGGACATCAGCGACCTCCAGTTGACCGTCACGGCCGGATCGTGCTCCTCGCGGCTCATCTTCAACGTGGACAAGGCCCGCAGTCAGGGAGTGGAGCTGGAGATCACGGCCACCCCGAACCAGAATCTCGACTTCAGCATCGCCGCGTCCCTCAACGACTCCGAGCTGCAGTCCACGGTTCTGTCCGAGGGGCAGCCGGTTTCGGGAATGGAGGCTGGCAACCGCCTGCCCAGTGTGCCGAGGGTCCAGGTGAGCGCCGCCGCGACGTATGGGTGGCCGGTGGGGCTGGCGTCGCGCGCCTTCCTCAGCGGCAGCGTACAGCACGTGGGCTCGCGCATCACGCAGATCAGCGATCACTCGCCGGGTTTCGGCACGGTGGACATGACTGGGTTCGAGCAGGCGGGCGGGGAGACCATCGGAGGGCCGCTGACCCAGTCCACTTTCACGTTCGATCCGGTGCTGCCGGCGTACAACCTGGTGAACCTGCGCGCCGGCCTGATCCGCGACGCGTGGGAGCTGGCCGTGTTCATGAACAACGTGACCGACGAGCGCGCGTTCCTGGCTCTCGACCAGGAGCGGGGAACGCGGGCCCGGGTTGGCTACCTGACCAATCAGCCGCGGACGCTGGGCGTGACGCTGGCCTTCCAGTACTGAGCTCCTTTCCCTTGCCAGACTCCGCGCGGACGCTCGCCTCGACGTCGTTCCCTGACGAGCCATGACGCGGAGGGAGTGAGAGTCGGAGACCCGCGGGCGGCGCCGGCTGCCGGGCGAGTAATCGATTCGGGCAGGGTGCAGGGCGCCGGTTCGCGCCGGCATCACGGCGCCACGAGAGAATGCATCCTTGGCGCTCCGGGCGCCGGATGTGCGGGACTGCCGCCGCGCCGGCCAGCGAGAAACCGACCGGTTCGTCACGCAATGAAACGATGTCGCTATCTGGCCGGCGGAGGGCATCCTCACTCACCATGCCCTCGAGCCACATACTGCAGAAGCCCGCGCCGTCGACCGACCGGGACGCGAGCCCTCACCCGTGGCCCCGGCGCGCGCTCAGCCGAGCGACACGCTTGCTCCTTGTTACCACCCTGGTAACGCCGCTCGCCTGCGCGACCAGAGTGGCACCCGAAGGCTGGACGGAGGGCCAGTGCGCCATCGCCTGGTCTCCGGCCGAGACGATCCGCACGGAGCGCGGAACTCGCGTCTACGTCGAGCACCCGGATGTCGTGCCCCATCCGCGCGGGACGCTGCTGTTCGGCCACTTGTCGGTGGAGTCGACGGACCGCGGGATCGTCGTGTTGGTCTCGGAGGCAGGAGCGTTCAAGCATGCCGGCGTTCTCCTTCGCCGGGATGGTCGAGCGGAGTTCATTCCGCTTCCGCCCAGCCCGATGCTCGGCTGGCCGCGCGCCGCGGCGCTTGGCGGCGGCCGCGTCGCCGTAGTGTGGGGGGTGTCCGAAAGCGATACGACGACGGAGCAGGCGCTCTGGTCGGCCGAGCTCGAGGATGGCGCGTGGATCGAGCCGGTGCGGGTGATGGAGCAGGCGATGCTCCGCTGGACATCGAGCAGCCAGTCGGCGTTGATCTCCGTGGGCGATGAACTGAGGATGACCGTCGCGCGCTTCGATCCCGAAGGGGCTCTCCTCGTTCGCCGCGTCGGCGACGAATGGAGCTCGATCGAATTGGAGGTCACCTGGGCGTTCTATACGGCGCTGGCCCCACTTCCGGGCGATACGCTGGTCGTCGTCTACGTTGGAGGGGCGCTTGACCTGGGCAACGCGCTATTCGCTCAGCGCTTCGACCTCGGCGGCGCCGCCGTTTCGCCACGTGTTCGACTCAACACGGCCAACGGAGTGCAGGGATACGATCCGCGCGTCGTTCTGGCACCCGATTCGACCCTTCTCGCCACCTGGACCGAGACCGACCTGAGCGGCGATTCCCGGCACATCGGCGTGGCTCGATCCACCGACCTCGGACGGACGTGGGTCGTTCACGAGAGACTTACCGTACCGGATGGTCCCCTGGGTATTTTCGGCGCGGCGGTCGATTCGTCCGGGGTCTTGCACGTCACCGCTCTCGCGACGGTCGACGATCGGACGCAACCACTGCACCTTTACTGGGACGGGCAGTGGAGCGGCGCGACTCCTCCCACCGTGCCGCGCTCGATCGCGATAAGTCGGCCCACCGTCATCTTCGGCTCCGGCGACTCGATCCGCCTTGTGTGGGGCGCGCTCGACGCCCGAAACACGCGCAGGATTCCTCCGATGCTGCTGTCAAGCGCGGGACGAATGACGTGCCGATCGCCCGATACTCTCCGGCACGACCTCAGGTGACGCTCGTCCCGCTCGGCTGAAACCGCGGTCTCCAGCAGTTCTTCCTCGCGTGGACGCAAGCGAACGACGCGACGCGCGCGGACGTGATGCCACGTCCAACGCTTCCCATCCACATCGTTCCTCCTCGATCACGAATCATCGGCTGCCCGTCGCCCGCCCTTTCGGACGCGGTCGGGCGCCTCTCAGTCTTCAGGATCCGGAGGTTCAGATGAGTACTTCGACGAGCGGGCTGCGGCTCGCCTGCACCATCCCGGTGGCGCTGGTGTTCTCCGCCTGCGCCGACACGGTCGGTCCCCGCGTCCCTTCGCACGACGAGCCGCCGGCTCCGTCGGTCGGCCTGGATGTCCTAGGGGGCGACGCTGCGATCGAGGCTCTAAGAGAGCTGGTCGAAGAGATGGAAAAGCAAGGGCGTCACGATGAGGTTCCGGTGAACGCGCTCGAGTTTCTCCGAGGCTCACATATCGACCAGCCTACACAGCCAACGCCAAGATTCTCGACGGACGGCTCGACTACGATCACCGGCCCGTACTACATCAACGGCATCGAACACTACGAGGAGAACGGTGTCTACTACCCGCCGGGGGGAACGAGTGCGCGCGTGAACAATCCCTATACGGCGGGCTTCCTCAACGACGGCTCCGGCGTCGTGAACGCGGGGTTCGCATTCGACGGTCATGGCGGTACCCAGAGCACGCGCTGGGAGGTGAGGCACTCGCAGAGCCGGGATCTGATCGCGTCCAATACCATCAGTCCATTCGGCTCGGCATCGCGCAGATTTTTCAGCACGTCCGGAACCGTCGCCGGTCACGTGACGATAAAGGGACTGCCGCCGTGCGACATCACCCTGCACGCCGCCACGAACCACGACGCGTGGTACGACGGATCCTGGTTCTCCTCGATTTCGATCGGCATCACTTCCCCTTTGTCTATCACGATCAACCGGACGAGGGATGGTCTCGCCCACGGGTACTCCCAGATGCCGTACGTGCCAGAGGTCCACTGCTCGGTGTCGACACCGGGGGACGACGAAGAGTGTGAGTTCGATCTGGCGCAGTCGAAAGGTGCGGGCTCGCCTGGCGCGCTCGCCGAAACGATCGGGTCCGCCCGGCTCGATTGTGGCACCGGCGGCGACGGGGACGGCGGATACCAGGACGAGATCACGTGCTGGGCATGCCAGCAGTGGTTCTGGTATGAGAACGGACAGATCGTCGAGGAGTGGTGGGAGTGCCATGAGGTCGAGACCTGGCGCTGCGGCCTCGCCTCCTGACGCTCACACTTTCAACCCAACTTCAAACACCGCATGACCCGGAGGTTTCGATGCGTGAACTCATATTGCGCCTGATCGCGCCGGCGCTCCTGGCGATGGCGCTTCCGGAAGCCCTGACTGCTCAGTCCTCGAAGGTCGGCCCACCGGCATCGTCGAGCACGGGAGCCGCGGATTCCACCGGTGCGGTTCGACGTACGGCATGGCCGGTCGTCATCCGGCCGGACGTCTCGGTATCCATCGTTCTGGTTCCAGCGTTGCCGGTGCCGAGGGCTCGCGCGGTCATCCTGCGGCGCGCCGGTATCGAGCCGCAGAACGTGATCCTGGTGACGGCAAGAACCACCGACGCCGATCTCTCGAGAGCTATCGCGGCTCTCTACAATTCGCGCCGGAGTCTCGGCGACGCGCTACTGGGTGATCTGGTCGCGCACGTCGAGCGGGCCGAGGGGCCCGCGCAGGCCGGCTCCCGGAACGCTTTGCGAGCCGCGATCGACCTCGCCGAGCTGCAACGCTCGCCGACGTCGGATGTGCGAGGCGTCGGCAGGTATCCGAGTCGAACGGTCCGGCTCGGACCGGTGACGCGCTGATCGAAGCGCCGAACGGTCATCCCGGTCGGAGATGCGCGAAGCCCGGTCGCTCGATCGAGAGCGGCCGGGCTTCGCGATTTCTGGGTATTCGTGATCTGGTGCACAGTCCGCGACGAGTCGCCGGGATAACCTGGGACGGTCACGGATTTGCGGCAGTTGCTCGCACCGTGGTACCGGAGTTGCCCCTCCTGGGCTCGAACCAGGACTCTTCTGATCCAGAGTCAGACGTGTTGCCAGTTACACCAAGGGGCAATGTCTCGTCAAGCGACTGCCCTTCACGGACCAGCCGCGACCGGAGTAATTTACTGGGCGAATATCCCGCCTACAACCCCTGAGTGCCCCTCCCACAGGGTGCCGGAGCCGTCGTTCACAGCGTGCAAAGCCGTATCAGCACACGCTCTTCGGGCTCGCTCACTTGGCGTTCACCGACCACACTCATCGCCGCCCTCCTGCTCGCCGCAGGTACGAACGGCTGCTCGGGTGCGTCCACCTCGTTCGGCGCCTCCCTGCCTGGCGCACGCGCCAACGCCGACGGTCTCTTCACCGGGCTTGCCCGCCGCTTCGGCCCGCTGACCCGCGACGCCCGCCTCCTCGACTCGCGACAGAAGCTCCTCCGCTCCTTCCTCGTGCCGGGCGCAATCCACCGCGACAGCACGATGTGGTCGTCGGCCGATGCCGACACCCGCACCATCGCCGTGCAAGGCACCCAGATCGGCGACGCATACGTGCTCGCACAGCGCGACCGCGTCCCCTTCCCCGCCCGACCCGGCGACTCGCGGCACCTGATGCACCTCCGCCAGCTCGACAACAACGTATACGAATGGTCGGCGACGGATGAGCTCGCAGTAGGGAACGTCCGTGCCCGCGAGCTCTACGCCGTCGCCACCGGCCTCCTCGCCACCTTCGAGGCCGGCGATGCCGCGGCCGTCCGCTCCTCGATCCCCACGGCACTCCCCCGCTCGCACGCCGCCCTGGGGCGGCTCTTCGAGCTCGAGGCGCTCGACACCCGGCCCCAGACCGACGGCTCCGTCGTCGTCAGCTCGGCCGCGCGCATGCACCCGGACCGGCTGCGAAACGACTCGCCGCGCCTCGCCCGGTACCTCGAACGCTACGTCTCCAGCGCCCGCTACGACATTCGCGTCGAAGACGAGGGCGGGTCGGCGTGGCTCCACGCCGCCGCGCATCGCGGCGTCGTCACGATCCGCTTCCGGTCACGCGATGGACGACTCCAGCCGATCGACGGACCGCCCGCCCACGGGCCGGTCGTGTTCCGGGTCCGCGTAGCCGTTTCCGTCCGCGTCCTGATGTTCACCGTCGGCACGTCGGAGCTCGAGGGCGATCTGCGGGTGATCGACGAGCCGCGGGCGCGCGGATGGGAGATCGGCTTCCGCAAGGAGCCGAAATGGCACTTCCCGCTGGCCGTCGAGCACCTGCTCCGTGCGCCGCTCCGCCGCCCGTTCGAGGGCGATGGGGCACTCCTCCGCTACGTGGCCCGCGACAGCGGCGGCGCCCAGACCGTCCTCGCCCGGGACATCCGGATCCAGGTCCAGCAAAGCTTGATACTCCGCTGGCTCAACCGGCTCGGACACAAGATGGCCAGCGACATGGACGCCGAGACCGAGGCCGAGCTGCTCCGCTTCACCCGCGACGCGCTGCTGGCCGTGCATGGCGACCTCGTCGCCGCGCTACCCCCCGCGCCGCGCGTGACCGACTCCGGCCGCGCCGACCCCTAGCGCGCGACGGTCGACCCGCGAATCAGCCGGAGTATCAGCAGGAGCAGCACCGCCCCGATGAAGGCGACGAAGATCGTTCCGGCCAGCCCCCCGAACGGCGCCGACCACCCCATCGAGCGAAACAGCCAGCCGCCGATGAACGCGCCCACGATCCCGACGACGATGTCGCCGACGATCCCGTAGCCGATCCCGCCCATCACGAACGACGCGAGCACTCCGGCGACCAGCCCGACGATGATCCAGGCCAGGATTTCCATGCTCCCTCCAGAAGGTGATCGCTTCGGGGGTGGGGCAACTCGTGTGCCCGGCGCATCGACACCCGTCGCGGCAGGGCGACGATGATACGCCGACAAGGACGGGCGCCCAGGACGGGCGCCTCGAGGGAGGGTCCCGATGCGACTCGGCCCGCCAGGCGTTTCCGCGGGGCGGGCCGAGAATAGGAACGCCGCGAATCACAAGGGGATCCGCGACGTCTCGAATCCTGGCAGTGGATCGCCGGGATTATGCCACGCGCGCCGTCATTGGAACTCTCCGTCCTACCGAGCGGCGGCGGGCAACAACCCTTTGGCGAGATGCATGCCAGGAGTCGCCATGGAGCTGAGGGGGATCGAACCCCTGACCTCTGCAGTGCGATTGCAGCGCTCTCCCAGCTGAGCTACAGCCCCGACACGCAATGGCGCGGGTGGGCTCGAACGCCGCCCGTCGCACCGGGCCAAACGAAATGCCCCCGGAACCGCCCAGGGGCCGATCGTACGAGTCGAAATGTATCGACTCACCGGCCGAAGTCAAGGCTCGAAGCGCAATCAGGACAGTTCGTTGCGTCGTCGAGATCAGGTTCGCAGGAAAGACGAAGACGCGTGGGCGAGGTAACGGAGTAGGGACGAGGTAGCCCCCATCCCCTCCCCTCGCGCCTCCCCCGCCCCTCTAAATTCCCGCCATGCCCGTTTCCGCCGCCGACATCCTCGAAGCCGCCGAGCGAATCCGGAGCGTCGTACCACCGACGCCGCTCCGCCGCTCCGAGGCATTGAGCCGGATCGTCGGCGGCGACGTGCACCTCAAGCTGGAAAGCGAGCAGCTCACCGGCTCGTTCAAGGTGCGCGGCGCGTTCAACGCGCTGGCCGAGCTCCCGCCTGAGGTCCGCTCCCGCGGCGTCGCGGCGTCGTCGGCCGGGAATCACGGGCTCGGCGTCGCCTTCGCCGCGCGGCACTTCGGCGTGCCGGCGCGGATCTTCGTGCCGGCCACGGCGCCGCGCGTCAAGAAGGAGGGAATCGCCGGCCTTGGCGCCCGGGTGGATGATTCGCAGCCGGACTACGACGCCGCGATGGTCGCCGCGAAGGCGTGGGCCCGCGAGCACGGCGCCTCGTTCATCAACCCGTGCCTCGGCGACCCGTTGCTCGCCGGACAGGGGACGGTCGCCAGCGAGATCCTCGACGCGCTCCCCGGCGTGCGGACGGTGGTGGTCTGCGTCGGCGGCGGCGGGCTGCTTGGCGGCGTGGGCTCCTATCTGCGCGAGGCGGCGCCGCACGTCCGGATCGCCGGCGCGCAGAGCGTCAACACAGCGGCCATGGCGCGCTCCCTCGACGCGGGCCGGGTCGTGGAGATCCCCAGCCTGCCGACGCTCGCCGATGGTCTCGCCGGTCAGATCGACGATGAAGCGCTGGCGATCGGCCGGTTCGCGCTCGACGAGATGGTGACGCTCGAGGAGGAGGAGATCGGCGCGGCCATCGCCTGGCTGCACCACAAGGAGGGTCTGGTGGTGGAGGGCTCGGGCGCCGTGGGCGTAGCGGCGCTCCTGAACGGCAGGCTGCGCGAGCTGCAGGCGCCGGTGGCGGTGGTCGTCACCGGGCGCAACATCGACGCCGAGCGGCACGGGGCCGTGCTCGCCGCCCAGGCCGAGCTCACGGGCTGACCGGCCGCTTCACGCGAACGGCGTGGCCCCGGCGCCGGCCCTCGGGCCGCCGCCGTTGCACGCCGGTCGCGCGTCAGCGCGACCCGGACTCCCGGGTGCGCTCGTCCGGCTGTGCCGGATGGCGGTCGCGATCCATCGTTTCGCCCCGTGCGGTCCCGGTCGGGATCCCGGCGGAACCGTTCCCGCCACGCAACGGAGCTTCCCGTTCGATCCCCTCACGGCCCATGCTGTCGCGGCTCACGCGCTCGCGGCCATCGCCGCGGGCGGCATCCTCGCCGCGCTCGCCGCGCGAGGATGCGCGATTCTCGCCCCGGGCTTCACCGCCCCGGCGCCCGATTTCCGCCATGTGGTCACGGTTGCGGCTCACGACCTCGCCGCCCTTCCGCCCCGCGCGCCGCGCCTCGTCGGAGTCGAACTCGTGCGCCGTCCCCTTCGCGTGCGCCGCTCTGCCACCCTTGCTCGCGATCTCGCGTTGCCGTTGCGGATCCATGGAAGCGAATCCGCGCCGGCTCTTTCCCTCTCTCTCCGCCATCAGTCCTCCCACGCTGTCGGGCTGAGATCGTACTGCCGGTTCATCTCCCAACGGGACCGCCAGTACTCGACTCGCTCGTACCGGCCCTGTGCTGGCCGCAGGTGCTCGAACCAACGCAACTCGCGGACCGGCGCGCCGCGGTGGGGACGGGCCCCCGGCCCGCCACCGATCATGCGCGCGATCTCACGCCATCCTTCGCTCGCCCGGTCGCCTCACGCGGCCGTCGTCTCGCCGCCGAGGAGCGCGAGCACCTCCCCGGTGATGTAGCTCGAATCCTGCTCCGATGCGAAGAAGACGAAGGCCGGGGCCACTTCCTCCGGCTGGGCCGGTCGTCGCATCGGTTGTGCCATGCCGTGCCTTCCCGCCTTACCCGCCGGCTTGTCGGCGACGTTGAGCGGCGTCCACACCGGACCGGGAGCCACCGCGTTCACCCTGATCTCCCGGTCCACCAGATTCTGCGCCAGCGACTTCGTGAAGGCGTTGATCGCCCCCTTGGTCGCCGAGTAGTCGAGGAGCTCCCGGCTCCCCTCGAGCCCCGTGATCGAGCTGCAGTTCACGATCGCGCTTCCCGGCCCAAGATGCGCGAGGGCGGCCTTCGCAAGATAGAAGTAACCGTAGATGTTCGTCCGAAACGTTCGATCCCACTGCTCCTCGGTGATCTCCTCCAGCGAAGCACGGTGCTGCTGGTATGCGGCGTTGTTCACGAGGATGTCGAGCCGACCCAGTTCGGCGACCGTGCGCTCGACCGCCCGCCGGCAGAACCCGGGATCGGTGACATCACCGGGGATCAGCAGGCAGCGGCGCTCTTCCGCCTCGACGGCGCTCCTCGTCTCCCGCGCATCGTCCTCCTCGGCCGGAAGATACACGATCGCCACATCGGCGCCCTCCCTCGCGTAGAGCACCGCCACCGCGCGGCCGATCCCGGAGTCGCCGCCGGTGATCAGGGCCGTCTTCCCCTCCAGTTTCCCCGAACCGCGATAGTTCGGCGCCAGGTAGCGTGGCCGCGGCTCGAGCTCTGACTCGAGCCCCGGCCGCCGCTGATGCTGCGCCGGATAGGGCGGCGCGGGATGGCTCTCGACGCGCCGACGCGCCGCGGTGCTCGCCTTCCGGGCGCGGTCATCGTCGCGCGACGGTTCGTCTCCCATCGGCGCGCGCTTGCCCGCGCCCCGCTTCTTTCTCTGCTCCGCCATCTCGCGCCCCTCGCTGCTGGCGTTCCGCGATCTCGCACGGCCGTGCGAGTGTGCTTCGCAGAGTTGCGGCAACTTGTGGGCCGAGACGCGATCGCGCAACACTGCCTCCCGGCGGGAGGGCAGTATATTCCCCGGCCATGAGTCTCACCCTGCGTTTCCTCGGTACTTCGGCGTCGCGTCCCACGGTGGAACGGAACGTGAGCGCCATCGCGCTCGTGCGGGAGGGCGAGACCATGCTGTTCGACTGCGGCGAGGGAACGCAGCGCCAGATGATGCGCTACGGGATCTCGTTCAACCTCGCCGACATCTTCTTCACTCACTGGCATGCCGACCACGTGCTCGGCGTCGTCGGGCTGATGCGGACGATGGGGCTCCAGGGGCGTACGGAGTGCCTCCGGCTGTGGGGTCCGCGCGGGGCCGCCCGCGTGCTGCGGCGCGCCGAGGGGCTGGGCGCCGAGCGGCTCGGCTATGCGGTCGAGATCGAGGAGGTCGTGCCGGAACAGCTGATCCGCCGCCGCGACTACGCGATCGTGCCGTTCGCCGTCGAGCACGGCGGGTCGTCACTCGGCTATGCCCTGGTCGAGGACGAGCGGCGCGGCCGCTTCAACCCCGAGCTGGCACGCGAGCTGGGAATACCCGAGGGGCCGCTCTGGGGCAAGCTCCACCGGGGAAACGCCGTGACGCTGGAAGACGGCCGGGTGATCGACGCCGCCACGCTCGTCGGTCCGACGCGCGCCGGCCGCCGGGTGGTGATCACCGGCGACACGCGGCCGTGCGCGTCGACGGTCGCCATGGCGCACGGCGCCGACGTCCTGGTTCACGAGGCGACGTTCGGCGACGAGGAGGAGACGCGGGCTCTGGAGACCGGTCATTCGACGGCCCGCGAAGCGGCCCGCGTCGCGCGCGAGGCGGGCGTGCAGCGGCTCATCCTCACCCACTTCTCCGCCCGTTACTCCCGCGACGCGTCGGCGCTGGAACGGGAGGCGAAGGAGGAGTTCGCGCGGGTGCTCCTGGCGAAGGATGGAATGGAAATCGAGGTGCGGTTCCCTGAGGACGATTCCTAGTTCCAGCCCGCCGACACCGGCATCGACCGCCGGAACAGTTTCGCCACATCACCATCGGTCAGCTCATCGAGCACGCGCTTCGGGTCGAGGCGTGAGGTGACGCTGCGGGCCTCGGGGCCCCGATTGATGAACCACGCGTACCGGTCGCGGCCCGCGAAGTCCGGGTCCGGGTGGCGGAAGACGACGATCGCGTTGCTCGACCCGGGATTGGACACCTCGACGTGGTAGCGGAAGCCGTCGGGGGCCGCGAAGAATCTCATCGGGCGCGCGGCCATGCCGTGGTCACTCGACCATGCTCGCCGTCAGCGGCTGCCGGCCGGCGAAGCCGGCATCGCGGGCATGCCAGTACTGCACCGACTCCTCGCCGAGCTGCCAGCACAGGTAGACCGGGCGGCCGTCGATCTCTCCGGGAAAGTCCACGAGCCCCGTCTCATATCCCTTGAACTCGATGCCCAGCGCGGTGAGCTCTTCGACGTAAGCCGCAATCTCGGCGGCGAGGAACTGCACCTCGCGGTTGATCGACACGGCGGCATCGCTCGGACGCTGCGCGCGCCCGCCGGCGCCAGCGCCGGCGCCGGCCGCCTCGAACTCGCGCACGCGCTCCTGCCACCGCTGATAGGACGAGACGATGTCCGCCACGATGCGGCGGACGAGGGGAAGGGTACGATTGGCGTCTTCGACGGAGAACAGCTTCATCGCCCGGAGGGAAGAGTCGGCGGAATACGATGCATGGGGCGTGCGAGAAGAATCGTTCATCGGGAGGAGGTGTCAAGGAGAACGAACGGCGAAGTGCCAGGTGATCGATCGTCAGTGCTCAGCTCGATTGTGCGTCTCGCTCTCGCGCTCCTCGAGCCGGCGGCGGCGGCGTTCCTGGGCCGCGGCGTAGCGGCGCTGCTCGTCGGGCGTCTCGGGCCTCACCGCGGGAACAGGGATCGGCCGGCCATTGCGATCGACCGCCACGAACGTCATGTAGCACGAGTTGGTGTGGCGCCGCAGGCCGGTGATTAGGTCCTCGGCCTCGACCCGCACGCCGATCTCCATCGATGTACGGCCGGCGAAGTTCACGCTCGCCTTCATGACGACCAGGTCGCCGAGGTGGATCGGCTCGCGGAAGTCCACGCGATCGATCGACACCGTCACGCACGAGTTGCGGGCGTGTCGTATGGCGGCGACCGCCGCAGTGCGGTCCATCATCGAGAGTATCACGCCGCCGAACACGTGCCCGAGGTTGTTCGCGTGCTGCGGCATCATGATCTCCGACGTCTCGTGCTCGCTCTCGCGGGACGCCCGGCCGGGTCGCTGCGGCGGTTCGTTCATCGGGTTCGTCGTCCATGGGGTGCGCGGTGCCGGCGCCCGGCCGTGGCGGCTACGGGAACGCGCGACGTCGTCCAAACGGCGGCGTGCACGCGAACCGTCGCCCGGGCATCGCCGGTCGCGGCGATGCGGCGGTCGGTGTCGTAGAGCTCGGCCTCGTCGAAGGCGCGGGATAGCGCCGCGCGCTGGACGGAGTCGATCGGCGGTGCATCGAGCCATTCGATCCGGTGCACGGGCGCGGCGAGCACACCGAGCCGCCAGGTGAGGCTCGTGCCACGAAGCGAGAGGACCACCGTGTCGGCGTCGGACGCGTAGCGTGCCAGCACGTCGTAGTCCGGACGGGGCCAGCGGTCGACGAGCGGGTCGTCGGTGGTCACGGGGAGCGTGGCGCGGATCTCCTCCCACCACGGCGGCGCGCCGGCGGCGATCGGCGGCAGCTCGAGCCGCACCCACTCGGCGCGGGAACTTTCGCCGGGGACGAGGAACGTCACCGCCGACTCCCCCTCGAGCTGGGCGATCGAGAAGCTGGTAGGATCGAAGACGAAGCCGGCGAGCGCCTCGCCGGCACGCCTCGCGACGGCGCTCCCGTGGGCGAGCACCGAGTCGGTTACCGCGGCGAAACGCCGGCGGCCCTCGGCCTCGATCCGCGACGCGTCGGCGCCGTACAGCGAGCGCAGCGTCAGCGGCGCGCCGCGGCGCAGATCGAGCGCGCCGCGCCGAGTCATGTGCGACGCATCGCCGTCGCGCGTCTCCACATCGACGTGATACTCATATGAGAGCACGTGCCCGTGGAGCGCCAGTATCTCCACATCGGCGGTGGCGTAGATCTCCGGCTCCTCGCTCGCCTCCTCGTCGGCATCGAGCGGGAGCGAGCCCGGATTGGCGCGCGCCCAGCTCCGTGCCAGGCCCGCGACCAGTGTGTCCTCGAACACCAGCAGCGAGTCGCCGTCGATTATGTCGCGGCGATACAGGCGCTGCCCGATCAGGATCGCCTCGTAGTGCGAGCGGTCGTCGTCCGCCAGGTAAATCTCGTGGAAGCGGCCGTCGAGCCTCGCCAGATAGAGCGGCGATGCCCGCACGCGCGTGCCGGTGGTACGCGGCTCCACCGGGCCGGCGGTCTCGGCGCGCACCCAGTACGTGGAGTCACCAGCCACAACGAGGAACTCGTGCTGCGGCGGAGTCGGCCCGCGGTCGGGCCGGCATGCGCCGATGAGGAGACAAACGAGCCAGAGGCGCGAGGAGCGAATCACCGGGTTTTCCCGTCACCGAGGCAGGGCTCGGTCGTCAGCATGAGGCGACTGGCCGGCGAGCGAGCATGGCAGAGCCCGATGCCCGGGTCCGGCAGCGGCAGCCGCTCAACCGCGGCAGCGCCGAGCCAAATATACTCGCTCGCCGGACGGTCGCGCATCGGCACGATCCGCGCATCCGATGGTCGGCGTGCGCTAGATTTCGAACCTGTCGCCCCTTCCCGTCGTCCACCTCCCCTGCATGCATCGCCGCACCCTGCTTCTCGTCCTGGCGCTCGGCGCCTGCGACGCCGGCGCCGAGTCGCGCACCGGCGACCGTCCGCTGGCCACGGTCGGCGCCACGCCTGCTCTGGCCGCGTCCTCGCCGGCCGCCGACACCGCCCCAGCGCCACGCCACGCGTCCGCCGCATCCGGTGCGTCCGCCGCGTCCGCCGCGTCCGGTGCGAGCGCGCCCGGTTCCGTTGCGGCCGGCCGAGCTCCGGCTTCGCGCGCGCTTCCGGCGCCGCGTCCGCCGTCGGGCGACAGCGGCGTGCGCGTGGCCGACCCCGGGATCGTGCGTGGTCTGTACGTGAACCGCTGGGCATCGCAGAGCCCGCGGCGCATGCGCAACCTGATCGCGATAGCCGACACGACCGAGATCAACGCGCTCGTCCTCGACCTCAAGGACGAGTTCGGCCTCAACTACACATCGCGCGACTCGCTGGTGCAGCGGAACGCCGGTCGTGCCGGCGTCATACCCGGACTGCCCGCGCTGATCGACACGATGAAGGCGCACGGGATCATCCCGATTGCGCGGCTCGTGGTGTTCAAGGATTCGGTGGCCGCGCGCCTCAACCCTGATCACACGATCCTGACGCCGGAGGGGACGGCGTGGCGCGACCGTGAAGGTCTGACGTGGGTCAACCCGTACGACCCCGGAATCCGCGAGTACAACATCCGCGTCGCCGAGGAGATGGCGCGGCTCGGATTCGAGGAGATCCAGTTCGACTACATCCGCTTTCCCGAGCCGTACCGGAGCCTGCCGCAGCAGGTCTTTCCGGGCGCCGACGGCATGTCGAAGGCACAGGCGCTGGCGCGATTCCTCGGCGAGGCGTGTCCGCGCGTGCGCGCGCTCGGCGCGCGGTGCACGGCGGACGTGTTCGGGCTGGTGACGACGGTCAACGGCACCCTGGAGGTCGGGCAGCATTGGGAAGTGCTCGCGCGGGTCACCGATGTCCTGCTTCCGATGGTGTATCCGTCGCACTATCCGCCGGGCTCGTTCGGCGTGCCGCGGCCCAACGCGGACCCGTACCGGATCGTCTACGAGGCGATCGCCGGCGCGTACGAGCGCAACCGCAAGATCGGGATCGAGAACCCGGAGCACGTGCGCGCCTGGCTCCAGGCATTCACACTCGGACAGCCGCCCTATGGCGCCGAGCAGATCCGGGAGCAGAAGCGCGCGGTGTATGATGCAGGGTTCGACGGATGGATCCTGTGGCATCCCGGGTCGCTGTACGAGCAGTTCATCCCGGCGCTGGAGCGGGAGGCGGAGTCGCGGAAGAAGGGGATAGGGGATAGGGGATAGGACCGAAGGACGAACGACGAGTGTCCTTCCTGCGGCGCTGCTTCCTACTCCTTATCCCCTATCCCCTATCCCCTGCCCCCTGCCCCTGCCCCCTCACGCCCCCCAGCGCCGCCGCACCGACACCTGGACCGTACGCGGCGCCCCCGGGGTCAGGAACCGCTCGACCACTCCGCCCGCCGCCTGGTGGATGTTGAACGTCCCGAACGTCGCGTAGCGTACATCGAACGCGTTGCGGACGATTCCCTGTACCTCCCAGTCGCCGAACGAGGCGCCGAGGCGGACGATCGCCACCGTATGGGCGGGCAGCTGCGGCTCCTCGTTCGACTCGTCGCCTCGCAGGAAACGGCGGCCCACGTGCCGCGTCTCGATCCCGGCGCGAAGGCCGCGCGGCAGATCGAGATCGGCGCCGGCGGTCAGGATGCGGTCGGGGACGAGCGGCATGCGGTCGCCGATCTCCACCTCGTTGTCGGCGCCGGCCTCCTCGCGGATGCTGAACAGCTCGATGTCGCCGGTGCGGAACGTGGCGCTGGTCCACGCGGCGCTGGCGTGCGCCCGCGCCCAGACGAGCGGCTGCACCCGGGCAGTCAGCTCGACGCCTTCGCGCCGCGTGCGGGCGACGTTGGCGAAGAAGCCATCGATGGTCGAGCCCTCCGGCTCGCTCTCGTCCGCGTACGGAAAGAGGAAGATCTCGTCGCCAACCTCGGTGCGGTACACCGATGCGCCGACGGTCAGCGCGCCGCGCACCCAGCGGCCGCCCGCCTCCACCGTCGTCGCCGTCACCGGGTCGAGCGGCGGGTCGTCGCCGAGCGCGAACGGCAGAGGGCACGGCTCCTCGGGGTCGGCGCAGGCCAGCTCGATCACCGCCGGCGCGCGGAAGCTGCGCCCGACCGAGGCGTACACCGTTGCACCGGGATGCACGGCCCAACTCACGCCGCCGCGCGGACTCCGCTGGATGTAGAGGCTCGTCGTGTCGCGCGTCGAATCGAGCCGGTTGCGAAACGGGATTCGAATGACATCGAGCCGTGAACCCGCCGAGAGCGTCAGCGGGCCGCGGATCCAGTCGGCGATCGCGTAACCGCCGACTTCCTGTATCGGGCTGCTCACGTGCGTCGTGAGCCCGGGGTCGATGCGCTCGGCGAAGATCCGTACACTGGTCGAGCTGACGCTCCCGGTGGCGCCAACCCGCAGCCCGAGAAGCGCCTCGCCGGCGGAGAAGGTCGCCCGCCAGTCGGCGTTCGTGCCGATAGTGCGGTTCTCGGAAAACGCACGGACATCGGGGTCCAGCTCCTGGTTGACGTTGAAGCGCTCTGCGTCGTGCTCGCGGAACCAGACGCCGAGCGTGGCACGGCCGCGCTCCAGCTCACGCCACCCGAAGACGGCGAGGTGGAGCTGCGTCAGATCCTCGAAGTCGCCGCCGGTGAGGTTGGAGTCGGGCCGGTCGCCATACACGCTCTCCGGGAGCGACCCCGCCGTCTCGGCGTAAGAGCTGGCGCCGAACGCCTGCACGCTGATCCCGCCGCGCTCGCGCGCCCGACTGAGGTTGACGAGGGCGTTGTACTGTGTCGCCGAGGTGACCTGCCGCCAACCGAGGTCGGTCTGGTAGCCGCCGCCGCCGTAGTAGCTCCATCCGCCCGCCTCGCCGCCGAGCGAGCCGGAGCCGGAGCCGGAGTAGGCACCGTACGAACCGGCGGAGAATTGCGCCGTCCCTTCGAGCGGCCCACTGCCGCGGTGAGTGACGAGATTGATCGCGCCGGCGAGGGAATACGGCCCGAGCAGCGACGCCGTGCCGCTCATCAACTCGATGCGGCGCACGTGGTCGAGCGGGAGCAGGTCGAAGTTCACCTGGCCCGCGTCGGGCTCGTTGACCGGTATGCCGTCGATGAACACGGAGACGCCCTGCGAGAGCCCGACGACCGGACTGGCAGTGAATCCGCGCGTCACCAGTGTCGTCTTGTACGGGCTGCCGAGATCGTCGTACAGCGAGATGCCAGGCGCGCCGGCGAGCGCTTCGCTGAGCACGGGCGGGTGCCACGCGCGGACGTGGCTTCCGTCGAGCACGGTGGTCGCAGCGGGTACGCCGGAGCCGATGCGCGGCCCGGCGGGACCGAGGATCGACCCGAGTACCTCCACCGCGGGCAGCCGCGTGGTGTCGCGCGCGGTGGTGTCGGGACGCTGTGCGGCCGCGGGCGAGGCGGCGAGGAACGCGGCGGCGGCGATGCGGGCGGCTCGCACGAATGTCTTTCTCCTAGGTGCGCAATGGGACGTCGCGCCCGGCGATGGCGGCGACGCCCGCCACGAGCGCATCGATCTCGTCCTCCGTCGTGTAGCACGCGCACCCGGCGCGAACGAGCCCCTCGGCGGCCAGCCCGAGGCGCTCGACGACCGTGGCCGCGTAGAAGTCGCCGTTCGAGCAGAAAATCCCGTGCCGCGACAGCGCGGACGCCACCTCGCCGGAGGGAACACGGTCCATCGTGAACGACAGCGTGGGCGTGCGCGGATGCCCCGGCGGCGGCCCGTGCAGACGCACTCCATCTGCTGCCTCGAGCCCGCGCCAGAGCCGGTCGAGGAGCGCCGACCCGCGTGCGTGCAGCACCTCGAAGGCGCGGCCGAGACGCTCGCGCCGCGACCCACCCTCGGCCAGAGAGGCGATGAAATCGACCGCAGCCGCGGCGCCGACGATTCCCTCGTGATTCTGGGTGCCGGTCTCCAGCCTCTCCGGCGGCTCGTCCGGCGCCGGTATCAGCTTCGGAACTTCCAGCCGCTCGATCAGGTCACGCCGTGCCCACAGTACGCCGATGTGCGGCCCGTAGAACTTGTAAGCGGAGCAGGCGAGGAAGTCGCAGCCGAGCGCCTGCACATCCACCAGCGCGTGCGGCGCGTAATGCACGGCGTCCACGAACACGAGCGCGCCGGCGTCGCGCGCCAGGCGCGCCCACCGCGGCACGTCGGTGATCGTGCCGAGAGCATTGGACGCCGCACCGATCGCCAGGAGCCGCGTCCGCCGGCCGATCGCGCGCTGGAGCGCGTCCTCGTCGAGCGTCCCGTCCTCGACGCGCATCGGCACGGTACGGATCGTGACTCCGCGCTCGCGCTCCAGGTCGCGCCACGGAGCGACATTGGCATGGTGGTCGAGCTCCGTGACGACGATCTCATCGCCCGCTCCCCAGCCCCGTCCGAGCGCGCGGGCGACGTGAAAGGTGAGCGTCGTCATGTTCGCCCCGAAGGCAATCTCGTCCGGGCGGCCGCCGAGGAAATCGGCGAGCACGACGCGGGCGGCGGCGATCGCGTCGTCCGTCTCCATGCTCGTCGGGTAGTTCCAGTGCGTATTGGCGTTGTGATGGTGGAGGTAGTCCACCATCGCGTCGGTGACTGCGCGCGGCACCTGCGTCCCGCCGGGTCCATCGAAGTACGCCACCGGGCGGCCGCCGTGCCGGCGTTCGAGCGCCGGGAAATGGTCGCGGATCTCCTCCACGCCGGCTACGCGCGTCATGCGATCTCCACTCCCGCCCAACGCTCCACCAGCTTCACGGCCTCGACGTGATCGGCGTCGCCGCCGAGCTCGTGGTGCGCGGCGCGGAACAGCTCGGCGCCGAGCTGCAGCAGCGGCGACGGTACGTGTTGGTCGCGGGCGAACGCGGCGGCGATCCCGACATCCTTGTCGAGCAGCGCGAGCCGGAAGGTGCGCGGGAAGGCGCGGTTGAGCACGCGGGCCGGAAACAGGTTCTGCGACGCGTTCGACCGGCCGCTCGAGGCATTGATGACGTCGAGCGCCACGGAAGGCGCGACGCCGGCCCGGGCCAGGGCGGCGAGCCCTTCGGCGGTGGACCAGATGTGGATCGCGAGGAGCGCGTTGTTGACGGCCTTGAGCGCATCGCCCGAGCCTATGTCGCCGCAGTGGACGACCTTCGACCCGAACGCCTCCAGCACCGGGCGCACGCGATCGAGGAGGCGCGCATCGCCGCCGATCATGATCGTCAGCGTCCCCGCCTCGGCGCCGGTCGTGCCGCCACTGACCGGCGCGTCGAGAAATCCGACGTCGCGTTCGCCCAGATGCGCCGCGATGCGGCGCGACGTCACGGGATCACCCGAGGTGCAGTCCACGAGCACGCTGCCGGGCGCGATCCCGGCGAGAATGCCATCGTCGCCGCCGAGGATCGACTCGACGTCGGCTGAAGTCGAGAGGCAGGTGATGACGACGGCGGCGCCGCGGACCGCCTCGGTCGGAGTCGGCGCGATGCCGGCGCCCGTTTCACGCGCGAACTCCTCCGCGCGCTGGGCGGTGCGGTTCCAGACCGTCAGGTCGATGCCGGGACGTCCGGCGAGGCGCCGCGCCATCGGGCGTCCGATGGCGCCGAGCCCGAGAAAGGCCACGGAGGTCATGCTGATCCGGAGAAAAGGTGGTCCGAGAACTTGCCCGACGCCGAACCGGGAAGTCAACTGAGGGAGCGGACATCGATATCGGCAGCGGATCCGCGCGAATGCCGGCTTCGCCAGTAGCGCGGAGACGCGCAAACGCTGAGACGAGGAAACGGGGGGGGGACGCGGACCCGAGGTAGGTGTGAGCTTCGCGACGTGATTTGCAGGGCGGCATCCGGCAGCGCAGAAATGCGGGCGCCTCACGGAGGAGGCGCTGGCGCGTAGCAAGCGACCGCGGTGCCAGATTGACGAGAGGACGGGACCCCCAGGCCGCGGGCTCGCAGCGTATAAGCGCCTGCGCCGACGGAGTGAGGTGCCCGCATTTCGGTCGCGATGCAAGTCTGCATGCGGGACGCGCCGAGCTGCCGCCACGGAGACCGTTTACGAGATGACCCTCAGTCCCCGCACGATCACGATTCTCCAGATCCGCGGCATGAACGCAGTCCATGCCGTCCGCGCCGTCGAAACGGCACTCGGCGGCCTCGACGGCGTGGTACGCGCAGAGGTGTCGCTCGGCACCGCAGAGGTCGAGCACGATGCGCGAGTGACGCCCCAGGTGCTGGTCGAAGCGGTGAAGGTGGCCGGTTTCGAAGTCGAGCGCTGGAGCCAGACGAGCCGGAGGCTGCCCACGCTCTGAGGCCGGCTTGTTTGCCGGTCGCCGCTCCGGGTAACTTGTCGGCCGCCTGCACGAGCGGCCGCGTGCATCCGCGGCCCGCGACTCCGGAGATCTGGACATGACGCCACCGCACGACGAGGAGCGCCCGATCGCGGCGCTGCTGGTGCCCGACATCCTCGAGCTGATCGAGACCGCGCCGGAGAGCGTCGCCGCCGAAACGGAGGAGATGCACCCGGCCGATCTCGCCGACGTCGCCGCGTCGATGCCGCGCGAGCGGGTGCCGGCGCTGCTCGCGTCGCTGCCACCGGAGCGGGCGGCAGACGTGCTCGAGTACATGAACGAGGAGTTGCGCGCCGAGGTGCTCGAGGCGCTCTCACCGGCCAAGGCGGCGCTTCTGCTCGCTCAGATGACGCCGGACGACCGGGCCGACGTGCTCGAGGAGCTGGAGGAGGAACACGCCGAGGACATCCTCGCCGCGATCCCGGCCGAGGCGCGGGGCGAGACCGAGCGGCTGCTCCAGTACGAGCCGGACACCGCCGGCGGGCTGATGACGACCGAGTTCGTCTCCGTCCCCGAGGACATGCCGGTCGAGGAGGCGTTGGCGAACGTGCGGGCGATCGCCCGACTCGGGCGACGCGAGGCCATCTATACGGTGTATGCGACCGACGCCCAGGGGCGGATGCGCGGCGTCATGTCGCTGCGCGAACTGCTCGCCGCGCCCGAGGGCAGCCGGATCAGGGACATCGCCTGGGAGGACATCGTCAGCGTGCCGGCAACCGCCGACCGCGAGGAGGTCGCGCGCGTGACGTCGAAGTACGACCTCGTCGCCGTCCCGGTCGTGGACGACGACGGGCGTCTGATCGGCGTCGTCACGGTGGATGACGTCATCGACGCGATCGTCGAGGAGTCCACCGAGGACGTCCAGCGGCTCGGCGCGATGCAGCCGCTCCAGGACCCTTACTTCGCGGTCGGCTTCTTCAGCATTGCGCGCAAGCGGCTAGGCTGGCTGGCGCTCCTTTTCTTCGCCGTGATGTTCACCGGGACTATCATGCAGCACCACGAGGAGACGCTGCTCGCGGCGACGGGGCTGATGCTCTTCGTTCCGCTGATCATCAGCTCGGGCGGGAACTCCGGGTCTCAGTCGGCGACGCTGATCACCCGCGCGCTGGCGGTGGGCGACGTCAGCCTCGGTGACGCGCTGCGGGTGATGTGGCGCGAGTCGGGACAGGGAGTCGTGCTCGGCATCATCCTCGGGGCGATGGGGTACGTGCGGGCGATCACGTGGGGCAACTCGTCGGACGTGGCCATGGTGGTGGCACTGACGCTCGCGGCGGTGGTGCTCACCGGGACGCTGGTGGGCGCGATGCTGCCGCTCCTGTTCACGCGGATCCGCGTCGATCCGGCGATCGCGTCGTCGCCGTTCGTGGCCTCGCTCGTGGACGTGGCGGGGATCGCGATCTACTTCGCGGTGGCCTCGCGGCTTCTGGCGCTGCCGTGATGGACGCGTCGGCGCCCGCTCCTCCGCTGGGCGCGGCGCCCGCCGCGACGGCGCCTCGCAGCCTGGCCCGGGCAACCGGGATGGTGGCGTTCGCCGCCTGCTGCTTCGGCTCGATCTCGATCTTCGTCAGCATTGGGATCGCCGCCGGTGCCACGCTGCTCACGCTGCTCGCCTTCCGGTATCTGCTGGGTGCCGCCCTGCTGACCGCGGCCGGCGGCGGTCCGCGCTCACTCGCGATCCCGCGCGCACAGTGGGTGCCGGCTCTCCTCGTCGGCGGCGGCGGACAGGCACTGGTGGCGTTCGTGAGCCTGTCCGCGCTGCGTTACATCCCGGTGGCGACGCTCGGCTTCCTCTTCTATACGTTTCCGGCCTGGGTCGCCGTGATCGCTGCCGTGCGCCGCACCGAGCCGCTGACGCGGCTGCGATTGATCGCGCTGGCGCTGTCGTTCTCCGGGATCGCGGTCATGGTGGGTTCGCCGTGGAGCGCTCCGATGCATCCGGCCGGCGTGGCGCTGGCGCTCGGCTCGGCGATGATCTACGCGCTGTACATCCCGGCGCTCGGGCGCATCCAGCGCGGTATCCGGCCGCAGGTGGCCGGCGCCTACATCGCGATCGGCGCCTCGACCATATTCTTCGCGGTCGGCCTGGCCACTGGCGCGATCACGGCGCAACTCGCGCCGGCCGCGTGGGTCGCCGTGCTCGGCCTGGCGCTCATCTCCACGATGCTCGGCTTCGTCGCCTTCCTGAAGGGCCTGGCCGTCCTCGGGCCAGTCCGCACGGCCATCGTTTCGACGGTGGAGCCGTTCTGGACCGCCATCGCCGGCGCGATCGTGCTGACCCAGCCGTTGACCGCGAGCACGATCGTCGGTGGAGCGCTGATCGCGGTGGCCGTGCTGACGCTTCAGGTCGAACGGCGCAGCGCCGCGGCCTAGTCCCCGACGCCCGCCGCCTCGCCCCGGACCGTTCGCGCCTCCGGATCGACCATCGTCGCCTCGATCTCTTCCTCGCCCAGGCTCACGATCCCGTGCTCGAGCCATGCGTGCTCGCCATCGAGCACGTTCTTCGCGACCTTGTACAGCTCCTTGTCGTTCGGCCCGTAGAACTGCCGGAAGTTCGCCTTGATCCGCTGTCGCGCCTCGCGGCAGAACAGGTTGGCGAGCTCGACCGCCTCGTCGTTCCCCTGCCCCTCGAGCATCTTCGCCCGCGAGCACACCGCCGACATGGCGAACAGGTCGGCGCCGATGTCCACCGCCCGGAAGAGCACCATCTGCCGCCGCTCGAGCTTCGGCCCAATCCGCACCATCGCGTGGAAGATCGCGCGCCCCAGCTTGCGCGTCGCCCGGTCGGCAAACCGCAGATGCGAAGCCAGCCGGCCGAACTCGCCGTACATCTTCGGCGTCCCGAGCCAGCGGGCCGGATACCATGTCGCGTAGAACGGCGCCGAGCGCGCGGCGGCCGACAGCCGTTCCTTGATCGAGGCGCCAGGGCGCACGATGTCGAACGCCATCTTGAAGTGGTGGTCCACCGCCTCGCGGGCGATGAACAGGCGCATGATCTCCGACGAGCCCTCGAAGATCAGGTTGATCCGCGCGTCGCGCATCGCCCGCTCGACCGGGATCGGCGCCTCGCCGCGCCCGGCGAGCGACTCCGCGGTCTCGTAGCCGCGGCCGCCGCGGATCTGCAGCGCGTCATCGACGATCCGCCACCCCGCCTCGGAGTTCCACATCTTGGCGATCGCCGCCTCCAGGCGGATGTCGTACCCCCCCCGCTCGGCGAGCGCGCTCGCCAGCTCGGCGATCGCCTCCATGGCGAACGTGTCGGCGGCCATGCGCGCGAGCTTCTGCGCAATCGCCTCGTGTCGGCCGATCGGCTGCCCCCACTGCACGCGCTTCGCCGCCCACTCACGCGAGATCTTCAGCATCGCCTTCCCGCCGCCGGCGCAGCTCGCCGGGAGCGTAAGGCGTCCGGTGTTCAGCGTGATCAGCGCCAGCTTCAATCCCTTGCCCTCGCCCCAAAGCAGGTTCTCGCGCGGCACCTTCACGTTCGTGAACCGGATCACGCCGTTCTCGATCGCCTTGAGCCCCATGAACCGCGAGCGATGCACGATCTCCACGCCGGCCGTGTCCATCTCGACGATGAACGCGGTGATCTGCTTGCGTGGCTTCCCCTTCACCACCAGGTCGGAAGTCCGCGCCATGACTACGAGGAGCTCGGCCCGGGTGCCGTTCGTGCACCAGAGCTTCTCGCCGTTCAGAATCCAATGCGTGCCGTCGGCGTTGAGGGTCGCCGACGTGGTCATGTTCGCCGGATCGCTCCCCGCATCCACCTCGGTGAGCGCGAACGCCGAGATCGCCCCCTTGGCGAGGCGCGGAAAGAACCGCTGCTTCTGCTCGTCGGTGCCGAACAGCTTGAGCGGCTGCGGTACCCCGATCGACTGGTGCGCGGAGAGGAGCGCGGTCAGCGACCCGTCCTTCGACGTCACCAACTCCATCGCCCGGATGTAGGACCGCTGCGAGAGCCCGAGCCCGCCGTACTCGCGCGGGATCTTGATACCGAACGCGCCCATGTCGCGGAGCTCCTGCACGACCTCCTCCGGGATGTGCCCGGTGCGGTCGATCTCGTCGGAGTCCAACCGCTCCAACAGCGCACGCAACCGGTCCATGAACGGCTTCGCCCGCCGCTCCTCATCGGGGTCGCTCGGCGGGTGCGGGTGGATCATGTCGAGCTGGAAGCGTCCCAGGAACATTTCGCGGACGAAGCTGGGGCCCGACCACTCGCTCTCTCGCGCGGCTTCGGCGACGTCGCGGGCTTCCGTCTCGCTCGCCAGCGCATTCTTTGAATCTGCCATGGTGCTCTCGGTTAGTGGTGGCGGCGGACGAGACCGCCGTCACGCGGGTTACCGGCGGCGCCGGCGCTCGCCACTTCATCCACCGCGGCGAGCGGCATCGGCTGCCGATCACGCCAGACGAGGATTCCGACTCCGATCACGGCGATCGCGGCGAACAGGAACCACTGCCCGGCGTAGCCCAGGTGCGGACCCGCATCGAGCGCCACACCGCCCAGACGGGCCGGCGTTCCCGGCGCGGTCCGCGCCGTAGTCGTATCGATGACGTACAGCGGTGCCAGGGGATACGGAACGTGCTCGGCCAGCCAGGCATGGTCCAGACGACGCACGCTCCGGGCCTGGACCACGATACCGGGGCCATCGGGCGGCGGCGCCGAATACGGGACCGCGTAACCATGGATCGTCGCCTCCTCCGCCTCGCGCCATCGTTCGAGGTCCACGGTCACGCCATCCGGGGCGTACACCCACCCACGGTTGACGAGCACCACCTGTTCATCCCCGGGAACGCGAAACGGCGTCAACAGGTTCACTCCCGGCGAGCCCTGGTGACTGCGCACGGCAAGGACGATCTCGTTGTCGTAGTCGAACGTGCCGGTTAGCGCCACCGGCCGGTAGCGGGCGGCGGCGGTGTCCCGGGCGAGCTCGTCGATCGAACGAGCCGGCGGCTCGGTCATCTGCCGCTCGGCGATCTGGTTGAGCGCCCGCCGCTGGCCGTGCCGATCCAACTGCCAGAACCCCAGGCGGATGCACACGGCGGCCACGAGGACGGCGACCACGACGGCGATGACGCTGCGGAGGCGCATGACCCAAAGATAGGGGAAGTACTGGCGTGCTGCGTACTGCGTGGCGATCGGCCGTTCAAGGGGTTTCAGGGGGGTCAAAGTTGTTGAACGGGTTCAACACCTTTTGCGGGTGAACTTGCCGTTCAACGACTCTGACCCCCTTGAACACGGCTTCTGGCGGATGGTGCACGACTCGCGCACCGACTGGTCGATACTGCTCGGATCGATCTTCCTGCTGATCGTCGGCGCGGGCCCGCGGTCGCTGGACGCGGCGCTGCTCCGGCGGCAAGTTGCGGAAGCCGGCGCCGAGGGCCGGCCTTCGGTCGGCCGGTCCAGTCAACGCGCACCGGAGTGACAAATGTCTTCAGTACACCGGCGTGAATTCCTTCGCAACTCGGCCCTCCTCACCAGCGGCGCGCTGATCGCGCCGTCGCTGGCCGGGCTCACCGCGTGCTCGCTGCGCGCCGGCGACGCGAGCGGCGTCGATCGCGCACCGCGCGTCGTCGGGCTCGGCGAGGGCGGCTACGGCCCGCTGGTACGCGGCGCAGACTGGCCCGAGCTGGAGCTCCCCGCCGGCTTTCGCGCCGCCCGACTCTCCGTCACCGGCCAGATGATGTCGGACCGACACCGCACGCCGGGCGCGCACGACGGAATGGGCGCGTTCGCGCTGCCGAACGGCAACGTCCGACTGATACGCAACCACGAGAACGGCGACTACCCGGCGAACTCCAGGGTGAAGGGCGATCCGGCCAAGGCGTACGACTCGCGCGGTGGCGGCGGCACCACGTCGCTCGAGGTGCGCGTGCGTCCCGACGGTACGCGCGAGCTGGTGCGGGACTTCATCAGCCTCAACGGCACGATCGTCAACTGCGCCGGCGGAACCACGCCGTGGGGGAGCTGGCTGTCGTGCGAGGAGAACACCGAGGGCGTGCGCCACGGTTGGCAGAAGCACCACGGGTACATCTTCGAGGTGCCGGCGTCGGCGGAGGAGACGGTACAGGCGGAGCCGCTGCCGGCCATGGGACGGTTCGTGCACGAGGCGGTGGCGGTCGATCCCGACACCGGGATCGTGTACGAGACGGAAGACCGGCACCTCTCCGGGTTCTACCGCTTCATCCCCACCGAGCAAGGCCGGCTGGCCGCGGGCGGGCGCCTGGAGATGCTGGCCGTGAACGGACAGCCGGGGCTCAATACCTCGCACGGACAGCGCCTTGGCGCACGGCTTCCTGTCTCCTGGGTGCCGATCGCCAACCCCGACCCCGGCGACGCGCAGAGTGACAACGGCGCCGTGTTCGCGCAGGGATTCGAACGGGGAGGTGCACGGTTCGCCAGACTCGAGGGCTGCTGGTACGGTGACCGCAGCATCTACTTTCTGGCGACGAGCGGCGGCGACGCCCGCATGGGGCAGGTCTGGCGCTTCACCCCGGGCTCCGGGTCGAGCGGCGGCGACCTGATGCTGGTTTTCGAGTCGCCCTCGGCAGACGTGCTCAACATGCCGGACAACATCTGCGTCAGCCCACGCGGCGGGGTCGTCATGTGCGAGGATCCCTCCGGCAACGCCGTCCCGCACCTCCGCGGCCTCACCCGGAACGGCGACATCTTCGACTTCGCGCGCAACGTTCTCAATCGCTCGGAGCTCGCCGGAGCCTGCTTCAGCCCCGACGGCCAGACGCTGTTCGTCAACATCCAGGGATCGACGATCGACGCCGGGCGCACGTTGGGCGGCACCTTCGCGATCTGGGGACCGTGGGAGACGGGGGCGCTCTGAAGACGAATTGGACGAATTGGACGAATTGGACGAATGATGACGAAGTCGGCATCGGCCCGGCTGGCAGGCTGGCCCTCCCTTCGACTTTTCATTCGTCCAATTCGTCCAATTCGTCCAATTCGTCTTATTCGTCCAATTCGTCCAATTCGTCCAATTCGTACCTTCTAGAAGAGCATCATCTGCTCCCCCATCTGATCCGGATCGACCGGCTTCTGCCCGAGCAGCCGCTGGAGCTCGCGCGCCGACGCCGGCGAGTGGCCTGCGAAGTGATTGTTGACGTAGACGTACACGTCGATCGCGCGCTCGGCCAGCGGTGAAAGCACGCCTCCCCACTTCTCGATCTCGCGCGTGCGATCCACTTGGATGCGGGAGTAGTCCACGATGTCGCGGTTGGGGCCCATCCACCGAACGTAGGCGAAGTCCGCCGTCGGTCGCGATGCCAGCTCGAGCATCGTGCGGCGCGGAATCCACCGGCCGTCGCTCAGCGCGAGGGCGACCCCGTGCTCGGCGAGGACAGCGAGTATGCCTTCGTGGATCCAGCCGCGCTGCCGGAATTCCACGGCGAAGCGGAGATCGCGCGGCAGCGTCGGCAGGTACGCGGCGAGCGCCGGGAGCTCGGTGGGCGCGAAGTCGGGGCCGAGCTGGATGAGGATCGGCCCCAATTTTTCTCCGAGCTCTCGCGCGCGCTCGAGAAACAGGCTCGTCGCATCGCCGGCGGCCCGCAGCCGGCGCTCGTGCGTGATCTCCTGCGGCAGCTTGAGCGCGAAGCGGAACTCCGCCGGCGTCCGCTCGGCCCAGCCGCGGATCGTCTTCGCCGGCGGAATGGCGTAGAAGGTGGAATCCACCTCGACCGTCTCGAATGCACGCGCGAAGATCGTCAGGAAGTCGACGGCGCGCGTCCGGCTCGGATAGAACGGGCCGACCCACGCGTCGTAGTTCCATCCCTGCGTCCCGATGCGGATGCGCCCCGGCATGGCCGGAATCGGGCGCGCCGGAGCGGTCGTGTCAAGCGCATCCCGGTCCCGAACTTGCGCGCACGACAGTCGACCATTCGACGAGAGGCAATGATGCGAGAGGATGCTCGGCACGACGAGGATGCTCGGCACGACCGGGAGCGGGCGGACGAAGACCCGCGGCCGACGAACCAGCGCCCGCCGGGCGAGCTTCTGGGAACCGCGCGGTCCGCCAGCATTCGCTCGCCCGACGACGCGCAGCCGCGGGAGCTGGATCCGGACGAGAAGCGCAAGCTTGATCACGCGGCTGTTCCGCTCGGCAGCGCTTCCGGCGCGGTCGCCGGAGGCATGGTCGGTACGATCCTGCTCGGACCACTCGGCACCGCGATCGGCGCCGTCGGCGGCGCGCTCGGCGGCTGGTGGGCCGGCTCGGCGGTCGCCCGTTCGGTCAGCTACTCGGAGGACGATGACAGTTACTACCGCGATCACTATGGGCGGCTGCCAGACGGCACCCGCGCGTACGAGGACGTGAGCCCGGCCTATCACCTCGGACACATCGCGGCGAGCAATCCCGATTATCGTGGCCGATCGTTCCTGTCGGTCATGCCCGACCTGCGCCGGATCTGGAACGAGGACCTTCGTGCCCGCCATGGTGCGTGGGACACGGTGCGCCCCTACGCGGCCGAGGCTTACCGCCGGCACGCGGGAGAGCACGTGGTGGAGCGGCCCGTGATCGGCACCGCTGATGCCGCGGACGCGCCACGGGGAACGACGGCACCCGATCTGGACATGGGCGGAACGGCATCGCACCACCGCGCGGAATTCGCCGACCCGGGTCCGAGCGACGCGCGCCCCGAAGCAGGATTCTTCGACCGCCCCGTGGGAGCGCGGAAACCTTCCACAGGCGACGGCGCCGCTGACCGGGCCGATGGGATGGGTCCGATGATCGACCGTGGTGGTGGGAAAGCGCACGATCCGAAGCCGGAGGACTCGCGGCACCGAAAGCGATGACCGCAATCGACTTGAATCATCGATACGTCTCGAAGAATCCCTGCCCCTCCGCGCCGATCACCTCGCCCCCGATCCGTCCGGACAATCGCGCACGCCCCTTCATCTGAATGAAATACGGCCGCGACGGTTCGAACAGGACGGCCTCGCCGCCACCCACGACGACAGGTCTGCGGATGTCGGTACCGGACGCATCCTCGATCTCGATCTCGAGCCTCAGCGTGTCCGCACCCCTGGCGTCGGCGATCAGAGCGCGCGCGGGAACGCGTACCGGGCGTCCGTCCACGCGGATCGTGCGCGCGTCCTCGTAGTGCACTCGTGCCGGACGGAAGATCCCGAGAAAGCCGAGCGAGTCCACCACGTACACGAACAGCGGCGCCGTCGCCGCGATCGTGTCGGGTGGCTGCACCTGGCCGTAGAGAATGGAGTACTGTCCTGCGCGAGCGATGCCCCACTCCCACGTCACCCCGGCCCAGATCCCCCAGTTGTGATCGTGGTACCCGAGCGCTCCGTCGTACGTCTCGCAAGAACCGCCGGCGCAGATCCGTCCCGTCGCGGCGGCGCGGAGCGCCGGCACGACGTACCCGGATACGAACCCCTGCGACTCATCGCCCAGCGACGCGCTGGGAAAGTACGCCCGCGGGGAGGGTGTGAAGACGAGGTCCACGTCGAGCGCCATCTCGCCTCCCTCCTCTCTTGCGCGGCCGCGCACGTGATAGCGCCCGTCGTCGAGCAGTCGCACCGTCGAGCCGCCGATGTCGAGATCGGGATGGAAGGTCGAAAAGCGCACCGCACCCGGCCGCGCATCGGCGATGAACCGCCGCTCGCGCTGGCCGATCCCGTGCAGCGTGACGAGCACACGGCCTCCCCACTCGCCATCGGGAATATTGCCGCCGAGGACGAACGAAATGAACGCCCACCGCCGACCGCCGGGCGACAGCACGTTGAAGTAGTGCCACTCCGCCCAGCTCTCCGGCACCGCGAGCCCCGGCGGCGGCAGATGAAAGCGGTCGATGTCCGCGTAGAGCTCGGCCGCGGTCGGGGCGATCCACCGGCGATCCTGATCGTCATCGTCCCACTCGCCGGCGGAGAGCTCCGGCCCGGCACCGACGGCGCGCGTCCGCGATGGGATCTCGCCGGTGGCGCGCACCGGGATTTCCGCGCCGCCGAGCGTGCGAAGGTAGAGCAGCGTTCCCTCGATCCGCGGCGCCACGGCGGCGACCGAGTCGGCCAGCCGCGGCGAGGCGAGGAGCTGGAGATGGATGAAACGCGCGTTGGGAATCGAGAAGAACATGCCGCCGAGCCCGCCCGTCTTCATGACCTCGACATCGATCCCCTCCGGAAGCACCGTGATGTCGCCGCCGCCCACCAGCCGCTCGTCGCGCGCCTGCGCGAGCAGCGCCTCGCCGATCGACAGCAGCACGATCATCACGCCGACGCCCATTCCATAGCCGCCGAGCAGGAACGCGGTGCGCCACGGTCGGTCGAGAAAGTTGCGAAGGGCCAGCCGGGCGATCACCGCGCCTCCCGATCGGCGGGTGCATCGTGCACGATCACACCGTCGCGCATGTGGAGCACGCGACTGGCGGCGCGGGCGAGCTCCTCGTCATGCGTCACGACGACTATCGTCGTCCCGTCCTCGTTCAGCCGGCGGAACAGCGCGACGACCTCGGCCCCGGTGCGCAGGTCGAGCTCACCCGTCGGCTCATCGGCGAGCAGAAGCGCCGGATCGTTGGCCAGCGCGCGCGCTATCGCCACCCGCTGCTGCTCGCCGCCGGAGAGCTGTGCCGGGCGGTGCCGCTCGCGCCCGAGCAACCCGACATAGTCCAGCAGTTCGCGGGCCCGTCGCGCGCGGTCGGCGCCGCGCCGGCCGGCTTCGGCCATCGGCAGCTCCACGTTCTCGCGGGCCGTGAGCGTCGGAACCAGATAGAAGCGCTGGAAGACGAATCCCACCTGGTGGAGCCGGAACGCCGTCGCCTCCGCATCGCCGAGCCGCGCTATGTCGCGCCCGCCGATGGCGAGGCTGCCGCCGTCGGGCCGATCGATGGCGCCGAGCAGGTGAAGCAGCGTGGACTTGCCGCACCCCGAGGGCCCGACGATGGCGACGTACTCACCCGAGCCGATCGTCAGCGAGACATCGCGTACCGCGTGCACCGTTTCGGCGCCGAGTCGATACTCGCGACGCAGGCGGCTGGCGATGAGCAAAGGCTCACCTGGTCGCGGCGCGACGGCCGCCGCGGCCGGCCGAACGGGTATCGCGCTCATCCGACCGCCTCCTCCCGGAGCGTGCGCGCGATCGGCAGCGAGGCGCCGCGCCACGAAGGGTAGATCCCGGCGGCGATCCCGACGGCGGCGAGCAGACCCAGCGCCGTCCACGCCGCCCGCGGCTTGAAGACGAAGAAGTCGATCGCCTCGGGAAGACCGGGGAACGTGACGAGGATCGCGTTCAGCCAGCGCGCGGTGACCAGTCCCAGTCCGAGGCCGAGCGCCGCGCCGGCGAGGCTGATCGCCAGGGACTCGAGCAGGATCTGGTGCACGATGTGCGCGCGGGACACGCCGATGGCGCGCATCACCGCGATCTCGCCGATGCGCTCGTTCACCGACACGGTGACGAGCGTCGTCACGAGGAGGAAGCCGACGATCAGGCTGACGGAGCCGAGGATCACCGACAGCTGGCGGAAGTAGCTGAGCCGCGCATCCACCTGCTCGATCGCCGACGCGGTCGATATGGCGGTCACACGCGGGATGCGCTGGCCGACCCAGCGCTGGACCGCGTCCGCATCGGCGCCTTCGGCGAGGCGGACCATGAACAGGTTCACCCGGTCCGTGCGCTGGGCACCGCCCATCGCCTGGAGCACCGGGAGCCGGAGCGCGACCGCGCGCTGATCGGCGGAGAGATAGATGAAGCGCGCCCGCCCGGTGACGACCAGCCGCCGGCTGCCGACGACGGCGCGCAGCTGCGGATCGTATCCGGTGGCCAGCTCGAGCGTGTCTCCCAGTCGCGCACCGGTCGCGGCGAGAAACGCGTCGTTGACGACGATCGCGCCGTCGTGGGCCACGTCGACGCCTTCCAGCAACTCGTAATCGCCCTGCACGGCCTGATCGACGCCGAGCGCCGTGGCGGCGATGCTTCCGTCGGCCCGAGGCACGTGCACCGAGGCGCCCAGCACCGGACTCACGGCAATCACCGCCGGGTGTCCTCGAAGCTGCCGGGCGACCTCGCTCGCCCGGTCGACCGTCGCCTCGGTGTCGAACGGGAGCGTGCCGCGTGGCGCGATGCGCAGATCGAATCCCTGCCGCGTGAGCAGCGCGCGGAACGAGACGCCGAGCCCTGTGGAGAGCATCACCATGTCGAGCAGCAGCGCGGCCGACACGGCGACGCCGAGCACGGCCAGCAGCGTCCGGGGCCCGTGGCGCAGAAGCGATGCCGACGCGAGAGCGAAACGCATCAGCGGCCGAGGAGCGCCAGCGGCGGGCGCCGCACGAGCCGCTGCGCCGCCAGCCAACCGGCGAGGACGCCCAGCACCACCGACAGCGCGACGGCGAACGCGACGATCTCCGGCGTCACCAGCGCGAACGCCAGCGGCGTGCGGTAGACGGCGCCATAGTGCCAGTTCACGATCGCCGACGCGGCCCAGCCGATTCCGATCCCGAGCAGGCTGCCGAGGGCCGCGATCAGTGCGGCCTCGATCACCACCGCGCGCACGACGGCACGGCGCGAGATCCCGACCAGCCGGAGGGCGGCGATGTCACGCCGGCGCTCGTCCACCTTGAGGAGCAGGATGCAGAGGAGGAACGTCGCGCTGGCAACGATCGTGATCACGCCGATCGCGCGGTGGAAGCGGCTGACCACGGCGAACGTGCGCGACGTCTCGACCGCAATGTCGGCCGAGCGGTGGGCGCGAAAGCCGAACGCGGCGTCGTTGATCCGATCGACCACGAACCCGGTCGCCGCCGCGCCCACGGTGGCGACGGCGAAGTAGTCCACCCGGTCGCCGTAGCCGGAGAGGGCCTGAAGGTGGTCGAGGTGGAGCCGCACCGTGTACTCGTCGCGCGCCACCTCGGCGGGGTCGGCGCGCCGGCGGACGATGGCCGCGATGCGCACCGTGTCGCCGGGCGCGTCGGGCGCCCCGGCCACAACGACCCGGTCGCCGACCCCAAGCCGCGCATCGGCGGCGAGTCGTTCATCGATCGCGATCGTGCGCTCGGCGCGCGTAGCGGGGGCGCCGCCGGACGCGGGCGGCTCGCCCGCGCGCTGCGGCTGCTGGAGGACGAGCGCGAGGAGAAGTGGGAGCATCGATGCGGATGGTGGTGACCGGGAATCTAGCCTCCTCGCCGTGCTCGACTCACCTTCCGGACGAGCTTGCGAACGCGCGGGCCTTGGCAGACAATTGGCGGACCGCCGCGCGTCGCGGCGCCATTCCTCGCCGAGGGTCAGCCAATGTCGCTCATTCACGTTCGCCGTGCCGCCTGTGGCGTTGCTCTCCTGCTCCTCGCCGTTCCCGCCGCCGGAGCACAGGCCCCGGCGGGCGATCCGACCGCGCGGCTGCACGCCTTGTTCACCGAGGAGTGGGAGCGGCGGCTGCGGGAGAACCCGACCTTCGCCTCGGCGCTCGGCGACCGGCGATACAACACGATGTGGCCCGATCTCTCCCTCGAAGCGATCGAGCGGAGCCACACCGCCGACCGGGAGGTGCTCCGGCGGTTGGTGGCGATCGATCGCGGCGCGCTCCCGCCGGCCGAGCAGCTGAACTACGACCTCTTCCACCGGCAGTACGAGGAGTCCGTCGCCGCGCACCGGTTCCGGGAGTTCCTGATCCCGCTCAACCAGCGTGGCGGGATCCAGACGGCCGACAATCTCGCCGAGTCGCTACGCTTCCAGACCGTGCGGGATCACGAGGACTGGATCGCCCGGCTTCGCGGACTCGGGACGCAGGTGGACGCGAACATCGCCCTGATGCGGCGCGGGATCGCCGAACGGCGCGTCCACCCGCGCGTGATCATGGAGCGGATCCCCGAACAGGTGGCGGCGCAGCTGGTGGACGATCCGGCGCGCAGCCCGTTCTACAAGCCGTTCGCCGAGCTCCCCGACTCGTTCCCGGCCGCCACGCGACAGCGCCTTCAGCGCGAGGCCCAGGCGGCGATCAGGGAAGTCGTCGTGCCGGCGTACCGTCGCTTCGACCGGTTCTTCCGCAACGACTACCTCGCGGCGACGCGCGCGAGTATCGGCGCGTGGGACCTGCCCGACGGCGCCGAGCTGTACGCGTTTCGCGCCCGCGCGTTCACGACGACCGATCTGACGCCGGACAGCATCTTCGCCATCGGCATGACCGAGGTCGCCCGCATCCGCTCGCAGATGGAAGCGATCATCCGCGATGTCGGGTTCGAGGGCACGTTCGCGCAGTTCCTCGCGCACCTCCGCACCGATCCGCGGTTCTACCACGAGACACCGGAAGCGCTGTTCGAGGCGTACCTGGCGGCGAGCAAGCGCGTGGATCCCGAGCTGGTGCGGCTCTTCGGGACGCTGCCGCGGATGCCGTACGGCGTCCGCCCGATTCCGGATGCGGTGGCGCCGCACACGACCACCGCCTACTACTCGCGACCGGCGGCCGACGGCAGCCGCGCCGGCTATTACTACGTCAACCTGTACCGGCCGGAAACTCGCCCGATCTACGAGATCGAGGCGCTGACGCTCCACGAGGCCGTCCCCGGCCACCACCTCCAGATCGCGCTGTCGATGGAGCTCGGCGAGCTCCCCGAGTTCCGGCGCTTCGGCGGCTTCACGGCGTTCACCGAGGGGTGGGGACTCTATGCCGAGTCGCTGGGCGAGGAGATGGGGTTTTATCGCGACCCGTACTCGAAGTTCGGCCAGCTGACCTACGAGATGTGGCGCGCGGTCCGGCTGGTTGTCGACGCCGGGATGCATCACAAGCGGTGGACGCGCGAGCAGGCGATCGAGTTCTTCGCGTCGAACGCCGCGAAGAGCGAGCACGACATCGTGAACGAGATCGACCGGTACATCGCCTGGCCGGGGCAGGCGCTGGCCTACAAGATCGGCGAGCTGAAGATCAAGGAGCTGCGGGCGCTGGCGACGGAGCGCCTCGGCCCCCGGTTCGACCTGCGGGCGTTCCACGACGTCGTGCTGGGGAGCGGCGCGGTGCCGCTCGACGTGCTGGAGCGAAACGTCGAGGCCTGGATCGCCGGACGAATCGCCCGCGCGGGCCCGGCGCGCTAGCGCGCGGCCACGTGGCGGCCGTCCGAGCGCTCGGCGCGCTCGGCGCGAACCTCGGAGACCCAGCGGGCAGTCTCCTTCACCTCATCGCGCGTCTGCTCCAGCGTGTACGACGGTTCGGCGAGCAGCGAGGTGCCGCTCCGGATGAGCACGAACGCGAGGCCCAGATGCAGGGCTCCGGTGATCAGCGCGCCGGCCCAGTAGCTGCCGAGCGCGCGGCCGATGATCGCGGCGAGAAATATCGTGAACGCCGTCAGCGCGATGACCCCGACGCCGAACGCGATCCCGAGCCACATCGAGCCGCGGGCAGTCCGGTGCATTGCTTCCCGCGCCTCGAGCTTGGCCAGGCGTATCTCGTCATCGACCAGCCGCCGGGAGTCTTCTCCGAGACTTCGAACGAGATCGGGGATCCCGGCATCCGGATCCGCGCGAACGGTGCGAGCAGTCACGACCGTACCTCCGTCTGGTGTCGGGCTCCCGCACTGACGGCGCAAGGACCGTTCCCTGAGCGGCGCAAAGTCCGGTTCCGGCCCGGCCCCGCGACTCACTCCCGCCTTCGCCGACCCCTGCCCTTCACCGGCTCGACCCTCACCTGCGACGCCAGCGCCGGTCCGACCACGCGCTCGCCGCCATCCAGCCGGATCGTGATCGGTCCGTCATAAGGCGCGCGGTCCACCACTTCGACCTCGGCGCCGAGCACGATGTCCAGCTCGGCCAGATAGCGGAGGCGCTCCGCATCCTCGTCGCTCACGCGCACCACGCATGCCCGCTGACCTGGCGAAAGGTCGGCCAGGGTGACGTGCCGGCGCTCCTCGACCGCGCCCTCCCTTGTCGGGATCGGCGCGCCGTGCGGATCGACCGTCGGTTCGCCGATCGCCGATGCCATGCGATCGATCAGCTCGTCCGAGGCCGCATGCTCCAGCCGCTCGGCCTCCTCGTGCACGCGATCCCATGGGTAGCCGAGCGCGCGTGCCAGATACGCTTCGATTACGCGGTGCCGCCGCAGCGTGCGCAGCGCGGCCCGCCGGCCGGCATCCGTGAGCCGCACGCCGCGGTACGGCTCGTGGGCGATCAGCCCCTGATCGGCGAGCCGCCGCACCATCCCGCTCACCGACGCCGGCGCGATCGACAGCCGCTGCGCGATGTCGTTGGTCGCCGCGGCCGTTCCCGCAAGCTCGATCTCGTAGATCGCCTTGAGGTAGTCCTCGACCGGCGCCGTCAGGTCGTCGATGTGTCGTGTAGGCGACATCATGGCGGGAGGGTTTGCCTGATCCTACTGGCCGCCGCCCGCCGGAACAAGCATCGCCGCGACCGTCCTCAGCGCGTCAGGGCGAGCTGCGCCAGCTCACGCCCGCGATTGGTGAGCTCGAGCGCCTCGGCCTCCTCGCAGCGGACCAGCTCCCGGCGTTCGGCGATGCGCACGATCCGCTGCGCGAACGCGGGGCTCCAGCGGAGGTGGCGGTGCAGATGGCCGACCCGATTCTCCTCCGCGGCCTCGGCGCTACCCTCGTGGTTGAGCAGGTGGATGACGAGCATCCGCTGCGCGAACTCGAGCCGCTGCGAGGCCCGGCGCCGGGCCAGCGCCACCACGCCGCGCTCCGGCGAGAACAGAAACGCGATGCCGAAGGCGACACCGGCCATGGTCGCCATCGAGCCGGCGATCGACGCGTCGAGCAGGTGGGCCAGCCAGTAGCCGGCGAGCGCCGAACCCGCCCCGATCGCCGCCGAGAGCCCGATCATCGACGACAGCCGGTCGGTCAGCAGGTACGCCGCCGCCGGCGGCGCGATCATCAGGGCGATCACCAGGATCGATCCCACGGCGTCGAACGCGCCGACGGCGGTGATCGAGACGAGCGCCATGAATCCGTAATGTACCAGCGCCGGCGATATCCCGAGCGACGCGGCCAGCGCCGCGTCGAACGTCGTCAGCTTCAGCTCCTTGTAGAACATCGTGATGAACAGGACGTTGAGCACGAGGATCGCCGACATGACCCACAACGCCTGCGGGCCGAAGTCGCGGCCGCCGATCATCACGCGCTGGAACGGCGCGAACGCCAGCTCTCCGAGCAGCACCGCGTCGATGTCGAGGTGCACGCTGCCGGCGTAGCGGGCGATCAATATCACGCCGATGCTGAACAGCGCCGGGAACACGAGCCCGATCGCCGCATCCTCGCGCACCAGCCGCGTGCGGTGGGTGAGCTCGACCAGCCAGACGGTCAGCAGCCCGGTGAGCGCGGCGCCGACGATCAGCAGCGGCGACGAGAGATTCTCGACGATGAAGAACGCCAGCACGATCCCGAGGAGGATCGAGTGGCTGATCGCGTCGCTCATCAGTGCCATCCGGCGGAGCACGAGGAACACGCCGGGGAGCGCGCAGGCGGCGGCTACGACCACCGCGATGAGCTGGATCTCGGCCTGGATCCACGTCATGCGTCGTCGCCTCCTCCTCCCACGCGCTGCTCGTCGAGAAGCCGCCGCGCCTCGGCCCGGCCCTCCTGCGTCAGCGCCCACTGGTCGGCGCCCAGGTGCCGGGTGTGGCCGCGCGCCGCCAGCTGCTCCAGCGTCCGCGGCACGTCGCCGCGGCCGAGCGCCGCGAGCGCCCGGCTCGAGTGTGCGTGCCCGGGATCCTCGTGCTGCGCAGCCATGGCGTACAGGTCGAGCAGCGTCGCCTCGACGCGGAGCTGCCGCCGTGACCGCCGCTGCCGAACCCACGCCCAGACGAGTCCACGATTGGGCGCGAGCGTCAGCGACGCGATCGCGATCGCCGTCAGACAGAGCACGATCATCGGGCCTGTCGGCAGGTTCGCGCCGGTGGCGCTGAGCACCGCGCCGGCCACGCCGGCCGTGGCGCCGAATGCGCCGGACAGCACGACCATCACGCCGAGCCGGTCGGTCCACTGCCGCGCCGCCGCGCCAGGCGCGACGATCATCGCCGCCATGAGCACCACGCCCACGGTCTGGAGTCCGACCACCACGGCGATCACCAGCACCGACGTGAGCACCACGTCCACGGCCCGCATCGGGATTCCGAGGCTCGCCCCGAATTCCGGATCGAACGCGAGAAGCTTGATCTCCTTCCAGAAGAAGAGCGCGACCGCATATGCGCCGACCCCGAGCCAGACGATGATCGCCACGTCCCGCTGGAGCATCGTCGCCGCCTGCCCGAACAGGAAGCGGTCCAGCCCGGCCTGCGCCGCATCGGGACGGTGCTGGAGAAACGTCAGCAGCATCAGCCCGACTCCGAAGAACACCGACAGCACGAGCCCGAGCGCCGTGTCCTCCTTGATCCTCGTCTGGCGCACGATCGCCATCACGAGCAGGGTCCCCAGCCAACCGGCGGCGGCCGCGCCGAGCACGAGGACGAGCGGATCCTTGCTCCCGGTGAGCAGGAACGCCAGCGCGATCCCGGGGAGCGCCGCGTGCGAGATCGCGTCGCCGAGGAGGCTCTGCTTGCGCAGCACGGCGAACGCCCCCAGCCCGCCGCTCACCACGCCGAGGGCCGCCGAGCCGAGCGAGACGGTGCGCAGCGTGGGATCGAGCAGCAGATCGCGCAGGGCGATCGAGAGCGACATTCGAGTCAGCGCGATGCGACGCGGCGCGCCGCGGGCTCTTCCGGCGCGTGCCCGGCAACCGCGGCGATGAACGGCACCCGCCCGCCGTAGGTGATACGCAGATTCTCGTCGGTGAACACTTCGCCCACCGGACCGGCGGCGATCCGCCGCACGTTGAGCAGCATCACCCAGTCGAAGTACTCGGGTACCGACTGGAGGTCGTGGTGCACCACGACGACCGTCTTCCCCTGCGCCCGCAGCTCCTGGAGCAGGTCGACGATCGCCCGCTCGGTCTTCGCGTCCACGCCCTGGAAGGGCTCGTCCATGAAGTAGATCGCCGCGTCCTGGACGAGCGCGCGGGCGAGGAATACTCGCTGCTGCTGCCCGCCGGAGAGCTGGCTGATCTGACGCTCGGCGAACTCCGCCATGCCAACGTGCTCCAGCGCCTGCACGGCGAGCGTGCGTTCGGTGCGTCCCGGACGCCGGAACCAGCCGAGCGTGCCGTAGCGCCCCATCATCACGACGTCGAGCACGGTCGTCGGGAAATCCCAGTCGACGCTCCCGCGCTGCGGCACGTAGCCGATCAGCCGGCGCTGCTCGTCGTAGGGCCGGCCGTGTATGGCGATCTCGCCCGCCGCCGGCCGGACGAGACCGAGGATCGCCTTGATCAGGGTCGTCTTACCGGCGCCGTTGGGTCCCACTATCGCCATCAGGACGCCGGCGGGCACGGCCAGGTCGATGTCCCACAGCACCGGCTGGTCGCGATAGGCGACCGTGAGGTCGTTGACCTCGATCGCCGCCGTCATGCCCGCAGGTAGCTCCGGCGTCACGCGGCGAGCTCTCCGCGCAGCGCGCGGACGATCGTGGTCACGTTGTGCCTGATCATGCCGACGTAGGTGCCCTCCGGCGTCCCGTGGTTTCCCAGCGCGTCGGAGAACAGCTCGCCCCCGATCTCCGCGCGGTGGCCCCGCGCGCGCACCGCCGCCTGCACCGCCTCGATCGTGCGCCGCGGGATCGACGACTCGACGAAGACCGCCGGGATCCGCCGACTGGCAATGAACTCGGCGAGCTCTCGCACGTCGGCCGTGCCGGCCTCGGTCGCCGTGCTGATCCCCTGAAGTCCGCGCACCTCGATCCCGTACGCGCGGCCAAAGTAGTTGAATGCGTCGTGGGCGGTCACGAGGACTCTCATCTCAGCCGGAACGCGGCCGACTTCCGCGGTCGCCCACGCATGGAGCGAGTCGAGTCGAGCGAGGTACCGTGCCGCGTTCTCGTGGAAGACGGCCGCGCCCGCGGTGTCGGCCGCGACGAGCGCGTCCCTCGCCCGCTCCACCGCGTGCCGCCACAGCTCCGGGGCGTGCCAGACGTGCGGGTCGTATGCACCGCCGAACTCCGGCGGCGCGAGCAGCCGCTCGCGCGGCACAGCCTCGCCGAGTGCCACGGTGCGGACGCGTCCCTGCATCCGCTCGAGCACGTCGGCCATCTTGGCCTCCAGGTGAAGGCCGTTGTAGAGCACGATGTCGGCGCCGGCGAGCCGCTGCACGTCGCCTTCGCTGGCCTTGTAGAGGTGCGGGTCGATCCCCGGACCCATCAGCCCGATCACCTGCACCCGCTCGCCGCCCACCTCGCGCGCCACGTCGGCGATGATGCTGGTCGTGGCCACCACGCGCAGCCGTCGGTCGCCAAGATCGCGCCCTTCGGATACGCCGCAGGCGAGCACCACCGGAACGAGCAGCAGAGAAATGGTCGAGCGCATGTAGCTCCCGAAATCCGCGTCCGATGCGGTTCAATCACCCTGCACCCGACTAGGCCTGCCAAATGCCAGGATTGGCACGCGGCAACTCCAAATTTAGGACGACCTAAACCAAAAGCAAGTCACGAGCCCTTCCTGGTGACGCGCTCGGTCAAGTCAGGAGGGCGATGAACTGTCGGATCAGCCGCTCGGTCATTCCCCAGACGACGTACGGGCCGTGCTGGAAGGCGGTCACCGTGTGGCGTTCGCCGCGGATCGGGACGGTAACGTCGATCCAGCGGGTGCCCTGCCGAAGTTCGGCGAGGGGGACCCAGAACGCGTCGGCAACCTCGGGACTGGCGCCGAGCGCGACGTCGGCGGCGACTACCGCCACGTACGGACGTACCATGATTGGCGGCAGCGACGGCGTGCGCGGATGGAGGTCATCGAGCGTGCCGAGGACGCGTCCGATGGCGGCCAGGTCGAGTCCCGTCTCCTCACGCGTCTCGCGCAGGGCGGTGTCCAGAAGGTCGCGATCGAGCGGCTCCTGCCGGCCGCCGGGGAGCGCCACGTGCCCGCTCCACGGGTCGCCCTCGTGCTCCGACCGCTTGATCATCAGCATCTCCAGCTCTCCCGCCGGCACGGCGCGCAGCACCAGCGCCACGGCTGCCCGGCGCACCGGCGGCCCCGGATCGACGGTGACGCCCGGGCGATCGGCGAGCAGCCGCGCGATCCGCGCGATGTCGGGATGGGCGAGCAGCGTCTCGATGTCGCTCATGGCCAGGGGTCGTCGTGAAGCCAGCGCGGGAAGATGGCCGGCGCGCGGCGCGACCACCGCATCAGTCCTCGACGTCACCGCCCGCGCCGACCCACTCCCGCCACCCGCCGGCCAGCGACGCGACCTTCTCGTATCCCATCTGGCGCATCGTGTCGGCGGCCAGCGCCGAGCGGCTCCCGCTCGCGCAGTAGACTATCACCTGACTGCTTCGCGGGATCGTCTGCTCGACCGTCGTCTCCAGATTGCCGCGGGCAATGTGAGTGGCTCCGGGAATGCGGCCGAGGTTCCACTCGTTGCGCTCCCGCACATCGAGCCAGACGACATCCTCGCCCCGTGCGTGAATCTGCACGGCGTCGCGGGCGCGTACTTCGGTGACGCGGGATCGGGCCTCGTTGATCAGTTCCGTGCCGGACTTGGGCATCAGTGCTCCTTGGGGGCATCACGTTTCGTCGACATCCGTGACGGCGGCTCCAGCACCCGGACCGTCACCACTCCATCCTCGGCGATCATCTCGGCCTCGCGCCCGAGAGGCAACGTCCACTGCTCCTCGACGTGGCCGATCGGCGCCCCGGCGATGCAGGGAATACCGAGGATCCCGGCGAACTCGGCGAGCACGTCATCGATGCGGCGCGAGCCGTCGTCGGATTCCTCGGCGCAGTCGGTGAACTGTCCGCCGAGGATCGCGCGGCAGCCGCGCAGCATCCCGGCCAGGAGCAGCTGCTGCAGCATCCGATCCAGCCGGTAGACCGGCTCGTGCACGTCCTCGAGCACGAGAATCGCGCCGTCGAGCGGGGGCGCGAACGGCGTGCCGGCGAGGGACGCCAGCAGCGCGAGGTTCCCGCCGCGGAGCAGCCCGCGTGCTCTTCCGGGGCTCAGGACACGGGCGAGCGGCGCCGGCCCGCACGGGTCGCCTCCGCGAACCACCGCCCGCTCCAGCGAGTCGCGGCAGAACACCGACAGCGGCGCGCGCGCGGTCGGACCGTGGTACGTCACGAGTCCGGCGCGAATCCCCACTGCGGCGTGGAGCGCCGTGATGTCGGAGAAGCCGATCAGCGCCCGCGGGCGCCGCCGCAGGGCGGCGTAGTCGATCTGCTCGAGCAGCCGCATCACGCCGTAGCCGCCGCGCGCGCACCAGACGCCGTCGATGTCGGCGTCGCCGAACGCATGGTCGAGGTCCCGCAGTCGCTGCGCATCGGTGCCGGCGAAGTAGCCGCTGCGCTCCAGCACGTGAGCCCCCGGCACCGGCTCCCATCCGAGAGAGCGCGCGTTGGCGATCGCGCACGCGAGATCGGCCTCGCCGCGCAGCGGTCCGGCTGGAGCGACGATCGCGACAAGCGAGCCGGCGCCGAGCAGCGGCGGCGTCACCATTCGCGGAGCGCGCGGTGAGTGCGTGGCGTTCGTGACGTGAAGGTGGAGGTGCAGGCGTGCGGAAGCATACCGGCGCGCAACCTAACGCGTGAGTGGCGGCGAGGCCACTCGACATGTTTTCCGTCAGATGGCATGCGCGTTGCTCGTCCTGTCGCTACTCGATGCCGATTCTGGAAGATGGAACGACGGCATCGGTCGCACATCAGGCGGAGGAACCGGATCATGACGGATCGCGACAAGAACCAGCAAGGTGACGAACCCGGACGCAAGAAGGAGGGTCAGAGCGGGAGCCATGGCGGGACCCACGGCGGCGGGCAGGGGCAGCAGGGTGACAGGCAGAGCGGCAGCTCGGGTGGTCAGAGCGGCGCATCGGGCGGACAGTCCGGCGGCATGAGTGGCGCCGGCGCGGGTGGCAAGCGCAGCGGATCGGCCGGCGGCGAGGAGGGAATGGAGGAGGGCGATACCGAACGAGAGCAAGGAAAGAGTGCTCCGGGCGGCCAGCAGTCGGGCGGCAAGAGCGGCTCCCCGGGCGGCCAGCAGTCGGGCGGCATGGGCGGGTCGTCGGGTGGCCAACAGTCCGGCGGGATGGGCGGGTCCTCGGGCCGTCAACAGTCGGGCGGCTCGGGCGGATCCGGCGGGTCCGGCCAGAAGCGCTGACCTTCGCGCGGTGCAATCGAGAGGGCGTCCTTCGGGCGCCCTCTCGACGTTCGCGCGGCCGTCGTTTTTGCCAGACCGGTGACGCACGCGTAGCTTGTCCGCGTGTCACTCACCGTGAAAGTCCTGATCGGGCTCGTCGCCGGACTACTGGCCGGGCTCCTCGTGGCGTGGACGCAATCCCCGACCCTGATCGCCTTCGGCTCGGCGATCGAGCCGGTGGGCACGATCTTCATCAACGCCATTCGCATGACGGTGATCCCGCTCGTCGTCGCGAGCCTCATCGTCGGCGTGGCTTCGGCGCCCGACGCCCGAGCGGTCGGACGCACCGGATCGCGGGCCTTGTTCGTCTTCCTCGTCGCGCTCGCCGCCGCGGCCGTGTACACGCTGCTCCTCGCGCCGCCCATCTTCGCCGCCCTGCGGATCGATCCGGCGGCCGCGGCGGCGATGCGTGAAAGCGTCGCGGCGGCGGCGGGCACGGTGCCCGATGCGTCGGCGCTGCCATCGTTCGCCGAATGGCTGGTGAGCCTCGTGCCGGCCAATCCCATCCGAGTCGCCGCCGACGGCGCCATGCTCCCGCTCATCGTCTTCTCGATCGTCTTCGGGCTCGCCATGACCAAGGTCGAGCAGGCACGGCGGGACGCGGTCCTGCGCGGCGTGCGAGGGATCGCCGAAGCGATGCTCGTGCTCGTGCGCTGGGTGCTGGAGCTGGCGCCGATCGGCGTGTTCGCGCTCGCCCTCCCGCTGGCCGCGCGGATGGGCCTCGCCGCCGCCGGCGCCATCGCCTACTACGTCGTCGTCGTCTCGGCGCTTTGCCTGGGGTTCATCGCCCTTCTCTACGTCGCCGCGATCACCGTAGGCCGTGTGCCGTTCCGCATGTTCGCCCAGGCCGCCGCGCCGGCGCAGGCCGTCGCGTTCAGCGCGCGCTCCTCGCTCGCCGCGCTGCCGGCGATGATCGAAGGCGCGACCACGAAGCTCGGCCTGAAGACCGAGATCACCGGGTTCTTCCTTCCGCTCGCCGCGTCGGTGTTCCGCATCGGCAGCGTGATCGGGATGGTGGTCGGTGTGCTGTTCATCGCCGCGCTGTACGATGTCCCGCTCGGCGGCGCGCAGCTGCTCACGATCGCCCTGACGTCGCTCGTGCTGACGTTCAGCGTCCCCGGCGTGCCGGGCGGGTCGATCCTCGTCATGATCCCGGTGCTGATCGCCGCCGGTCTGCCCGTCGAGGGCGTGGCGATCCTCCTCGCCGTGGACACGATCCCCGACATGTTCCGCACGACGCTCAACGTCACCGGCCACATGACCGCGGCGACGATCCTCGGCCGCGGCGCGCTGGCGCCCCGCCCGGAGCTGGCGAGCGCCGCCATCGCGGTGACGCCGGAATCGTGAGTCCGCTAGCGCTGGCGCTCGCCGGCGCGCTCCCGTGGATCGTCGTCCCGCTCGTCGTCGTGCTCCGCGCGCGGCGCTCGCGATCACTCGACGAGATGCCCGCCGAGCCGCCGCCCGACGCACCGCCCGTCTCCGTCATCATTCCGGCGCGCGATGAGGCCCGTAACATCGAGCGGTGCCTGCGCTCCGTCCTCACCACGAGCTACCCGGCGGTGGAGGTGATCGTAGTCGATGACCATTCGACGGACGGCACCGGCGAGATCGCCCGCGCCGCTGCCGGCGGCGACGCGCGGGTGACGATCCTCTCGCCGCCACCGCTTCCCGAGGGATGGTTCGGCAAGCAGTGGGCGTGCGCCGCCGGCGCGCGGATCGCGCGCGGCCGGATCCTCTGCTTCACCGACGCCGACACGGTGCACGCCCCCGACCTGCTCGCCCGCAGCGTGCACGCGATCCGCGACCGCCGCGCCGACCTCTTCTCCGTCGCCGGCGCCCAGGAGATGGGATCTTTCTGGGAGCGGGTGCTCCAGCCGCAGATATTCGCGATCCTGTCGGCGCGCTACGGCGCGACGGTGGACGTCGAGCGCTCGCCGCGCGCCGTGGACAAGATCGCCAACGGGCAGTGCCTGTTCGTGCGTCGCGACGCCTACGATGCCGTGGGCGGACACGCCGCGGTGAAGGGCAAGGTGGCCGAGGACCTCGCGCTGGCCCAGCGCGTCTTCGCCGCCGGTCGGCGCGTCGGGATGGCGACCGGCGAGTCGCAGCTCTCCACGCGAATGTACGAATCGCTCTCCGAGCTGGTCCGCGGGTGGGGGAAGAACGTGTACGCCGGCGGGAGGGAGGCGATGCCGGGCGGACGGCTCGGCCGACTCGCCTTTCCGCTGTTCCTCATCGCACCGCCGCTGTTCACGCTCGCTCCGGCGCTCGCCCTGCTCGCCGGCGCGGTGGGTCTGGCCGGACCCGCCGTCGTGCTCTGGGGTGTCTGTGCCGCCGCCGCAACGACGCTCTGGTGGGTGGTGGCCTACCGCCGGTTCGGCGAGTCGCCGGCCTGGGCGCTCCTCCATCCGCTGGGCGCCGCGGTGCTGCTGTGGATCGTCGTCACGGCGATTGCCCGCGGCGAGAACGTGGCCTGGAAGGGACGCGACTACCGCGCGTCGTGACGCTCGGATCCTCCCTCGCCCCGCCGCCGCCGCTCCGGCACCTGCCCCTCGGCGACGGCAGCACGCGGAAAGGCCTGCCACAGCAGCTCGGCCAGATCCTCCTCGCTGCGCTGCATCCAGTCGCGCGGCCAGGCGAGGAGATCGAGCGCACGCGAGCCGGAGGCGAAGCGCAGCACGGTGCCGCTGTCCAGCGGCGCGCCCTGCTGGTCGCGGTACTGCACGGGCGTCTCGGTCACCGTCCAGACGCGACCGCCGGGATAGGTGAAGGTCCGCACGCCGACATCGCGTGCCGGCGGGGCGTCGCGGCGCGTTCCTCCCGGCGGGGGCCGGACCGGATCGGCGCCCATGCACATCCGCTCCAGCTGCTCGTCGCTGGCGTCGTACCACCGCGCGGGTAGTGGATACAGCCGGCGCTTCTCTCCGCCGTCGACCTTCTCGAAGACCAGCCAGCCGTCGATGAAGCCCTGGAGGTAGTCTTCGATTCGCGTGGCTGGATGGGTCGTCTCGGGTGTGATGTCCCACACCCGCCACGCCGCGCCCTCGCGATCGTTGAACTCTCGCAGTGCCATTGGCTTTCTCGCGCGCCTCCGTCGGGGGTGCCGGGCCGGCCAGGATTCGGCGGCCGGGCCCGCTCAGAAGGCAAGAGGTGCACCACCGGTGCCAGGCGCTCGGTTGCCGCTCACGAGCGTTCGGCTCGTCTCCTGCAGTGCAGGCGCGGTCACCCTCCAGTCGAGAGCAGACTTTGCGGATCCAGCACCAGGCGACCCGGAACGCGACGCCGCGCCGGTCGCGACATGGGACGAGAGCCGGCAGCCGTGGCTGAGGCTCGGGAGCTGCTCGACGACGGTCGCCGGTCGCAGCAGCTCGGTGCGCTCGACCGGGCGTTCGAGTGTTTTCGGCGGGCGAGTGAGGCGGCTGCCGAGCCGGCGACAGCGGCGGAAGCATGGCGCCGGATGTCGAGCGTGCATCGCGCGCGCTGCGACTGGCCGGCGGCGCTGGAGGCCGCGCACCGCGCCCGATCGCTGGCCCGGCGCGCCGGCGACGACGACGCGCTGGCGGAGGCGCTGAACGCCGAGGCGGCGGTGCACATGAGCCGTGGAGAGATGCTCATCGCCGGGCCGCTGCTGGAGGAGGCCGTCGAGCTCGCGCGGTCGGACCGGACGATGGGAATCACTCTCCAGAACCTGGGCTTCGTGGCCGCGCGGACCGGTGATCTCGATGGCGCGGAGCGCTACTTCCAGGTTTCGGGGGCGCACTTCCGGCGCGCCGGGTACCGATGGGGGGAGGCGTGCGTGCTCACCAACCGCGCCGGAGCAGCGCTCGACCGCCGCGACTACCAGTTGGCCGCGACGACGGCGCGGCAGGCGATCGATGTGGCCCGCGAGGTGGAGGACCTCGGGCTGCTCGCGCGGGCGACGAAGAATCGCGCCGAGGCGCTGGCCGAGCTGGGCGAGCTGCGGCTGGCCGAGGATCTGGTGAGCGAGTCGCTGGGGTACTTCGGGGCGGCGGACGACCACGTCGGGCAGGTGGAGACGTTCAAGCTGCTCGGCGACATCTCCGCTCGGCGCGGCGACGAGACGACGGCGCGGCGTTGCTACGAGAAGGGGCTGGAGGTGGCCCACCGGATCGAGATGCGGCTCGAGTCGGCGCAGCTCAGCGACCTTCTGGGCGGGCTCGCTGGCAGTGCTCGGCCGCCATCGAACAAGGTTGGTGACGACGCCAATTCTCCATCGGCCGGGGCCGGGCCTGTTTCATAAGGCGCATCATCAGTCGGCTCCGGCCGGCCGCGCTTTCGCTTCGCCGGGCATCGGCGCGATGACGATCGCGCGCGGCACCGCGCACATCCTCGGCGCGTGCGCCCGCTTCGCTTCGCCGCCGAGCTTCTCGCCGCCGCCGACTCGCTCGACGGCCTGACAACGCTCGTCGCCGCCCTCGGCTGCGACGGTACACCGGCACCACTCGACGGCGACACCCGGGCCGCGCTCGGCATCCCATCGGCCATCGCCGGCGTGCGCATCGTGCGTGGTCCCGGGACGATCCGGGCACTTCTCGTCGAGTTGCCCAAGCACGCGCCGGCACGCGACATCCTGGCGACGCTCGCGACCCGACTGGCGTCGCGGGCGCCGCACCTCCTCTGGCTCGTCGCCGCCACGCAACGCGGAGGCACCCAGCTCACACTGGCGGTGTGGAGCGCGGAGCGGTCGCCGCCCCGACTCTCGGCCCTCGCCTGTGACCGCGGGCGAGTCGTGGCCAGCGATGCGGAGACGGTGTGCGCGCTCGCCGCGGTGCGCGGGGCGGCCGATGTGCTCATGCACGCGCGCTGGCTGGAACTGCTCGGCCGCGAGGCGCTGACGCGGCGCTTCTACCGCACGCTGGAACGCGTCGTCCGAGCTCTGGCCGAGGGGGCGTCGGGCCGCGCTACCATCGACGAGCGGAGGTCGATAGCGCTGCTTTACGTGTCGCGGCTGCTCTTCCTTTCGTTCCTCGAGGCGAAGGGATGGCTCGACGGAAATCACGGCTTTCTCGCCTCGTGCTTCGAGGCCTGTCTGGCCGGCGGTGGCGACTATCAGCGGCGGGTACTTCTCCCGCTCTTCTTCGGCACGCTGAACACGGTGCCCGCGGCGCGAGCGCGCGCCGCGCGGCAATTCGGCCGGGTGCCGTTTCTCAACGGCGGCCTGTTCGCCCGCACGCCGCTCGAGCGGCGGTGCGCGTCGGTGCGGCTAGGCGACGAGCAGCTCGGGCTCGTCCACGGAGAGCTACTCGCGCGCTACCGATTCTCGGCTCGCGAGGAGAGCATCGGGTGGAGCGAGGTGGCGATCGACCCGGAGATGCTCGGCAAGGCCTTCGAGTCGCTCATGGCGTCTGGCGAGCGCCGGGCGAGCGGGGCGTTCTATACCCCCCAGGCGATCGTCGAGCGGGTGACCATGGCCGCTCTCGAGCGCGCGCTCGCCGGAGCCGATGAGAAGCCGCTCGAGCAGGCAATCGGCGGGTTGGACGTCTCGGCGCCCGAGGCCGCGCGCCTCCGCGAGCGCATTTCGCGCCTTCGTGTTCTCGATCCGGCGTGCGGATCGGGCGCGTTCCTCGTGCATTCGCTGGAGCGGATCGCCGATCTGCTGCGCCGGCTTGGCGATGCGCGCACGGTGTCGGAGATCCGACGGGCCGTGCTCACGCGGTCGATCTTCGGCGTCGACGTGAACCCGACCGCGGCCTGGCTGTGCGAGCTCCGGCTCTGGCTGTCGGTCGTGATCGAGAGCGATGAGGAGGATCCGCTGCGCGTCCCGCCGCTTCCCAACCTGGACCACCACGTTCAGGTCGGCGACGCGCTCACCGGACGCACCGCCGCTCCGCATGGCCGGGCGGCGCTCGGAAAGCTGCGCGAGCGTTACGCGCGGGCAACCGGCGCCAGAAAGGCACGGCTCGCGCGCGCGCTGGACCGGGAGGAGCGCAACAGCGCGATCGACGCGATCGACGCCGAGCTGTCGGGCGTCACCACGCGCCGCCGCGATCTGGTCGTATTGCGCCGGTCGCCGGATCTGTTCGGCGATCGTCACCAGTGCGACGCGGCGCAGCGCGCCCGGCTGGCTTCGCTGCGCACACGCGCGCGCCAGCTCCGCCTCGCCCGCGCACAGCTGGCGAGCGGCGGCGCCCTTCCCTTCTCGTTCGCCTGGCACTTCGCCGATGTCGCCGGCGACGGAGGCTTCGACATCATCGTCGGCAACCCGCCATGGGTACGCCTGCACAACATACCGGCGCGCATGCGCTCGTCGCTGCGGGAGGAGTATTTCGTCTTCCGCCGGGCCGCCTGGGCGCAGGGCGCCGAGGACGCCGCAGCGGGCAGCGGGTTCGCCGCGCAGGTCGATCTCTCCGCGTTGTTCGTCGAGCGCTCGCTCGCGCTCCTGCGCGACGGCGGAATGCTGGCGCTCCTCCTTCCAATGAAGCTCTGGCGCTCGCTCGCCGGCGGCGGCGTGAGACGCCTTCTGCTGGGTGCCGCCGATGTGGAAGTGCTGGAGGACTGGTCGGAGTCGCCGGCGGCGTTCGACGCGGCGGTCTATCCCTCCCTGCTCGTCGCCCGGCGTCGTGCCACCAGCGGCCTCGCCGACCAGGTGCCCGTCCGGTCGGGCGACGCGCTCCTCCCGCTCGACGAGCCGAAGCCCGAAGAATGCACGACGGTCGCGGCGAGCACATCGAGCACCCGGCAGGCTCACGCGCCGCACGCGCGACCACCGGCGATCGACTGCGCCCTGCATCGCCGCACCGGTTCCCTTCGTTGGCCGATCGCCCGCGCGGCGCTCCCGCTCGACGACTCGCCGGGGAGTCCCTGGCTTCTCGCGCCGGGCAATGTGCGGGCCGGCTTCGAGCGCCTGTCACGAGCGGGTGTGTGCATGCACGCGACGCCGTTCGGCCGGCCGACGCTCGGCGTGAAGTGCGGATGCAACGGCGCGTTCATCGTCACGCTCCGCTCGTCGGACCCGGACATCGCGCTGGTCACCGATGGCACACGCGAGCGACAGGTCGAGAGTGCGCTGCTTCGTCCGCTCGTCCGCGGCGAGACTCTCGCTGCGTGGGTCGCGCGTCCGACCGAGCACATCCTGTGGACGCACTCGAAGGAGGGAGCGCCGCTCGATCGGCTGCCGCCCCTCGCCGGGCGGTGGCTCTCGTCGTGGCGCGGGCGTCTCGCCGCCCGCGCCGATGCGCGCGGATCGGCGAGATGGTGGTCGCTCTTCCGCACCGACGCCGCGATGTGCGACCGCCCACGCATCGTCTGGGGCGACTTCGGCAAGGTGCCGCGGGCCGCGGTGCTCCCCGGCGGCGATCCGACCGTCCCCCTCAACAGCTGCTACGTGGTGCGTTGCCACGATGCGCTCGACGCCGACGCGCTTGCAGCGCTCCTGAATTCCCCGGTCGCGGCAGCCTGGCTGGCGCTGCTCGCCGAGCCCGCGCGCGGCGGCTACAAACGCTATCTGGGATGGACAATGGCCCGCTTCCCGATCCCGCGGGAATGGGAGCACGCCCGCGCGACGCTGGCGCCTCTCGCCTGGCGGGCCCGCGCCGGCGACGTTCCGTCGCAGCACGAGCTCGCCGGTGCCGCGGTGCGAGCCTATCGCCTGAGGATGCCGGAGATCGCGCCGCTCCTCGCCTGGGCATCGCGGTGATCGCGCCACCGAGCATGAACCATCCCGCGGCCCGTCGTCGCCGATGGGTGCGTTGCCCGTGCGCGGCCGTCCAGGCGTCGATCGCCCACGAGGTGCTCGACCGGTCGTCGATCCCGGTCACGATCGGCGAGATCGAGCTCGCCCCGCACCAGCGGGACGCCGCGCACCGCCTGGACGGCGTGATCCGTCGCTTCGGCGGCGCGCTGCTGGCCGACGCGGTCGGTCTGGGAAAGACGTACGTCGCGCTCGCGCTGGCCAGCGCGGCGCCCCGCGTCGTCATCGTGGCCCCGGCATCGTTGCGCGTCATGTGGACGCAGGCGCTCGGGCGTACGGGCGTTCGGGCGGCGTTCGTGAGCGCCCAGCGCCTGAGCCACGGCGCGCCGCCGCTCGAGCGGCCCGACCTCGTCATCGTCGATGAGGCGCACCACTTCCGCAACCCGAAGACGCGACGCTACGCGGCACTGGCCTCGCTCACGCGGCGGAGCCGCGTGCTTCTGCTCACGGCGACACCGGTCCACAACCGCGCCGGGGAACTGGCCGCGATTTTGGCGCTGTTCCTCGGGGAGCGGGCCTCGTCGCTGACTGCCGCCGAGCTGGCGCGCTGCATCGTGCGCCGCGATGACTTGCCGCCCGGTGCCTGGCCGGTGCCGCCACCCCGGGTCAGAGCGCCGATCGTCCTGACGCTGGAGCCGGAGGACGATCTGCTGGAGGAGATCGCGGCTCTGCCTCCGCCGGTGCCGCCCCGGGATGGCGACGACGGAGGCGCGCTTCTCCTCTTCTCGCTGATACGACAATGGTCGTCGAGCCACGGCGCGCTCGCGGCCGCGCTCCGCCGCCGCCTGGCAAGGGCGACGGCACTCGTCGCCGCGCTGGAGGATGGGCGACACCCGTCGCGCGCCGAGCTCACCGCGTGGCGCTTCGCCGACGACTCGGTGCAGCTCGCGTTCCCCGGCATGGTGACACCGGAATCGTCGCCCGACGCCACCGACCTGCTCGCACAGGTGCGGAGCCACGCCGACGCCGTGCGCCGGCTGCTCGGCCGGCTCGCTGCGTCGCGAGCTGTCGACGCCGAGCGCGCCGACACCATCCGGTCGATCCGCGCCTGGCATCGCGGCGACAAGATAGTGGCCTTCACCCAGTACGCCGACACCGTGCACGCACTATATGACTACCTGCGGACCGACGACTGCGTGGCCGCGCTCACCGGGCAGGGTTCGGTCGTCGCCGGCGGCGCGCTGTCGCGACAGGCCGTCCTACGTCAGTTCGCTCCGATCGCCAGTGGCGTCCGGACGCCTGCGCCCGCGCATCGGATCGACGTGCTGCTGACCACGGATCTGCTGAGCGAGGGCGTGAACCTCCAGGATGCCTGCGTGGTGGTGCACCTCGACCTGCCGTGGACGCCGGCGCGGCTCGAGCAGCGCGTCGGACGCGTCGCCCGTCCGGGAGCGGCGCACGGCCAGGTGAGCGTGTACGCCCTCGCGCCGCCGGCGACCGCCGAGCGGGTGCTCGGCGTCGAGCGCCGGCTGCGTGAGAAGCTGTCGGCGGCCGCGCGCGCCGTCGGCGTCGCCGGCGCCATCCTTCCCGGACTGTCCGATCTGACCGATGCCGGCCCGCAGAGCCCGGCGCGGACGGCGGAGATCAACCGGTCGAAGCTAGATGCGTGGATCGCGGAACGCGTAGACGTGGGAGAGGATGCCGTCGCCGTGGCGGTGCGCTCCGGAGGCTGCGATGCGCTTCTGGCGCTGGTCGCCGACGCCGGGGAGCCGATCCTGGTGGCATCGCTTGGCGCCGGCGAACCGACCGATGATCCGCACGTGGTAGCCGATGCGATCGACGCCATCGACGCCGCGACCGACGCCGACTCGCGCCGGGGAGCGGCCGCCATCGAGTGCGCGCTCGACCGCGTCGAGCGGTGGCTGGCGTTTCGGCGCGCCGCCGAAGCTGCCGAGCTTCACCTGGTGCGCGGTGCATCGGCGCGGCGCCGGGTTCTGCGGCGCGTGGCGGCGATCGTCGCCCGGGCGCCGAGCCACGTCAGACCGCGCCTCGTACCGCTCGCGGTCGAGGCCAGGCGCGCGGCCAGTCTCGAGCTTGGCGCCGGCGGGGAGCGGGTCCTGAGTGAGCTCGCCGACGCGGAGATGCCGGACGAGGGGTGGCTGCGCGCGGTGGCGTCTTTCGGGACGGCGCAGGGAGGCGAAGGGCCGCGAACGGGCGGAGGAGAGCGGCCTCCGCGCATCGTCGCGGCGATCGTGGTGCTGTGCGATCGCTGAGGCGCCGCTCACGTCCTGGCGTCGCACACCGGTATGCCGCGCTGACGGCCGGCGTACTCGATGATCCGCTCGTCCGCGGTGACGAGCGACATGCCGTGAAGCTGCGCGGCCGCGATCAGCATCCGATCGGCGGGATCTCCGTGCAGATCGCTCGGCAGGCGCGTGCTCTGGAGCAGGATCATCCGGTCGAGCGGCAGGAGCGTGATTCCCGGCGCCCGCTCCGCGCGGGCGAGCCACACTGCCGGATCGAGGGAGAGCACCAGCTTCCCCTTCGCCGTCTTCACGGCCAGCTCCCAGAACGAGATGTCGCACACCGACAGTCGCTGTTCGGCGGCAGCGCGGGAGACGAGCGAGATCACCGGTGGGGACAGGCGCCCGCGATCTCCCTCCAGGGTCCACACCCAGATGTGGGTATCGAGAAGGAGCGGCCCGCCGTGATCGGGCCGCTCCTTCGCGCGCCAGAGCTGGTGCCCGGCGCTTCCCACCTCGCGCGTGCGCGTTCGCGTCGCG
>DATKCV010000068.1:0-27259 GCA_035513015.1 Gemmatimonadaceae bacterium
CATTCTACGCGCGCACTCGGACGGGGCAAGAAGAAATCGGCGCACCGGGCGCCCGACTGAGCGGGAATCACCATGAATCGCCGCTGCACTGTTGTCCCGCTGGCGTGCAGCGCGGTCGCATTCGTTAGCAGGAGCGGTTGACGTGATGCCGATCAATGTCGCGTATCGGACGGCCCGATGGCTGGTGATTGGGTCGCTCATGGTGGCAGTCGCGTGTTTGTCCGGCGACCGGCCGACGATCCTGGAACCCGGGTCGAGGCAATCGGGACCCGCGTTCGTGATCTCGGACGGCGCCCACTCGGGCGGCACGCCGGGATTCTACTTTCTCCCGCCCATGGTTTCCGAACCGGTCCTGACCGGCGCCCTCGACGATGACATCACGACGTCAATCCCGTGGTGGCCATTTGCGATGTGACCGACGCGCCCGACGCCGACTGCGGTGCCGCCGTGGACGGCGCGACGCCGGCGGTTCGCTCATTCACGGTGAGCAGCGATCCACCGATCACGGTGGATGCCGACAAGTACAAGGTGGACTGGGACACCCAGGAAGGGAACTTCGTCGCCGGCCGTACGTTTCGCGTGCACGTCTTCGCGAGGCGCCGTCACCTTCGCCTCATCGGATCCGAAGGCGACGCTCCCCGCCGACTACACGTTCACGGAGGGGGACGCGGGCGCGCATGGTGAAGCATCTCTGGGGCTTCAAGAAGGTGCGGTACCGAGGGCTCATGAAGAACACGGCCAGGCTGTTCACCATGTTCGCGCTCGCCAACCTCTACCTGATGCGCCGCCGGCTCCGGCCGCGGTGGGCAGCGTGTCTCGCCTAGGTCCGAAAGCGGGGTCCGAGGTCATCTGGACCCCGCCGAAAGAACGCAAAGCAAGGCATCGCGCACTCTGATCCCCGCCTTTTTCTCGGTAACTACGCACCACGCGCTCTCTAGAGCACCTTGTTCAGAGCTTCCCTAGTGGTCGAGACCAGGGGGTCAGAGATCAAGGGGTCAGAGTCGTTTAACGAAGTTCAACGACTCTGACCCCTTGATCTTCCTGATCTCGCATCTGCGGCTTCAAGCATTCTCCGGGTTGGCGACATCTCATCTCCCGACGGAAGCGTCTCACACCCATTCGGGAGGTCAAATGTCTCGGTTCCTGCTACGGAGCGTGCTGGTGGTCGGGGTGGTCGCTGTGGTGCTCGGCGTCGTGGCCGCGAGCGGCGATGCGCGGGCGGAGAACGGATCGGCGTTCGGCGGGCCGTGGATCTCGATCGAGTATCCGGCGAACCCGTACGACCAGGCGTCGCAGGGCGCGTTCCTGCTGGTGAACACGTACCATCACGGCACGCCCATGAACTACACCGTCACCGGCCGTGCGGAGGGCGTGATTGGCGGCGAGCGCCGCTCGATGCCGCTCGAGCTGCGCCGCACCTCGCGCGCCGGCGCGAGCGCGGTGCACAAACAGTGGAGCGATGACGGCACCTGGGTACTCGTGCTGACGACCGGACAGTCCCGCGGCTCCGCGGCGACGGCCGTGGTCGAGATCGGACGGGACGGGGCGATCGCATCGGTGCAGGTTCCGACCGAGCGCGTCGGCGCGGGCGTCGGCCGGGCCACGCGTCCGGTCACGGACGCCGAGATCGACGCGCTTCTGGCGCGACGCGTGGCGGCGAAGTAGCAACGGTGGGGGAGGGAGGGGCGCGTCCGCCCCTCCACTCACCCGTGTGCTCGCGCCCGCACGCGAGTTCCCTCCACCACCCGCCGCAACTGCTCCATGTCGTACGGCTTCGGGAGCACGGCGTCCGGCTGAACCGCGGCGATGCGTGTCGTCGCCGAGCCGCTGGCGTTGTCGCCGGTAGACAGAATGAATCGCGTCTGCTCGTATCCCTCCATCCGTCGCAACCGCTGTACGACCTCGTCGCCACCGATCCCGGGCATCCGCAGGTCGCAGAGGACGACGTCGAAGCGCGCCATCTCGGCGAACTGAAGTGCGCGTTCCCCATCCGATGCCGTCAGCACAGCGTGCCCCCGCGACTCGAGGAACTCCTTCAGGAATCCGAGAATGGAGGTCTCGTCGTCCACCAGAAGAATGTCGAGCGGGGCCCGCGCGGCCGGTTGCAGCGGCGCGGCGGGATCATCTGCTCCGGCATCGCCCGATTCACGCGCGCGCTCCGCCGCCATCCCGTCGGCGGCCGCATCGGCCGCCGGCAGGCGGACGACCATTCTCATCCCCGATCCCGGTATGCTCTCCGCCTCGATCGTACCGCCGTGGGCGCTGACGATCCCGTGCACGACCGAGAGCCCGAGTCCGGTGCCTTCGCCTTCCGGCTTCGTCGTCCAGAACGGATCCCAGATCCGCTTCAGATCGGCTTCCGCGACCCCGGGTCCGTTGTCTTCGACCTCGAGTGCCACCCATCCATCGGCCACGGATGTGCGCACGGTGATGCGAGCGCGCGGACGGTGGCGGAGCGGCTCGCTCAGCGGTGCGTCGCACTGTGCCTCCAGCGCCTGCTCGGAGTTCAGGACCAGGTTGATCAACACCTGCTCGAGCTGGCCCGCGTCGGCGAGCACGCACGGCTGCTCGGGCGCGAGCTCGGCCCGACAGACGACTCCGCGCGTCTCCATGGCGTAGCGGCGGGTGGCCACGATGTAGAGCACCACCTCGTTGATGTCGACCATCTGCCGCTCATCGGTCTCCTGGCGTCGCGCGAACACGAGGAGGTCGCGCACGATCTTCGCGGCCCGGTCCGTCTCGCGATGGATCGTCTCCAGCGCGTTGGTCTGGTCCACCAGATCGGGGCTCCGCAGCATGAGCTGCGAGAACCCCTTGATCGCGGCCAGCGGGTTGTTCAGCTCGTGCGCAACACCGGCGAGAGTCGTCCCGAGCGCCGCCAGCCGCTCGTGCCGCCGAAGGAGCTCGTCCCGACGCTTGCGTTCGGTGATGTCCTCGACGATCGACTCGCAGTACAGCACCAGTCCGGCCTCGTCGCGGACGATGCGCGCGCTCAGCCGTACGGTGATCGGCAAGCCGTCCTTGCGCTTCCATTCCGCCTCGATCCACGGCTCCAGGCCGGCGCTCACCACCTCGCGGAACAGCGCTGCGCGCGTCTCTCGATCCCGGTAGACGTCGCGGCCGATGTCGAGCGCGCGGACTTCGTCGATCGACCCGTAGCCGAGCATCTCGATCAGCGCCGGGTTCGCCTCGAGAAAGCGTCCCTCCTCCGTGGCCCTGTAGATCCCGAACGCGGCACGCTCGAAAAGCGAGCGGTAGCGCTCCTCGCTGGCGCGCAGCGCCCGCTCCGTGGCTACCCGGTCGGCGACGTAGGCGTCGAGTAGCTTGCGGAGGCGAGTCAGCTCCTCGCCGATCGGATCCTCGGGGGGTGCGATGAGGGAACCCGTGGTCATCCAAGCCTCACCTGCGGGGGGAGCCTGTGATATCATTGCCGGTGGAGGCGGGCCGAGGCAAGGCCCGGAACCATTCCCTCCCACCGGGGCTTCGTGGACCGATGACCGAGCTCGAGAATGATCGCACGGAGGCGGACGCTCGCTTCGAGCAGGAGGCGGTCCCCTGGCTCGATGACGTCTATCGCTTCGCCCTCTCCCTGACACGGAACGAGGCCGAGGCCGAGGACGTCGTGCAGGAGACCTTCCTGCGCGCGTATCGCTCCTGGCATACCTACCAGCCGGGTAGCGACGCGCGCCGCTGGCTGTTCACGATCGCCCGAAACGTATTCCTGCGCGTGCGGGAGCGGGGACGCCGGCAGGTCGAGCTCGAGGACGGGGACGTCGAGACCCTGGCGGCGGTGCGCGAGCAGGCCGAGTCGCGCAGCGAGAGCGTGGATGCGCTCCTCGCCCGGATCGATCTGGGACCGGCGATCGGTGACGCGCTGGGCCGGCTCCAGGAGCCGTTCCGATCGGCCGTCGTGCTGGTCGATGTCGAGGACCAGTCGTACGAGGCGGCAGCGGAGATACTCGGCGTCCCGATCGGCACCGTACGCTCTCGCCTCTTTCGCGGCCGGCGATTGCTCCAGCAGATGCTCCTGGCCTACGCCAGCGACGCCGGCTTCGCCGCGCCGAGCCCCAGCGGAGATCCCGCATGACGGAACGAACCCCACGCGTGGACTGCGTCTCGGCGCTGAAGGAACTCTGGGACTTCCTCGACGGGGAGCTGACCCCCGATCGTCTGGAGGCGATCCGGCAGCACATCGACATCTGCTCGAGCTGCTTCCCCCACTACGATTTCGAGAAGACCTTCCTCGAGGCGATCGCCGCCACGCGACCCGGCTGCAGCGCACCGGACCGGCTCAAGGCGCGGGTCGAGGCGGCACTCAGGGAAGCGGGATACTCGGGCCGGTGCGCGAGATAGAGCCGCTGGCGACCTATTCCTCGAGCTCGATCCGCCACTCGATCTCGATGCTCTTGTCGAGCGAATCTCTGACCGAACAGTACTTCGTCACCGCCAGCTCCACCGCGCGCTCCGCGTGAACGCGCTCGATCCCCTCGCCGGTGATTCGGAAGTCGAGACGGATGTGCGTCAGGCGGCGCGGTGTACCGTCGAAGCGGGTGCCGGTCACGTCCACCTCCAGCGCCTTCACCGGAGTCCTTCGTTTGGCCAGGATCTCGACCACGTCGATCGTCGAGCACGCCGCCAGCGCGCTGAGCACGGCATCCACCGGACTCTGACCGGTCTCCCCGGTGCCATCGATGCGGGCCACGGGTCCCCCCGGCCGCCCGGCGTCGAAACGCTGGCCGCCTGCCCAGGTGACGTGTACGCGGTTGGGAGGGCGCTCATCGGCCACGGCTGCTCTCCACTCGTGATCGGTGGCCCGGCCCGGACCCGGCGCTCCGTCCGGCTCCAGCGGTAATCGCGGACGAGGTGGGAATCCTCATGCCGTGACAAGCCGGGGCGTCCGGAAATAGTTCGCGCGGGGCCAGCGGGGGAGGGATCAGCTGATCCTCGTCCCGTTCTCGACGTGCTGATCGAGCGCGAGCAGGATCACCTCGCCTTGCGCGGGGACGCCGCCCAGGACGAGGACCTCGCTGACGAATCCGGCGATCCGCCGGTCGCCGAGATTGACCGCCGCCACCACCTGTCGGCCGACGAGCCGATCCGGCGTGTAATGCGTCGTGATCTGCGCGCTCGACCGCTTGTGTCCGAGCTCCGTGCCGAAGTCGATCACCAGCTTTATCGATGGCTTGCGCGCCTCGGGGAACGGCTCGGCGGAGATGACCGTCCCGACTCTAATGTTCACCTTGAGGAAATCCTCGATCGTCGCCATGGACCAGGCCTGTTCGGGTTCGAGCCGATTGAGGAATGCGGCCGCCGACGGAGCGAGGCGTCCGCATCCGGATGCGCGATGCCTGCGCAGACTCACGACCGATGATGCTCAGCGTTGCGCGCCCGGTCGTGGTCCGCGCTACATTTGTGCATGGGCCAGTACAAGTATCACGTGTTCGTCTGTACGTCCGGCAAGCAGTGCCCCGGTCAGGGTGCGGAAAAGGTGCACGAAATCCTCAAGGACGGCGCCAAGGCCGCCGGGCTCAAGCAGGTCGTACGGATCAATCACGCCGGCTGCATGAACCAGTGCGGCCACGGCCCGATGGTGGTCGTCTATCCCGATGACGTATGGTACGCGAACGTCGACGGCCGTGGTGCGCGCCGGATACTGCTCGAGCATCTCGTCGGCGGCCGGCCGGTCGAGGAGTATCGGTACGTCGCGCCGCCCGGGGACAACAAGACGTCGAAGTGAATCCCGGCCGCCCACCGTTCACTTCTGCGTTGCCGTCGTCTCATTCGGCACCTGGAGCGACGGTCCGACCGGCACGCTCGCCCGCGCCGGCGCTTCGTACCACCGATCCGGTGGGACCACCTTCCGCTGCTTGGGATCGGCGACGTAGTTCGGCGAGGTGATCTGGACGCCGTATTCGTTGAAGCAGTCGATGATGTGCCCGTGCAGCTCGGACATGACCGCGAGGCGCCGCTCGGGCTTCTCGAGGTGGGCGTTGAGCTGGTACTCGACGTAGAAGTCGGAGAGCGCCGTCTGCTGCACGAACGGCTGCGGTGTGCGGCGCAGACCTTCTGTCCGCTCGGCAGCCAGCAGCAGCAACCCGTGCACCTGCCGCCACGGCGTGTCGTAACCGATCGTCACCGGCGTGTGCAGGATCACCCCTTCGTCCGTCGAGAGTCGCGAGTAGTTCTTGATGTTCGCGGTGACCACGACGGCGTTGGGGACCGTCACTTCCTCGCGCTTGTTCGTGCGGATCTTCGTCGACAGCATCCCGAGCGTGGTGACGACGCCCTCGGTCTCGCCGATCCGGACGTAGTCACCCGGCTTGAGGGCACGCGAGTACATCAGCACCAGCCCGCTCATCGCCTGGTTCACGATCCCGGTGGAGCCCAGTGTGATGAGGAGCCCGGCGAAGACGCTCACGCCCTTGAACGCGTCCGTCTGGGAGCCGGGGAGGTAGGGATAGGCGACCACGATCGCGAACAGCCAGAGCATCGCGGTGATGATCCGTCGCGTCGGGTTGGCCGTTTCGGAGTGCACCCACGGCACGTGGACCTCGTCCCGCTCGACGGCATCGAAGAAGGCAGTGACGAGCCGGGCGATCCATCGCGTGACGATGAAGATGAGGAAGACGGTGAAGAGGTCGGGGATCGCGATGATGGCTCCGAGCGCCAACCCGCCGACGGTGCGGACGAGGTACTCGCCGAGAATCTCCCCCCACGGGCGACTGAAGGCGAACCGGGTCAGCACGTAGGCGAGCCACAGATAGGCCACGAACACCCCGGTGCCCCAGGCCAGCAGATCGACCGCGCGCTGCACGAAGATCAGCAGTTGGTTGGCGGTCAGAATCGTGAAACCGGCCAGCCGCAACCTGGGAAGCCGCGGGTCGTAGGGGTCGGGGATCTTCCGAAGAGCGAAGCGGCGGCCCAGTCGCAGGGCGCGGATGGTGAAGACGAAGATCCCCGTCGCGACCAGCGCGAACAGGATTCCGCGAAGGATGTGGATCAGGCTGCGCTGCTGGATCTCGGCGGCGAGCACGGTGCGGAGCCGCGTCGCCGTCTGCCGGGCGAGCCCGTCGAGCGTCTCGCCGGCCGCGACGTCGACGTCGCCGGGTGTGACGGTGAGCACGGGCTCCGACCCGGCGAGGAGCACGAACCCCTCGGGCCGGCGCTCGGCCATGACGCTGTCGCTGAGCCCCCGCTCGGCGATGCGCTCGATGCGCGTCCTGGCTCCGGCGGCGCGCGCTTCGGGTGAGAGCGCGCCGAGCGGCACGCGGAAGACGAACACGCGCACGTTGCTGAGCGTGAGCGTGGCCGAATCGCCCGGCGTCGCCTGCGCGGACGTGCTAGTATTCGGGGCCGCGGCGGTCGCCTGCGCCGACGCGGACGCCGGACCGAACGGCGAGGCCGCGATCGGTAGCATGATTGCCAGCGACAGCGCCAGCGCGCGAAGCCCCGCGACTCGCGGGCTTCGTTGCCTACGGTGGAACGGCGGCTTCATGCGTCGAACTTATCCCGGGGGCTCGTCCGGCGCGAGCCAACATCGAGGCCGTCCGCCGGCAATGACTTCGTCCCCGGGCCCATCAGCTCGTGCCCCACGCCCCGTTCATGGAGCCGTACCGTCGCCACGTGCTGGTCTGCACCGGCGACTTCTGCTCACCCGGGCGACGCGGCCGGGGGATCTACGCCCATCTCGCGGCGCTACTCCAGCGCGAGGGGCTTCTGTTCGGCCCGACGCGCGTGAAGCGCGGTGAGACGCCGTGCCTGGGCGTGTGCGCCGGCGGTCCGATCGTGGTCGTGTATCCCGAAGGGATCTGGTACGCCGGCGTGACGCCCGAGCTGCTCGAACGCATCGTCGTCGAGCACCTGAAGCAGGGACGGGTCGTGGAGGAAGCCGTTTTTCACCGGCTGGAGCCGGAAAGCCCGGAATAGCCCCGGGCCATCTAGCCCCTGCCGGCAGCCAGCCGCTCCAGGGCCGCGATCCGCTCGGCCGTCGGCGGGTGCGTCGAGAACAGCTTCATCATGCCGCCACCACGCGCGGCGAGCGGATTCACCTGGGCGAGCGGTGCCGCCGCGGGGTTCACCTCCATCGGGATCGCCCGCGCCCCCGCCTCGAGCTTCGCCAGTGCGCTGGCCAGTGCGTGCGGCTTGCCGCAGATCTCCGCGCCCAGCGCGTCGGCCTTGAACTCGCGCTGCCGGCTGATCGCCATCTGGATGAGCGACGCGGCAAGCGGGGCGAGGATGAGCGCCAGCAGCCCGCCGAGCGGATTACCGCCGCCCTCGCTGCTGCGACCTCCCATGAAGTAGCCGAGGAAGGCGAGATTCGAGATCGCCGCCGCCATCGTCGCGGCGATCGTCGAGAGCAGCATGTCGCGATTCTTGATGTGGGCGAGCTCGTGGGCGACCACGCCCTCCAGTTCGTCGCGGGTCAGCATGCGCATCAGTCCCGCGGTGACGCAGACCACGCTGTTCTCGGGATTGCGACCGGTGGCGAACGCATTCGGCTGCGCGTGCGGCGCGATCGCGACCGTCGGCATCGGCAGGCCGGCGCGCTGGCGCAGGCGGTCCACCATGGCGTACAGCTCGGGTGCGTCGTTCGGCTCGATGATTTTCGCCTTATACATGCGCAGTACCATCGAGCTCGACTTCCAGTACATGAAGAAATTCATCGCGCCGGCGAAGAGGAGCATGATCATCGCTCCCTCAGGGCCGGCGAACGCGCCGCCGATCGCGACCAGCAACGCGGTCAGCCCGGCGATCAGCACGAAGACCTTCAGGTTGTTCATCGCATCCTCCTCGGCATCGGTCGCGAGACGGCAGAAGGCGAGCCCCTCGCGCCCGCGAGCAGTCGTCCGCTCGTGGTGTGCGAAGGTCTCGCCTGATCGGACATCGACCCGACCGAACCGTGCGCCACCGGCGCAGTCCTGACGATTCGGCCGCACGACGCACGAGCGCCGCGTAGCTACTCCCCTTCAATTGCGTACGTACGAATATAGCGGGCTCGGCTTCCGTGCTCAAGCGGTCATTGCCCGTCCTCGCCGGGTGAGCGATCACCCAGTGCGCGGCGCGTCTGCTGCTCCCGCTCCCGCGCGCGGAGCCGAAGCTCCTCCTCGACCGCGCGCAGGTGGCGCGGCCAGACGTGCGTCGCCCAGCGAAGGAAGTGCTCGCGCGCAGCCGGCTCGTCGAGGAGGAATTCGGTGAGGGAACGATGAGCCTTGGCCACGTTGCAGCGCCTGCAGGCGGTGACTAAGTTGCCCGCCGACCGGTCACCGCCCCTCACGCGCGCCTGCACGTGGTCGACGGTGAGCCCTTCCACCGGATGCACCTCGCCGCAGTAGACGCAACGGCACGCATCCCGCGCGAACACGTCCTCACGCCGCAATGGTCGATCCGCTGAATCCGCGCCGGCTCCTCGTCGGGTCCGTCAAGCGACTGCTCACCAGCGGCCTGGACGATCCGCGGGAGACGCCGGATGACGAACCGCCGCGCCTGACCCCCAAAGCCCTCGAGACGACACGCATGTCACGCTCCCGCGACCGCATCATGGCCAACGTGGATGAGATGTACCGCGAGGCGTTCGAGCGCGCCAAGGCCACCGGCGATTCGGCTCAGATGCAATCCCTCGACTTCGCCTACCGCCGTGAACAGCTCTACTTCGAGATCCTGCTCGACATTCGCGAGGCAATGGAGCGAACCTCGAGAAGTTGACGAGCCGGCGAGACGAACGGATGGCGGTACTCATCCGTCTGCCTGAACCCCGCTTCCTGGGGGCATGGACAGACGGCCGACCGCCGAAGAATCATTCTGGATGATCACGCGCCTCATTTTCCTGTCGGTCGCGATCACGTTCGCCTGCACCTCGATGCCCGCCGACCCCGACCCCGACCCCGACCCCGTCTCCCTGGCCGTCGTCAACGCCCGAGTCTGGACCGGCGACTCCAGGCGGCCGTGGGCCGAAGCGGTGGCGGTGCGCGGGGAGCGGATCGCCGCCGTCGGATCGAGCGCTGAGATACGCAAGATCACCGGCGCGACCACCCGGGTGATCGACGCCGTCGGCGGCATGCTGGTGCCGGGGTTCATCGATGCCCACGTGCACTTCGTGGACGGCGGGTTCCGCCTGTCGTCGGTGCAACTGCGTGACGCGCGAACGCCGGAGGAGTTCGTCGCGCGGATCGCCGCCTTCGCCGCCACCGTGCCGCCGGGGACGTGGATCACCGGCGGCGACTGGGATCACGAGCAGTGGGGCGGCGAGCTCCCGCACCGCCGGTGGATCGACTCGGTCACGCCGCTCCACCCGGTGTGGGTGAACAGGCTCGACGGGCACATGCGGCTGGCCAACACCGCCGCGCTCGCCGCGGCCGGCGTCACCCGCACGGCGCCCGGGATCACCGGCGGCACCATCGAGCGCGATCCGGATGGCGAGCCGACGGGCGTGTTCAAGGACAACGCGATGTCGCTCGTCGCCCACGCCGAGCCGGCTCCGTCGCCTGAGATGGAGGACCGCGCGCTCGACGCCGCCATGCGTCACGTTGCCCGGCAGGGGGTGACCGGCGTGCACAACATGGGGAGCTGGAACGATCTGGCGATCTTCGAGCGCGCGCACCGCGAGGGCCGGCTACGGACGCGTATCTACGCCGCCGTGCCACTCTCGACCTGGGCACGGCTGCGCGACACCGTGGCCGCACGGGGACGCGGTGATGCGTGGCTCCACATCGGCGCGCTCAAGGCGTTCGTCGACGGCTCGCTGGGCTCGCGCACGGCGGCGTTTTACGAGCCGTTCAGCGATGCACCGGGCGACACCGGGCTGCTGGTGACCGATCCGGCTGAGCTCTTCGATTGGGTGCGCGACGCCGACGCGGCCGGGCTTCAGCCCGTGGTGCACGCGATCGGCGACCGGGCGATCGGCCTCCTGCTCGACATCTTCGAGCGCGCCGAGCGGGAGAACGGCCCGCGCGACAGGCGGTTCCGGGTCGAGCACGCGCAGCACATCGCGCCGCGCGACCTGCCGCGCTTCGCCGCGCTCGGCGTCATCCCGAGCATGCAGCCCTACCACGCGATCGACGACGGCCGGTGGGCCGAGCGGGTCATCGGACCGTTGCGCATCCAGATGACGTACGCGTTCCGTTCGCTGCTCGACGCGCGGGCGGCGCCGGCGTTCGGCAGCGACTGGTTCGTCGCGCCACCGACGCCGATCGAGGGGATCTACGCCGCGGTGACGCGCCGGACCCTCGACGACCGCCACCCGGGCGGCTGGGTGCCGGAGCAGAAGATCTCGGTCGAGGAGGCGCTGCGGGCCTATACGTCGAGCGCCGCGTACGCGGAGTTCGGCGAGACGGACAAGGGCACGCTCGAGCGCGGCAAGCTGGCCGACCTCGTGCTCATCGACCGCGACCTGACGCGCGTACCACCGGAGACGATCCGCGATGCGAAGGTGCTGCTGACGGTGGTGGGAGGCAGGGTGGTGTTCGAGTGATTGCTTTCAGATTCTTCCGGGTCGAGGCTTCTCGTTCATCCTCTGCGTCCTCTGTGTCCTCTGTGGTTCACCTTTCACCGCACTCACGCTGGACCCGCCCCGGATCCCGAGCTTCCCGACGAACCCGATTGTTCTCAGCGAGGAGTACGTCATGAGAGTAGTCATGTCTGGCGCGGTCGGCGCGCTGACGCTTGCCCTCGGCATCGAGGTGAGCGGGCAAGGCCCGTCGAGGGCCGCCGACGCGAATGGTGCACGAACGCCGAGCTTCACCCTCGAGCGAATCCTCGCCGCGCCGTTCCCTTCCGGGATCGCGCCGGCACGCGGAACGGCTGGACGTGTCGCCTGGATCTCGCTCGAGCAGGGGCGCCGCGGCGTCTGGGTGGCCGCGGCGGCGGAGGGCGGCGGGGTGCGCGCGGCGCGGGTGGCGAGCTTCGCGTCCGATGACGGGCAGGAGCTCGGGGCGCTGTCGCTGTCGCACGACGGGCGCGTCGTGGCATTCGTGCGAGGTCAGGGATACAACGCGCGGCGCGAGAACCCCAACCCGGCGAGCGATCCGGCGGGCGCCGAGCAGGCCGTCTGGGTCTCGGTGAACGGTACCGCGGCGCGCCGTGTCGGTCAGGGATCGAACCCGAGTGTTTCGCCGGGCGGGCAGTTCGTGCTCTTCCAGCGGGATTCGACGATCATGATCGCGCCTGCCAACGGCTCGACGCAGCCTCGAGCGCTGTTCCGGGGACGCGGCGTCAACACTCAGACGCAGTGGTCGCTGGATGGCCGGATGGTCGCGTTCACCTCCCAGCGCGGGACGCACGCGCTCGTCGGCGTGTTCGATCGGCAGGCGGACTCGATCAGATGGATCGCACCGGGCGTGGACCGCGATGCGTCGCCGCGCTGGTCGCCCGACGGTCGCCGGATCGCATTCCTGCGCGGAGGAGGCGGGCCGGGCGTCACCGCCTTCATGATCGGCGACCCGCTCACCGGCGAGGCGCGCGAGCTGTGGCGCACCGACGGCGGCGCGACCGGCCGGCTCCGCAGTCCCACCGCCGGCGAGTCGTTTCTCTGGGCGGGTGGACACCTCGTATTCTTCATGGAGCCCGACGGCTGGCAGCACCTCTACGCGCTGCACGTGGACGGCCCGGCGATGGCGCCGGTTCGACTCACCAGCGGCGAGTGCGAGGTCGAGGAGCCATCGGCCACGACCGACGGCGCGACCATCTATTACTCGTCCAACTGCGGCGACATCGACCGCAAGCACATCTGGCGTGTGGCGACCGCCGGCGGTCGACCGCCGGAGCAGCTCACGAGCGGCCAGGGCATCGAGTATGCACCGGCAGTGTCCGGCAACTGGCTGGTCCACTTCGCCGGAGATGCGCGCCGTCCGATCGTGCCGCGCGGCGTCTCGCTCGCCGCCGGCGGTTGGCGTTCGGTCGCGCTCGCCGGAGCGCCCGCGGTTCCACGGGACTTTCCGTCCGACGCGCTCGTCGAGCCGCGCGGCGTGGAGTATCGCACCGAGGACGGAACGCTGATCCGCGGACAGCTGTTCGTGCCGCCGGGCGCGCGAAACGCCCCGGCCGTGATCTTCACGCACGGCGGTCCGATGCGGCAGATGCTGCTCGGCTGGCATCCGCGCGGTTACTACAACCGGGCCTACGCGCTCAACCAGTATCTGGCCGCGCGCGGCTACGTGGTGCTCTCGGTGAACTACCGCGGAGGCGTCGGCTACGGCCGCGAGTTCCGCGAGGCGCCGCGGCGCGGCCGGTCGGGCGCGTCGGAGTATCAGGATGTGGTGGGCGGTGCGCGGCTGCTCCAGACGCTCGCCGAGGTCGACTCGACGCGCATCGGGCTGTGGGGCGGTTCGTACGGCGGTTTTCTGACGGCATACGGAATGGTGAAGCACCCGGAGCTCTTCAAGTCGGGCGTGGATCTGCACGGCGTGCACGACTGGAACGCGCGGCTTCTCGCCGGCGGTCCGCCACCGGCGCCGGGCACGCGCGAGGATTCGCTCTACCAGGTGGGACTGACATCGTCGCCCGTGTGCTGCGTGCAGGACCTGCGCGGTCCGCTCCTCCTCATTCATGGCGATGACGATCGCAACGTCGCCTACTCGGAGACGGTGAACCTGGTCACGCTGCTTCGGCGGGAGAACAAGCCGTTCGAGCTGCTAGTGTTCCCGGACGAAGTGCACGACTTCCTGCGCCATGGGAACTGGGTCCGCACGTACGCGGCGACGGTCGACTTCTTCGATCGCACGCTGATGCGGGGGCAGGCGGTGAGCGGTCTGCCGGCGAGGTAGTTCGCCTCGTGCCCGCTCGACGGATGTGAACCGCAGAGGACGCATGTGAGCCTGTTGGGAGAGCGATTCAGGTGCCGCCGGCCCGGAATCCGCGATGAAGAAAGGCGGCCTTTTTTCCGGTTCTTCGTGGATTTCGAGCGGCCAGCGCCGCTAATGGAGGGTCCAGGGACGGGCAGGGGGAATCCAAGCGGCGAGCGATTCAGCCGGCCAGCTTTCGAGCTGGCCAGTTCCGGGATGGCACCGGACCGGGCGTGGCCAGCCATCGAGCGCACCAGCGTGCCAGCTCGCCAGCGCCAGCTCGGGCAGTCCCACTCGGCTGGCCGGCCGGCACGCTGGCATCGCTGGAAGCCTGGCTCGACACGGCGCGCGTGGCTGGTCCCGGAACTGGCACGCTGGCACCGCTGGTTCGCTGAATCGCTCGCCGCTTGGATTCCGGTTGCCCGACCACGGACGTTCCATGCGCAAGAGCTGCCCAGCTGAAGCTGTCAGCTGTCAGCTGGTCGGCTCCTTGCGCGACAGTCGTCCGCTGCACCGAAACCCACGAAGAACCTTTTTTCCGGAGGATCGATATGACGCCGCGAGTCGAAATGCCGCGTTCACGCCGGCAGTCCCGGTCGGCCACGGGTGCGCGCTCGCACGCCCCACTCCTCGTCGTGCTCGTCGCCCTGATCGTCGCAGCCTGCGCGCCGCGAGCGGGCGAAGGTCCCGATACAGGCGTCGGAGATCCGAACCGTCCGGCGCCGGGGACGGATGAGCTGCCGGCGTTCACCGGCAACGAGCAGCAGGATCAGACTACACTCGAGCGCCTGCGAACCGAAGCACGGCAGCTCGCCCGGGCCGACGGGTGCCAATCCGCGGGTCAGTGCCGATCCGCGCCGCTGGGCGTCAAGCCGTGCGGTGGTCCGTGGGAGTACCTCGTCTACTGCTCCGTGACGACCGACTCGACGGACCTCTACGTGAAGCTCGATCAAGTCCGTCGCTACGAGGAGGAGCTGAATCGGCGCCATGGACGCATGTCCGATTGCGCGATGGCGATGGAGCCGCAGTTGGCGCTGGAGGGCAATACCTGCCGGGCCCGGTAGGCGGGTGATGGAGGGGGAGGGGCCCGGTGGCGGCCGCGGTGGCCCCGATCGCGCCCATTGACCGCGGCGCCGCACGTCGTGCAGGTTTTCCCGACACAGAGGACCTGGAGGACTGATGCGCGGAATAATGGCTGCTCTCGCCATCGCGGGGCTCGCCGCGCCGGTCGGCGCGCAGCACACGGGGCACGCCGCACCCGCGGGGGCACCGACCGAGACGAGGCTCCCAGCTGGCTGGCAGATGCGGATCGATCCCGGCCGCAACCCCGCCCCGGTATCGCTGATGTCGATGGGTGAGGGCTTCCACATCGAAACCGGACGCGGGTCCGGCGTATTCTGGCACCCGCGCTACACGGCGCGTGGCAACTACGAGGTACGGGCGACCTTCGCGCAGCAGAACGCGCCCGAGGGGCTGCGCGAGGCGTACGGCGTCATACTCGGCGGCACCGACATGCAGGCGGAGGGGCACCGCTACCTGTACTTCCTCGTGCGCGGCACGAACGAGTACATGATTCGCCATCGGGCCGGCAACGAGCTGCACACCATCGCCGAGTGGACGGCGCATCCCACTGTGCGCCCGCTCGACGCCGGCAAGACGACGAACGAGCTGGTCGTGCGCGTCGCCGCCGACAGCGTGCATTTCGTCGTCAACGGCACGCAGGTGGCCGCGTACGGCCGCGCGGCAATGATGGACACCGAGGGACAGGTGGGGCTGCGGGCGAACCATCGCCTCGACCTCCAGGTCCCCCGGTTCGAGGTGGTTCCGCAGACGCGCTGACGACGGAGAGCGGGGCAGCCGGCACGCGCTGCTCCGCGCCGCCCGATCGTGTTCGGATTCCTGAAGCGCCGGCGGCGGCGCAGGCTGCGCGAGTCGCCGTTCCCCGAGGCCTGGCGGCGCATTGTGGAGCGTCGCGTCCCGCTGTGGCGCCGGCTCCCCGAGGAGGACCGCCGCGAGCTCGAGGGGCACGTGCAGGTGTTCCTCGCCGAGAAACCGTTCGAGGGCGCCGGCGGGCTGGTGATGCGCGACGAGATCCGCGTCACGATCGCCGCGCAGGCGTGCGTGCTTCTCCTCCATCGCGACATCGACTACTTCCCCGGCCTCTACGCGATCGTCGTATACCCGACGGGATTCGTGGTGCCGATGAGGGAGGAGGAGGGCGGCATCGTATCCGAGGGCCTCGATGATCGCCTCGGGGAATCATGGACCACCGGCGCGATCGTGCTCTCGTGGGACGACGTGCGGCACGGCGTGGCGGACGCCGGCGATGGCGAGAACCTCGTGCTGCACGAGTTCGCGCACCAGCTCGACGACGAGGCCGGCGGCGTGGACGGACTGCCGCGGCTCGAGCGGGGCGCCGACGGCGCGCGGTGGGCCCGCGTGATGCGCGCCGAGTTCGAGCGGCTGCGCGCGGAGGCGGATCGCGGAGAGGACACTCTGCTCGATCCGTACGGCGCCGAGACCCCGGCCGAGTTCTTCGCCGTCGCGACGGAGTATTTCTTCGAGCGCGGCGCCGAGCTCGAGTCGCTCCATCCGGCGTTGTACGAGGAGATGCGCCGGTTCTACAAGCAGGATCCGGCGCGGTGGGGCGAGGCGCGGGGGACCGGGCGGCGCGACGCCCTCGATGACATCCTGTCGTAGTGTGCGGGCGTCGGCAGGAGCGAGGGATCCCCTGAATTTCAGTTGCCATTCCCGTGCTCGGATGGCCGGAGCTCCAGACACATCCGCGTCCTCTGAGTCCCCCTGCGGTTCGGTTCAGATGCGGCGAAACCGGTTTCGCGCGAAGAGGATCACGGTCCACGCCTACGCACGGGGAGTCGCATCACCGAAGCATAGGCGAGCGTGGCGAGAACCCCCGGTGCGGCGGCGCGCACCAGGGCGCCGGTTCCAGGCGCCCGCGCACCGACGAGAAACCAGAATATGGCGAGAAAGCCCAGCGGTGCGGCGACCATCGCCACTCGACGGAGCGGGACTTCCGTGTGCGAGCGCGCCACGATTATCAGCAGCCACGAGACGAACGGCGCCGCGAACAGGTAGAAGAGGGGCACCCACCATCGGTCGCGAGCGTGGTACTCGACCACCGCCACGATGTCGGCGACGGGCGAGCGTCCCAGCGCAACCTCGAGCAGCGCCGCGGCGAGGAGGTAGGCGGGTAGCAGGACGAGCACCACGAGCGCGAGGTTGATCAGCACGACTCCAGCATCGCCGAAGTTCCGGCGGCGCACCGACGGCGGTCCGTGGCGCGGCGGTCCGCCGCCCGACGGCCCGTAATCGTTCGCTTCGCCTCCGCTCATCACTCCGCGCGCAGCGCCACCAGTGGATCCACCCGCGCCGCCCTCCGCGCCGGCACCCAGTTGGCCAGCAGCGTCACCGCCGCCAGTACCACGGTCACCGCGGCGAGCGTCGCGACGTCGGTCGGGCTCACCTCGTACAACAGACTCGCCATGAGTCGCGTCAGCGCGAGCGCGCCGGCGAGGCCCAGTCCTATGCCGATCGCGGCGACGAGCATACCCTGCCGGACGACCATCCCCACCAACGCTCCCGGCTCGGCGCCGAGCGCGAGCCGGAGCCCCACCTCCTTCGTGCGCTGCGCCACCAGATACGACGTCACGCCGTAGACGCCGACGACGCCGAGCACCAGCGCGAGGCCGGCGAACGCGCCGAGCAGCACCATGGTGAATCGCCGCTGGGCAACCATGCCGGCGAGAAGCTGGTCCATCGAGGCGACCTCGTAGACGGGCTGTTCGGAATCGAGCGCGCGCACCTCACCGTGAATCGCCTGAACCAGCGTCAGGGGATTTCCCGCCGTGCGCACGACGAACGATAGCGCCGTCAGAGGTCGTTGGGCATGGGGCTGGAACGTCTCGTAACGCACCGGTGCTTCATAGCCGGTCCGTCGCATGTCCCCGACCACGCCCACGATTTCCATCCACGGGGCGTTGCCTTCCTCCCCGCCGTAGCGGAAGCGCTTCCCGATCGGGTCCTCGTTCGGCCAGAAACGCCGCGCCATCGTCTCGTTGATGATCACCACCCGCGGCGCCTCGCCGTCGTCGGCGGCGGTGAAGAACCGCCCGGCGCGCAGCGGGATCCCCATCGTCGTGAAGTAGCCTGGGGTGACGGCGTCGAGCGGCACCTCCACATTGTCGATGTCGCGTGTGCGCGGCCGTCCCTCGATGGTGAAGTTCGTGGAATTCGGTGTCTGGGTCAGGAAGATGGTGCTGATCGCGCCGGCCCCCTGGACGCCCGGTATGGCGGCGGCACGCTCGACAAGCGACTCGAAGAAGGCCACGCGTTGCGGTTGCTGCTGGTACCTGGCGACCGGAAGCGCGATGCGCATCGTCAGAAGATTGTCCGGCTGGAACCCCAGGTGCACGCGCTGGAGCTCGAGGAAGCTCCGGATGAGCAGACCGGCGCCGACGAGAAGCACGACTACGAGCGCCACCTGACCGGCGGCGAGCAGACGGCGCAGCCTGTTGCCACGCAGCCCGGCGGTGTCGCTGCGCCCGCCCTCGCGCAGCGCCGAGGTGAGATCGGGGCGCGATGCACGGAGCGCCGGGACGAGTCCGAACGCGATCCCGGTCACGATCGTGATCGCCGCCGTCACGCCGAGCACGAGCGGGTCGATCGCCACCTGATCGAGTCGCGGGATGTCGGCCGGCGCGACGCCGAGCAGGATGCGAAGTCCGGCCCACGCCAGCGCCACGCCGACCACGCCACCGAACACGGCCAGGAGCACGCTCTCGGTGAGGAGCTGGCGCACCAGCCTCGCGCGCCCGGCGCCGAGCGCGAGTCGCACGCCGACCTCACGCTCCCGCGACGCGGCGCGCGAGAGCATGAGATTGGCGACGTTCGCGCAGGCGATCAGCAGCACCGCGGCGACCGCGCCGAGCATGACCCACAGCGCCGCGCGCAGCGACGGACCCACGACCTGCCGCGGCAGCGACACCAGATTGATGCCGTAGTCGCGATTGGAGGGATACTCCTCCTCCAGGCGGCGCATGATCGTGCTCATGTCCGCCTGCGCGCGGTCCAGCGACACGCCGGGGCGGAGCCTCCCGATGACCCAGAAGCCGAACGACGATCGCGCCTCGCGGAGTTGCGGGCTGACGACGAAGGGGATCCACGCATCGGTCTCCGCCGCCGGGAACGCGAACGCCGGTGGCATGACGCCGATCACCGTGCGCTCGCGGCCGTTCAAGCGGAGGGTACGCCCCACCGCCGCCGGGTCGGAGCCGAGCTGGCTGGCCCACATCCGGTGGCTCAACACGACGACGGCGTCGTTTCCCTCGGTCGCATCGTCGTCGGTGAAAGTACGGCCGAGGAGGGGGGCGACGCCGAGCACTGGAAAGAGGTCGGCCGAGGAGAACGCGCCGGCGATGCGTCGCGGCTCGCACGACTCCTCGGGGCAGCCGCCGGTGACGTTGAAGCCGGCGAAGCCATAGAACGCCATTCGGTCGAAGACGACGTTCTGCGACCGGAGGTCCTCGTAGTTCGGCCAGGAGTGGATGTCCTCGCGCATTCCCATGCGCCGGTTGTCCATCCACACCATCACCAGGCCGTCGGCATCGGGATACGGGAGCGGACGCAGGATCACCGCGTTCACGACGCTGAAGATTGCCGTCGTCGCGCCGATCCCCAGCGCCAGCGTGAGAATGGCGACGAGCGCGAACGCCGGCGTGCGGCGGAGGGCGCGGAGTCCGTAGCGGAGGTCCTGCGCGAAGTCGCTCATGTACTCTCTCCTCTGGCGTGCGCGCTCGCGCCGCCGGTCGTGGTCTCTCAGCTCGCCGCCGATCGTATCGAGGTCGCCGAACCGCTCGACGGCGGCGCGCCATGCCTCGTCGGGGTCCATGCCCGCCGCCTCGTTACGCCGCGCCCGCATCTCCAGGTGGAACTGGATCTCGTCGGTGACATCGGCGTCCGGATCGGGACCCCGGAAGCGCAGGTAGCGCCGCCACGCGGGAACGCGGCCCATCGTCAGAGACCAATGGGACGAATTGGACGAATTGGACCAATTGGACGAATTGCGAATTGGACGAATTCGTCTAATTCGAGTTCGTCTAATTCGAGTTCGTCTAATTGGTCTAATTCGTCTAATTCGTCCACTTTGTCCTCTAACCCAGCGCCGGCGCGGCGCGGAGGACGCGCGTCACTGCACCGGCGTAGCGCAGCCACACGGCCGCCTGGGACCGCAGGTGCGAGCGGCCCTTCGTGGTGAGCGTGTAGTACTTCGCGCGGCGGTTGTTCTCCGACAGCCCCCACTCGGAGGTGACCCACGCCCGGTCCTCGACCCGGCGCAGCGCGGGATAGAGCGAGCCTTCCTCGATCCGCAGCACGTCGGCGGTCGTGTCCTCGATCCACTGGGCGACGCCGAAGCCGTGCTTCGGACCCGCGAGCAGGGCCTTGAGGATCAGCAGGGCGAGCGTGCCCTGGAGGAGGTCACCGGAGTCCTGGCGCATGCGATCCCTGTCGAGGCTAGGGGAGAAGGGGCGTCCCTTGGCAAGACTAGGAGACAAGCTACACGCCGCCGCCCGCCCCGCAACCGGGCAGGGACGACCCGGCTCGCTGCTGCCTCGAACGGCGGTAGCTGGTGGCCGGACGCCCGTCCGGTGGGGTGGGACGAGAGTCGGTGAGCGGCGGTAGTCGGCGACCGGCCACGGCCGCCGGTACGGGAGTCGGTAAGCGACGGCGTTCCGAGGCTGGCCACCGTCCGGCGGGACGAGTCAGGCGCGGGGGGCGCGAAGTCGCACGAACACCGCCGTGACGATCAGCACGGCGACACCGACGGCCCCGAAGACGATCCCGACGCGCGACGCCGTGTACAGGCGGTCGAACTCCGCCATCGCCTCGAACCGCGGGCCGCCGGCCGGGAAATGCTTGGTCTGGAGGAGCTGCATCCCGATGGCCGCCCAGATATAGAACCCGGCGCCGGCGACGAGACACAGTATCCCGGCCAGATCACCATAGCGGCCGAGCCGCCGGACGTCACTGTTCATCGATCACTCTACGGTAGGGACTCACCACCTCACCCGCCGACCGCGATTCGAAACCGTCGATTGTTCGCGCGCGCCGCCTCGAGAATCGACTCGAACGCGCGCAGATCCCAGAGCACGTCGCGCACGCGCCAGCCGCCGGCGAGCTCCGTCTCGGCGCCGACGCCGTTCTCGAAGTGCGCGATCAGTGTGACGAGGGTGTGCAGGCCGTCCTCCGCGTCGTGCCAGTTCCCGCGCTGGTTGAGCTGGTTCTCGATCTCCTCGTTCGCCTCGTCGTCGTCCTCGAGTTCGCGCATGACATCGTGCTCGATCTCATCGTACAGATCGAGCTCGTTGGTCGAGAAACGCTGGAGCGGGAGAACGCCGAGCCGGCGCGCCGCCTCCGTGAGCGCCGCCTGACAGGAGGCGAACGCCTTGCCGTAGACGAACCCTTCCTCGTCGGGGTCGAAATCCGGTGGAAGCTGCGCGAGACCGGTCAGCTCGAGGCGGATTCTGGTGTGAACTGGCATGGAGTAGGACGATACACCGACACGATGCGCCACCGGGCGCGCGCAAGCCAGGGCTCAGGCGTCCTGAATCTCCACCAGCTCGAGAGCGAAGGTAAGGTCCTGGCCCGCCAGCGGATGATTCGCGTCGAGAACGACGTGATCTTCCGCGACGTCGCGCACCGTCACCACGAACGTGTGCTGCCCCTGGCTGAGCTTGAACTGTTGGCCCACCTCCGGCTCCGCCTGAACGGGAAACCGGATCCGCTCGACCTCGAGCACGAGCTCGTCGCGCCGCGGACCGTAGGCCTCGTCGGCGGCGATCGTCACCGACTTCTCCTCACCGACCCGCATGCCTTGCACCGCCTGGTCGAGCCCGGAAATCACCTCGCCCGCGCCGACGGTGAACTGGATCGGGTCGCGCCCGTCGGACGAGTCGAACACGCTACCATCGGGAAGCTTGCCCGTGTAGTGGATTCGGACGGTATCGCCCTGCTTCGCCTGTTCCATGGCAGCTCCTCGGTGACGGGAAAGAACTGGCGCGCGTGGCTCGTCGACAGGCGCGGTGGCGCAAGATCGTTGCCGCTCGACGCATCGGCGGGCGTCGTCGACCCATCCGGCGAGCTGTTCACCGCCACGGCCGGCGGGGGAGCCAGCGCGATCTCCGGTCAGGCGGTGGGCCTCATTGCACGGTTCGCCTGCTCCCTTTCCTGGGGATTGTAGAGCACCGGGCGGGCTCCTACGGCGGACACCCGCACACGAGCTTCGTCGCACTGCACGAGGCCCACGAAGCGGCGGCCGAAGAGGAGGAAGAACCGTGAAGTCGTCTCCAGCGCTTCGAGCACGGCCGTCGCCAGCTCCGGTTCGACGGCCATGAACCGGTCGAAGTGCCGCAGCACGATGGCGGTGCCGCCGTCCTCCGGAACCTTCAACTCGCTGAGCGCGTCCACGAAGGCGGCCAGGTTGCGCCCGTAGAAGCCGGCGAAAGCGAGCGTGCGCTTGACGTCGTCGTGGAAATCATCGCGGTGCCGCCACGCGCCTGAGTCGAAGTCGAACAGCCCGTACCGGTTCGCGGCCAGCCACGCGCGATCCTCGTCGAGGATCGAGGGCCGATGATAGAGCGCGATCGCGCCGTTCTGGAGGATGTGCCAGTCGAGTCGCTGGTAGTCGTCGAGCCTGTCGCGGAAAGGAGCCATGGTTCGCTCTCGCGTGAGGCGTGGACCGGGGTGTTCACTCCATTGTGGCGTCGAGCGAGATCTGGAGATCGCGGCTCGAGGTCGCGTTCCCGCTCACGCGCTCGAGGGCCTTGTCCAGCTTCGTGGCCATCCCAAGTGCCTCCTGGAGTTGGGCGCGGCCGAAAGCAGCATCGCGATCCGGGCCGGCAGCCCTAAGACAAGGTCGGGCGCGTCGCGGGAGTACGCAAGCGGACGAATTGGACCAATTGGACGAATTGCTCTGGTTCGTCCAATTGGTCTTATTCGTCCAATTGGTCTTATTCGTCCAATTGGTCCAATTCGTTTATTCTTCCGCCATGCGCACAATCATCATCTCGATCCGGATTCTTCCGTTCCTGCTCTCGTTCGCGCGGGATCACCGGCGGTGGCTCGTCGCCGGCCGTCCCGTGGCGCGCGACCCGGGCTTCCACCGCGATCGGGCCGGGGCGATCGTGGCGGCGATCGCTTCACTCGGCCCGACGTTCGTCAAGCTGGCGCAGGTCTTCGCCGCGCGTGCGGACCTGATTCCGGAACCGTACCTGGGCGCGCTCGGCGCCCTGCACGACCGGGTTCCCCCGATCCCGTTCGAGGACGTAGAGGCGACCATCGTCGCGAGCTACGGACAGTCGGTCGACAGCCTGTTCGAGCGCTTCGATCGCCAACCGGTGGCCGCGGCGTCGCTCGGACAGGTGCACCGCGCCCGGCTGGCCGGCGAAGACGTGGCGGTGAAGGTGCTGCGTCCGGGAGTCGAAGCACTGGTCGCGCAGGACGTGCGGGCGGCGGCGACCATCCTCCGCGTCATTGGTCGGGTGTGGCCGAACCGGCACGTGATCGCGCTTCAGGGCGTGGTGGCGGAGTTCGCCGTGTGTGTGGGCGATGAGATGGACTTCCGCAAGGAAGCCGTCGTGGCCGAGGAGATCGGCGCCAACTTCCGCGGACATCCGAGACTGATCATACCGCGCGTGATCCCCGGGATGGTGAGGCAGCGCGTGCTGGTGCTCGAGTTCGTGGAGGGGAGGCGGATCGACGCTCTGGGGCCGTGGATCGCCGAGGGACGTGTGACGCCGCGCGTCCTCGTCCGCACGGTGATGGAGATGTACATCCAGATGATGCTCGTGGACGGGCTGTTTCACGCCGATCCGCACCCCGGCAATCTGCTCGTCGCGCCGAACGGGAAGCTGGTTCTGCTCGATTTCGGGATGGCAGTGCGGGTGCCGCGCGAGCTCCGCCGGCGGCTGATCGAGACCGTTTTCGCGTCGATCCGTGCCGACGTGGAGGGGATCGTCCGCGGGTTCGAGTCGCTGGGGATCATCCAGCCCGGCGCCGATCCGGCGTCGATCCGTGCGCTGATCGCCAAGCTGCTCTCGATCGCCAACTCGCACACGGTGACCCGCGAGCGGATGGCGCAGCTCCTCGCCGATGAGGTGATGCAGGAGCTGTTCGACGCGCCGGTCGTTCTGCCGAGCAACCTCGTCTACTTCGCGCGCACCGCATCGCTGATCGAGGGGATCGGAACGCGCTATGACCCGCGGTTCAACGCGATCGAGTTCGCGACGCCGCTCGCGCTGCGCATGCGGCCGCGCATTCGAGCGTCACTGCGCGGCGATGCGCTCCCGGCGCGGGACGACTGGGCGGCGAGCCTCGGCGGGTTGATCGGCGAGGTGGCAGGAGTGGTGCACCGGGCCGGGCGGGAACTGGCGTCGATCGTAGGTGGGAGGCTGTTCGGGCTGGGCTCGGTGGCGGACACGGATCGGGCGGCCTGAGACGAATTGGACCAATTAGACCAATTTGACCAATTTGACCAATTGGACGAATCGGTCCAAGTTCGTCCAATTCGTCCAATTCGTCCAATTCGTCCAATTCGTCCAATTCGTCAAATTGGTCCAATTGGTCCAATTGGTCCAATTGGTCCAATTCGTTCAGGAGGGGGGAGTCATGAGAGCAGCGCGGCTCACGCGCGGGCGTGGTGTCGGGCAGTTCATTCTTCTCGGCGCGGCACTGTTTGCGGGCTGCGCGCGGCAGGGTGATGTCGGTTCGGAGGACTCGGCCGCCGCGCGAGGCGAGATGGCGACCGTAGCTGGCGTCCCTGCCTGCCAGTTCAACGACTCCGGCACCGAGCTCGCGGAACGCCCCAGCCCTCCGGACTCTGCCATGGCGCAGCTCGGCGATGGTATCGCGAAGGTCTGCTACAGCGCGCCTTCGGCCCGCGGACGGCAGGTCATGGGCGTGCTCGTGCCGTTCGGTGAACCGTGGCGCCTTGGCGCGAACGAGGCGACCACGCTGCACGTCACCGTTCCCGCGGAAGTCGGCTCCGTGCGCGTCGAGCCTGGCAGCTACTCCATCTACGCGATCCCTGGCGAGTCCGAATGGACCATCGTGGTGAACCGGGCGACTGGCCGCTGGGGCATACCGATCAACGAGGGCGTTCGCGCGCAGGACGTCGGCAGCTTTACCGTGCCGCGCGCCGCGACCGATCAGCAAGCCGAGCGCTTCTCGATCAACCTCGAGCCGGCCGATGCGGGTGCCGCGCAGATGGCGATCGCGTGGGAGGGCACCCGCGTCGTCGTCCCGATCCGGCCCGCGGGTACCTGAGCTGCGCGAGCTTTCTCACTCGGGCTCACCCGAGCGAGGTACAATGCCAGCACCGTTGTCGGCAGGCCGCGGAAGATCTCGCCTTTCGAACCGCGAGAACATCAGCCCTCGCGTCTCCCCCGTCCCGGACGGCGCGGGCGGCGCCCGGGGCCACCGGAACGAGCAGAGCTCCCTGACTCCCGCGATGGCGCGCCGGGGGCCCGCTGTGGCCGGTCCGCTTCACGCTGTAGCCGCCCGGCGTCCTGTGGCCGCCCGCCGTCGGACGCGGCGCGCCGCGCGGCCTTCGCCGCCGCTCGCGCCCGCTCCTCGGCCTTCCGCGCCCTGATCGCCGCGATCCGATCCTTGATCGGGATCTCCAGCCGGTCGCTCGTCGCCGCCTTGTAGTCGAAGTCCGGCAGAAGCACGCGCGGCAGCCGCCGGCCGATGACCCGCTCGATGTCGCGGAGCTCGGCCTCCTCTTCCGGGGCGACGAAGGTGAACGCATCGCCGATCGCCTCGGCCCGCGCGGTGCGCCCGACACGGTGGATGTAGTCCTCCGGCGCCGGCGGCACGTCGAAGTTCACCACGTGTCCCAGCTCCACGACGTCGATCCCCCGCGCCGCGATGTCGGTCGCCACGAGCACCCGGAAGGTTCCCGCCTTGAATCCGTACAGCGCCGCGGTGCGCTGCGGCTGCGAGCGGTTGCCGTGGATTCGCTCGACCGAGATCCCCTTGCGCGCCAGGTACTCGAACAGCCGGTTCGCCCGGTGCTTCGTCCGGGTGAAGACGAGCGCCTCCTCCATCTCGCCTCGCCGCAGCAGCTCCAGGAGCAGCGCTGCCTTCAGCTCCTGAGGCACCGGGTACACGGCCTGCGTGATGCCCACCGCGGGTGCCGACGCGCGCTCGATGTTGATCGACACCGGATTCCGCAGCATCTCGCGCGTCAGCGAGACGATCGGCGCCGGCATGGTCGCGCTGAAGAACATCGTCTGCCGCTTCGCCGGCAGGTGCCGCAGGATCTTCCGGATCTCGGGGAGGAAGCCCATGTCGAGCATCCGGTCGGCTTCGTCGAGCACCAGGAACTCGAGCTTGTCCAGGATCGCGTAGGGCGACTTGAGGTGGTCGAGCAGCCGCCCTGGCGTGGCGACGATCACGTCCACTCCGCTCCGGAACGCGTGCTCCTGCGGACCCATGCCGACGCCGCCGAACACGGCGGCCGAGGTGACCGGCGTGTGTACGGCGAGCGCATCGAAGTGCTCGACGATCTGCGCCGCCAGCTCGCGGGTCGGGGTGATCACAAGCGCCCGAGTGGCGCGGCGGGGCCGGCCAATGAGCTTCTGCAGGATCGGCAGGAGAAAGGCCGCGGTCTTCCCGCTGCCCGTGACGGCGCAGGCGAGCACATCGCGGCCCTCGAGCGCGGGCGGAATCGCATCGAGCTGGATCGGTGTGGGGTGGAGAAACCCCAGCTCCTTCAACCCCCGGAGGAGGTCGCGGTCGAGCTGCATGGCGGCGAACGACGGTGAAGCACTCATCGATTGATCAACGGGTGAGAGTCGCCGCGCGCGTCCAGCGTTGCCGCGCGGCGGCTCGGTACGTGCAAGGGAGCTACGATCCCCCACGACTCATGGAGGTGGGCATGACTGGAAGCGACAGGCACGAGCCCAATGATGGTCCGGAGTTCTCGCTGACCGAGCCGGCAAGCGCTCCATCGGGCGAGGCCACGCCCGAGAACATCCAGGCTGACGCGAAGACGCTCGGCAAGACGATCGGCGGCTTCGCCGGCGGCGTCGGAGGGCTGTCGATCGGGGCGCTGGGTGGCCCGGTCGGCGCGGCGATCGGTGCGATCGCCGGCGCCGTCGGTGGCTGGTGGGCGGGCCGCGGCGTTGCGCTGGCGATCAGCGATCAGGACGATGCGGCCTACCGCGCGCACTACGAGTCTGATTCCGCGCAGCTGGCCGATCGCCGGTACGAGGACCTGCGACCGGCGTACCTGGCCGGGCATCTCGCCGGCCGTAACCCCGATTACGCGGGCCGTTCGTTCGACGAGGTCGAAGGCGACCTGCGGCGCGGCTGGACCGCCGACGTCGCCCGGCAGTGCGGCGACTGGACCGTCGTCCGCCGTTACGCGCGTGCGGGCTTCGACGGGGCCCGCACGACGTCGCCCC
>DATKCV010000069.1:0-2414 GCA_035513015.1 Gemmatimonadaceae bacterium
GCCGCGGCGGAAGCCCGCTTCGCGGACGTTCCGTTCGCTGTCGAGCGCATCGTCGCGATGAGCGCCGAGGGGCCGCTCGCCGGGCGGCTCGACCCCGACCGCATGGGGATGTCGGGGCACTCCTACGGCGCGATCTCGACCCTGGTGGCGGCCGGCCAGCGCCTACCGGAAGCCGGCCAGCGCTACGCCGTCCCGCGCTTCAAGGGCGCCTTCGCGATGAGTCCGGGGCCGCCACGACGGGGCTCCGCCGAGGAGGCGTTCGACGACATGCTGATGCCGATCTTCCACTTCACCGGCACCGCGGACGGCTCGCCGGTCGGCGACCTGGAGCCGAGCGCGCGCGAGACGCCGTTCCGCGTCATCGACGACGTCGATCAGTATCTGCTCGTCCTCGAGGGTGGCGTGCACATGACCTTCAGCGGACGCGATGCCGGGTACCCGGCGCTCGCGCGCCACCACGACCTGATCCGGATGGCCGCCACCGCCTTCTGGGACTCCCGGCTGCGCGGCGACGCCGCGGCCCGCGCCTGGCTCGACGACGGAGGGTTCGCTAAGGAGCTGGGGACCGACGGTCGGGTCGAGCGCAAGCCGAGCCGGTGAACTCCAGTTTGGGCGAAGGAACCTGTCAGCGGCCCGCGAGCGCCAGCCGGAACGCGGCCATCTCCTCGCTGTTGCGGACCAGCAGGACGTCGCCGGCGAGCACCGGGTGATTCCAGGTCTTGCTCTCGATCGCCGGGAACCGCGCGCGCTCGGTGAACTGGTCGGGGGTCGCTCCGACGAGCGCCAGCTCACCCTTCTCGGATAGCACCAGGAGCAGGTCCTGGTCGGCCAGCAGGACGAGCTGGCCGTCGCCGTAGCGTCCGCCCTTCCACTTGCGCTCGCCGTCCTCGAGGTCGACGCAGGCGAGGATGCCGCCGTCGAAGCCGTAGGCATGGCCCTGGTGCACGACGAAGTCGTTGAAGTAGGGCTTGAGCCCGGCCGAGGTCCAGCGCTCTTCGACGGTCCATCCGCCGGAGCCGCGCTCGGGGGTCCATTCCTCGGGGCTGCGCGCGACCGCGACGCGGCGTATGCCGGTCTCGCCGCCCATTCCCGAGCCGGTGCCGATCAGGACGTCGCCGTCCTCGGTCAACGCCGGTTGCACGATGCCGTCGCCCGGCCACTCGTGCCGCCAGAGCAGCGTGCCGTCCTCCGGCGCGACGCTGGTCACTCCGGCTCCGTCGAGGAGCAGGATCTGCGCGACGCCGTCGATCGTCACCGGATGCGGCGAGCTGTAGCAGCACTTTCCCTCGGGGCCCACCCATCGCAGATCGCCGGTGGCGATGTCGTAGGCGGCGAGCGTGCCGGCGGCGGCGGCGATGACGAGGTCGCCGATCACGACCGGTGATGCGGCGAACCCCCAGTAGGGAACGTTCCTTCCCGTATCCGTCGCCGCGTTGCGCGACCAGACGACCGAGCCGTCGCGGGCGTCGAGCGCGTTCAGGATGCCGGTCGCGCCGAAGCTGTAGACGCGGCCGTCGTGAAGAGTCGGCGTCGCGCGCGGACCGGCGCCGGCATTGGCCTCCCAGAACCGGGTCGCGTCGCGGTGTCTCCACACCGGTTCGCCGGTGTCGAGGTCGTAGCAGGAGACGAGCTCGTCCTCGCCGAGCTGCTCCTGGGTGTAGACGCGATCGCCGTCGACCGCGAAGGACGACCAGCCCGGGCCGACCGGGCGGCGCCACAGCTCGACCGGCGGCGACTGTGTCCAGTCGGTCTCGATCCGCACGCCGCGAACGATGCCGTTGCGGTGCGGTCCGCGGAAGCCGGGCCACTCGGCTCGCGCTCGTGCTCCAGCCGATACCGCGGAGAGCGCCGCGGGCTCGTCACCGGCCTCCGCCAGAAGCCGCTCCTCGACGGTGGGCGTCCATCGCCACTCGACGTCCAGAGTGCCACGGCTGCTCATCCCATCGATCCTGAGCGACGCGGCCACTGCGCAAGCGAGCACGATCGCGGCGACGATCGACGCGCGGCGAGATGCGCGCGGGCGGCGCCGGCTGGCGACCACTCCGGCGACCAGGGCGAGGGTCAGGACCGGGACGGCGTAGATGTAAACCAGGATCCCCATCCCTGCCCCCGCCAGCGATTCGTGGACGATCCGCGACGTCACGAACGTGGCGGCGACCATCAGGACGATGGCGCCCAGTCGCTCTGACCAGGGTGCGCGGCTGAAGAACAGCCACCATACGAGGACGGCCAGTCCACTGACGAGCCCGCCGAGGATCCCGTACATCGCTGCCGCCGGCGCCACGGCGGGCACGAGCAGCATCGCCAGCCACCCCAGCACCACGGCGGCGACGCCGGGCCACAGCCGGAGCGGCTTCTGAGCGGTCGGTTCGTCGGTGTGAGCGATCGTCATGCCGGACTCTACGCTACTGCAA
>DATKCV010000070.1:0-45848 GCA_035513015.1 Gemmatimonadaceae bacterium
CGCTCGGCGGCGTCGGCGGCGCCGACGGCCATGAACGCCTCGCGCAGTCCGAGGATCGTGCCGAGCAGTCCGAGAAGCGTCGCCACGTTCGCCAGCATCGGGAGATAGTGCAGCCGCCGGGTCAGCCGGGGAATCACCGACAGGGCCGCCGCATCGGCGACGTTCTGGAGATCGGCCTCGTCACGGCTCCGGCTGCGAAGGATCAGGAGGCCCATGTCCGGCAGCGCCGCCTTCGACTGCGCGCACAGCTTGATTGCCTCGTCCACCTTGCCGGCGCGGACGAGCTGAATGATGCGCTCGATGAACGCACGCCCGTTGATCTTCGAGCGAAGCACGATCATGTAGAAGCGCTCGAGGACCACGGCGAGCCCGATGACCGCCACGAAGAGGATCACGTGCATCATCGGTCCACCGCTACGATACCACGCCACCACGGAATCCATTGCCGTCTCCGCTTGAGTTCTCGTCGAGTAGTTACTGTCGCGTGCTAGGAGCAGGAGCCGTGCCGACCTGAGGCGCCCGCCGTGCCTCACTCTCCGGCGTCACCGCCGGCGGCGGCGAAGGAGACGGCTCGGCAGACGATTGCTGCTGCGCGGGCGGTGTAACCGAGTCGGGCCGCACTGTCGTGTCGCGGATCACCGGCGGGATCGGCCGGGCCAGCGTGTCTATGCGCATGCCACCGAGCGTGTCGCCGAGCAGGGTCGTGTCGAGCGGCACGCGCCCGGCGAGGGTACGTCCGGGAACCACCTGGTAGCCGGGGAGGATCGAGGGCCAGAAGTCGTGATCATAGAACGTGGGCACGAGCACGCGACGGCTGTACGCCGGCACCTCGCGAGGGCGTACCGTTACCACCTGTGGTGTCGGAACGGTGCCGCGGATCTCGATCGGTTCCTGCCGTACCGGCGGGCGTTCCTGTGCCGCGGCCTCGACGCCGGCGAGGGCCAGCGCGGCCGCGCCGGCGAACCATGCCGCTTTGCGCATCATTCACTCCCTCCGGCCGACGCCGAGTCGTCAGTCCCGCCCGGAGGAGGGATCTGCACATCTCCCCGGATCGCAGCGCGCGCCCGGTCCACCCACTGGTTTCGAATGTTCTCCTGCTGGGCCGTCTCGATCAGCGCCTGCCAAGTGTTGCGCGCCTGCGTGTAGAACTCCTCCGCCTGCTGTCGGGCACCCTCCTGCGCGGCCTGGCGATCCTGCTCGCCCAGCGTGCCCGGCAGCTGCACGTCGCGCAGGAAGTTTCCGTATTCCCACTGGGCGAGCCCCACGTAGTAGGTCGCCGCCGACAGATACTCGGGGTGGCCGGTGTTTATCGCCTGCTCGAACTGCCCGACCATGCGTTGGAGCAGCTGGCGCTTCTGTGCCGAAGCCCGATCGACGGCGGCCCGCGTCACGGCACCGGTCACACGGAGCTCTAGCGCGTCGTATTGCGGCCACAGGGCGACGCCGGCGTCGAAGTAGCGACGCGCGTTGCGCTCGGCGCAGAGCTCGCGAGTTTCGGGAGTGGGTCGCTGACAGAGCTGGGCGAGCTGCGACTCGGCAGCCTGAATGTCGCCGGCGCCGCGCAGCATCGCGATCTGTGCCCCGCGTGCCTCCCCGGCCCGCGGGTCGCGCGGAAACCGCTGGGCGAACCGGCCATATGCCTGTGCAGCCGCAGTTGAATCACCTGCCTCGACGAACGACACGGCGGCGTTGAACTGGGCATCGGCAGCACGGGAATCGTTCGGGTAGGCCGTGGAGAACGCAGCGTATGCCTCCGCCGCGTCGCGCGTTCTGCCGAGCGAGTCGAGCAGCAGGGCGGTGCGCACCATCGCGTCGGCGCGGCCCTCGAACTGACGATTCTGCTCGGTCAGCTGGCGCAGCGCGTCCACGGCCTCTTCGCGCCGCCCCAGATCGGCGAGCAGGTTGGCCCGCAGGAGCTGGTAGTTCGTCCGGTAGCGGTAATTCGGATATCGAGCGACCAGCCGCTCGGCGAGCTCCGCGGCCCGCTGCTTGGCCTGCCGCGACGCCGCGGCGTCGTTCGCGCGCTGCGCGGCGGAGTCGGCCATCCGGTAGGTTTCGATCGCATCGCGCAACGCGTCGGGTGCCTGCGCGCCTTCCGGGTTGCGGTCGGCGATGGCGACGTACACTTCCTCGGCGGCGCGGCGATACTCCCCGCGCTGGATCAGCGTATCGGCAAAGCTGGCGGCGGCGGTGGTGCGCGTCGCCGCGATGGAGTCGGCGAGGGCGCGCTGCCCCCGCGTCAGGGCAATCCGCTGCGCCTCGTCCCATTGCACCTGAGCCTCGGCGTACTGCCCCTGCCGGTAAAGTGCGTCGGCGACCAGGCGTTGCGCCGTCGGCGTGTACGCGTCGTCGGGGTAGCGCTGGGCGTACTGTCGGTAGGCCGCAGCCATCGCATCCCAGCGCTCCACTTCCGAGGCCCGCTGCCCCTTCTGCCGGAGGGCGACACGCGCAACCTCGGTCTGCGGGAATGCCTCGACGAAGCGATCGACGGCGCCGAACAACGAGTCCTGCGCCGACCGGTCGCCGCGAGCGCGCGCGAGGGCGGAGTCGAAGGCCACGATCGCGTTCTGCCCCGCCTGCCGGGCAAGCGAGTCGCGTTCCGGGAAGCCATAGGCGGCGCGTGAGTACTGTGCGCCGGCTCGCCCGAAGTCCCGCTGGCCGAACAGCGCCTCGCCGAGGTACACGGTCACCGGGCGGATGCTGTCGGATTGCGGGAACTCGTTCACGAAACGCTGGTACAGCTGCGCCGCCTCGCCGAACCGTGCCGGAGCGTTGGTGCGCTGCGCCGCGGCGAGCTCGTACTGGCCCGCTTCCCGGAGCGCCGTCTCCCGCGCCTCACGGGCCTCCGCCAGGCGGGCGGCGTTCGCCTGCGCCCATGCCGAGCCCGGCGCGAACCGGTCCACGAGCTCGAGACGGGCAATCTGCGCCGAGTCGGGGACGAGCATCCGGTTCTGGTAGATGTCGATCACCTCGAGCTGGATGGCCAGCGCGCCGGTATCGGTCGGCGCCTCGGCGAGCAGCGTACGGTAGCCCGTCACCGCCTGAGGGAAGTTCCCCTGGTCGCGGAGGCTGGTGGCCACACGACGCAGCACCTGAACGCGGTACGGAGCGCCGCCACGCGTCTCGAAATAGCTGCTCGCCGCCTCGGCACCGCCGATCTGCGTGAACGAGATCGCCATGTACTCGATCGCCTCGTCACGCAGGCCGAGCCGCGCCTGCTGCTCGGCGGTGAGTCGGTCGTACGCTTCGATCAACCGGTCGAACACCTGGACCGCGAGCCTGTACTCCTCCTGGTTGGTGGCAGTCGCCTGATTGTAATACGACCATCCCAGCTTGTAGAGCGAGAGGAGGTAGATGTCGCCGTCCGCCGGCGCGAGTTGAGTGGCCTGCTCGTACGCCTGCGCCGCCGCGGCGAAGCGTCGCCGGCGCTCGGCACCGACCGCCTGCGCGGCGATCTCGAATTCGGCATCGCCAAGACGGAAGAATGCCTCCGCACGCTGCGGTGAATCCTCGTGCTCGGTGACGATCCGGAACGTGCGCGCCGCATCGGCATGGCGCTGCTCGAGCGCGTAGAGCGCGCCAAGCGTGTACGCGGCCTCGGAGATCCGCTCGAAGTCGGGATACCGTCGGACAAGCTCCTCGTAGTGGGCGATCGCCTCGCCGTAGTCGGGGCGCGCGGCCGAGGAGCGGGCTGCGGCCGTCGTGTCGAGCGGCGTGGCGCCGCGCTGCTCCGCATAGAAGAGCTCATCGGCTCGTTGGACGAGCAGCTCGCCGAGCTGCAGCAGCGCGCGTGGTCGCAGCGGACTGTCCGGGTACTCCCGGATGAAGCCCTGGAGCTGCCGAATTGCGGAATCCCGCGCCACTGCGGGATCGCGCGCGTCTGCGGCGAGGCGCGCCCCACCCTGCTGGGCGGGAAGCGCCACCACCGGCACGGCCATGATCGCCAGGATCAGGATCACTCCATATGACTGCAACGACTTCATCGTCACTCAATCCTCTCGTGGAGGTGTGCGAGCGGGCGCACCGCCGTTCCGGTACTGCGGCAGCACTCCGTTCGACGTCGACCCGTGGTCCGTGCCGATTGCGCGCTGAGCTTCGAGCGCTTGGAAGAACGCGGCGCTGGCCGCGCCGAACTCGGCCGCCTCCGTGTCGCGGCGAAGCAGCGCGATGACCTCATCGGCCCGGGCATCGAGCTCGGCCCTGACGACGGACGCCAGCTGCGCCTCGGCCGCGGCACGACGCTGGTCCGCCTCGGAGAGCGCGGCACGCATCGCCAGCACGCGGTCGGAGTCTCCAGCCCGAAGCCGGCCGAGCTCATCATCAATTGCCGCCAGCGCGCTGCCGAGAGCCGATCGCGTCTCATCCACCAGCGCCGCGATCCGCGCGGCGTGCGCACGGGTCGAATCCCGCATCGCGAAAGCCGGGTGCCGCGCGATCGCGCCCTCCAGTGCCGCCTCGATCAGGTCGGCGATGCGTTGGTAGGTGCTGGCGGTCTGGGCTTCATATTCCAGGGCCGAGGCTTCGCTCGGCTCCAGTGTGCCCGCGAGGTGCGTCCGGACGCTGTCGACCATGCGGCGGTTCTCGCCGGCGAGCGTGCGGGTGAACTCGAGCTGCGCGGCGAACATGCGGCGAACCCAGTCGGCGTTACGGTCGAGGTCCGATGCGATAGCCTCGATCGAGTCCCGCGCCGCGGACAGTCGTGCGAGCATCTGCTCGAGCTCGGCATCGGTCAGCGAGTTGCGAAGGGCCTCCAGCAGGGCCACCTGCCTCGCCTGGGCCGCCCTCGCGTCGGCGAGACGGTAACTGGCGAGCGCCACGGCCACGTCCGATTCGTAGACGGAGTGCGCGGTTCTGGCGAAGGCCGCGCGGTTGGGGCTCGCCGACACCGGGGTGAAAAAGAGACGCCTTGGAAGGGTCTCGGACGATACCGGCAGCGCGTAGCTGACGGGGGCGTCGACCGGCGCGTCCAGCGGTCGCGCGGGGGGTGCGGTGGACTCGGCGAAACCGAGCACGCTGTCCACGCGCGCCTCGACTGCATCCAGCGCGACGACGCGCGGCGGGACCGCGCGCGGGAGAAGCGCCGCGGTGTCGGTCAGCGCGCCCGCGAGCACTGACCAGTCGAGCCCATCGGCGTCTTCGAGCACAAGCGTCTTGCCCGTGGTCGGATCGGCGATGAAGAGGAGCCCGGCCGCCCGACCGTCGACCAGGCGGCGCGCCAGCTCGGCGGTGATCTCCGGCCTCCTGGTGCGGAGCGCCTCCACCTGTCGGTTTGCCGAATCCGCGACCTCCTGGAACATCGCTCCGGCGTCCGCCGTCCGCTCCAGCTCCAGCAGCGCCTGGGCGGCCATGAGTCGGCTTTCCTCGTGCTGCGGCAGCTGTGGGAAGCGCCGGGCGAACTCGGAGAACGCGTCGGCGGCATCCTGAAGTCGCTCGGCATGATACAGCGCCCAGGCGCGGGTGAAGATGGCTTGCGGCGCGAGTGGGCTCGCCGGGCCGATCGCTCCGGCCATCCGCGCCGATTCGTCGAACTGCTCGGCCTCGTAAGCAAGCTGCGCGGCGGTCAGGCGGACCTGATCGCCTAACGGCCCGGTCGCGCGCTGCGCGAGCGCCTGCATCGAGGCGAGCGCAGGCCCGATCTGCGCGGTGTCGGACCGCAGAAGCGTCAGAGCTTCCATGTACTGCGCGGCATCGGCGTAGGGCGTGCCGGTCCGGCCCGCCTCGGCGAACGCCTGCCGCGCGCTCACGTAGTCGCGCAGCTCGTAAGCGGAGAGACCCGTCACGAGCAACGCGAGGCCTCGCACCGCCTGCGGAGCGGTCTCGACGGCCATCGCCCGGGCCATGGCCACCGCCCGCTCGAACTCCCCGCGCTGGTAGGCATCCATGAGGAGCTGCGACTGCACCAGCGTCCCATAACGCGCGGTCGGGTCGCTCTCCAGCAACGGCTGAGCGATCCCGCGGAACGGTTCGCTGAGCCCCAGCCGATAATATGCCTGAGAGAGCAGGAAGAGCAGGTCGCGGCGATCGCGGAGCTCCGGAACCGCCTGCACGTCGGTGAACGCCACGGGCGACGTGTGGAGCCACTGCATCCGGTCGAGTGCCGGCACCCAGCGGTCCGTCAACAGCTCGAACAACGCCGAGCGGATCTCGGCGTCCACGCCACGGCCCTGGTCGAGCTGAGGCGCGATGCCGGTATCGAGGCGCGCCTGAGCCGCGAGCAACGCGGTGTCGGCGCGAACCGTGGTGTCCGCCAGCCGAGCCGTGTCGGGCGGCGGCGGAAGCTGCGCAGCGACGCTCGAGGCGGCCACGATAGCGGCCAGAAGCACGACGCCGGCGACACGAGCACTCATCATGATCGACACGCTCGCCTCGCCCTCAGAAGGGGGTAGTGCCGCGGCTGGTCCAGGTCGTCGACACCAGCTGTCCGTTGCGCACCGCGAACTGGACGTACGTGACCGTTTCACGGGCGACGTTGACCGTCAACGTCTCACTTCGGGTCTGCCCGTCGACGACCACACTGAGCGCCAGCGTGTGCGGCGTCGGCAGAACATCGGATCGGAACAGCTGATCCACCGCTCCCATGCGAAGGTACTGATTCATCGCGACGGTGTACGTGCGGGTCTGAATCGGAGCGCCGTTCACCGTCAGATCTGCGGACTGGAGATTCTGGAGCTCCGTCGTATCGGCTCGCAGAAGGACAACGAGCGCCGAACCCACGCGGCCGCGCACGGCGCGGCCGAGCGCCAGGAAGCGATCCCGCTGGGCCAGCAGATTGTCCTGTGAGGCCGTGAGCAGCGAATCGAGCCGCTGCAACGCCGCCTGCTCCTCGCTCATCAACAGGGCCTGCGCCCGCTGCTCGAGCAGCTGGGCGATCACCGCCTCGACGCGAGCGGCGAGCTGCACACGGTCCGATCGCAGACTGGCGAGTTGCTGCTGCGTCTGCTCCAGCTCTCGGAGCAGTTGCTCCCGCCGCTGCTGGTAAGCGACCTGAGCGGGCGACTCCTGCGCCTGCGCGGGTTCGGGGAGGAGCAGCAGTGCGGTGAGCACCGCTAGGGCGACTCGCTTCATGGAGAGCGTCTCTCTCTGATCAAGGGGATGGGCCCTCAACGGTCACGGTTCCGACGCGGCGGCGGCGGCGTCCGCTGCTCGATCCGGCGCAGCCGTTCCTCCAGCTGGCGCACGGCTTCCCGTTCGGCCTCGAGCTCGCGTTGCGCTTCGAGCCGTCGCTGTTCGAGCTCGAGCAGGCTCTGTGCCTCGTACCGGTTGATCTCGAGCTCGAGAGAGGCAATCCGCTGCTGCCGCGCGGCCACCTCGGCCAGCAGCTGTTCGCGCTGGCGGCGCAGGGCGTCGGCGCGGTTGGCCAGCCACTCGCCGCGCAGCAGCGCGTACAGGTTGGTCTGCCAGCCCACCGTGAACGCGACCTTCTGATAGTTGTAGAGGTAGGACGTCGGCTCGCCCGGGTCGGGGGCCGAGGAGCCGGCACCCAGCTCGGTGACGTACACGCCGCCGCGGAGCCCCCGGTAGACGAGGGATGCGCCGAGGTTGTAGTCCCACGCGTTGTTCTCGGCCATCAGGGAGAGCAGGAGATTCGCCCCTGGCGAGAAGTCGACCTTGGCGCCGTAGAACAGACCGCCCGTACTGTGGGTGGAGTAGGAGTCACCGTGGCCGCCGTCATCCTGGAACAGTCCATTGCCGTACCCGACCGATAGACTGAGCCCCACGTCCGGGAACGCCGGCCGTATCTCGGCGAGCGAGAACGACTTCGTCGCTACGCCGTAGACCGTGGTCGCCGTCTTGAAGTTCTCGTGGATCGAGTCGGCGACGTGACGTCGGTTCGGCGAGCCGTCCACCGGTGGGAGCAGCTGATAGCCGACGGCGAACCGGTCGACCTGATCGAACGGGCCGACGTTGCGCACGCCGAAGCCGATTCCCGGCACCAGCCAGCGCGCCCAGCCGAGGCGCGAAACGAAGTCCTCCTGGCGCACGAGGATGCCGCGGCCGAAGAAGCCCCACTCCGGGTTGGCGGAGTAGGCGGCGACCCCGAGCTCGAAACGGCCCATGAAAGCCATCGAGAACGACAGCTGCGAGTTGATTCGCGCGTCGTAGTTGACCGTCGGCGAGACCGGATCGACCTCGAACCGTTTCCCGCCGTAATTGAGGGAGAAGTCGCCGGTCAGCGGCGGCACCCACGCCACGGGAATGTCGATCAGCCCCGTGCCCCAGTAAAGCGTGGCCGGATACTCCTGCTGCGCGAGGACCGGCGCCGAACTCGCGGCCAACGCGAAAACGGACAGGGCGACGGTGCGCATCCAACGGTTCATCAGCATAGTTCCGAGTCCCGACTGAGTTAGCGCGAGGGCGTGAAGCGGTCCGGCGGCGTAGCCGGCGAGGCATCCGGCGGCGTGGCCGGCGAGGGATCGACGGGCGTAGCCGGCAACCCCTCGGGCGGTGTCGGTGGAGGTGGCCGCTGCCCGCGCTCGATCTGCTGAAGGCGCTCCATCAGCCGGCGAATCTCCTCGCGTTCCGCATCGACCTGCGCCTCCATCTCGCGGCGCCGGCGCTCGATCTCGGCAAGCTCGCCGGCCTGGGCCCGCCGCAGCGTCACCTCGAGGGCCAGGATCCTGCGCTCCCGCTCGGCGATCTCGAGGCGCAACCGTTGAGCCTCCCGCGTGAGCTCCGTGATCCGCGTGCGCAGGATCACGCCTCGCGAGATGTCGATGATGTTGCCGCTGTAGCTCAGCCCGACGTTCCACTTCTTGTAGTTGTAGACGCGCGCTAAGGCGTTCGGTGCCGGCTCGGTGCGGCTGCCCTCCTCGATCTCCGTAACGTAGACACCGAGCGCCAGCCCCCGATGATCTCCAACCAGCCCCGCGTTCCAGTCCCAACCATCGTTCTCTGCGAGCAGGTGCAGCGTCGTGTTGAGCGTCGGGTGGGCGGTGAGCCTCGTGCCCAGGAAAAGTCCGCTGGCGATGGTCCCGCGATTGTTGTAGTCGCGTCCGAGGCCGCCATCATCGCTGAACAGGCCGTTGCCCCATCCGACCGTGACGCTCATGCCGCCACCGCGGAGGAAGTCCGTGAGCGGCGCGAACGCGAGCTCCTTGGTCGCCACGGCGAATAGCGTGTTGGCGGTATTGAACCCGGTGTAGAGCGAATTTATCTCTCCTTCCCACGAGAGCCCGCCGGTGGTGTCGCGAAGCTCGAGGTCGTGGCCGACCTTGAACCGGTCCTCGTGCTTGTAGCGGCCCACGTTGCGCACGCCGACAGCGACGGACGGAAGCAGCGGCACCTGGCCGTCGCGAAGCAGGAGCAGGCTACCGAACAGCCCCCATTCCGGATTCTGACTGTACAACGACACACCCGCCGTAACGCGGCCGAGCCAGTGGGTCTCCAGCGCGAGGTTCGTGTTCCACAGGGTCGCGAAATTGTGCGCCTCCGGATCGGGTGCGAACGGGATGCGCTTCCCGGTGGATGAGAGACGCACATCCGCGTTGACCGGCGCCACCCAGGCCACGGGAATCGTGACCAGGCCCGTCCCGTAGTAGAGCGTGACCGGATAGGGATCCAATCCCTGCGCCTCCGAGCGAGCGGCGACGAAGATCAACGCCGTGAGGGCGCCCGTGAGAACAGAACCCGGTCGCAACGCGCGCATGAGTCCTCCAGCAAGTCGTGAAACGTTGTACATCGCGCCGCTGCTCGCCGGCGCGGCCAGGCATCCCGCCAATCGGCGAGTGCGACGATGCGTCATGCAATCTTCGCGTTCGTGAGCAGTGCGATGGTGCAAGAGGTATGCCCCATGCGAACGCATCCTTAGTCTCACCCACGGCGGCGAGACGAGCCATACCAGTCTGCATGAATCGGCCCACCCGGGGCGACCCAACGGCGAACCCACAGGGGACCGTGAGAGCCCCGGTCATCTCGACGGGTAGCCCCGATGGCGGCGCGATGTGATCTTCCATTCGCCACATCTCACCGTCGCCCCGGCGGGGCGCCCGTCACGATGGATGCCCTAGATCAGCCCGAGCTTCGCCTCCCCTTCCCGGCCTTCCATGCGTCCATCTGTTTTTCTCGTTCCAGCGCTCACGGCTCTGCTCGCCACCGGCTGCGACTCGGCCGCGTCGGGACGGGGCGATGCCGCCGCCGGTGCGACACCGGCCTCGGCCGCTGATGCACGAGTCAACGTGGCCGACCGCGCCCGCATCCGGGGCGACGCCGCAGCGCCGATATGGATCGTCGAGGTCAGCGACTTCCAGTGTCCCTACTGCCGCATGTGGCAGCAGGAGACCTACCCGCAGCTGGATCGGGAGTACATCGCGACCGGCAAGGTGAAGCTGGCCTACGTACATCTCCCGATCCCCAACCACCAGCACGCGATGGCCACGGCCGAGGCGAGCATGTGCGCCGCAGCACAGGGACGGTTCTGGGAAATGCACGATCGAATCTTCGCCACGCAGGAACGCTGGTCCCGGCTTCCGTCGGTGCGGGCGCTGCTCGACTCGATGGCCGGGGCCGTTGGCGTCGACCTCGAGCCGTGGCGCGAATGCCTGGACGGCGGCGCGATGCGCCCGCTGATCCAGAGCGACTACGATCGCGCCGTGCGGAGCGGCGCGACTTCCACTCCGACCTTCCTGATCATGGGAGACAGCACGATCGCCAACGGCGGGCCGGCAATGCTCGTCGGCGCACAGCCGATCGAGAACTTCCGGCCGGTAATCGACGAAATGCTCGCCCGGCGTACCGTGCCTCCGCCGGGGCGCGAGTAAAACGCAAGTGCATCCACTCGTCGGCATCGGCTACGAGGCCGTCGCCCAGCTCGCGCGCGGCGTCGCGGCGCTGACTCCGGCGAGCGAATCGAAGCTGCTCCGCGCGCTGCGCGCGCGGCGCGGTATCCGCGCCCGGTTCACGTCCTGGGGCCGCGATGGCCGGGATCCCGATCGGCCATTGGTCTGGATTCATGCGCCGTCGGTGGGTGAAGGGTTACAGGCACGGCCCGTTCTGGAGCTGCTTCGCGCCGAGCGCGCCGAGCTTCAGCTCGCCTACACCCACTTCTCACCGAGCGCCGCCACGTTCGCGGCCGGGTTGCCGGTGGACTTCCGCGACTACCTTCCGTTCGACACCCGGGCCGACGCCGCGATCGCCATCGACGCGTTGCGGCCGGCGGCGCTGATCTTCTCGAAGCTCGATGTCTGGCCGGTTCTCTCACGCGTCGCCAGCGAGAGACGGGTGCGCCTCGGTCTGATCAGCGCTACCGTGGCCGCCCTTTCGTCGCGCCGGCGTGGAGTCGGCGTGGCGCTGGTGCGCGACGCCTATGGCCGACTGGATGCGGTGGGCGCCATCTCGGACGAGGACGCCGAGCGCCTGCTGGCGCTGGGTGTGCGTCCGGACGCGCTATCGGTGACCGGCGACACGCGCTACGATCAGGTGTGGGCGAGGGCTTCGCGCGCCGATCACGCCGGACCGCTTCTCGGCCCACTGGCCAGCGACCGAGCGACGCTGGTCGCCGGATCGACCTGGCCGGCCGACGAGCGCGTTCTGCTGCGCGCCTGGGAGCGCGTACGCGAAGTCCACCCGCGGGCGCGACTCATCGTCGCACCCCACGAGCCGACCCCCGCGCATCTCGCGTCCATCGAGCGGTGGTGCGCGGCCCGGCGAATCCCGATCGCCAGACTGTCGGCCGCGGACGCCGAATCTGCGGTAGTGCTCGTCGATCGAGTCGGCGTCCTCGGCGACCTCTACGCGCTTGCCGACGCCGCATACGTGGGCGGCGGGTTCCACGCGGCAGGCCTGCACTCGGTCCTCGAGCCGGCCGCGTTCGGTGCGCCGGTGCTGGTCGGCCCCCGGCATAAGGGAAGCCGCGACGCAGGCCTCCTGCTCGCCACCGGGGGCGCCGTTGAGGCGGGCTCGGCCGCGGACCTCGCCGCGGCGCTCGAACAATGGTTCGCCGATCCGACTGCCCGCGCTGCCGCCGGGGAGAGCGCTCGCGACACGGTCCGGCGCGGGCTCGGCGCGGCGCGGCGGTCGATGGAAGTGGTAGCGCGCCTGCTGTACTAGCGGGCGACCGTTCCCACCGCCGGCGCCGGCGAACCCGTCGACAGCGGCCGGTGCAGATAGAATCCCTGCACGAGGGGAACGCCGAGAGCCTTGACCGTCTCGAACTCCTCGGCCCGCTCCACCCCTTCGGCGACCACCATCGCTCCGTGGTCGTTGGCGAACCGGACCATCGTCTCGACCAGATTCTGCTTGAGGAAGTTGGTGTCGATCAGGTTGATGAGCGAGATGTCGAGCTTGATGAAGTCGGGCTCGAGGTTGGCGATCGAGCCCAGACCGGCATAGCCGCTGCCCGCATCATCGACCGCGAAGCGGTAGCCGCGCGCGCGGAACGCCTGCAGGCGCTCACGGAACTTCGGGTAGTCCTTGATCGCTGTGCGCTCGGTGATCTCGATGACGACGCGCCGTGGATCGGCGGCTTCGTACTCGGTGAAGTCGGGATCGGCGAAGTCGTGGGGGTCGACGTTCAGAAAGAGAAGCTCGTCAGGGCCGAGGCGCGCCTCGAGGCCCTCGAGTGCCCGGCTCCGGCACAAGCGGCTGAGCTCCCAAATGAGATCCGCCTCGGCGGCCACCTCGAACATGACCTCGGGACTGCGCAGGCTGCGCATGACGCCGCGGGCGAGCGCCTCGTAGCCGAATATCCGCCCCGTCTCGGCGTGGACGATCGGATGGTAATCTACGTAGACCAGCCGGTCCCGCAGGCTGGCTCGCAGGTCCGTGACCTTGCGTGCCTTCTCCCGCTCCTCGACGCTCTTGGCCGCATTCGCCGCTTCGCGAATGCCGCGGTAGATCAGTCGCTCGAGCCGCACCTTCGGATTGTAGTAGACGTGCGCGCGACCGACGTAGATGTCGAACAGGGTGGCCACGTCCTCGCCGTGAGCCGCCTCGATGCGCGAATAGACCTGGCGCTGCAGCTCACCGACCATCTCGTCGAGCTCCACGTCGGTCGTCGGGTCGGTGCCCTTCGCCGGGACGTGGAAGAAAATGAAGTTGTCGTCGTTGGTGAAGCTCAGCAGGACCCGCGATGATCGGAGCACGGTATGGTCGAGGAACTCGCGGATCGCGGCCGAGGTCGTTTCGAGAACGGCGTCCAGCTTCTCCCATCCGTATATCTCCTCGATCTTGGAATAGCGGACGAAGTTGAAGTACAGCACGACGAGCTCCCCGCGTTCCTTGATCATCTGCCGCGAGCGCTCGATCATCACGGGCAGTGTCGGCAACCCGGTGAGAAAGTCGTACAGCATCTGCTCGTACTCGATCCGGTCGGCGCGCTCGGCGACCTCACTGCCGGTTGGCATGACCCTGGCGACGGCCGAGCGGATGCGCGCGGCGATCTCATCGGCGTCGGCGGGGAGCCTGAACCATTCGTCGACGCGGAGCTCGACCGCACGCCTTCTCGCCGTCTCGTCGCGGCAGCCGACGATCACCGGAACGCCGGCGTTCCGGGCGCCGGCAACGACCTCGCGAAGGGCGTTGGGATTCTCGGTGGTCACGAGGACGGCACGCAGGCCGGACGTGCGCTCGATTGCCGCCGCCAGGGAGCGCTCCAGTCGATGCTCGATGCGCCAGCTTTCCAGCAGCGTAGCGGCCTCGGCGACCAGCGGATCATCGCTGTCGGTGAGAAGGATCGACTGGCTCACGATCGTCTGCGCCTAGCGTCGTCCTGATGTCTCGCTGCGCAACAACAGGAGATTGCGGTCCACGGTGGCGGCGAGCTTGGGGAGATCGAACGGCTTGGAGACGTAATCATCGGCGCCGGTGTGCAGCGCCTCCTGCTTGTCCTCCCACTCCCCGAGGGCGGTCACCATGACCACCCTCACATTCTTGCCGAGCTCGGGGTGCTGCTTCATGATGCGGCACACCTCCCAGCCGTCCCTGCCAGGCATCATCACGTCGAGCAGCACGAGGCCCGGACGCAGCTTCTCGAACTTGTCCAGCGCCTCATCGCCGTCGTAGGCGACGGCGATCTGATGACCGTGCGCCTCGAGGTATTCCCGCACGATCTCCGTGTTGTCATGGTTGTCGTCTACCACCAGAATGGTCGGGTGCTCCTCGACTGCCATGCCCACTTCTCTGGTTGGGGATGGGCCCAAACCGGGCAAATAGCAAGCCACACCCCGAAACGCGAACGGGCCGCCCCCGATTGGGAGCGGCCCGCCGCCGTGGCGCGATCGCGGCCCACGGCCTCAGCGGCGCACGGCTGCCGCGGGGGTCCAGGCCAGCGAGAATCCAAAGCCGTTGTCGCCGTCGAACAGGTCGGTGCCGCCGAGGACGAGCGCGAAACGCATCGCCAGCTGGCGGGTGAACTCGAAGTTGACTCCGACGTCGAAGCCGATGCCGATGTCCGAGTCGTCGTCCGCTCCGAAACATCCGTCGCAGAACTCGACCATCAATTTCGGGTGAAGGAAGGGTGTGAGGGACAGCTGACCCTCGAGCGGGAACCGGTGACCGAGCACGACGCCGATCGGAATGCGGAAGAAGTTCGGGGTCTCGCCCACGGCCGCGTTGAACCCGGCCGTCAACAGAAAGTCGAGCGGCATGTCGGCGGACGCACGCGCCATCTGATACGCGTACTGGCCGCCGAAGAGGAAGCGGGTATCACCGGGATCCGGGTCGGCGAACCCGACATCGAACGAGAACTGGCTCCGGACACCCGATCCCTCACGCCACTGGAACACGAGGCTCGTGCCGGAGCGGTCTGCATCGGCGATCGCGACGTTGAACTCGCGCACGACCGTGCGCGGCGTCTGGAACGCGGGGTAGTTCCAGGCTTGCGCCTCCAGCGCCGGGGCGACGACGGCAACGAGGGCGGCGGCGGCGAGGAGGGCGGGAGTCCTGCCACGACGACGGTCCATGCGGGTGTTCTCCGAGGGTGCGGGATGAGATGGATCTCAGCGGAAGACGTAGGATACTCCAACGCCGGCCAGGCTTCGGTCGAGTCCCGGCGAAGCGTCGAGACGGGTCTGGCCGGTCTCGAATCCAAGCGTCGCGCCGATCGAGCGGGTGATCGTGAAATCGACGCCGGCCGAGACACGGAACAGGACTGCCGATGTAGACGACCCGCCTTCCACATAGTTTCGCATCCAGCGCGCCATGGGCGCTGTGTGCAGCGACACACCGCGGCCGACGCCGTACTCCCGCCGCCAGGCAAGCCCGAACCCGGCAGCGACATCGAGTTGATTCCACTCTTCGCGCCGCGCACCACCGGCGCCGGCGAACGCCGCCACGCCCAGCGCTCCCTCCCAGTAGGTCGTCAGCGGCACGCTCACCCGCGCACCACCGCTCGCGGCGGAGCCGGCCTCGTTCACGTCATAGGCACCGGCACCGGCACTCAATACATAGCGCGCGGTGCCCGGCGCCCACGCACCGGCGAGCCCGTAGCCGAGTGCGTTCCTCGCGTACCCGACGTTCACCGCCAGCGTGATCCCGGGGTTGGCGAAGGCGCTCTGCAGCACCGGTACTCCCGGCATCTGCGCATTCGCCGGAGCCGGCGCAGCGACGATGGCCGCGGCCGCCACCGCGGCCAGCATCTGCCGGCGCAGGCTGACGAGAGACCATTTTCCCCACGGTCGGGGAGCATGCCGGAGGATGGTCGGGAACGTTGTCACGGTCGATGCCTCGCGCAAGATGGGTGCGCCGGCCAGGACGTGCAACGATCGTGCGACCGACCGGGATGGGATTACACCGGCGACCCGGACGGTGTAAATTCTCCGCGCCGAGGCACGCCGCTCGAGCCACCTGGAGGAGGAATGGAGCAGAGTCACCCGGTCAACAACAACGCGCGCGGATGGGGCGTAGCGGCGCTGATCGTCCTGCTGGCCGCCGCCTTCGCCGCCTCGGCGTGGTGGATCCACGTCTCGACCTACTGCGATCCGCGGGATCCCATGTGTCGTGCCGCCGAAGCGCAGGCACCGGGACACTGACCCGCAGCCGTAACTCCGTTCCCGAGTTGTCCGAACGACGGGCGGCATCCACTGGATGCCGCCCGTCGCCGTCGGTGCCGTGCCGGCTTCAGAGCGGAGTGGCATTCTCCGCGACAACGCGCACCCGATCGTCGGCCACCTGAACGAATCCGCCGGCGACGGAGAATCGCACGTTGGCGCCCGCACCGGTGAGCCGGAGCTCGCCGCGGCCAAGCAGCGTCATCATCGGGGCGTGGCCGCTCAAGATGCCGACTTCGCCATCGAAGGCCGGCGCGACGACCGAGGTCGCCTCGCCCTCGAACAACACGCTCTCCGAAGAGATGACCGACACGCTGAGCATGTCGCCTCAGCCGCGGGCGAGCTGATTGGCCTGCTCGACCGCCTCGTCGATCCCGCCGACCATGTAGAACGCCTGCTCGGGCAGCTCGTCGAACTCGCCGGACACCAGGCGCTCGAACGAGGAAACGGTCTCCTCGAGCTTCACGTACTTCCCCTCCCGCCCCGTGAACTGCGACGCCACGGCGAAGGGCTGCGACATGAAGCGCTGAATACGCCGCGCCCGGCCGACGATCTTCTTGTCCTCCTCGGACAGCTCGTCCATCCCGAGGATCGCGATGATGTCCTGGAGCTCCTTGTAGCGCTGGAGGATCCGCTGGACGTGGTTCGCCACGCCGTAGTGCCGCTCCCCGAGGTACTGCGCATCGAGGATGCGCGACGACGAGGCGAGCGGGTCGACCGCGGGGTAGATGCCCAGCTCGGTGATCGCGCGCGACAGCACGACGGTCGCATCGAGGTGGGCGAACGCGGTCGCCGGCGCCGGATCGGTGATGTCGTCGGCCGGCACGTAGATCGCCTGCACCGAGGTGATCGACCCCTGGCGGGTCGAGGTGATCCGCTCCTGGAGCTCGCCCATCTCCGTCGCCAGCGTGGGCTGGTATCCGACCGCGCTCGGCATTCGGCCGAGCAGCGCCGACACCTCGGAGCCCGCCTGCGTGAACCGGAAGATGTTGTCGATGAAGACCAGGACGTCCTGGTTCTCGACGTCGCGGAAGTACTCGGCTACGGTCAGCCCCGTCAGCCCGACGCGGAGGCGCGCGCCCGGGGGTTCGTTCATCTGGCCGTAGATCAGCGCGACCTGATCGAGAATCCCCGCCTCCTTGAACTCGAGGTAGAGATCGTTCCCCTCGCGCGTCCGCTCGCCGACGCCGCAGAAGACCGAGCGGCCGCCGTGCCCCTTGGCGACATTGTTGATGAGCTCCTGGATCACGACCGTCTTGCCGACGCCGGCGCCGCCGAACAGGCCGATCTTGCCACCCTTGACGAACGGCGCGATCAGGTCGATGACCTTGATGCCGGTCTCGAAGACCTCGGTCTTCGGCTCCAGGTCGACGAAATCAGGCCGCTTGCGATGGATCGGCCAGCGCGGCACGTCGGCCGGGATCGGCGCTCCGTTGTCCACCGGCATGCCGAGCACGTTCAGGATCCGGCCGAGCGGGGCGCTCCCCACGGGCACCGTGATCGGCTGACCGGTGTCGATCACCTCCATGCCGCGTACCACGGCGTCGGTAGTGGACATGGCCACCGCGCGGACCTGGTTGCGTCCGATGTGCTGCTGGACCTCGGAGGTGACGTCGATGTCGATCCCCGCCTCGGACCGGGTGCGAATCACGAGAGCCGACAAGAGCTCCGGCAGATGCTCGGACTCGAACTCGACGTCGAGCACCGGTCCGATGACCTGGACGACGCGGCCGACGTTCGTCGCTATTGTAGTCGTTGCCATCAAAGGGTCCGGTTGGAGTACTCTATTCCAGCGCCGCCGCCCCACCCACGATCTCCGCGATCTCCTGCGTGATCTGCGCCTGGCGCGCCCGATTGTAGGTGCGGCGAAGGACGCCCAGCATGTCGGTGGCGTTGTCCGTCGCGTTCTTCATCGCCGTCCGGCGGGCCGCCTGCTCGCCGGCCACCGTCTCCACCAGCGCCCGGTACATCGCGTTGCGCACGTATGCCGGGAGCAGCTCGGTGAGGATCTGCTCCGCCGACGGGAAGAGCAGGAAGTCGCGGCGCGCGCCTCCGGGAGCCGGGCGCGCCACCGGCAGCACCCGCTCGCTCGTCGGCGGCGTGGACAGCACCGAGGTGAAACGCGCGAACACGACGTACACCGCGTCGAGCTCGCCACTCATGAATCCATCCATCAGGGAGTCGATCAGCGATCCGGCGTCGTGCACCGTCGGGCGATCGGTGATGTCGGTACGTGCCACGGCCAGCTGGCGGCCGACATAGCGGAAGTAGCCGATTCCCTTTCGGCCGGCGACGTGCAGCTCGACCGACGTGCCGACCTCCTCGAGTCGGCCGATCAGAGCCCGTCCCTCCTTCACCAGATTGGCGTTGAACGCGCCGGCCAGGCCGCGGTTCGACGTCAGAAGCACCACCGCGGCGCGGGCCTCGCGCTCCGGCTGTCGGAGGAGCGGAAAAAGCTCCGCCAGCTCCTCCGAGTAGAGCTCGGAGATGACCTCGGTGAGCGCCTGCGCGTACGGCCGCGCGGCTAGCACACGGTCCTGCGCCCGCTTCAATTTCGAGGTGGCGACCATCTCCATCGTGCGCGTGATCTTGCGCGTGTTCTCGATGGATCTGATCCGCCCCTTCAGCTCGCGTCCCTTGGCCATCGGTCAGTCTCCCGGTGCTGGGGACGCGCTCAGCGCCCGGCCGCCGGCGCGGCCGGCTTCGCGGCCTCGCCCGACCCGAAGACCTGCCGGTACTCCTCGATGCCGCGCTTGAGCAGCGCCTCGTTCTCCTTCGACAGCTGCTTCTCGTTCCGGATGGCCTCGACCACCTGGCCGTACTGCGCCCCGATGAACTCGAGGAAGCCGCGCTCCCATCGGCGGATGTCCGCGACCGGAACGTCATCGAGAAAGCCGTTGGTCACGGCGTAGATGATCATCACCTGCTGCTCGACCGCCATCGGCTGGAACTGTCCCTGTTTCAGCACTTCAACGGTGCGCGCGCCGCGATCGAGCTGGCGGCGGGTGGCCGCGTCGAGGTCGGAGGCGAAGGAGGCGAACGCCTCCAGTTCCCGGTACTGGGCGAGGTCGAGCCGCAGCCGGCCGGCGACCTGCTTCATCGCCTTGATCTGCGCCGAGCCGCCGACGCGGGAGACCGAGATGCCGACGTTGATCGCCGGCCGCACGCCGGCGTAGAAAAGATCGGCCTCGAGGAAGATCTGCCCGTCGGTGATGGAGATGACGTTGGTCGGGATGTACGCCGAAACGTCGCCCGCCTGCGTCTCGATCATCGGCAGCGCGGTCAGCGATCCGCCGGGCACGAAGATCGTCTCGTTGTCCACCACGTCCTGATCCTCGCGCAGCTTCGCCGCCCGCTCGAGGAGCCGGGAGTGGAGATAGAAGACGTCGCCCGGGAACGCCTCACGGCCCGGCGGCCGCCGCAGCACCAGCGAGAGCTGGCGGTACGCCGCCGCCTGCTTCGACAGGTCGTCGTAGACGCACAGCGTCGGCTTCCCCTCGTGGTACATGAAGTACTCCGCCATCGCGCAACCCGAGTAGGGAGCGATGTACTGCATCGGCGCGGGATCCGACGCCGAGGCGACGACGACGATCGAGTACTCCATCGCGCCGGCCTCGCGCAAACGCTCGACCACACCGGCCACGGTCGACGCCTTCTGGCCGATCGCGACGTAGACGCAGATGACGCCCGTCCCCTTCTGGTTGATGATCGTATCCACCGCAATCGCGGTCTTGCCCGTCCCGCGGTCACCGATGATCAGCTCGCGCTGGCCGCGGCCGATCGGGATCATCGAGTCGATCGCCTTGATACCGGTCTGGAGCGGTTCCTTCACCGGCTGCCGGACGATGATGCCGGGGGCCGGGGACTCGACCTTTCGCGTGGCTTCGGCGCGCACGTCGCCCTGCCCATCGATCGGTCGGCCCAGCGCATCGACGACGCGGCCGATGAGCGCCGGCCCGACGGGCACCTCGAGTACGCGCGACGTGCGGCGCACCTCGTCACCCTCCTTCAGCTGGAGGTAATCGCCGAGGACGACGGCGCCGATGTTGTCCTCCTCCAGATTGAGTGCCAGGGCGACGATGCGGTTCCCCGTCTGGGAGGAGAGCACCTCGAGCATCTCGCCCGCCATGGCCTTCTGCAGCCCGTAGATGCGGGCGATGCCGTCCTTTACCTCGAGGACCGACCCGACCTCATCGACATCGATCTCGTCGAGGTCCGCCGCCTCGATCTCGCGCAGCAGGATGTCCTTGATCTCGCCGGGTCGGAGCGTGGTCTGTGAAGCCATGGTTGGACGCTCGTGTGGAGTCAGTGGAAGGGGCGGGGAGAGCTTGTGAAAAATATCACAAGGTCCTGCGCCCGGCAAGGCGGAACATCGCACTGCGGCCCGCCCTGGTTACGGCCGGAGCCTCTCGCTCGTTCGGCGCGCCGAGCGGGGTTTCGATGCCGCCGCGCCGCACGCGAAACGCCATCCTGCGGCCATGTCTACCGGGCTTCGCGAGCTCAAGCTCTGGCAGGAGTCGGTCGCCCTCGCCGGCGACGTCATCCGAACCATTCGTCCGGCAGCGCGGCGTGAGATCAAGGCCCTGACCGACCGCCTGATGCTCGCCGCGATGGCCGTCGCCGAAGCGATCGCCGATGCCCATGGACGCTACGATGGACGAGATCAGCAGCGCGCCTATCGCGGCGCGCGGCGCGCGCTGCTGGTCCTCGAGACCATGCTCGCGGCCGCGCGTCATGCCGAGTTGCTTCCCGCACCGGCTCATGCCCAGCTGTCCTCGCGAATGGCCGGTGTCGGCCGGCTCCTTGCCGGCTACCTCTCCTACCTCGAACGGCAGATCGCGGCGGAGGACCAGGCGCGTGCCCAGACACCGTCGCCGAGGGAAGCGCAGGCGAGTCCGGCAACTCGCATCGAGCTCGCCGATGCCGCCCCGGCGCCATCGGAGGTGTCCATCGACGCGTGACCGCGGCGGCTCGTCATGTCTCACGAGCGGCTCCGGCCCCGTCCCTGGGCGAAGCGCTCCAGCAAATCCGACGTCCGCAGGCGGGCGAGCGACATCGGACGGGTACCGACCAGCCGCTGGGCACAGCTGGAGAGGTGAGACGACGACGCGAAGCCGAGCACACGCGCGACATCGCGGATGTCGTAGCCCGGATTCTTGGCGAGTTCGGCGGCGGCGAGCAGCCGCACGAGGTCGATCACCCTCTTGAGGTTGGGCGCACCGCCGGCCGCGAAGGTGCGGCTGAGATGCTCGCGGGTCACGCCGATGGCGGCGGCGAGCGTAGTGGTCCGCACTGGCCGTCCGGCGTGGGCGACGATGTGCCGCCAGACGTCGCGCTGAACGGGCGTGGAGAGCGAGAGCACGGCAGGGGGTTCGCGGAGCGTGGCCTCGAAGCGCGTCGTGAAAAGGCGCGGCGCGAGGAGCGCCTCGGCGACGGGCTCATCGACGCCGTCGACGAGCACGTCGGCGAACTCGAGCTCGACACAGCGGGCGAGCGCTGGCGCGTCGGTTACGCGCAACGGGAGGACGGCGATGAACGGCACCGAAGGGTACTCGGCGGCCAGTGCCGCGACGCGCCAGGTTTCCTCGCCCGCGCCGCAGATGTCGATCAGCGCGGCGTCGATGAGCGTGGCCCGGATGGCCGTCGCCAGCTCGTCGACGGTTCGCGTTGACACGAATCGCGCTCGGCGGCGCGGCAGCGCGCTGCGCGCCAGCGCCCGCACGCGTGGGCGCTGGCCGTAAACGATGATCGTCGCCGCCGGACGGGCGGACGCGCCATTCGGCCGCACGTTCAGCCGGACGCCGGCGCGGCGATACGCTCGTGCGCGCGACGCAGCACGTCGCGCGCGTTGGCGTAGGAGATTGCCTCGAGGGCCTCTTCGAGAGCAGCCCACCGGCACTCGGTGATCCCCTCGGTCCGCTGCGGCGAGGTTGCCTCGTCCCCGGTCTCCATGAGAAAGAAGTGGCAGATCTTGTGAATCAGGCGCCCGCGGAATCTGAAATACCAGTCGATCGTCGCGATGGGACCGCGTAACTGGAGCGACCCGAGTCCCGTCTCCTCGCGCACCTCGCGCAGAGCCGCCGTCTCGGGTGCCTCGCCCGACTCCAGATGGCCCTTGGGAAAACCCCAGTTGCCGTAGCTGTCGCGGATCAGGAGGAACAGCGTCCGACCCTCGTGCGCGCGGTACACCACGCCCCCGGCGCTCGTCTCGCGCCGTGCCCTGTCGCGCGCCATCAGGTGGCCTCGGGGGCCGGGTCGAGGGTGGCCCGTCCCTCGATGAACTGGCGGACGATCGGATCGCTGGTGTGCCGGATCTCGTCGACCGAGCCGACCTGGCGCACCTGGCCGTCGTAGAGCATGGCGATGCGCGTACCGACGGTGTAGGCGCTGCGCATGTCGTGGGTGATGACTATGCTGGTCACGCCGAGCTGGCCCTGCATGCGTAGCATCAACTGGTCGATCACGGCACTGGTCACCGGATCGAGACCCGTGGTCGGCTCGTCGTAGAGGAGGTACTTGGGCCGAAGGGCGATCGCGCGCGCAATTCCGACGCGTTTGCGCATGCCGCCGGAGAGCTCGGCCGGAAAACGCACGGCCACGTCGGGGAGATCGACGAGCGAAAGAGCCTCCTCCACGCGCTCGGCGATCTCGCGCTCGGACAGCTCGTTCTGCTTGCGGAGGCCCATCGCGACGTTGTCGCCGATGCTGAGCGAGTCGAACAGGGCGGCGAACTGAAAGACGTAGCCGATGCGGGCGCGCAAAGCGTAGAGGTCACGGCGCGAGAGCAGCGGTACGGCGAGTCCATCGACCCAGACCTCACCGCGGTCGGGCTCGAGAAGTCCGACGATGTGCTTGATCGCGACGGATTTTCCGGTGCCGGAGTAGCCGATGATGACCACCGTCTCGCCCTCGACGACGTCGAGCGAGAACCCGGTCAGCACGCGCTTGGCGCCGAATGCCTTGTGAACGTCGACCAGTCGGATCATGGCTCGAAATGGGGGCGCGGCGCGGTGGCCGGTGGCCGTGGGGCGCCGGCCCACCGCCCGCGCCGTCCACGCGGAGCGCTGGTTCGGCGGCGCGCGGGGACGACGGCGGCGGACGGCTCAATTTGGACGGCATGGCGGTGTGGAGCAAGCGCGGGGCAGTCGTGGGTCAGCAGGGCGCCGATCGTCATCGAGGGGAGCATGGCGGCGCCATGCTCCCCTCGTGAATGCCTCCCGGTGAACCGGCGGCCACCGCGCGGCTGGATCAGGCGGCGAAGCTTCCCAGGGCGCGGCCGACGTCGCCTTCGCGAAGCCGCTTGAGAGCACGGTCGCGGAGCTGGCGTACTCGCTCACGGGTCACGCCGAGCATCGATCCGATCTCCTCGAGCGTGTGCTCCCGCCCGCCTTCGAGACCGAAGTAGAGGCGCAGAACCTTGGCGTCGCGCGGCGGGAGCGTGCTCAGCGCCTGTTCGATCTCGTCGGTCAGGAAGCGATTCATCGCTTCTTCCTCGGTGTCGGGCATCTCATCGGCGACGAAGCGCTCGATCAGCGAACGATCGCCCTCCGGATCCATCGGTGCGTCCAGCCGAACGTCACTCGTGTTGAGCGCGGCCAGAGACGACACGACCTCGACCGACAGCCCGGTGAGCTGCGAGAGCTCCTCCGGCGAGGGCTCGCGGTTCAGCTTCTGGCGCAGGATCTCGCTGGCCTTGATGATGCGCGAGAGGTCGGCCGTACGGTTCAGCGGCACGCGCACGGTGCGCCCCTGGCGGGCGAGCGCGGAGAGGATTGCCTGCCGGATCCACCACACGGCGTACGAGATGAACTTGACGCCCTGGTCGGGGTCGAATTTGCGGGCGGCGGTGAGCAGCCCGACGTTCCCCTCGCCGATGAGATCGATGAGCGGGAGCCCGCGGTTCTGGTACTTCTTGGCGACCGAGATGACGAAGCGAAGGTTGCGCTTGACGAGCTCCTGGAGCGCATCGCCATCGCCCGCGCGGATGCGCCGGGCGAGCGCGATTTCCTCGTGCGCCTTCAGCAGAGGATACGTGCTCACCTCGTAGAGGTACTGATCCAGGATGTCGCGCTCCGGCTCGTTGGGCGCGATCCCGGCAGGTGCCGCGCGACGGCGGCGTCGCTTCACTTCGGTCATGTATGCAGGCCTCGAGCGTACTGCGCGTGAAAGTCGGTCATTGCATCGTCTTGGCAGCGCGGCAGGCCGCGCTCAGCGTCAAGCAACTCCGGGGGTCTTTGCGCCCTGCGTTACCCCCCGTTCGGAGCACCGACGGGATCGTCAGCAGCCGGCGAAAGCGCTGCAAAATACCGGCCCCGGTGGATTTCGCCAGCCCTCTTTTCCTTGACTCGAACATGTACCCCCGGCTATACTTCGCGGTTCCTGAGACCTTTTGGTTTCGGGACGCACGGGGGCGTAGCTCAGTTGGGAGAGCGCGTGAATGGCATTCACGAGGTCAGGGGTTCGATCCCCCTCGCCTCCACTGTGTGGATCTGATTCGCGCACCGGCCCGGCAGGCGTGCCGGACCCCGCCAGCCCACGGCTGCGGGATCGTCGCGGGAATAGCTCAGTTGGTAGAGCACAACCTTGCCAAGGTTGGGGTCGCGGGTTCGAGTCCCGTTTCCCGCTCTGATCGCGGGCCGGCAAGCTGCCGGCGCGCACCGACACAAAGCGGATGAGCCCCCGGGGAGTTCCTTTCTCGCGGCTCGACCGGGCGGTTAGCTCAGTTGGTTAGAGCGCCACGTTGACATCGTGGAGGTCACAAGTTCGAGTCTTGTACCGCCCATCGCACGCACGGCCCCGATCTTCGGGGTCGTTTTTTTTTGGTATTCGGTATTTCCCGGGAAGCCGGGTCAGATCGAGCCCGCGTTCGGTGTGGAGTGAACCGCGGAGGGACACAGGGGACACAGAGGACGAACGGCAGGCGTCGCTCACCGCTCACCATGACGCGGTCTCGCCTCCGGTTCAGCGAATGTAAAGCATACGGTAGCAAATCTCATGGTTCCGGTCACCGCGACGGCCGGCGGTCCTCACACCTCCGCGTCCTCTGCGGTTGGCTTTCTTTTCATGGACCTTGCGAAGCAGCCGACGAGCTCCCGAGAATCCCCGAAGAACCTTTTTTTTCTTCGTGGATTCGAGTGCAGCGACGGATGTCGGGAGCGACTCATCTCGTCGCGGACGCTCTGATCCCTTCATCGACCAGGCGCGGCTTCCCGCCGCCGGAGCCGAGCCCGTCCGAAGAGCCCGCTGACGGAAACGCTCCCGCTCGGGCTCGGCGGCGCACCATTTGCTTTCTGGCTGTTCCAAGCCGATGTCCTACTTCCCAGTCGACGGCAGCGCGCTCCCGCGGAGCGGTCCCCCGCGGGGCGGCTGAGGCATGTCCGGCCCTCGGTTCGCCCCGCTCGAGCGGCACGCCTCGCTGAGCGCGTGGCGCCTCCCGCTCGTCGCGCTGCTGATCATCGGTGTCGCGACGCTGGTGTTCGTCGACCGACTGCTGCGGCGCGAGTACGTCCGCGAGGCCACGACCCAGGCCGTCCAGACGGATGCGCTTCTGGAGAGTTTTCTCCGGCAGCGCGTGGCACTCCTTCACAGTCTGCGGGCCGTCTACATCGCCGGCCCGCCGAACCGGACGGATCAGCGACAGCTCGACCGCCTGGTGCGCGAGATCGCCGCCGATGCGCCCGACCTGTTCGCGATCTACATGCTCGATTCGACGGGGACCGTGCGAAGCACCCATCGCCAGCCCCCCGCGCAGCTGGCGATCAGCGGGAGTAACCATTTCCGGATCCCCGAGCGGGCGGAGGCGCTGGAGAGCGCACGCGGGAGCCGGGTCGCCGCGCTCACCGGCACCGTCGCCTTGCAGAACCGCGAAAGCGGAATGATCGCATACCTGCCGATCATCCGGGACGCGCACGTAGTCGGATACATCGGTGGCGCGTTCGCATATCAGGCGTTGTTCGACGATGCGCTGGCGGAGCAGCTTCGGGGGCGGTTCGCCTACATGATCGCGGATGGAGCGGGCGACGTGATCGCGGTCTCGCCCGACTATCCCGAGCGGGTAGCGCGCACCGTCGAGCAGGAAGTCGCGCTTCCCGGGGGACGCGTCTGGCAGCTGCGGGTAGCGATTCCTCCGTGGCAGCCGGTGACCGCGCGGCTGGTGAGTTGGACGGCGGGGTTGTCCCTGCTCGCGCTGTTCGCACTTCTGGTGCTCCGCGAGGATGCGCGCGCGCGGCGCTTCGCCGCGCAGACATACGACCTCGAGCAGCTGTCGCGCGATCTGCTGGACGCCAACGTGCGCGTCGAGGAGCGCGCCGAGCAGATCGGCGAGGCGAACCGCGCGAAGAGTCGGTTCCTGGCCAACGTGTCGCACGAGCTGCGCACCCCGTTGAACGCGATCGTCGGCTACAACTCGCTCGCACTCGACGGACTCTACGGATCTCTACCGGCGCGGTTGCGGGACGCGCACGACCGGATCGGCGCCGCAGCCGAACATCTCCTCGGTCTCGTGAACGACGTGCTGGATCTCTCGAAGATCGAGGTCGGCCGGATGGAGGTCGACGTGCAGGAGACGGACCTCGAGGCGACCGTGGACAGCGTCATCAAGGTCGTGCAGCCGAGCGCGGATGTGAAGGGCCTTCGCCTCGACGTGTTCATCGCCCGCGACGTGCCGCGGCTCCTGACTGATCCGCGACACGTACGCCAGATCCTTCTGAATCTGGCCGCGAACGCCATCAAGTTCACCGATCGAGGATCGGTGACGATCGTTGCGCGGCGCAGTCTGACCATGCCGGAGCAGTTCGCGTCGATCGTCGTGCACGACACGGGCATGGGGATCGCCGAGCATGACCTGGAGCGCATCTTCGAGGAGTTCGAGCAGGTGCGTCCGAGCGGGCGTGGGGACTCGATGCAGCGCGGAGCAGGACTCGGTCTGGCGATCTCGCGCAAACTGGCGCGGCTGCTGGGAGGCGACATCGACGTGGAAAGCCGGCCGGGCGATGGCTCGCGGTTCACCGTGGAGCTGCCCTTGCGGGCGCCAGCGGGGCTCGGCGACCCGGCCACGGCCGAGTTGGAGCGCCCCGGATCCCCGACGTCCGAGTCACGCGGCTCGCTCGAGGGGACCGACGCGGCCGACGCGTGGGGCGGTCAGGGGTCCCGCGAGTCGCGCGACGGTGACAATCGGAGCGGCACCAGCGGCAGCGCCCGAGTGGGCGTAGGCTCGCGCGACATCGAGCGTTACCGGGTTGACGATGATGCCACGGCCGGCTAGCTTTTGTGTCTGCAGTTCGTGGACGCGCCACGTTCCGTGGGCTCGCGTTCGGCGCGCGGACCCGCAAACGGATCCAGACGCTCAGGCGCCCGTAGCTCAATTGGATAGAGCATCTGACTACGGATCAGAAGGTTGGGAGTTCGAGTCTCTCCGGGCGCGTTTGCAGCATTGACGAGGCTCATCGGCGGGGCGTAGCGTAGCCCGGTAGCGCGCCTGCTTCGGGAGCAGGAGGTCGCTGGTTCAAATCCAGTCGCCCCGACCATTTCGAAAGGGCTCGTTCGAGCCCTTTCTTGCGCGAGTAGCTCAGCTGGATAGAGCGTCGGCCTCCGGAGCCGAAGGTCGTGGGTTCGAGTCCCGCCTCGCGCGTGGCCATATGGTGGATCATCGATGGTAGGTCGCCCGCCCACCGCGACATGCGGCGGGCGGGCGTTTCTCATCCGCGACGCGGGTCGCGTTTCGGTGGTCCGCCACTTGCCCGAACTACAGAGCGCGCTGTCGATCGGCTCAGCACATCCGCCCCTTTCCCCGACCCATGGCCCGAGAGAACCGGTGGAGTAACCTCTTGCCCGGGCTCGTCCTGGTGGGCGCCCTCATCGCCGGGGTGCTCTGGGTCCTGCTTTCCGTGCGCATCGGGGCGCTACGCGGCGACACCTTCCGCCTGCACGCCGTGACCGCCGAGGCTCGCGGCGTGCTCAAGGGAACGGAGGTATGGCTCGGTGGGCAGGCGGTGGGACGGATCGCTGAAATCCGCTTCCGTCCGATCACGGCCGACACGCTCGGCCGGCTGCTCCTCGAGTTGGAGATCCTCGAGGAATACCAGCCTCACATCCGCCGCGATTCGCGCGCTCAGATCCGTTCGGGCGGGACGCTGGTCGGACAGCCGGTGCTGTCGATCTCGATCGGTACGGCAAACGCTCCAGCGCTGGCCAGCGGCGACACGATCGAGACGCTGCCCCAGGCGGACGCGGAGGGCCTCACGGCGAGAGTTGCTGCCGCGTCGCGCGTCTTCCCGGACATCGCGCGCAACACGCAACTGATTCGCGAACAGATGCGTTCGGCCGGCGGTCCGATGGGGGAACTGGACGCACGCGGGATGGAGCTCGAGGTCCTGCGCGGACGCGCCGAGAGACTCGGACGCACGGCGTCGGGCGGCGAGGGCACCATCGGCCTCGCCCTGCGCCGCGGTGACGCGGACATCGGTGTACGCGTCGAGCAGGCGCTGGCCCGCGTCGATTCGCTGCGGGCGCTACTCGAGTCGGAGCGCACGAGCGTCGGACGATTCCGGCGCGACACCACGCTGGCAACGCACGTCGAGTCGTTGCGCGAGGAGATTGCCGCGGTGCGAGCGCTGTTCAACGAGCCTGCCGGCACCGCCGGTCGCCTGGCCGCCGACGGTGCGATAGCGCTCGAGCTGCGGCAGCTGGAGAATGAACTCTCGGCCGTGATCGATGACATTCGGCGACGTCCCCTGCGTTACGTTCCGTTCTGAACAGAGGCGCGCACGCGTGCCCTCATGGGGCACCCTTATTGCTACGCGGGTCACGGCGAGTGCCGGCACTGCCGTCCCGATGCGGGGTGGGCACCCGGGGGTGCCGCGAAGCCGGTCTCGACGCTCTTGACCCCCCTTCCGGCCCCCGTTACCTTCGCAACCGCCTCGACCGCGTGATGCCCTCCCGCCTTCTGCGTCGTCGCCGCGTCGCCCACGCGCGTCGAGCCCCAGCGAGGAGCCGATCCGCACGCCGCCGCGCAGAGGCATTCCCGCCTCCACCGCACCCGAGTGACGCAGCCGCGTCGCCGGCCTCCCCCCCATGGACATCGCCGAACTGAAGCGCAAGTCGGTCGCCGAGCTGCACGAGATGGCCGACGACCTGAACATCACCAACTATACGGGTCTGCGAAAGCAGGACCTGATCTTTCGCATCGAGCAGAACCTGCTCGACTCCGACATCGTCCTGCGCGGCGAAGGCGTGCTCGAAATCCTGCCCGAAGGCTACGGCTTCCTGCGGAGTCAGGACTGGAACTATCTGTACGGCCCGGACGACATATACGTCTCGCCATCGCAGATAAAGCGCTTCGACCTGCGCACGGGCGACACCGTCGCCGGGCAGGTCCGGCCGCCGAAGGAGTGGGAGCGCTACCTCGCGCTCCTCAAGGTGGAAACGATCAACGGCGACGAGCCGGAAACCGCGAAGCAGCGCGTCGCCTTCGACAATCTGGGCCCGCGCTACCCGGACGAACGCATCCGTCTCGAGCCGCCGACCGGCGATCTCAGCATGCGCGTGGTCGATCTCATCGCGCCGATCGGCAAGGGCCAGCGGGGGCTCATCGTCTCGCCTCCGCGCGCCGGCAAGACGATTCTCATGCAGAAGATGGCGAACGCGATCACGCAGAACCATCCCGAAATCACACTGATCGTCCTCCTGATCGACGAGCGGCCGGAGGAGGTCACCGACATGCAGCAGAACGTCGCGGCGGAGGTGATCAGCTCGACGTTCGATGAACCCGCCGATCGGCACGTTCAGGTCGCCGACATGGTGATCGAGAAGGCGAAGCGGCTCGTCGAGCACGGGCGGGATGTCGTAATCCTGCTCGACTCGATAACCAGGCTGGCACGCGCGCACAACGTGATCGTTCCTCATTCCGGAAAGATCCTGTCCGGTGGCGTCGATGCGCAGGCGCTCCACAAGCCGAAGCGGTTCTTCGGATCGGCGCGCAACATCGACGATGGCGGATCTCTGACCATCATCGCCACGGCACTCGTCGAGACCGGATCGCGGATGGACGAAGTGATCTTCGAGGAGTTCAAGGGCACGGGCAACATGGAGCTGGTGCTGGATCGCAAGATCGCCGACCGGCGCGTGTTTCCGGCGATCGACATCCAGCGGTCGGGGACGCGACGCGAGGAGCTGCTGCTGGACCAGGAGGAGCTGAACCGCGTCTACCTGCTCCGTAACTTCCTCGCCGACATGCCGTCGGCCGAGGCGATCGAGTTCCTGCTCCAGCGAATGGGGCGTACGAAGACGAACCGCGAGTTCTTCGCCTCGATGGCTCAGGGCTGAGTGCAGGCGCGGTGTTCGCCCGGCGCGGGATCGCCCGGTCCGCGCGGCATGGCTATATTCGGGCGTGTCCAGGGAGCGCGGACGGCAGATGGCCATCGATTACGGAGACAAGCGGATCGGCCTCGCGGTAAGCGACCCGACTGGCACGATCGCCTCTCCGGTCGGCGTGATAGTGCGGCGGGCCGGCAAGCGGCCACCGATCGCCGAGATCATCCGCCGCGCCGAGGCACTGGAGGTCCGGGGCTTCGTAGTCGGACTTCCGCTGGACGCCGAGGGTGGAGAGACGGCCCGTACGGCGGAAGTGCGCCATCTGGCCACCCAGCTGGAGTTGCGTACCGGGCTCCCGGCGCGTCTCGTGGACGAACGCTTCACCACCGCGGCGGCCCTGCGGGCCGTCCGCGAGCTCGGCGGCTCCACACGTGGCCGCAAGGGCGACGTCGATGCGCTCGCCGCCACCGTCCTGCTCCAGCATGCGCTCTCGCTTCCTGCCTGATCTCACGCGCCGCCTTCGCGCACGGCACCTGGCGATCGCGATCGCTCTGACCCTCTCCGGGTGTCGGGGTGTGAGCGCCGGACCGCCGGAGCCGGTGCGCGTGGTCATTCCCGCCGGCAGCTCGTTCGCCGCGGCCGCGGATTCGCTCCGCAGCGCGGGACTCGTGCGCTCGACGCCGCTCTTCCGGGCGTATGCCAAGCTCACCGGACGCGATCGGGCAATCAAGGCCGGAAGCTACCGCTTCCCGTCGGACGCGACCTGGGGACAGATGCTCGACGGGCTGACCCGTGGACTCGGCGTCGTGATGACGGCCACGATTCCCGAGGGCTACACGCTCGCCTCCATCATCCCTCTGCTCGCCCGCACTCTCGACCTGGAACCCGACTCGCTCGAGGAGGCGGTGCGCGACTCCACGCTGCGCTCGCGACTCGGAATCACCACGCCGACGATCGAGGGGTACCTGTTTCCCGAGACGTACACGTTCGCCGAGGGTACTTCGGCGCGCGAGGCGGTCGCGGCGATGGTGCGCGAGTTCGAACGGCGCTGGAAGCCGGAGTGGACCGAGCAGCTGGAGACCCTGGGCATGACGCGGCACGAGATCGTCACGCTGGCGTCGATCGTCGAGAAGGAGGCGCGCCTGACCGAGGAGCGGCCGGTCATCGCGGCGGTCTACCACAACCGCCTCCGCCGCGGGATGCTCCTGCAGGCCGACCCGACGGTACAGTACGCGCATGGCCGGCATGCGCAGCGCGTGCTCTACCGCCACCTGGAGATCGATTCGCGCTACAACACGTACCGCTACCCCGGCCTGCCCCCCGGTCCGATCGCCTCACCGGGTGAGGCGAGCCTGGCCGCAGCCCTCAACCCGGCGAGCGTTCCATATCTGTTCTTCGTGGCGCACCCCGACGGACACCATGAGTTTCACACGACGTTCGAGGGGCACACCCGCGCACGGCAGGAGGTGCGGCGGGCGCAGAACCGGCGGCCGCAATGATCAGCGGGCATTTTCGAAGGAGTGGATCGGCCGGCGATCAGTCCGCGAGCAGGTCGGGGCGGAGGGCGCGGGCACCGCGGAGATAGACGTGGCGCATCGCGTCCCGCGACATGGCGATCTCGGCGTGGAGGAGCACCCGGATGCATCGGTCCAGCGCACCGGGAACCGGGATCTCGACGGTGCACAACAGCGGGATGTCGTGCCAGCCGAGCTCGCGCGCGGCGCGCGCCGGGAACTCGCTCCGCAGGTCCGAAGTGACGGTGAAGATGGCGGAGATGATGTCGCCGGTGTCCAGCGAGTTGCGCTCGACGATCGCCTCGAGCAGCTCGCGGGTGGCAGTGCGAATGTCGGCGGGGGCGTCCCGCTCGACCGTGGTGGCGCCGCGGAGCGCACGAACCCGAGCTCGATTATCCATTTATGGCCGCGTTCGACCCCAGGGCGCTGACACTGCTGGCGATCACCGATGATCTCCGCGACGGCCGCGACGGACTGGTAGCCCGAGCGGAGGCGGCCGTGCGCGGCGGAGCGACGATGGTGCAGCTCCGGCTCAAAGATGCGGATGGGCGGACGCTCGTGGAAGTAGCGCGGGCGCTGGTGGACGCGCTGACGGTGCCGGTGATCGTGAACGACCGTGCCGACGTGGCGCTGGCCGCCGGCGCTGCCGGCGTGCACCTCGGCGCCGACGATCTGCCACCAGCCGTGGTACGGCGGGTGGTGCCGCCGGGTTTCGTGATCGGAGCGTCCGTCGGCGCTTCGGATGAGGTGGCGCTGGCGGCCGAGGCAGATTACGTGGGCATCGGTCCGGTGTTCGAAACCGGGTCGAAGGACGACGCCGGTGCGGCGATCGGCGTCGCCGGATTCGCGACACTCGCCCGGCAGGCTGGATGTCCAGCCGTGGCGATCGGGGGCATCGATGCGAGCAACGCACGAGCGATCCTGGCTGCAGGCGGCAACGGCATAGCGGTGATACGCGCGGTGTTCAGCGCCCGGGAGCCGGAACGCGCCGCCCGCGAGCTTCGGGGTGCCATCGAAAGCTGACATCCGGCGCCGGACGCAGCTCGCCGTGGCGACGTTCGGCACGCCGACGACGGGGACGGGGCGCCACCGCCGGACCGTGCGAGGCCCCCCGCAACGCGTCGAGCACCGGCGGGAGCAGCATGATGTCCACGAGCTCCGGATCGAACTGAAGGGCGCGTCCCTCGGCGATCACCCGCACGGCCGCGGAGGTGGATCGCCCTGGTCGATACTGGCGGCCGTGCGTCACCACGTCGAAGGTGTCGGCGAGCGCAACGATCCGCGAAGCCAGCGGGATCCTGCGGCCCCGCAGCCGCTGCGGGTAGCCCCGGCCATCCCACCGCTCATGGTGCGCGAGGACGCCCCCGGCCAGGTCCGGGTAGAAGGCGCGGAGCGGCTCCAGAACGCGCGCGCCGCGCACCGGATGCGACGCGATCGCCCGCCGTGCCTCGAGAGTCAGCTCATCATCGTCGCGCACGATGTCGAACAAGGCCTCGTGGATCTTGCCGATGTCGTGAAACAGAGCCACGCGCACGACGGCCCGACGCTCGTCCGGAGCGAGGCCGATCGACTCGGCGATGATGTCGGCGTACGTCGCAACGCGCCGGACGTGAGCGCCGGTCGCCGGATCGTTGGCCTCGATCGCGTTGAGCAGCGCCTCGAGCGCCGCGGCGCCGACGCGCTCACCGGTGCGGCGGGCGCGCGCGGCGCGCACCGCGACGACTGCACCCAGGCTGAGACCGGCGGCGAAGGAAAGGAAGGGATGCACGAAGGAAAGGAAGGGATGCACGAATGACGGCCAGCGCAAGAAGCATACGTCGCCGAGGGCAACGCCACGTGCCATCCCATCCGGCGCTGCCACTGGCGTTACCACCGGGATGATCGCCAATTCACGCAGCCGAACAGCCAAACGTCTCACCGACATTCGACATGCCTCAGCCCGCCATCGTTTCCGCGCGGGGAGCGCGCCGCTGGGCACGCGGACATCCCTGGATCTTTCGCAGTGATGTCGTCGAACGACCCGACGCGCCGGCCGGTGCGGTGCCGGTGCGCGACCCTCGCGGCCGCCCGCTCGGCTGGGCACTGTGGAGTCCCGCATCCGAGATCTCCCTGCGTCTGCTGGACTCGGACCCCACCGCCACGATCGACGCCGGCTGGTGGCGGCGCGCGCTGGCGCTCGCGATAGCGCGCCGCGGCCCGCTGGCCACCGTCGCCAACGCGTACCGCCTCGTGCACGGCGAGGGCGATGGCCTTCCTTCGCTGATCTGCGACCGATACGATCGATGGCTCGTGGTGCAGCTGATGAGCGCCGGCATCGAGCGCTTTCAGCCCGATATCACCAGTGCCCTGATGGATCTCACCGGCGCCGCCGGGATTCTTGCACGCAACGATGTGCAGCTGCGGCTCAGGGAGGAGCTCGAGACGGAGACGGTGCTGCTGCACGGCGACGTGCCGCGTCGGATCGAGGTGCACGAGCACGGCATCCGCTACATCGCGGCCCCCTGGGACGGACAGAAGACGGGAGCATTCCTCGACCAGCGGGAGAACCGGGCGTGGATTGGTGCCGTCGCCCGCGGCCGCGCGCTCGACTGCTTCAGCTATCACGGCTCGTTCGCGCTGCACATGGCCCGAGGCGCGGGCGAGGTGGTCGCGCTGGACTCTTCTCCGGCGGCGCTCGAACGCGCCAAAGAGAACGCCGCCCTCAACGGCTTCGACCGCATCACGCTGGTCGAGGTCAACGCGTTCGATCACCTGCGCGCGCTGGAGCGCACCGGCGAGCGATTCGACACGATCGTGCTCGATCCGCCCGCGTTCGCCAAGTCACGGGCCGCCGTACCGGCGGCACTCCGCGGATACAAGGAGATCAACCTGCGGGCGATGCGGATCCTCGCGCCGGGGGGAATGCTGTTCTCAGCGAGCTGCTCCCACCACGTCACGCGGCCGCTCTTCCTGGAGATGCTGCATGCCGCGGCTGCCGATTCCGGCCGACGAATCGCGTTGCGCGAGCTGGCCGGTCAGCCGCTCGACCACCCGGAGGTTCTGACGATTCCAGAGACCGGTTACATCAAGGGTGCGCTGCTGGAGGCGATGCCCTGAAAGCATCACCCGCCCGCGAACCGGTCCGTCGAGCGGTCAAGGCTCGTTCGGCCGCGATTCCGCTTCAGCCCCGCGCCCGGTATGCGTACCCGGCAGTGGCGAGCGCCGAAGCGAGCGCGGCGACGATGACCACCGGCATCGCACGGCCGGTATCGACCAGTCCGGCCGCGATCATCACCGAACCGGCGGCCGTCATGATCGCGCCGGCGACGCGATGCGTGCGCTCCCACACCCGCTCGCTGCGAAGGGTAAAACGGGTGCGAATGCCGATCAGCCCGCTCTGACGAAGGCGCGGAAGTACGTGGCCGATCATCAGAAACAGGGCCCCGAGCCCGAGCGGCAGGAGCTGCGGCAGCGAGACGTTCCAGTTCAGCGCGGCGCCGAGGATCCCCACGTGCATGAGCGCCAGGAATGCCAGCAGCGAGGTCAGGATGAGCTCGCGCAGGTTTTCGAGATCGTCATCGCGGCCCTCGACGGCGATGACCCGCGGCCTCCACCGGGCCGCCGCCCACATGAGGAGCATCAGCACGGGCAGTAGGTAGGCGCCGATGACCTTCGGGTCCCATCGTGCCGGGTTCCCGGTGAGATCGTAGTGCGTCGCCATCCGGTCCGGCAACCGTGCGAACACGATAACGGAGAAAATCCAGCTGAGGGCCACGAGCGCAATCGAGACGTGCCGCTGCATGCGATCTCTCTCCCGAGCCCCGACAGCGGTGCTGCACGGAATTCCGCGAGACCTCCGGAAGGTCCCCGGTGGCGAACGCGCCTGGCGGTCGAGGCGACAGGTGCGAACGAGGGCGCCGCGCGCGTTCGCGACGCCTCGACACCGTACGAGCGGGACGACCGCGACGCAATGGCGGAGGTCGCGGTTCGCGACTTCGGTGTCTCTACGGCATCCTGCCGCCAACCTTTATTATAGGCGCTGGCACTTCCCGCAGAAAAAGGTCGACCGACCGGCCTGCACGATCCGGCGCACGCGACTGCCGCACCGTGGGCACGGCTCGCCTTCGCGGTCGTAGACGGCGAAGGCGGGTCGGGCCGCCGCATCCGAGTAGCGGGCGGGGGAATCGAGCGCGTCGCGGATCACCTCGCGAATCGATTCTGCGAGTCTGGTGAGGCGGCGGACACCCAGCCGAGCTGCGCAAGTGCGCGGGTCGATCCGCGCGCGCCACAGCGCCTCGACCGCGTAGATGTTGCCGAGGCCGGCGACCACACGCTGGTCGAGGAGGGCCGGCTTCATCGAACCGCTGCGTGATGACAGGCGCGCGCCCAGGGTAGCCGCGCTGAAGCCGGAGTCCAGCGGTTCGGCGGCAAGAGGCGGCAGCGCGAGCTCCGCCGCCGTGCCGAGCGTGATCGTCGAGAGGGCGCGCGGATCGGCGAGGGTGACGCGAGTGCCGTCGTCCAGCTCGAGCACCGCGCGCGCGTACGGCGGCAGCGCCTCGGCGGACCTTCCGACTACCCACTCGCCGGTCATGCGGAAATGGACGTGAAGCACGTCGCCCGACGCGAGATGGACGAGCTGATGCTTTCCTCTGCGCTCGACCCGCTCGACCGTGGTGCCGACCGCCCGTCGAGCCCGGCGCGGCGGCAGGCGGCGGCGGAGTGCCGGGTGCAGCGCCTCGAGCCGCGTGATCATGCGACCGCGTGCCGAGCGCTCCAGCTGCCGCGCGGCGTGCTCGACCTCGGGGAGCTCCGGCATGCGTCAGCCGTTCGCGTTCGCACGCCGATTGACGGACGTGGCCGGCACGCGCCAGTTTCGGGACATGTCGGCGACGGATAGCGCGGGTCCGGAGGCGGTGCGACGCAGGAGCGCCGAGGTTCGAACGGTGCTCTTGCGCATCCTGGTGCTGAACCTGGTGGTGGTGGTCGTCAAAACGACCGTTGGGGTACGCACGGGTTCGCTGGCAGTGCTTGGTGCTGCACTGGAGTCGCTGCTCGACATGCTGAACAGCGTCGTCGGCATCATCGCCGTCACTGTCGCCGCGCGCGCGCCGGATGAGGACCACCCGTACGGGCACGGGAAGTTCGAGACGCTGGGTGCTCTCGCCATCGTGGGCTTCCTCTCGATTTCGTGCTTCGAGCTGCTCCGGGGAGCGGTGCGGAATCTGGCGCGGGGCGGCGGGCCGCCCGCACCGGAAGCGCTGGACATGGCGCTCCTGGTCGGGACGGCCGCCATCAACCTCTTCGTAGTCAGCTACGAGCGCAAGCGCGGGCGGGCGCTGGGCAGCGCCTTCCTGCTCGCCGACGCCGAGCACACGCGGGCGGACATTTACGTCACCGCGCTGGCGATCGCCTCGCTCGGTCTGACGCAGGCCGGGCTCGCCCGCGCCGATGCGGTGCTGGGGATCGTGGTCGCCGCCCTCATCGCCCGCTCCGGCATCGCGATCATTCGGGCTACGGTGCCCGTGCTGGTCGATCAGCGCGGCGCCGACGAGAGTGAGATACGCGGCGTCGTGGAGAAGATCCCGCGGATCGCGTCCGTGCGAAGCATCCGATCGCGGTCCGGCGCGGGCGGGCTCCTGTTCGCCGACGTCACGATCGCCGTCGAAGGCTCGATCACAGTCGCCGAGGCGCATGCATTGGCCGACGCGGTCGAGGAGAGGATCGAGTCGCGGCTCGGACCCTCGGAGGTCGTGGTCCACGTCGAGCCGAGGTGACAGGCGTGTGAGCGTGCCCCTTGCGTGAGGGCCGGGGCTACCTACGTTCTAGTCGTAGACGCCGCGGTATTCTCCCCAGATCACGCTGATGGGCCACCGTCCTTCGCGCTCGCTCAAGCACGAGTACGAGCTGTTCGTGGAGCGGGAGATAGAGAACTACAAGGAATCCGTACCCCGGAGCGCGCTGCTGGCGATCGGGGACGAGGCGGTGGCTGCCCTCGCGTCGCAGTCGCAGCTGGCGCTGACGGAGCTCCTGCTGTGCGAGGAGGTCGACCGGATCATCCGTGCTCGCCTCCGGTTGCCGGCATACCAGGGCTGGAGGCGCCGGCGCCTCAAGGAGCTCGAGCAACTTCGGCGTCCCGAGTACTGGGGCCTGACACCGGACCACGTCCTCGTGCGCGAGCTGCGCCCGACGGCCGAGAGCCGCGTCCTCGTCGCGGGAATGGCGGCCGGCGAATCGGCGCTGTTCCTCGCCGCCAACGGGTGCGATGTGACGGCGGTGGACGAGGAGATCGAAACGCTTCGAAGGGTGCTCGACGCGGCCGAGGCGGTCGGACTCGCCGACCGCATTCAGGGCACTGCCGGCGGGCTCAGCGCCTGGACTCCCGGCGAGCCGTTGTTCGCCGTGGTCTGCAGCGCGGATGCACTGGCCGCGCTGTCGCGTCCGGAGCGCGAGCGGGTATTCGAGGTGCTCAAGAGCGCAACGCGCGATGGTGGCGTCCACCTCGTCGAAGCGATCGCGCTGGGGGCGAACGCCCCGTCATTGGACGAGCTCAGGACGCGCTACTCCGGCTGGAGCGTCTCGGTCGAGCGGTCGGACGACGGGCCGACGACATTTCTGGCGCGCAAAGCCGTCGCCTGAAGCGCACTCGAGCGCGTCGTCAGGAGAACGACACGTACCGACACACCAGGGTGCAATCAGCGCGTGTCAGTGTGCGACACTGCCGCCCGATGCAGTGGCTGCCGATCTCGCCAACATCAGTATTGCCAATGGTTTTCCTTCTCGCCACCGACTGGCACCGCCGGTGCTATATGGGCTGTGTTCGCGGGGCACCATGGCTGGCGCGAGCGCAGTACGCCCCGGCAAAACGGGGCCCAGTCGAGAAAACAAGCATGAAGAGCAACTGCATTCAGAAAGTACAGGAGCCGATTGGAATAGTGATCTCCCGCGGTTCGCGGGAAGAGGCGACGTCGATCGTGCGTGCGTACGTCTGGGGGCCGGCCCCGGAAACGGTCGCCGATCCGGTGAAGTCGAAGGCCGCGTAGCCGCGTCGGAGTTCCACGCGCGCGCGTTCGTGGCGTCGTCGGTCCGTTCCCGACGGCGCCACGTGTCATTTCGGCGGTATGCCCCTTGCCTTCGGCGGTCGGGTGCACTCCTCTGCGGACGACCTGGATGGCGAGCTGCGCGAGCTGCTCGGAAGCCGTATCTCCGAGCTCGGGCTCTCGCTCCGTGACTCGCCCGTGGAACAGCTGGTTGCGCAACTGTACGTAGAGCTGGAGCGGAAGGGCGTTCGGTATCACCCCCCGGTCTATCTGAGCGACGAGTGGGGGTGCCCCGAGGGGACGCCCCTGATCGGGATCCCCTTCTATCTCGCCGATCCACGCCTTTCGCGCATCGAGCAGCGGATGGCGATGGAGGTGGAGGGCGAGACGGAGATCATCAAGATCCTCCGGCACGAGGCGGGGCACGCGATCAACTACGCATACCGCCTGCACGACCGCGCCGACTGGCGTCAGACTTTCGGACCCTACTCGCGACCGTATCGTGATCGTTTTCGCGCCGACCCCTTCTCGCGGTCGTATGTGAGGCACCTCCCCGGCTGGTACGCCCAGAAGCATCCGGACGAGGATTTCGCCGAGACTTTCGCTGTCTGGATGACGCCGGGGATCGACTGGCGGGCGCTGTACGAGGGGTGGGAGGCGCTGCAGAAGCTGGATTACGTCGACTCCGTGTTGGGCGAGCTCGGGAGCATTGCCGCGCCGATCGCGCCCGCGCCGGGCGAACACGACGTACCAGTAGAGGTGATGCACTACACGGTCGCCGAGCACTATCGCGAGTGCACGGCGCCGGTGCCTGTGGAGGACGAGCGCCACTTCGATGGAGACCTGCGCACCCTGTTCGCCGCCGAGTTGGAGGCGCCGGGTGGCGAGTCGGCGGCGGCGTTCCTGCACCGGCACCGGCGAGAGATCGTGACGCGCATCGCCTACTGGACCGGGGAGAACGCGCCTGTGGTCAGGACGTTCCTGGACCTCCTGTCGGGGCGGGCAGAAGCCCTGGGCCTCCGCGTTCGCGGCCTCGAGGCATCGACGCTGATCGAGGTTACCGCGTTCGGCACCGCGGTGATGATGAACCACCGCTACACGGACGCGATGGACCCGACAGCGCGGGGACGGCCCGAGGAATGAAGCTGGCGATCCTGCACACGCAGGAGGCGCTCGATCCGCCGGTCGACCCGGTGATCGCGCAGCTGGAGGACGCGCTCCTGGAGGCGGGGCACGTCCCGCGATGCATCGTGATCGACCGCACGGTCGCACCGGTGATCGAGGCGCTTTCGGCCGATCCGCCCGAGCTGGTGGTGAACATTGCGGAGTCGTTCGGCGGGAAGAGCGCGATGGAGTCCAACGTGGCCGCGCTGCTGAACCTGCTCGGGCTGCGCTACACCGGGTCCAGTCCGGCGGGTCTGCTCCTCGCCGGCGACAAGTCGCTGACCAAGAAGGTGCTCTCGTTTCACGGGATCCGGTCACCGGAATTCGCGACGGTGTACCGCGGTGCGCTGGATTGGGCAGGCGACATCGCCTTCCCGCTGATCGTGAAGCCACCACAGGAGGACGCGTCGCTGGGCATCACGAGAGCGTCGGTCGTGCACGATCTCCGCGCCCTTCTCGAGCAAATCGACGCGCTCCAGCAGCAGTACCAGCAGCCGGTTCTCGTGGAAGAGTTCGTCGATGGCCGCGAGTTCTACGTCGGAGTGCTGGGTAACGCCAACGCGCGCGCGCTGCCGGTGGTCGAGCTGGACTTCTCGGCCTTTCCGCCCGACCGTCCGCGCATCGCGAGCTGGGAGGCCAAGTGGGGCGACGCCGGCGATGAATCGGGTGTCGAGTACGCCGGAACGCGGTCGGTGTTTCCGGATGACCTGCCGCCGGAGTTGACGGCGCGGCTCCAGGAAGTGGCGGTGGATGCGTACCAGGCGCTTCGCCTGCGCGACTACGGCCGGATCGACCTTCGCGTGACGGCGAATGGGGACGTGTACGTGATCGAGGTGAATCCGAACTGCTATCTCGAGCGCAGCGGCGAGTTCGCCCGCGCGGCCGAACGCGACGGATTATCCCATCCCGCGCTGGTCGGCCGGATCGTGGAGCTGGCGGCGGCGAGATACTCGCGCTGAGTGGGGAGTACTGGAAACAAAGAAGCCGGCGAGAATCGCCGGCTTCTTTGTCAGGACGCGAGCGCGTACTACTTGCGCTTCGCGGCGGCTTTCTTCCGACCGCCCTTACGAGCGCCCTTCTTCGCGGCGGTCTTCCGACCACCCTTCTTCGCCGCTGCCTTTCTCTTTCTGGCTGCCATGGTGATATCTCCAGATCTGGAGTTTCGTGCTCCGCCGGTCCCCCGGTGGACCGGTGAGCCGACGATCTCGGCGCCGAAGCGACGGACCGCCGCTACACGGCCTCGAAGAGGCACGTGAAGTCCTGAACGTTCATCGCGCGCGCAGCCGCGACTCGCGTAATGCAGCACATTCTGGGCGTACGACGATCGTGCATCGTCTTGGTTACCATGAACGAATTGGACGAATTGGACGAATTGGACGAATTGGACGAATTGGACGAATCGAGTCAGATGGCATCGCTGAGACTCGTGAACGTGAAGTCGCGCACCTTGAGCGGCGGCACGATGACAGCGGATCCAGGTCCACCGGCCTCGCTCGCGCTGACGCGCACGGGTCGCCCCATCGCCTCCAGGTTGTTGAGCATGAAGATCGGAGACTCGTTGAAGCGCAGGTTCTTCACCGGCCGCGTGACGCGGCCGTTCTCGATCAGGAATGTACCGTCGCGGGTGAGTCCGGTGTAGAGGATGGTACGAGGATCGACGGACCGGATGTACCAGAAGCGGGTGACGAGAAGCCCCCGCTCCGTCGAGCGGATCAGGTCCTCGAGCGACGCATCGCCACCCGACATGCGGAACGTTCCCATGGTCGGTTGCGGCGCGCGACCCTCGCGCTCGGCCCAGTAGCGGTCATAGGCGAGGTTGCGGACCACGCCGTTGTCGATCCAGACGGTGCGGGCGAGCGGCAGCCCTTCGCCGGTGAACGGGACGACCGGTCCCTCGGGGTCGTGGGGATCCGACACCAGAGAAACGCGCGCATCGACGACGCGCTCACCGAGTTTGGTTCCGCCGCCGGCCCGCGTGAAGAACGACCTTCCCTCGGCGGCCGCGCGGGCATTCATGGCGCCCATGATCAGCTGTACGAGGTTCCCGACGGCAGTGGGCTCGAGAACGACGGTGTAGCGCTGCGGTTCGACCGCCGCCGGCTCGACGGAGCGCCGCGCCTTCTCGATCGCGCGGGCACCGAGTGCGGCGGGATCGATGCGGCTCCAGTCGAAGTGGCTCGCTCCGGCCCAGCCGGAGCCGGTGCCGTCGGGCGTCCGCACGGTCGTCGTGAGAGCGAGCGAGGTGTCGCGGCCCCAGGCGAACAGCCCGCGCGTGTTGGCGACACAGAACGATCCGGCGCGGGCCTCCAGGTAGCCGGTGGACTGAAGCTCGGCACCGCGCGCCGGCTCGCTGATCGTGCGCACGGCCGCGGCTCGCGTGGTGGGCTCGAGCGACGCGGTGGCGTCGCTCCACGCGCTGGCGGACGGGTAGGTCTGGGGGCCGAGCTCGGAGACGAACTCGGGATCCTCCGGCGAGAGGCGCGCCAGGCGCTCGGCCGTCCCGACAGCGGCGCGGAGCGCGTCGTCGTCGAGCCGGTTGGTCGTCGAGCTGCCGATGCGCCGTCCGACGCGAGCGCGCACGGTGACCGTGGTGTTGAAGTTGTCACCGGCGGTCGAGATCTGATTGACGGCGAAGCGCGTGTTGCCGCGCGATCCGCTGTTGATCGTGACCCGGGCCTCCTCGGCCGTCACGAAGGAGAGGACGCGTCGGGCCAGCGCCTCGGCCTCGTCGCGCGACAGATAGCGCGCGTCGTTGCGGAGGGAGCGGAGCTCGCTCATGCGCGACGTCCCGTGTTGATCACGGCGATCTGCCGGTGCCGCGTGGGAACGCAGCCGTGGCTGACGGCGTTGGACTGGCTGGGCTGACCCTTGGCATCACCGAAGGCCCCACCGAGCTCGTAGCTGCGGCGGCCGCCGATCATGTCCATCGCGTTCCAGAACTCCGGCGTGCTGATCTGGTAGGCGACGTCCTTGAGCATCCCGACGATACGGCCGCCACGAATCTCGTAGAACAGCTGGCCGCCGAACTGGGCGTTGTAGCGCTGCTGGTCGATCGAGAACGAGCCATTGCCGACGATGGCGATCCCGCGATCGGTGGCGGCGATGAGGTCGTCCCAGACGAGATCCTGCTCTCCGGGCAGGAGGGAGACGTTCGGCATCCGCTGGAACTGGATGTCGGCCCATGACTGGGCGTAGGAGCATCCGTGCGAGCGCGTCTCCTGACCCTGGCCACGATACCACCAATCGAGCCAGAGCGCCTGCTCCCGCGTCGTCTGGTAATCGTTGAAGATGCCGTCCTTCACGATGAGGTAGTCCCGGGGGCGCACGCCGTCGTCATCCCATCCGCAGGCGGCGAGCGATCCCGGCTGGCTCCGGTCTCCCTGCACGTTCATGAACTCGGGGCCGTAGCGGAACTTCCCGAGCACGTCCTCGGGGGGCGCGAGGAAGCTCGTGCCGGCATAGTTGGCCTCGTACCCCATCGCGCGATCGAGCTCCGTCGGATGGGCGATCGCCTCGTGAATGGTGAGCCAGAGGTGCGAGGGGTGAAGCACGAGGTCGTACCGGCCGACGTCCACCGGGCGGGCGGAGAGTTTCTGCGCCGCCTCCTCCGCCCACCGTGGGGCGTTCTCGATGAGCCGTGCGTCGATGACGTGCTCGTAGCCGAGCCCGTGCGGCTGGATGTCGGTCGAGGCGCGGGTCTGGAAGTCGGAGCGATCCGCGGAGACGGCGGTCACCGTCATCGACGGCTGGGTGCGGTAGATGGTCTGTACGGTGTAGGTGCCGTCCGTGTTGGCGTAGGTCTTCTCCTCGCGGAGAAAGAACATCTGCGAGTTGACGAAGCGCGTGGACGCGACCGCCATCGCGGCCCGATTGGCGTCGAGAAGGAGAGCGACCTTGTCCTCGATCGCCACGTCGAACGGATCGAGTCGGGCAGGAGAGCGCCAGACGCCGCTGGCGGTCGGCTCGGCGGGAGCGAGAACCACGGGGCGCACGAGCGCCGATCGATTGGCGCGTGCCTGGGCGACCGCCTGGCGCGCGACGCGGCCGACTTCATCGCGCGCGAGCTCCTGGGAGGCGGCGAAGCCCCACGCGCCTCCGACGAGGACGCGGACACCGAATCCGAAGGTCTCGTTGTCGGTGAGGTTCTGCACGCGCTGCTCGCGCGTGGCGATCGACTGATTGCGGTTGCGGCTGATGCGGACGTCGGCGTAGTCGGCGCCGGCCGAGCGTGCCGCGTCGAGAGCGAGGAGCGCGAGATCCCGGACGGAGGCGTCGCCGGCGGAGGAAGCGAGAGCGGGCGACGAGGTTGACGCAGGGGGAGAAGGAGCCTGGCGCATCGGACCGCAAGCACCGGTACCGATCGCCGCGAGTGCGGCCGACGTGTTCCTGAGAAAGTCTCGTCGGGATTGCGCCACGCGCTACCCTCGCCTTTTCAGCTCACCGGCATCGTGGTTTCCCATGTGCGCGAATATAGGAATGCCGCACATCACACGCAATAGTCATGCGAAGATGCAAGTCCGGCTCGCGAAGTCGGATCGTTGGCAGGTGCGGGCGCGCGCACGTATAATCCGGGAGATCGTACGCCTCACCACCATTCGCGGAGCTGCATCGTGCCGACGCTGACGATCGATGGGCACGACGTGACGGTCCCGGCCGGGTCCACCATTCTCGACGCCGCCCGTTCGCTGGGACGCGACGTGCCGACACTCTGCTATTACCCGACGCTGCCGATCGTCGGCAACTGTCGCATCTGTCTCGTCGCGGTCGACGGGGCAGCAAAGCTGGTGCCGGCGTGCGCCACCCAGGCCGCCGATGGCATGCGCGTGTCGACTGAAGCGCCGGACGTCGTCCGCGCGCGGCGCGGCGTGCTTCAGATGCTGCTGGAGCGCTATCCGACCGAGACGATCCCGCCCGGTGGCGCCCGCAACGAGTTCGAGGAAATGGTCCGCCGCTACGACGTGCCGGCCGAACGCCGCTCGGGACTGCCGATCCGAACCGGCGATGCGCGCGCGGGCGACCCGATCATCGGCCACGACATGTCCACCTGCATTCTCTGCACCCGGTGCGTCCGGGCGTGCGAGGACATCCAGGTGGTCGGGGTCCTCGATGTCGGCCGCCGCGGGGAGGACGCGGCGATCATCGTCGGCGCCGACGGCAACCCCGAGCACGCCGGATGCACGTGGTGCGGCGAGTGCGTGCGCGTGTGCCCGACCGGCGCGATCCACGACGTGCTCGCCGTCGCCCGTCGTGCCGGAGCGCTGGCCGCGGAACCGGAACGCCTGGTTCGGAGCGTCTGCCCGTACTGCGGCGTCGGATGCCAGATCGACCTGGCCGTCCGCGGCAACGACGTGGTCGGCGTGACCAGTCCGTGGATCGAGGAGGATACGCCCAACCTGGGATCGACCTGCGTGAAGGGGCGCTTCGGCACCGACTTCGTGCAGCATCGCGATCGGCTGCTCGTCCCGCTGATCCGGCGCGGCTGGCTGAGACGGGATGGCCGGTGGGTCTTCGATGCCGGAGCCGATGCCGCCGCGCGGTGGCCGCGCCGTGGCGGACCGTGGTCGGACGTCGCCGGCGAGGGACGCACGGCGAAGGACCGGCCGCGAACCAATCCGCTCCGCCGCGCACCGACGGGACCGACGACTCAGGCGGATCCGCGCGACCGGGCTGCGACGCCGGCCGACTGGTACGCGCCGTTCCGCGAGGCAAGCTGGGACGAAGCGCTCGGTCTGGTCGCGCAGGAGCTCACGCGGCTTCGTGACCAGCGCGGGCCGCAGAGCCTCGCCGTCTTCCAGTCGGCGAAGTGCTCGAACGAGGAGAATTATCTGCTCCAGCGGCTCTTCCGGGGTGGGATCGGCACC
>DATKCV010000071.1:0-2051 GCA_035513015.1 Gemmatimonadaceae bacterium
TCGCTCGCAAAGCGCCCCCGTAGCAGTCGCATCATGATTTCGCTCGGGCGCATCGCCGCCGAGATCTCGTACTCGCCGGCCTCGAACCGCACGTCCAGGCCCTCGAGTCGCGCCCGGGTCCGAAACGCCAGCGCGCTCGAGATGAAGCCGTCCCGCTCGAGCCGTTCCGCGATCGAAGCCGCCGTCTCGCCGCGCTCGATCCGGAAACGTCGGGCCGGCGCGCTCGCGTCGAGCGGCTCGCCGTCGCTCAGCACCACTTCGCTCAGCCGAAGCAGGCTCTCTCCGGCCGCCCGCGATTCGCGTACCAGGCCGCTGACCAGCACGGCGGTCGCCACGCCCAATCCGACGATCACGACCAGCATGGCCAGCGCCAGGACTCGCGGCCTCATCGATTCCGGAGGTAATCCAGATAGTTCTGCAGCAGCAGCGCGGCCGCCGCCGCGTCGATCGTGCGGGCACGCTTTTCTCGCCGCATGCCGGAGTCTCGCAGATATCGGGCGGCCTCGACGGTCGTCAGCCGCTCGTCCCAGTACACCACCAACACCCCGGCCGCTTCCAGCGCCGCCCCGAAGCGCCGCGCCTTCTCGGCTTGTGGTCCGTAGGTGCCGTTCATGCTGACCGGCATCCCCACCACCACCGTCCGCGCACCCTCCTCGCGCGCGATCTGCGAGACCGCGGCCACGTCGCGCGCCCGGCTCAGGCTGGGCAGCACCCGCAGCGCGCTCGCGATCGTCCCGGTCGGATCGCCGACCGCCAGCCCGATCCGGCGCTCACCAAGGTCCACTCCGAGCAGGCGCCCGCCTTCCTCAGCCACCGCCGCTCGCAACCGTGCTCAAGTCGACCACGACCTCCACGCGATAGGCGCGGCTCGCCCAACGCGGCTCCAGGATCACTCTCGGCTCCGCGGCGAAGGGGAGTGCCCGCGCCAGCGCCCGCCGCGCCACGTCCGCTTCGCGCCACTGCACCTGCTCGCGCACCCAGTGGGGGTCGATCCAGCGTGCCGCCACCGACCGGACCGGCACCCGTAGGATCACGGCGCCGCCGTCCACCCGCACGACCTCCGGCGGCCAGACCTGCAGCTGTTCCTCGGGCAGGAAGAAGCCGTCAGGGACGGTCGGCCGCCACGTCTCGCGCACCACCTGGCGGACGTCGCCGTCTCCGATCCGAGCGGCGGTGAAGCGTGCCCGCAGCCGATAGCGAAACGAGGTCGCCGCCTCGCCGACTTCACGGTCGAGCTCCTCCTCGAGGACCGCGCGGTCTAGCGTCTGCAGCACGAGTGTCTCGTCCTCGCGCGCCTCCGCGCGCAGCCGCGCCAGCGCCTCGGACCGTGCTCGCTCGGCCGCCAGGCTGCGCACGCGCGCGTGGTCTGCCGCGCTCACCACCGGCGTATTGCCCTGTCCGCCGCCGACCGTCGTCTCTTCGTTCAACACCGCCAGCTGTGTCGCCAGCGGTCCGACGATTCGGTTGATCGCGAGCCGAGCGACGTTCCCGGCTTCGCCCGGTTCCAGTGCCCGGATCGGCACCCGCACGGTCGATCCCGCCGCCGCCTCGATCGCCGCCTCGGTCCGCGTTGCGAACCGCGCCCCGCTCGGCGTCGTCACGACCGTCCCGGCCGGGATCGTCGCCACGCCGCCCATGCGATTCGAAAAGGTCGCCGTACCCTCTGCATGGGCATCAGGCACCTCCGCTCGACCCTGCACGAGTCCCGGCTCGTTCACCTCGACCACCACAAAACCCACCCTCGCCGGTATCCGAGCCCGCGCCACGTCGACCGCCGACGCCGCCGGATCGGCCACGATCTCCACTGTCCCGCTCAGCGACTCCGTCGCCGGCCGCAGGATCACCGTCATCCGCGGTACAAAGAGGTAAGCCGCCAGCCCGACCGCCGCCACGCTCAGTGCCAGCACCAGCGCCGTGAACGGCGCGATTCGCCCCCTCACCCGCCCGCCGTACGACTCATGCCGTGCTGAGTGCAGCGAAGCATGCGCTCCCGCGCCCGTTCGTTACCGCCCGCCCCGATCAGACCGTCCATCGACCATCAACGATCAACC
>DATKCV010000072.1:0-2743 GCA_035513015.1 Gemmatimonadaceae bacterium
GGGCGAGGTCTTGTCACGAAAATGCTCGAGGACCGCGTCGCGCGAAAGCGCGCCCTCCGTCCGCTCGATGTAGCTCATGACCAGACCTGCCTCGGCCATGTCGCGCACTATGACGTAACGGCCGCCCGCGTCCGGATTCACCTGCGACGCCGTCGCCCGCGTCTCCTCGTGGAACGACTTGCCGTGGATCAGCGCCGTGAAGCCATCGCCCGCGTAGGACTCGACCCGCTTCCACACGTTCAGAACCGAGCCGCACGTCGTGTCGATCAGGATGCAGCCGATCTCGCGAAGCCGCGCAAAGTCGCCGATCGTGACGCCGAATGCCGGGATGATCACCACATCGTCGGGTGTCACGACGGAGAAGTCGAAGACGCCCCCATCACCAGGATAGAGGAAGGTGACGCCCGAGTCCTGCAGCCGACGGTTCACATGCGGATTGTGGATGATCTCTCCGACCAGATAGATGCGGCGGTCGGGAAACTTGCGCGTCGTCTGGTACGCGTAATCGACGGCGCGGTCGACGCCATAGCAGAACCCGAAATCCTGCGCCAGTCGCACGCGGATATCGTCGAACCTCGCCTCGCCGCCGTTCCCGCGGATCTCGTCGACGAGAGCACTGTGATACTCGGCCGCGAGGACTGGCTGAACTTCCTTGCGCAGACCCAGCCCGCGCCGGAAATACGTAGTCTCCATTACACTTGCCGCTGCGAGGGACACCCCCGAAAGGTTAACCCGCGGCGCCGGTGAGGGGTAGGCCGTGCCCGCGCTCCCGCTTCCGCTGGACCGTAGCCCGACCCGCCCGGTGCCCGTAAGTTGGCGCGTTCCGACGCTGGAAACCTCGACAGAAAGAACAACCGTGCAAACTCGCTCGCTGGAGTTTCTGAGGCGCCTCCTCGACTCCCCCGGCCCCAGCGGTTTCGAGGCCGCACCCGCCCGCCTCTGGCGCGAGGAAGCAAGCGCCATCGCCGACCGGGTCGGCAGCGATGTCATCGGCAATTCCTATGCGATCCTGAACGAAGGCGGCTCGCCGCGTATCATGCTCGCCGGCCACATCGACGAGATCGGCGTCATGATCACGCATATCGACGAGCAGGGATTCCTCTACTTCGAAACGATCGGCGGCTGGGACCCGCAGGTCCTGATCGGCCAGCGCATCTGCCTGCTGACCAACCAGGGCCAGCGCATTGGCGTGATCGGCAAGAAGCCCATTCACCTGATCAAGCCGGAAGAACGGGAAAAGGCGACGAAGGTGACGGAACTGTGGATCGACATCGGTGCGAAGGACCGCGATGCCGCACTCACGCGCGGCGTTCGCGTCGGCGATCCCGGTGTCATCGATGCGCGCCTCGTCGAGCTGGGCGATGGCCTCATCGCCAGCCGGTCCATCGACAACCGCATCGGCGCCTACGTCGTGCTCGAGGCACTGCGACGGCTAAAGGACGATCCGCCCCGGGCCCAGGTCGCGGCCGTCGCCACGACCCAGGAGGAGATCGGCTACCACGGCGGAGGCGCCCGCGCCATCACCTACGACATGGATCCGCAGGTCGCCCTCGTCGTCGACGTCACCTTCGCAACCGACTCGCCGTCCATGGAGAAGAAGGAACTGGGCGAGCACGCACTCGGCAGCGGTCCGGTGCTCACCCGCGGCTCCGCAACGCACCCCGTCGTCTTTGAACGACTGGCTGCAACAGCCGATGCGCAGGGAATACCGTACACGCTCACCGCATCGCCGCGCTTCACCTCGACGGATGCGGACGCGATCCACCTCTCGCGGGCCGGTGTCGCAGTGGGTCTCGTCTCCGTGCCCAACCGGTACATGCATTCGCCCAACGAGATCGTATCGCTCGCCGACCTCGAACACGTGATCGCACTGCTCGCCGCGTTCGTCCGCTCGTTCGGACCCGATGTCGACCTCGTGGCGCGGTGAGCGAGCAGCGATGATCTACGACATCAGCCAGCCGCTCGGCGCGCGCACTGCCGTCTGGCCCGGCGATCCGACCCTCGAGATGGGCTGGACCCTCGAGCGCCGGCAGGGCGACTCCGTCAATGTCGCGGCCGTCCGACTCAGCGTGCACGCCGGGACCCACGCCGACGGACCCCTCCATTTCCGCGATGCCGGACCGGCCATCGGCAACCTGCCCCTCGACGCCTACATCGGCGCCGCCCGCGTGATCGACGCGCGCGGCCGTGACTTGCTCGACATCGACCTCCTCGATGCCATCGAGGACCTGGCGAAGACGCCGCGGCTCCTGTTCCGGACCCGCGAGGCGGTCGACCCGGAGTCTTTCCCGGAGGCCGTCGCGCCCATCGCGCCTGCCCTGGCGAGGCGGCTGGCTGAGGCGAAGATCCGGCTGGTCGGCACCGATGCGCCATCCGTCGACCCGCTCGACTCGAAGACCCTCGAGGCGCACCGCGCCCTCGCGGCCGGCGGCGTCGCGATCCTCGAGAACCTCGTGCTGACCCACGTGCCGCCCGGCGAGTACACGCTCGTCGCCCTGCCGCTGCGCCTGGTCGAGGCCGACAGCAGCCCCGTCCGCGCCGTGCTGCTGACCGAGCGACTGGTGCCGGGCGGCAGCTGAGCCTTCCGCCGTCCGGCGCGCCTCGGTAGCACGCTGCCGCGGCGGCAGTTATCTTCCCCAACTGAACCATGACCGTCCCCATCCAGATCTCCTGGGACCTATTCCACGGCAAGATCGTGGTGTGGTGCGAGTGCCTGCGTGCGGGCGCTCGCCGTGCTGTGCTG
>DATKCV010000073.1:0-3589 GCA_035513015.1 Gemmatimonadaceae bacterium
GCGCTCGAGGAGGAGGTCTTTGCGCGCGGCGGCCTGACGATCACCCTGGGCACGGATGATGATTCGGGGATGACCTCGCTTGCCGGCGTCGATCTATACTCCGATGTTCCGCGGCACATCCGCGAGCTGCGCGATCTCGGCTGGGGGCATCCGTTCCTGTTCTACCGCCGGCTCGGCTACGTCGTGACCGGTGTCATGCCTGACGCGAACGGTCCCGGCAAGCCCGACATCTACATGTCGAAGCGCGTGCACGGTGCCGGCGGCTCCGCATGACCATCCCACGTGACTCCTCGCCCAGTCCGCAGGGAGTGTCATGAGCACAGAAAAGCCGCCGAAGAAGCGATCGGTGTGGGCGGTGATACGCAAGATATGGGTGACGGTCGGGCTGCTGGCAACGTTCGTTTTCGTCGGCTGGTCACTGATTGCCTATCGAGCATCGGGAGAGGCACGCGCGTCGCTCGAGTCCGATTTTGCGGTAAGCGTCATGCACGAGGACGGCGTGTGGCATTTTGCTCCAGCTCCTGGCGGTGCTGCCGGAACGGTGGGACTCGTCTTCTTTCCGGGCGCACTCGTCGATCCGGTTGCCTACGCGCCGCTCGCCCGCGCCGCCGCACAGGCAGGGTTTCCAGCGTGGATAGTCGGTCTGCCCCGCCGGGGTGCGTTCGGCGGTGCGGACGACCCGGCGGTCGAAGCTCGAATGCGGATGGCCCTCAATGCGCCCGGTGCCCCGGCACACTGGGTGGTGGCGGGCCATTCGCGAGGCGCGGTCGTCGCCTCACGAGTTGCCGCCAATCCTCCACAGGGTTTCGCCGGACTGGTATTGATCGGGACCTCCCACCCGCGCGACGTCGACTTGAGCGAACTGGCCGTGCCGGTGACGAAGATCGTCGGAACACGGGATGGGCTCGCCAGTCCTGGCGAAGTCGAAGCGAACCGCGCGAAGCTCCCGCCATCCACACGCTGGATCTGGATCGAAGGCGGTAATCATTCGCAGTTTGGCTGGTACGGCTTTCAGCCCAGCGATAGGCGGGCGACCGTCGGAGCACGTGAGCAGCGTTCGGCGATGATCCGCGGGACGCTTGAGACGCTGCGCCTGGCGGCGGTGCAGCGCGCCGATTCGACGACGGCTCGCACCGCCGGCGACACGGCGCTCGATGCCGTTCCCGATTCCGTGTTGATCACCGTGGCCGGTGTGACGCTAGTCGGCTTCTATCCCATCCGATCCAATGACGAACTCGAGGACGACGAGGACCTGGCGACTGTGCTCGACGACTTCTCGTATCACCTCGGTGCCGCCAGCGATTCGCTGCACACCGCCGGGGTGACGGTGCACGTGCAAGGCGGAGATACGGTGTGGCTTCGGTCCCGTGAACGCCGCTGGCGGTTCACACGGTCACCAGACAGCGCCAATGTCGGCTACCTCCTGGTCGACCCGGATGGACGCCAGGCCGAGATCTACGGCGTGCGAACGTACCTTGACCTGTTCGAGGCGGCGGAGGAGTTTCGCCGCACGGGAGCGGTCCGCAGGTGAAGACCGAGCCTGCAGTTGATCCGTCCTGCCACCCGTGGCCATGGCAACCCACGTCGTGCTCGTTCACCCCGAGATTCACTGGAACACCGGAAACGCCGGCCGCACCTGCCTCGCCGCCGGGGCCACCCTGCATCTCATCGAGCCGCTCGGCTTCTCGCTCGAGGAACGCGAGGTGAAGCGTGCGGGCCTCGACTACTGGGAGCACGTCGACGTTCGCACGTGGACTGACTGGGAGACATTCGAAAGGCAGCTGCCGTCGCTCGGCGAGCCATACTTCTTTTCGACTAAGGCTGCGCGGCTACTCTGGGACGCGCCGCTCGGCTCGCCTGACGGGATCGTGCTGATCTTCGGGCGCGAGACGGGCGGACTGCCGGCCGAGCTTCACGAGCGTTATGCCGACCGGTTCCTCGCGATGCCGATCCTCTCGCCGGCCGTGCGGTCGCTCAACCTGTCGACGAGCGTCGCGATCGGCCTCTACGAGGTGCTTCGGCAGCGACGATCATGCGCACGGTAAGTGGAGAAACTTTTCCCGTCGGCTGCCGCGAAGTGCGAAGTGCGAAGTGCGAAAACGAGGATCAAGGAACATCCATCCGGCGCCGAGACCGAAGCGCCGGCGCGGTTGCTACCGGCTGGCGAGTTCGTACATTAGGGTTCGAGCCTCCCCGCGCCCGGTTTGCGGCAAGTGACTCCGGTCGAGCCCTTAGCGCGACGCCCCTGTCCGGATTGCTAGAAGACCTTCGCACCCAGCTCGGCGCCACCTACCGCATCGATCGCGAACTGGGCGGCGGCGGCATGAGCCGCGTCTTCCTCGCGGAGGAGATCGCGCTCGGCCGGCGAGTCGTGCTCAAAGTGCTGCCGCCCGAGCTTGCGTCAGTGCTCAGCGCCGCCCGCTTCGAGCGCGAGATTCGCGTGGCCGCGCGGCTGCAGCATCCGCACATCGTACCTCTGCTGGCGGCGGGGCAGGCTGGCGAGGCGCTCTTCTACACCATGCCGCTCGTCGAGGGCGAGTCGCTCCGCGCGCGGCTCGACCAGCAGCAGGAACTGCCCGTCGCCGAGGCGGCCAGGCTCCTTCGCGAGGTCGCCGACGCTCTGGCCTACGCGCACCACGAAGGCGTAGTGCATCGCGACATCAAGCCTGACAACATCCTGATCAGCCACCGCCATGCGATGGTCACGGACTTCGGCGTCGCGCGGGCCGTGTCGGAGGCGGTTTCAGGCGCGACGCTCACGCATACGGGCGTGGCCATCGGCACGGCCGCGTACATGGCGCCCGAGCAAGCGGCCGGGGACAAGATCGATCATCGCGCCGACCTCTACGCTCTGGGCGTCGTGGCGTACGAGATGCTGGCAGGCCAGCCGCCATTTCGCGGGAGCACGTTCCAGGCGCTCGTCGCGGCGCAGCTGACCCAGACCCCGGCGCCGCTCGCGGCAGCGCGGCCCTCGGTCCCGGCCGAGCTGGCGGCGACCGTGCACCGATGCCTCGAGAAGCGTCCGGCCGACCGGTATCAGGATGCCCCCGAGCTGGTCGCGGCGCTGGACCGAATCGCGCCATCGCTGGGTCAGGCGCACGACGTCAGGCGCTCCACCGCGCCTATCGGCCCGCCTTTGGACGCGCCGAACACCGCAGTGCCGACACCGGGCTGGCTGTCGCCTGACGATCGCACCATCTCGCGCCGCACGGCGCTGGCCGGCGGTGCAGCGCTGGGCCTGCTAGGCGCCGCCTTGGGGAGCGGGGTGGTCCTGGCGCGCGGCGAGCAGCCTCGCACCACGCCTTTCTACCAGCGGCTGACGTTCCGGCGGGGGATGATCCGCTCCGCGCGGTTCGGACCCGACTTCCGGACGATTCTGTACGGCGCGCTCTGGGACGGGGACGTGTGCCGCGTCTACAGCGTCCGGCCCGAGAGCCCGGAATCGGCCCCGCTGCCGCTTCCGCCCGCCGCACCGCTTGCCGTGTCGGTGGCGGGGGAGCTGGCTCTCGCGCTAGGCACGCACTCGAGGGGCATCATGACGTACGGCACGCTCGCGCGCGTGCCACTCGCGGGGGGCGCGCCACGCGAA
>DATKCV010000074.1:0-36200 GCA_035513015.1 Gemmatimonadaceae bacterium
GTCGTTGAACGAAGTTCAACGACTCTGACCCCCTTGATTCCCCTGATTGCCCAGCGTCACCGGCTCCAATCCGAGCATGTGCAGGATGAACGCATACCTGAACGCCAGCTCGCGCAGCGAGTCGTACCGTCCCGACGAGCCACCGTGCCCCGCCCCCATGTTCGTCCTGAGCAGCAGCAGGTTGTCGTCCGCCTTGTGCGCCCGCAGCTTCGCCACCCACTTCGCCGGCTCCCAGTACGCGACCCGCGGGTCGTTGAGCCCGGTCGTGACGAGCATCGCCGGATACGCCTTTCGCTCCACGTTGTCGTACGGCGAGTACGACAGCATGTAGTCGTAATGCTCCTTCACCGCCGGGTTCCCCCATTGCTCCCACTCGCCAGCCGTCAGCGGGATCGATGCATCGAGCATCGTGTTGATCACGTCCACGAACGGGACGTCGGCCACCACGGCGCGGAACAGGTCGGGCCGCATGTTCACCACGGAGCCCATGAGCAGTCCGCCGGCGCTCCCGCCGCGGATCGCCAGCCGGTCGTTCGCCGTGTACCGCTCGCCGATCAGGTGCTCGGCCGCCGCGATGAAGTCGGTGAACGTGTTCCGCTTGTTCAGCATCTTGCCCTGATCGTACCACTGCCGCCCCATCTCCGAACCGCCGCGGATGTGGGCGATCGCGTATATGACGCCGCGGTCGAGCAGGCTCAGGTTGGCGGATGAGAAGGTCGGTTCGGTGCTCGAGCCGTAGGATCCGTAGGAGTAGAGAAGCATCGGCCGCCGGCCGTCGCGCACCAGCGGCTTCCGGTAGACGAGCGACACCGGGACCATTGCGCCGTCGCCAGCGCGGGCCCATGTCCGCTCGGTACCGTAGAGCGAGCGGTCGTACCCGCCGAGCACCGGCGTCTCCTTCTTCAGCTCGCGGTCGCGCGTGGTCATGTCGTAGTCGTACACCGATGCCGGTGTGATCATCGACGCGTACGAGAAGCGCAGGTGGCCCGACTCGTAATCCGGATTGCCGCCGCCGGACACCGTGTATACCGGTTCCGCGAATTCGATGTAGTGCTCGGCGGACGTCGCGTGGTCGCGGATGCGGATCCGGCGCAGCGCGTTCTCCCGCTCGAATAGCACGAGATGCCCGCGGAAGACATCTACGCCCTCGAGCAGCGTCCTCTCGCGGTGCGGTACCAGCTCCCGCCAGCTCGCCGCGCCGGGGGACGATACCGGCGCCTGCATCAGCTTGAAGTTCGTCGCGCCGTCGTTCGTCCGGATCAGAAACCGGCCGTTCTGATGCGTGACGTAGTAGAGAACATCGGCGCGCCGCGGCTCGATCACCCGGAACGGCTCCATCGGCCGCGCGGCCGGCGCGTAGCGCACCTCGGTGGAGGTGAAGCTGCCCGACGTCAGCAGCAGGTACTGATGATCCTTGGTGCGCGAGATCCCGACCCGGAAGAGCACGTCCGGCTCGTGATGGATCAGCGCGTCCCGCGCCGGATCCGTGCCCAGGACGTGCCGGTAGATGCGATCGGGCCGCTGCGCAGAGTCGGTCTTGGAGTAGAACAGGGTCCGGTTGTCGGCGGCCCAGGCGACGGAGAAGTGCACGTCGTGGATCCGATCGGGGAGGATCTCGCCGGACGCCAGATCCTTCACCATGAGCGTGAAGTACTCCGACCCGGTCGTGTCCACCGAAAACGCGATCCTGCCGTGGTCGGGGCTCACCTGCCGCGTACCGAAGGTGAAGTACCGGTGCCCGCTCGCCATCTCGTTCTGGTCGAGCAGGATCTCCTCCGGCGCGTCGAGAGAGCCACGCTTGCGGGCGTAGATCGGATACTGCTGCCCCTCGACGGTGCGCGAATAGTAGTAGTACGGACCGATCCGCTCCGGCACGGAGAGGTCCGTCTGCTGGATCCGGCCGAGGATCTCCTGGTACAGGCGTTCGACGAGCGGCTCGAGGTGGGCGGTCTTCGCTTCGGTGTACCGGTTCTCCGCCTCGAGGTAGGCGATCACCTCCGGGTTCGTGCGGTCGCGGAGCCAGAAGTAAAGGTCGGTCCGCACGTCGCCGTGCAGCGTGTCCACCCTGGCGATGGTCCGCGCCACGGGCGGCGCCGTCTGCTGCTGCGCCGTAAGCAGTACGGGCGCCGGCGCGAGCGCCAGCGCGGCGACGAGCGGAAGGCAACGCGCGATCGTGCGAACCATCGGTTCCTCCAGGGTCTCTCAGCTTCTCTTCGAAATGTACTTCGCGATGTTCACGAGCAGCTGGCGTACCTCGACCGACCAGATGTCCTGACCGTTGTACTCGCCGGCCATGGACCAGTGAACCGTGCGACCCTCCCCGTGACGGCCCGCGATCACCGCATCACCGCTCACCGATCCGCCGAAGACGACCTGCGCCTGCTTCGCCGGCGCCGGATCGGCCATCGTCACGACCGACGTCCAGTCCGGCCGCGTCTCGAAGCTCTGGGGAAGCCCCTGGGCCACGGGATGCCCGGCGATCAGGCGTGAGTAGTGCTCGCCCTGGTACTCGTAGTCATCACCATACAGCGCCGGCGCGATGGCCGCCACGATGTCCTGCTTCCCGTACTGGTAGTGGAGGTTGTAAAGCATCCACTCGGTGGTCATCAGACCGCCGCCGCCGGCCACGAAAGCGACGATCGCGTGCTGCGCCGCCTCCGGCATGTCCTCGAAATACTCCCACCCCGTCAGCAGGATGACGGCCGAGACGTCGGCAAGACCGCTGCCGTCGTACTCCCAGTATGGTCCGCCCATCCGGATCGGGATGCCGGCGGCGGTGAGAATCGTCGATACACTGTCCTCCGTCCTGTCGTCGCCCAGAATCAGCACCGGTCCCAGTTCGGCCGTCGGTTCGGTGGTTCCCGTGTCGCGGCAACCTGTCACGGTGAAGCTCAGGGCCGCCACCAGCGCAAGCAGCGCGACCGTTGGGCGGTTCGCGGATTTCATGGAATCTCTCCTATCGAAGGGGTTCGACGCTCGCCTGATCCCGGCGCGATTGCGTGCCGTCATGCTCTCTAGGCGTCAGCGGCCGGTGAATACCCTCACGAACCCCGTCTCGTCCGAAGCGCCAACAGAGGCGCTGCAGAGTTGTCAACATTTCTCCCCCAGACCAACCCTCTGCCGTACAGCGACTTGGCCTGAACTCCACATCTGTCCACATCGCGTATCCACAATACCCACAACACGTTACGCAATCGCATCGTCTTGCGTCCTGCACCTGTCACCCCTACGTTGCCACTCCGGCCCGGCCGCTGTTCGGCCTCAAGTCACACCCGACTCGCTCCGTATGCGGAGCGAAGAAGAGGATGCGATGCGCCTCATCGCCTGTGCGGCCCCCGATGTGGGCCTGGTCAGCGCGCCGATCTCGGCTCTTTGTGAGCTCGAGGGCGCCGGGTTCTGGGAAGGATTCTGGGCGGACGAGAGCGGCGACTACTTCGCGCGATACAGCGACGGTTCGGACACCGGTCGCTGGTACGCGCTCGTCGACACGCCATCGGACACCGCCGCACCCACCGGGCCGGACGTGCTCACCCCCGTACGGCGCGGCGCCGTGCCAGCCGGGACGCCGCCCAGCCGGTCGCACAAGGGAGCGCTGCGACTGCGGCGCGATCCCCGCACACAGGGAATGATCCTCACAGCGACAGTGCATCCGCGGAGCCGCCGGGCGCAGTAGTCTAACGTCCAGCCGGCGTCTCACTGCTGAAGCCGCGCTTCCGCATCAGCGCCTCCACACGCGGGTCACGCCCGCGGAACGCCCGATACGCTTGTGCGGGATCGACCGCGTTCCCGACCGAGAGCATCCGCGCGAATCGGCGGCCGACCTCCCGGTCGTACGGCCCCCCAGCCTCGGTGAACGCTTCGAACGCGTCGGCCGTGAGCACGTCGCTCCACAGATAGCTGTAGTACCCGGCCGAATAGCTGTCGCCGGCGAAGACGTGCAGGAAATGCGGCGTCCGGTGGCGCATGACGATCTCGCGCGGCATCCCCAGCTCGGCCAGCGTCGTCCGCTCGAATTCCGCCGGATCGATTCGCCGGTCGCCGGCGAGGTGGAGCTTCATGTCCACCAGCGCCGCCGACAGGTACTCGGTCGTGGCGAATCCCTGGTTGAAGGTCGAGGCGCGCTCGATCCGATCGACCAGGTGCTGCGGGATCGGTTGTCCCGTCCGGTAGTGCGTGGCGAAGCGCTGCAGCACTTCGGGAGTCGCGAGCCAGTGCTCGAGTAGCTGCGACGGAAACTCGACGTAGTCGCGCGCCACCGCGGTGCCGGCGAGCGAGGGATACTCGACGTTCGACAGCAGGCCGTGCAGGGCGTGACCGAACTCGTGGAACAGGGTGGCGGCGTCTCCCCACGAGATGAGTACCGGCTCGCCCGGGGCGCCCTTGACGAAGTTGGAGTTGTTCGAGACGATCGTCGTCACCGGCCGCTCGAACCGTTCCTGCCGCCGATAGGCGTTCATCCACGCGCCGCTGCGCTTGCCGGGTCGTGCGTACGGATCGAGGTAGAACAGCCCGACGTGCCGCCCGTTCGTCCGGTCGGCAACCTCCCAGACGCGCACGTCGGGGTGGTATACGGGCACATTCGCCACCGGCGTGAACCGGAACCCGAACAGGGTGTCGGCTACCCAGAACATTCCGTCGCGCAGCCGGTCGAGCTGGAGGTAGGACTTCACCTCGCTCTCGTCGAGATCGTACCGGGCGTTGCGCACCTTCTCGGCGTAGTGACGATAGTCCCACGGCTCGATCGTGATCCCGGCTCCTTCGCGATCGGCGATCGCCTGCATGTCGGCGACTTCTTCGCCCACCCGCCCGACTGCCGCGGGCCACACGGCTTCCATCAGCTCCATCGCGCGCTCGGGCGTCCGTGCCATCGCGTTCTCCAGCCGCCAGTGCGCGTGCGTCGGGTAGCCGAGCAGCGCCGCTCGCTCGGCACGGAGCGCGAGAATCCCGGTGATGATCGCGTTGTTGTCGTGCTCGCCGTCGTTGTCGCCTCGGCTGACGAAGAGCCGCCACGCCCGCTCGCGCAGATCGCGGCGCGTCGACGCCGTCAGGAACGGCTCCATCGCCGAGCGTGTGTTGGTGATCACCCACTTGCCCGGGTGGCCCTCCTGCGTGGCTGCCTCGGCCGCCGCGTCGCGGACCGACTGCGGCAGCCCGGCCAGGTCGGCCTCCGTTTCCAGGATCAGATAGAGGTTGGTTTCGTCGGCGAGCACGTTCTGGCTGAACTGCGTGAACAGCCCGGCCAGCCGCTGATTGATCTCGGCGACTCGCCGCTTGTCGGCATCGCCGAGCCGGGCGCCGGCGCGCACGAAGCCGGTGTGGTAGAGCCACGCCAGCCGCTGCTCCTCGGCCCCGAGCCGCGACTTCTCAGGCGAGTCGTAAACCGCCTCGATGCGGCGGAACAGTGCGGCGTTCTGGTTTACGCGGTCCTGGAACGCGGCGAGTCGTGGCGCCATCGACCGCTCCACGGCCTGGAACGCCGCATCGTTCATCGTCGAGCTCCAGACGCCGTAGACCGCGATCACGCGGGCGAGAGTACGACCAGCGCGCTCCATTGCGGCGATCGTGTTGTCGAAGGTCGGCGGCACCGAGGTGCCGGCGATCCGGTCGATCTCGGCCAGATTCTCGCGCATCGCCGCCTCGAGCGCTGGCTCGAAGTGCTCGACCCGTACCTGGTCGAACGGTGGCACGCCACCGAACGGTCCGGTCCATGGGCGAAGCAGCGGATTGTCGGCTGCGGCCGACGGCGCGGCCGCCGCCTGGTCGGGCGCCGCGGTCCGGGTGGTCGTCGCCGCGCCAGCGCAGGCTAGCGAGGCGCAGGCTGCGGCGACCAGCGTCGCTGGACGAACGAGGAATGAGGGCATGAGACGACTCTCTCCAGTCGAGTCTTACAGCTTCGTTCCACAATGGTAATCGGCGGGCGCCAGTCGCGTCAGCCGGCTGGAGGAGCGGAGCAGCGGCAGCCGTCAGCGCCCTCGTGAAAGCAACTCGTACACGCGCGCGACGGCGTCCCGGTCGGCTCCGATCTGGCGAATGGCCGGAAAATTGGCGGCGTGATCGCGCATGTCGATTCGCTCCGCTGCCTCGTCGGCAGGAACACCGGCAGTGTGCAGCGCAGCCGTCCGCGTCCAGAGATCACGGAGATATGCCTGGAGGTGGTCGATACGCCGGCGGTCGCTAAACGGCTCGCCGTGTCCCGGCAGGATGACATCGAAGTCGAGCGCCTTCACGTGCTCGAGCGTTTCGGCCCACTCGAGCAAATAGCCGTCGCCCATGTACGGCAGTCCCGCCACGAGCAGATCGCCGGTGATGACCAGCCGTTCCCGCGGCAGATGAACGACGACGTCGCCGCCGGTGTGACCGCGGCCGAAGAACAGGAGCCGGATTTCGCGCTCGCCGCGGTGCAGCGTCATGCGTGTCGCGAGGGTGGTCGTCGGAGCGGTTGGCCGCACGTCGTTGGTGGCGGTGAGGTAGGCCTCCTGTACTGCCAGCCGCCGCTCGAGCTCGGCCCGGCGCACCGTATCCGTGGCTGCCGCGATCTCCCGGCGCAGGGCGGCGATCTGAGCGGGAAGCCCGCCGACGAACCGGTCGTAGCCGCGGCCCGACACCGAGCCGCCGCGGGCGATGACTTCCCGCGTGAACTCGTGGCCGATTATCTCGACGTCGCGCGGATAGACCTGGTTGCCGTGGACGTGGTCGAAATGGAAGTGCGTGTTGACCACGTAACGCACGGGCTTCGCGGTAATGCGGGCGAGCTGGCCGAGGAGCGCCGTCGCGGCCGCCGGCGACACGTGCGAATCGACGACGAGGACTTCCCCTTCGTTGATGATGATCGCCGCGTTGGCGCCGACGGCCATGCGGCCCGTTCCGATCGCGTGATAGATGTCCGGCCGCACCTCGCGAAACACGAACGCGTCGGCTGGCGAGCCCGCCGGCGTCGGCAACTGGGCGGTGGCGGCCGTGGCCGCGGCGGCGAAGGCCATGCATGATGCCACCGCCAGGCGTTGATGAGCGTTCGTCATCGCTTCGCGAGCTCCGCCGAAAGGTGCATGAGCACGTCGTACACCGAAATGCCCGCTCGTTCGGCCAGCGTGTTCGGGAGCACGGACTCGTGGTCAGGGCCGACCAGTGTGGCCACGTCGCCGATTTCGATGGTTGGCTCGTCGCCGATCTCGAGGATGGTGTGGCTCGCGCTGACGGCGCCGATCACGCGATAGAGCCGATCGCCGACGAGGACTTCCGCGCCCTGTACGGCGCGCCGAGGGTAGCCGTCGGCGTGCCCGACCGCCAGCGTCGCGATCCACGTCGGCCGCTGGGCGACGTAGTTGCGGCCGTAGCTCACGCCGTCGCCGGCCTCTACACGCTCGACGCGCACCACGCGCGCACGGAGCCGGAACGCGGGACGCAGGGCCGCGAGCGCGGTCGTGCGCGCTCCCGCCGGATACGCTCCATAGAGGACGAGCCCCGGACGCACCATGTCGAACCGCGCGCCGGGACGGAAGAAGAGCGCGTGTGACGACGAGACGTGCAGCGCGCCGAGCGCGATGCCTCGCCCACGCGCCGCCCTGGCGAACGCGTCGAAGCGCGCGACCTGCGCGTCGTCGAAGTCATCGATCTCGGCCAGCTCGGTGAATGTTCCCTCGACCCGGATGTGTGGCTCGCGGGTGAGTGCTTCCGCCCACGGCAGCGCGCGCTGATGCGGCAGACCCATCCGGCTCATGCCGGTGTCGACGTAGAGGTGCGCCGACACGGGCCGTCCGATCGCGCGAGCGACCGCAGTGAGACGCTGGCCAGCGTCGTCGGTGAACGCGGCGAGCTGCACATCGCGCGAGGCGAGCTCGATCCCGGTCTCGACGTCGGCGAGTCCCATCAGAAGGATCGGCTTGCGCACGCCGGCGTTGCGCAGCGCAAGCGCTTCCTCGGGCTTGACGACCGCGAAGCCGGAAACGGCAGCCGATGTCTCGAGTACCGTACCGACACGCGCCACGCCGAGGCCGTACGCGTTGTTCTTGATCACCGCCAGCACCGGAAGGTTGCCGGCCAGCCGCGCGATCTCGCGCGCGTTATGGTGCAGGGCGGCGGCGTCGATCTCCAGCCAGGGTTCGTAGCTGGCTGCCGCTCCGGCCTCGAGCGGTGCACGGCCGGCGGCGCGCGAAGGTGCGAACAGCGGTCCGCGGTCGCCGGCGGCCGACGCCGTCGCTCTCGTGCCGGCGAGGATCGCGGCGCCGGCGGCGGCGTGCAGAAACTCTCGACGTTCCAGCTCCATGACGGATCCCTCCCGGTACGGCACCGAAGACTTCCCTGGCGCCACAACCTTAACATCGGAGGCGGCTTTTGGCGTGGCTGGACCCACGAATCCGAGAGCTCTTGCGTCCGAACCGTCACCCATGGACGGACGCCGGAATGCCGAGGCCGCCGCGGGAAAAAACGGGCGTTTCCACGCGGTGGAGAGCCGCCCGCATGAGCGCTCAGCGCGGTCGAACTCCTGGCCAGAATCGGCTGGCTGGTTAGCTTGGTGCGATCGCGCCCCCGCCGCAGCCCGCCAAACCCCCCGCAACATGTCGCGCATCCCGTTTCGTTGCGCCGTCCCGTTGCTCGCCCCGCTGCTTCTGGCGAGCCTGACCTCCACGCTTCCATCGCAGGAAGGTTCGGCTCCCGGATCGCCGCGCGATGCGCGCGTTTCCACGTCCTCGACGGCACCCGCGGCGACGGCGGTGCGCACGAACTCACCACCGCGTATCGACGGCCGTCTCGACGAACCGGCGTGGGAAGCCGCGTTCGCGCTGTCCGGCTTCGTCCAGCGTGAGCCGCTCGAGCGGTCGCCGGCCAGCGAGCGCACCGAGATCCGCGTGCTCTACGATGATGCGGCGCTCTACGTGGCCGCGTGGCTCCACGACCGTGATCCGTCGGGGATCGTTCCTGGGGAAGCCCGGCGCGACGCCGACATTGCCGAGTCCGATGCGCTGGTGCTCTTGCTGGACACCTACCTCGACCGCCAGAACGCGTTCGTGTTCGGCACGACGCCGGCGGGCATCGAATACGACGGGCAGGTCACGCGCGAGGGCGAAGGCGGAGCGGGACAGGTGCGGCGCCAGCAGAGTGGCAGCGGGGCAGGCTTCAACAAGAACTGGGATGGGAGCTGGCAGGTCGCTACGTCACGCGACGAGCAGGGCTGGTACGCCGAGTTCCGCATTCCCTTCGCCACGCTGCGCTACGCCGGTCAGGGCGCGCAGGTCTGGGGGCTCAACGTCGTGCGACGGATCCGACGGCGCGGAGAGGAGTCGTTCTGGGCGCCGATTCCGCGCCAGTACGACATGTACCGTGTCTCCCTGGCCGGCACGCTGGCGCTCGAGGTTCCCGCGGCGCGCGGCGCGAGCGTTACGCCCTTCGTGCTCGCCTCCGGACGCCGCGATTACGCCGCCGGCACGCCGGGCACGGGCGAGGTGGATGGCGGACTCGATGCCAAGGTCGGTCTGTCGAGCAGTCTGACGCTCGACCTGACCCTGAACACCGACTTCGCCCAGGTCGAGGTGGATGAGGAGGAGATCAATCTCACGCGCTTCCGGCTCTTCTTCCCGGAGAAGCGTCCGTTCTTTCTGGAGAACGCCGGCACGTTCGCCGTCGGGTCGCCGCAGGAGGTCGAGCTGTTCTTCAGCCGGCGCATCGGCATTGCCGGGAGCTCGGCGGTTCCGATCGTCGGCGGGGGACGGCTCACCGGCAAGGTCGCGGGGTGGACCGTCGGCTTGCTCGATCTCCAGACGGAGCGGCTCGCGGCGACGATCGATGGCGAATCGGCGACGCTCGCGCCGGCCAACAACTACTCGGTCGTCCGCGTGCTGCGTGAGCTGCCGAGTCGGTCGCGTATCGGCGCGATCCTCGTCAATCGCATCGCCACCGGCGGTGACGGCGACCGGAACCATGCCTATGGCGTGGATGCACGGGTCGGGGTCACCGAGGCGCTGATGCTGGAGAGCTATGTCGCGCGCACGGCCACGCCGGACGTTGATGGACCGGCATACGCGGCCAACCTCGGCGCCAGCTACAACGATCCCGACTGGTCGCTCGGCGCCTCGTACCGCGAAGTGCAGCGCGGCTTCGCGCCGGAGGCGGGTTTCCTCGCGCGCCCGGAGTATCGCTTCGTCAGCGGGCGCGTGTTGCGGCGCTGGCGCTTCGATCACGTGCCCTGGTTCCGCGAGTTGCGGCCACACGTGACGTATCGCGAGTACTTCGACCTCGACGGCTTCTCGACCACGCGACTGCTGCACTTCGACAGCCATTTCGTCTTCACCAACGGCGCGTTCTTCCAGCTCCCGGCGATCAATCTGACGAGGGAAGGGCTGCGCCAGCCGTTCGAGATCTCGCCCGGCGTGATCGTACCGCCTGGCACCTACGACAACGTGGACTGGGGGTTCGTGTTCAACACGAACCTCAGCTCGCCGCTGTCGCTGCGCGGCACTGTCGATCTCGGCGGCTTCTATTCCGGCTGGCGCGCGGGACTCTCGTCGACGCTGGCCGTGCGGTTCAGCGACGCTTTCGACGTGGCGCTGCGTGGAACGTACTACGATGTGCACCTCGACGAGGGCTCATTTCGCGCTTCGGCGCTGCGACTCCGGGCGGCGTACGCGTTCACGCCGCGCGTCTACGTGCAGTCGTTGATGCAGTACAACGATCAGACGGGGAGCTTCTCGAGCAACGTCCGCTTCGGCTGGCTTTCGACGGCGGGGACGGGCCTGTTCATCGTCTACAACGATCTCGAGCAGGTCCGGGCGCTGGAGCGGGTCGGGCTCGAGACGGGACCGATCGAGCGGGCGGTGATCGTCAAGTTCACGCGGCAGGTGAACCTGCGCTGACGCATCGTTCCGGCGTCTAGCGCGCTCCGGCCAGCGCGTACAGGAGATCGACGTAGAACTTCTCGATCGCCGCCAGCCCCGCGACGCGCGACCCGGCAACCGGTTCCACCACCATGTACTCGTTGGGCGCGTGCGCTCCCGAGCCGTGCCCGATTCCGCCCATCACCATCGGCAAACCGAGCCGCTCGGTGAAGATGTAGTACGGCGCGCTCCCGGCCAGCCGCGGCGCCACGCTCGGTGTGTGACCGTGCTTGTTGTAGGCGCTGATCGCCGCCCGGACCAGCGGTGCCGAGACCGATGTCTGCGCCGGTGCATAGCCGCCGAGCCGACGGACCTCGACGTCGCCGAATCCGCTCGCGTCGAGGTGCGCACGGATCAGCCGCAGAGCCTCCTCCGGCGTCTGGTTCGGAACCAGCCGCGAGTCCACCTTCGCCGTCGCCATGTGCGGCAGGATCGTCTTGGTGCCCGGGCCCGAGTACCCGCCCCAGATTCCATCGATGTTCATCGTCGTGCCGAAGAGATGCTGGAGGAGCGATTCGCGTCCGCTCCATCCGTCGATCCACCGGTCCACGCCCAGCGCACGCCGCATTCCCGGCTCGCGCTCCGTCCAGGCGCCCAGCATTCCGTTGACCAGCCGCTGCTCCTCGAGCGTCGGTGCGCGGATGGCATCGTAGTAGCCTGGCACGAGGATGGTGTTGCCGTCACGCGTCGACAGGCTCGCCAGCGCCTGCGTCAGGCGCCAGACGGGCGAGTCGGTGATCGCCTTCAGCGAGCTGTGGATCTCGGCGTCCCGCGGACCACCCCATGCGCCACCCCGCGCCTCGATCTCGACGTACAGGATTCCCTTCACGCCGAGCGACATGCCGACCTCGCCCGTCGGGCCCTGGCTGTTGAACGGGAAGAAAACGCCGTCGGCGCGCCGCAGCCGCTCCTCGTACCGGTCGATGACCTCGGGATAGTTGGGCGACCCGAGCTCCTCCTCGCCCTCGGCGACGACCATGAGGTTGACCGGAAGCCGCCCCGACGTGGCGATGATCGCCTGAAGCGCGTTGAGAAACGCGCGTTGCGGGCCCTTCTGGTTGGTCGCCCCGCGCGCCATCAGCACCTTGCCGAGCGGGTGGTCCACGATGGCCCCATCGAAGGCGGCGACCGACCACCCTTCCGGCTCCACCGGTTGGACGTCGTACATCATGTACACGGCCAGCGTCCGCTCGGCGCCGGCATCGTAGAACCCCCACACTCCAGGATGTCCGCTGGTCGGGACGAGCTCCGCCTCGCGAAACCCCAGCGCACGCAGATCATCGCGCAGCATCGTCGCCATCTTGCGGATGCCGACATTCTGCGCGCTTATCGACGGTTGCCGCACCCACCGCCGAAGATTCTCCAGATGCTCGGCTCCGTGGGCATCGATGTACGCGTAGACCTCGGGGTGGGTCCCGGCGTACGGTGTGATCGACCGCGGATCGAAGCGCTCGCTGGTGGTGAGCTCCACGCGCGGCCGCCGGATCTGCTCGGCGCTGGTCGCCGGCAAGGCCGCCGGCGGCGGGGAGGAGCCGGGCACGCGAGCACAGCCGGCCCCGGCGGCGACCATCGCGGCCACGGCGACCCCGCTCGTACCGGCTCGGAGGGCGCTCATGGGCTATCGCTGCGCCATGACGGAATCCCGCCGCGCCTTGAACTCCGTTCCCGGCTTCCACTCCGGGAACCGACCTTCCTGTGCCACGATGTAGCCGACCCGGAACAGCACCCGCAGATCGTCCACCGCGCCGGAGAGATCCCAGTCGGACTTCACTTCATCGCTCGGCTTGTGGTAGTCGTTCGACGTGTACTCCGCGCGCTTGCCCATGCCGTACCCGGCATCGCGTCCGATGTACTCGGTGCCCGCATCGACGTACAGCGCCGGCACGCCCTGCTTGGCGAACTCGAAGTGATCAGAGCGGTAGTAGAACCCCTTCTCCGGCTCCGGATCCGGCTTCACCGTACGCTCGTCGGCGGTCAACACCCGTGTGAGCACATCATCGAGCGTCGAGTTGCCGAGCCCGACGACGACCATGTCGCTCGTGCGCCCCCACTGGTTGAGACCATCCATGTTGATGTTCGCGGCCGTCCGGCGCAGCGGGTAGAGCGGGTGAGCGGCATAGTACTTGGCGCCGATCAATCCACGTTCTTCGGCGGTGACCGCCAGAAACACGACCGACCGCGCCGGCGGCTCGGGGAGCGCCGCGAACGCCTTCGCCACCTCGAGCAGCCCCGCCGTCCCCGTAGCGTTGTCGAGCGCGCCATTGAAGATCTGGTCGCCGGTCGACGTCGTGTCACGCCCCAGGTGGTCCCAGTGGGCCGTGTACACCACGACCTCGTCGCTCCGCGCGCCGCCGTCGAGCCTGGCGATCACGTTTTGCGAGCGTACCCGGCGCGGCGTGATTCCGACGCGGAAGCCGGCTCGCGCGTCGAGGGTGACGGGCCGGAAGTCGCGGCGCACGGCGGCGGCCTTGAGGGAATCGAAGTCGTGCCCGGCGGCCGCGACCAGCGCCCGCGCGCGGTCGTCCCGGATCCAGCCTTCAACCGGCACGCGGTTGGCGGCATCCGCCGACGGCACGTCGAACTGCTCGGCGCCGAAGCTGCTGCGCACGACCTCGTACGGATAGCCGGCGGGACCCGTCTCGTGCACGATGATCGCGGCCGCCGCGCCCTTCTCCGTGGCGATCTCGTACTTGTAGGTCCAGCGGCCGTAGTACGTCATCGCGTTGCCGCGGAACATCGCCGTGTCGAGCTGCGCGCCCGCGCCAGGCGGCGATCCGGTGGCGGGCACCGCGGGGTCGTTGATCAGCATCAGGATCGTCTTGCCGCGGACGTCGACGTCCTTGTAGTCGTCCCAATCGTATTCGGGCGCGACGACGCCGTAGCCGACGAAGATGATCTCCGAGTCGTCCACCCGAGTCTCCGGGCGCTCGTGGCGCGAGCTGGCCACGTACTCGTCCGGAAAGCGGATCGGGAACGGCTGGCCGCCGGCCGTGATCGTCGCCGCGGGCCGCGACGTGTAGCCGATCAGATCGACCCACTGCACCCAGGAGCCGTCGGGATTGCCGGGTTGGAGGCCGATCTCCTGGAACTTGCCGGTGAGGTATGTGACGACCTTCTCCTCGGCCGGTGTGGCCGGGGCGCGGCCTTCCATGGAATCGGCGGCCAGGTCGTTCACCTGCTGGAGGAGCGCTTCGGCGGTGATCGTCTGAGCGGCTGCCGCCACGGCATCGGAGGTCGCGGCCGTGTCGGTGAAGGCCGTGGCGCGGTCGCCTGCTGGCACGCACGCCGCGAGCGCGGCGGCGACGAAGAGACACGAAAGCGGGATGTGGGGACGCACGGGTTGGTGGGATCGGGTGGCAGGCTGTCTCGAGCTTCTCGTGAACGCATGCGGGTGCTCGTCCAGACCCGGATACTGCCCGGTCGCAGTGCACTACGCAAGCGCTAGCGGGTTGGCGTACCCGGACGGGCGCCATGCCTCGTGTCGAGGTCGTACGTGGCCTGGCGGTCGCGAACACGGAAGAGGATCTCACGGCCAACGAAGTTGGCCCGCGTGGCCAGTTGCTCGCACGTCCCGGCCTGGAGCGAACGGAGCGCGTCGTAAACCTCGCGCCCGCCCTCCGCCGCGATGCGCACGTGACCTGCCTCGTGGTCGAGCAGCCGGTCCCTGAACTGGTCCCACCATCGCACCAGCGACGTGTCCGTGGCGGCGCTGCCATCCCAGCGGGAAAAGTCCACCGTGGCATCCACCATGACTCGAACGGTGCGGAAGGCGCAGGCCGCGGCCTGCCGCTCGTACTCGAACGTCCAGCGGATCCTCCACCGGGTCACGGCCGGCCACCGCCGACCGTCGGACGCACGTGTGCCCTCTCGCGCCATCTCGCGCCGGATGTCGGCGATCGACGCGCCGGAGACGGGGTACTCGGCGACCGCCGTCGTCAACCGCACGCCCGATGGCACCGGGCGCACGGCGCTGGCGAGATCGGCGTTGATCTGGGAGCGGCTCGCACAGCCGATCGTCGAGGCGAGGAGCGAGAGGATCAGCGCTGGGAGCGAGGCCAGCGCCCCCAGGTGTGCCCGGAGACCCCCGCCGCGTGCCGATCGGTGGTGTCGCAACACGGTTCTAGTTGCCGCCGGAATTCGTAGCACGATGCCACACAACGTCGTCCTGGTCCAGCATGCCGGTTCTCGAGAGCAGCGCTCCCAGCGCCGTCCGGAGCTGCCGTGTGTCGTCCAGCATCATCCATGTGTCCTCCTGCTCGATGATCTCGAGCTGCACCTCCCCCTGTCGAACCGCGGAGCGGACCGCTTCCCTGTCGAATGACGCAAGGCGCAGCTCGTCATCCCGAAGCTCGATCACGTAGAGGAAATGACCCCGGATCACAAGCGGCGCATACTGTTGCATCGCCTTGTCGCCCGGCGACGCCTGGAGCTCGAGTACCAGTCGACCGCCCAGCTGTCCGAGCCGCGCCTCGAATCGACCCGTCAGCCCGTCCTCGGTGAGCCGAATCTCGTACGTCTGGCTGTCGGCGCGCGTAATGACCGCATACACACCGCTGTCCAGCTCCCATCGGCCGAGAAGCCGCGGGTCGAAGATCGCGTCGGATGTGGTCACGACCGGATGGAGCGACAGAAAACAGCCGGTCAGGACGATGGACACCGCGATCAAACCGCGGAGGCTCCACCTTCCATGCGGAATCGCGAATGAACCGGGCATGCGGAGTCCTCGCCGTTGCGGGTTGCCGCAATCTCGCCGTCCAACAGTGCGCCCTCCATACGTCGTGCGACGTAGGACCGGGCCGCCTGTTCGCGTGGCGCGGTCCAGTGACCGTCTGGCCGACACGGAGGCCGAAGCGTTCGGCTCCGCCTGACAGCCTCTGGCGTATCCGCCATGAGTGACGCATACTGCCAGTCCAGCCGCACGAACGCCAGCCGCTTCACAGCGCAGCCGACAACCTCCCGCTCCACAGCATGCGCAATCCGCTGGATCGCCTGGGCCTCCGCACGCGCGAGCAGCGCGCCTGGGCGATGTACGACTGGGGGATCTCCGGCGTCCAGACCACCATCGCCGCGGCGATCTTTCCGTTCTACTTCGCGCAGGTCATAGCAGCGCACGTCGGCTCGCAAGCGGCCCAGGGGCGGTACGCGCTCCTGAACAGCATCTCGATCGCGATCGTCGCGATGATCGCGCCGATCCTCGGCACGCTGGCCGACTACATCCCCGTCAAGAAGCGGCTCCTCGGCGGGTTCACCGTCGTCGGTAGCGCGTTCGTAGCCGGCCTGTACCTGGTGCAGGGGGGACAACTCCTGCTCGGGTCGATCCTGTTCGTCGGCATCCTCGTGGCGTCCACCGGCGCGATGGTCTTCTACGAGGCGCTGCTCCCGCACATCGCCGGCGAGGAGGAGATGGACCGCGTCTCGGCCGCGGGCTATGCGCTCGGCTATCTCGGCGGCGGGCTCCTGCTCGCGCTCAACGCCGCGTGGATCGTGCGGCCGGATCTGTTCGGACTGCCGTCGGGTCCCGATCTCTCGCCCGCACAGGCAACGCTCCCTGCCCGGCTGGCGTTCCTGTCGGTGACGGTCTGGTGGCTGCTGTTCACCGTGCCGCTCATGCGGCGCGTTCCGGAACCGGTCGCCAAGATACTCCCCGACGAGGACGTGGGCGTCAACCCGATCCGCATATCGATCCGGCGGCTGTACGAGACGTTCCGCGACCTGCGCGGCTACAAGCAGGCGTTCCTGATGCTGCTCGCCTTCCTTCTCTACAACGATGGCATCGCGACGGTCCAGCGCATGGCCGTCATCTACGGTAGCGAGACGCTCGGACTCGGCGCCGGTGCCCTGATCGGAGGCCTGCTCCTCGCGCAGATGATCGGCGTGCCGTTCACGTTCCTGTTCGGCCTCATGGGGGGGTGGCTGGGCACGCGCCGCGCGATCTTCGTCGGCATAGCCTCCTACATCGTGATCGTCACGTTTGCGTTCTTCATGCAGACGGCCACGCACTTCTTCATCCTGGCGGGGATGGTGGGGCTGGTGCAGGGGGGGACGCAGGCGCTCAGCCGATCGCTGTTCGCGCGACTCATCCCGCGGCATCGCTCCGGCGAGTTCTTCGGCTTCTACTCCGTGTTCAACAAGTTCGCCGGCATTGTAGGGCCGCTCATCTTCTGGGCGGCGCTCGAGGTGTTCGACTCCAGTCGTCCGGCGATCCTTTCCGTGATCGTCCTGTTCGTCGCCGGCGGCATCCTGCTCGGCCGCGTGAAGGTCGCCGAGGGCGAGGCCGCCGCTCGTGCGGCGGAAGCCGAGGCCCGTGTGGTGGCATGACGTGCGCACGTTCCTGGCGCCGTCACTGGTTCGTCTCGTGCCCAGATGAGGAGGACTCGATGAGTCGTTGGACCCTCGCGCCCGCCGCGGCACTCGTGACCGTTGTTCTGCTCGTCGCTCTCGTGCCGGCGTGCGCGAGGAGCCAAGCGGTCGGCGACTGGGCGATCCACGACACGCTCCGCCCACCTCCGCCCGTCGTCCGTCCGGGCGAGCCACCGCCGATGCAGCGGCCGCCCTCGGATGCGCTGGTCCTGTTCGACGGCGCGACGCTCTCGCACTGGCGTTCGGCCGCTGGCGGTGCCGCCGGGTGGAAAGTCGAGAACGGGTACGTGGAAGTCGTCGCCGGTGCCGGCGACATCGAGACCAGGCAGGGGTTCGGCGACGTCCAGCTGCACATCGAATGGGCGACGCCGGCGCGGGTGGAGGGAACGGGGCAGGGGCGCGGGAACAGCGGCGTGTTCCTGATGGGATGCTACGAGGTGCAGGTGCTCGAATCGTGGGAGAACCGCACCTACGCCGACGGCCAGGCCGCCGCGCTTTACGGCCAGTATCCGCCGATGGTCAACGCGTCGCGGCCGCCGGGCGAGTGGCAGACGTACGACATCGTCTTCCGCCGGCCGAGGTTCGAGGAGGGCGGTGCGCTCGTGCGGCCGGCGAGGATCACCGTGTTGCACAACGGCGTCCTGGTGCACGATGCCGTCGAGTTGACCGGTCCCAGCGGGCATTATCAGCGCCCGCCCTACACGGCGCACCCGGATCGACTGCCGATCAGACTCCAGGACCACGGCAATCCGGTGCGGTTCCGTAACATCTGGCTGCGGGAGCTCCCCGAGCCCTGATGCGGTGCGCGGTGCTCAGGGCGCTCCGCCGCCCGATCCGCCGCGCATCATCGCCAGAGTCAGCGCGGCCGCCGACGCCAGCGCCGCGATCACCCACGGTACCCAGATGGGGATGCGGGCGAGCGCCGAGCCACCGCCAGCGGGAGCCGCACCGGCGGGCGGCGCGGGCGCGAGCGCGCGAACGATCTCGTGCGCGCTCGGCGGCCTGCGCGCCGGCTCCTTCTCCAGGCAGCGAGTGACGATCGCCGCGAGCGCATGCGGCACGTCCCGCCGGCGTGTAGCGATCGGCTCCAGCGGCTGGTAAGCGTGCGCGGCCATCACGTCCTTCGTCGTCCGGCCGCGGAAAGGAGGATGGCCGGTGATCATCTCGTAGGCGACGACGCCGACGGCGTAGATGTCGGCGCGATGATCGAGCGTCGGGTCGCCGGCTGCCTGCTCGGGCGCTATGTACGCCGGCGTACCCAGGCTGACGCCCGCCTGCGTGATCTTGTACTCGCCGTCGTCGCGCTGGGCGGCCGACAGCGCCTTGCCGATCCCGAAGTCGAGCACGACCGCGCGGTCGTGAAAGAACATGACGTTTTCGGGCTTGACGTCGCGATGAACGATGCCCTCATCGTGGGCGTACGCTATCGCGCTCGCCACATCCTCGAGAATCCGCACGATCTCCGGGAACGCCATCGGCCGTTCGCGATTGATACGTTCGCGCAGGGACTCACCATCCACCAGCGGCATCGTGTAGTAGAGCGACGTCCCCGCCTGTCCGGCGTTGAGCAGCGGAACGATCAGCGGGTGCTGGAGCCGCGCGGCGAGCGTGATCTCGCGCTTGAACCGCTCGGCGCTCAGGCTGGCCGCGAGCTCGGGGTCGAGCACCTTGATCACGACGCGCCGGCGCAAGGCGAGCTCGACGGCCACGAAGACCCGCGACATTCCTCCGCGGGGGAGCTCACGCTCGATCGTGTACGTGGCCCCCAGGGCGGACTGCAGCTCGGACTGGAGAGTCTCGGTTCGCACGGCGTCGCCTCTGCGTCGAGGAGTCGACGGCTCCGGTGGGGCGGTGTACGAACCACCCCCGGCGTGCGCCCCGGAGCCCGGACACCTGGCGCGCGCGGCGCCGGTCGACGCTGACGAATATGCGGGTGCCGGCTGTCGGCCGCAACGCCGGTGGGCCAGCGCCAATGGGCGATGCCGGAAGTCGGACGAGCAGCAGCGCTTGCTCTCGATCATCGAGGCCCAGCCACCGTCGGCCGAGGTCACTGCGTCGGTTCGCATCCCGTCGGGCGCTGGAGAGACGTTTACCTATGCTGTCCACCCGCTCGGAGACGGCTCGCACGCCGTGGTCTGCGTCGACGAGAGCATGTTCCCTCCGGATCACTGAGTTTCGCGCATCACCGTCGCTGGAGGTGCCGCCACCCCAGTCCGGCAATGGCTGCGCTCGACGCCACGCGCTCCTCGTCGGCTGGATCCCACCATTCGCCCGCCGGAAGGACGAGCGATCGCGGCTCCGCACCGGCGTTGAAGACGGCGAGCACCTCACCCTCGCCCGGCTCTCCGCGAGCGAACCAGAGAAGCGGCCCCTCGCCTCCGATCGATCGGATCACGGGCGAGCGCAGCGCGTTCAGTTCCCGACGTGCGCCGGCCAGTGCCGCGTAGTGTGCGACCATCGCGCGGTCGCACGCCTGCCACTGCATCGGATACCGGTTCTCCTCCCGCGGCGGGCCGCCGCCGAGGAACGCGCACTCGTCGCCCTGGAATGTCACGGGCATCCCCGGCAGCGAGTAGAGCATCGCCGCGGCCAACCGCTGGCGTGCCAGCGCGGCCGGCGCTGCCGTGTCACCGAGCTCGCCTCCGCCCATCGAGGTCAGGAGCCGCGGTGTGTCGTGCGAGGCGATGAGGTTGAACTGCATCGCTGCCGACGCCTCGGGATACTCGGCGTAGAGCTGCGCCATCGCCTCCGCGGCGGCGTCGCCGGTCATATCGCCGGCCGCGAACCGCTGGATGACGTCGCGACCGATCGCGTAGTTCATCAATGCGTCGAACTCGCTGCCCACGAGCCATCCCGGGCTCCGGCTCCAGACCTCCCCGACGAGGTACGCGTCCGGATCCAGCGTCTTCAAGGTACGTCGGAGGGCAGGGAAGAACTGCGAGCGATTCCGGATGTCCCCGGGCACATCCACCCGAACCCCGTCGAACCCGAACTCGCTCCAGTGACGGGCGACCGTCATCAGATACTCGAGCACTGCGGGATTGTGTGTATCGAGCTCGGGCAGACTGCCGAACCCCCACCACGCGTCGTAATGCTCGGCGTTGCCAACCTCGACCTGGGCCGCCGGAACGCGAAAGCGAAACCAGTTCCAGTACGGGCTCGCCTCACCGCTCCGGACGGCGTGCTGGAACGCCCAGTGGCCGACGCCCACGTGGTTCGGCACGAAATCCCACATTGCCCGCATCCCGCGCTGCCGCGCCGCATCGAGCAGGGCGCGCAACGCGACCTCGCCGCCGAAGGCGGGCGACACCCGCAGGTGGTCGTACGTGTCGTAACCGTGCGCCGAACCGGCGACGAAGACCGGATTCAGGTAGATGAGAGTCACCCCGAGCACCTCGAGGTGATCGAGTCCGTCGATGATGCCCTGGAGATCGCCGCCGAAGTACTGGTGGCAGCAATGGAAGTCCATCACTGCGCCGCCCCACTCGGACATCAGCACCGGCGGTGTGGGAGCGCTCCAGTGACGGGGATGCGTGTGCCGGTGCGCGTTCGTCGCCAGCGCCAGCGAGTCGTTCGACCGGTCGCCGTTCCGGAACCTCTCGGGAAAGATCTGATAGCCGACGGCGGATCCGACCCACGGTACGTCGCGAAACGGGGTCCCCGGAACGGTGAAGGGGCCGAGCCGTAGCGGAGCGCCGCCGGTGTCGATCACGATCTCGTAGGTCGCCGTTCCCTCGGGAATCGTGGCACGCCAGATCTCACGGGACCGGTAGTGGAGCTGCCGATGCATCGGGACGCTCGTAGTCCCGGCAACGACGCGAGCCGAACGCACCTGATCGCGATCGACCATGAAGCGGACGGACAGCCGCTCGCCGGCGACCGAAACGTACCGCGCTGCTGACGGATCGTGAACGAAATTCGACCCATCGCCGGATCCCGAGGCGATCGTGATGACGGCATTCCGCCCGGAATGTCCATCGGCGACGCAGCGCTCGGCCGCCGGGTCGATCCAGAACTCGTGTCGCGGGTCGCCCCACGTCGTGTCGCGACACATGTCGGCCGGCCAGGCGCGATTGATGAAGAACTTGTACTCCCACGCTCCCGGCTCGAGCTCAGCCGTCGCGCGCCACGAGCCGTCCGGCTGCTGCTCCATGGGCAACGCATGCTCGGCCCAGTCGTTGAACGTGCCACGAACGCTGATCGATGACAGCGCCGGTGCCGTCGGAGGGGGCGCGTAGACGAAGCTGATCGCCCCGTCGCTGTTCCGGGCGGCCACCGCGGCCGGAGCGATGCTCCGGCAGCCGGCCACGGCGAGCCCCATCGAGAAGACGAAAAATGCGGCGAGAAAGCGCATCGTGATCACCAATGTCTGCCGCGACCCGGGCGGCGGCAACCCTCCTGAAACGCCGACGGGCGACGGGTCGTAGTGATCCGAAGCCGCGGCGGAGTCCGCCCGGCTGACGGTCCCGAACGGTGAGCGATATCAATGACATCGTCCCGGCTCGCTAGGCTGGCCATCTTCGTGCTCGCGCTCGGCTCCACCGCGCCGCTCGACGCTCAGCAGGCGTCCGGCACCGCCGAGCGGGATGCGCGCGGCGTCCGTGCCGCGGGCTCCGTGCGTTCCCTGATGGCGTTCCGCTTCGCCGACGCAGCTCCCGTCATCGATGGCCGCCTCGACGAGCCGTTGTGGGCGGCAGTACCCGTGGCTACCGACTTCGTGCAGCGCGAGCCGAACGCCGGGCTCCCGCCGAGTCAGCGCACCGAGGCACGCGTCGCCTACGACGACCGGGCCGTCTACGTCGCGGTCCGGCTGTTCGATACGGAGCCGCAGCGCATCGTCGCGCAACTCGCGCGGCGCGATGTCGAAGTGCACTCCGAGTGGATCTACGTCGGCTTCGACAGCTACTTCGACCGCCGGACGGCGTTCGTGTTCGGGCTGAATCCGCGCGGTGTGAAGCGGGACTTCGTCATATTCGACGACACGAATTCGGACGACAGCTGGGACGCCGTCTGGGAGGGCGCGGCCCGGATCGACTCGCTGGGCTGGACGGCTGAATTCCGGATCCCGCTCTCCCAACTGCGGTTCGCGCCTTCCCCGGCGGCCGTTGACGCCGGCGGTGGCGAGGCCGGCAGTGTGTGGGGGGTGCAGTTCGCCCGCGTCATCGCCCGAACCGGCGAGGAAGCGTTCTGGGCGCCGACGCCGCCTGATATGGATCGGATCGTATCGCTGTTCGGTGAGCTGCGTGGGCTGCGCGGGCTGCGTCCGCAGCGCCGGCTGGAAGTGCAGCCGTACACCGTCGGCCGCGTGACGCGAGCGCCGGACCAGCCCGGCAATCCGTTCTTTCGCCGGAACGATCCGGTGGGCTCAGCGGGCGCCGACATCAAGTACGGTGTCACATCGAATCTGACGCTTTCGGCGACGATCAACCCGGACTTCGGCCAGGTCGAAGCCGATCCCTCGCAGGTGAACCTCACCGCGTTCGAGACGTTCTTTTCGGAGCAGCGGACGTTCTTCATCGAGAGCACGGACATCTTCCGCTTCGGCGTCGGGATCGGCGGTGGATCGGAGTCCGTGTTCTACTCGCGCCGCATCGGCCGCCCGCCGCAGGGCGGCTCGCCGGAAGGAGCGCTGCACTCATCTCACGTGGAGCCGGCGCCGATCCTCGCCGCGGTGAAGCTTTCGGGCAAGACGGCGGCCGGCTGGTCGGTCGGGGTTCTCGACGCCGTCACCGGAGAGCAGCGGGTGCGATATCTGCTCGGCGACGGCTCGGCCGGCGATCGGATCGTCGAGCCGAGATCGAACTATCTCGTCGCCCGCGGGAGCCGGGATTTCCGCGATGGCGGCAGCGCGCTGGGCGTGATCGCGACCGCGACCCATCGCGACCTCGGACCGGACACGCGCGACTTTCTCCGGCATGCCGCCTACACGGGTGGCGTCGATGCCCGCCACCGGCTTGGCGAGTCGGGGAACGTCCAGCTCCGCGCATGGCTGCTGGGGAGCCACGTCCGCGGCTCGCCGGCGGCGATCGATGTTCTGCAGCGCTCGCCGGCGCGCTACTTCCAGCGTCCGGACGCGGCGCACCTCGACCACGATCCGGCTCGCAAGACGCTTTCGGGCGGAGCGGCGATGCTGGAGCTGACGAAGTTCGGCGGCGGCCGGTGGCGGTGGGCTCTGGCGACGAACGCGCGCTCGCCCGGCTTCGAGCTCAACGACATCGGCTTCCTTCGCGAGGCCGACGCGATCACTCAGATCGGGTTCCTCGGCTACGAGCAGCCCCGCGCCGGTCCCATTTTCCGGCGGTGGCAGCTCAACTCGAATGCCTGGTCGGGTTGGACGACCGGCGGCGAGCGTACGTCCACCGGCGCCAACGTGAACGGCAACTTCCAGCTGAACAGTCTGTGGGGCGGTTACGGCGGCGTCGCCCGCGAGCTCGAGGCGCTCTCGCCGAACGCGTTGAGGGGTGGACCCGCGCTGCTGCGACCCGCCCGCACCAACGCGTGGATGGGCATGTACAGCGACCGGCGGAAGGCCGTGCGCGCGGAGCTCGATGCGAACGTGTCGCGCGAGCCGGAGAGTGGGTCGAGCTCGCTCTGGCTCGAACCCTCCGTCGGAATCCGGCCGTCAGCCCGAGCCGATCTCTCACTGCGGCCGGGATGGTCCCGCAGCATCGACGCCTGGCAGTTCGTCGCCCGGCGAAACGAGGCTGATGGCACGCCGCACTACATCCACGGGCGGCTGGAGCAGCACACGCTGTCGCTCACCGCGCGGCTCGCCGTCACGTTCACGCCGGAGCTCTCGTTCCAGTTCTACGGCCAGCCGTTCGTCGGCGCGGGCACCTTCGACCGGTTCACGACTGTCGCCGATCCGCGTGCGGAGCGCTTCGTGGACCGCTTTCGCGTTCTGGCCCCCGGCACCGAGATCGTGCTCGACGAGGCGTCGCAGGAGTACGAAGTGGATCTCGACGGCGGTGGTCCCGAGCTTCGCTTCGGCCGGCCCGATTTCACGGTCCGCGAGTTCGCGTCCACTTCCGTGATGCGCTGGGAATACCGTCCGGGTTCGACTCTGTTCGTCGTGTGGAGTCAGGGGCGGTCGTTCTACGGGCGGGACGGCGCCTTCGACGCCGGACGGGATGCGCGCCGGATCTTCGGGATCCGCCCGACCAACGTGCTGCTGGTGAAGGTGAGCTACTGGATGTCGCTGTGAACGCCACCGGGTCGGGCGACCTGTACGCCGCCCGTCCCCGGTGATCCTGCCGACGCGTTCGTGGAGATGATGCGGTCGACGAATGGAATCCCTCTGGAGCTCCACCTCCACGGCGGCCTGGCGCGACGCGCTGGAGAGCTACGACCGCGTCATCGCGGCGCAGGGCGTCACCCGACTCACGGAGCTCGACCGCTGGTACCGCGACGAGCTGGCGCCGGCGCTGGCCGGCCGCCGGCCGCCGCACGTGACCCTCGACGAGCTCGCGGCGGTTGCAGAATGGAAGATGGCGCGCGGCGTCTGGCGGGCGCGCAACCTCGCACTCGTGCGGGGCAACGATCCCGACGCCGTGCGTGAGCGGAGCGCGGCCGCGCTCGCCCGGATCCCCGACCCGGACGCCCCGATCGCCGAGCTGGCGAAGCTGGCCGGCGTCGGGCCGGCCACAGCGTCGGCCGTCGCGGCGGCCGCGGCGCCGGCCGTGTACCCCTTTTTCGACGACCTCGTCGCCGCCCAGGTGCCGGGTCTCGGGGCGGTGAGCTGGACTCTGCCATACTACCGCCGCTACGCCGAGGCACTGAGGGACCGTGCCGGGCGGCTGGGCGGCGAATGGACGCCGGTGCTCGTGGAGCGGGCGCTTTGGGCAGACGCCGGAGGAAAGGCCGGGCGTCGCCGGGCGACCTGACTCGCAAACAGCCATCGATTGCCCGCTCGTCGAGGGGCACGAGCCCGTTCGCCGTCCGACTTGCCCGTGCCCCGGCCGCATCGCATACTCTGCGCAGGACCTCGCCGGACCGTCGGACCGCACTCACTGTACCGGAGCGACCCATGTCGAAAACGAAGCTGTACACCTGCGAGAACACCGTCGGCACATCGACGAAGTACGCGAAGGGCACGACGACGGTCTCCGACACGGACGAAGGCATCTGCAAGGGCCAGGCGGTGGCATGGTGCCAGAACATGCTCACCGGGGCACAACCCAAGCTCACAAAGCCGCATTACGAGAAGGCGGCCGCGCTCCAGGTGCTCTACGAGCGGAAGAGCGATGGGGGCAGCGCCGGCCTCTTCGGCAAGGCCAATCTCAGCGTGGCCGGGACGGTGCAGGGCAACGGGCACGCGCTTCTCAACTCGATCGTGTCGACCCCCGGCGTGTATCAGGTGCGCTACGACGGACACGCGCTTGGCGCGGCGAACGTCGGTGGCAAGTACTATTTCTTCGATTCGGAGCAGGGGCTGTTCGAGCTGAACTCCGCGCTCGACTTCACGGTCCAGTTCCTCGATGGGTACGAGTCGGCGAAGTATCGGGAGGCGTGGCGCCTGACGTGAGGTTCGTCCGTCCGTTCCGGCCGACCATTCTTTCCTCTGGAGGAGGCATCATGCGTCACATCCATCGTTCCGTACTCGCGCTCACTGCGCTCGTCTTTCTTCCGGCGTTCAGCGTCGCCCATGGGCAGCAGATGGATGCTTCCAGAGGCGTCGCCGGTGGCGGAATCGCCGTCGCCGGATGGATGGGGAGGATCGACGCGCGCGAGGCGGGAGCGGGAATGACGATCGAGAACGCCAGGCTCGCCTCCGAGGGCACCGCCCTCCACGTCACGACCGGCCCCGCCGTCACGTACTGGAACCCGGCCAACCGGGCGACCGGCGACTATACCGTGAAGGCGACGTTCACCGAGGCGAAGTACATGAGCCTCAACAACCACCCGCATCCTTACGGGATCGTCATCGCCGGCAACGATCTGGGCACCGACCAGCAGAGCTATCTCTACTGCGCGGCGTACGGCAACGGCAACTTCATCGTCCGCGGGTTCGGCCCCGAGCCGTTCCAGGTCAACGGCCGTCGCGGCGAGGCCCACGAGGCGGTGAACAAGGCCGCCGGTCCGGGAGAGCCGGTGACGCAGGAGATCGCGGTCTCCGTTCGTGGCGACCGTGTCGAGTGCGCGATCAACGGGACCGTCGTCGGGAGCTATCCGAAGGCCGACGTGGTGACTGCCGGCAGGCTCGAGTCGACCGACGGCGTGTATGGGATCCGCTTCGCGCACAACACCGACGGGACGGTGACCGGCCTCACCATGACGAGACACTAGAGCCGGATCGAGGCGCCACCGGGCCTGACGCCGCGCGCCGGCGCCGCGTCGGGGCCTCGTGCTCACGAACCGGAGACATCCCGCGACAGGCCGCGGGCGCGCACCTGCTCCGAGGTCAGCCCCCACATCGGCGGCGTGGGGACGTCGAGCAGGCGGAGCATGAGGTAGAGCTGGCCGCGATGGTGAACTTCGTGCTCAGCCAGGGCGCGGAGCCACTTCCACACCGGAATCGTCGCGCCGCTCGGCAGCTCGCACCGGAGCCGGAGATCCGCGGGCCCGAGTTCGCCGAGCAGCGCCAGCGTTTCCGCGTGTGTGCGCTGGAGGAAGGAGAGTACGTCGTCATAGCCCTCGGCCAGCTCGCGCCCGTGACCGGGATACCGGTTCGGACGCCGGTGCGCGTTTTCGGCGAAGACCCAGCGCTCGATGGCGCCGATGTGCCGCAGTATGTCGCCGAAGCTGAACGCGCCCGTCCGCGGCGCCCACTCCAGTCGATCGCGAGGGATGCACTCGGCCACCCGTATCGTGCGCTGGCGCAGGCGGCCGTAGTACTCGAGGAACGGTTCGATCCGCGCGATCTCCATGGCAAGGCCGGGTCAGGGTGACTGGCGTGCACCGCGCGGCGCGGCGTGTTCCGTTGCCGGCAGCTCGAGCTCCCACGTCTGTCCAACCAGATCGTGGCCGAAGCTGCGGTGCGGCTTCTCGTCCACGAGGTGATACCCCTCCTCCTCGTACAGGCGCCGCGCCGCGTCGAGCACGCTGTTGGTCCACAACGTGATCGCCCGGTATCCCGACTGGCGGGCGAAGCGCGTGCACTCCTGCACCAGCCGCTTGCCGATCCCGAGCCCCCGCGCCCGGGGTTCGACCAGCAGCAGCCGCAGTCTGGCCACGCCTTTCCGCTTCGGGTGCCGGACGAGACAGACGCATCCCACGTTCTCGCCGTCCCTCTCGGCGATCCAGCAGCGCTCCCGCTTCGCGTCGAAGGTGCGGAGGAAGTCGGCGGCGATCTCCGCTACCAGCGCCTCGAACTGCTCGTCCCACCCGAACTCCTGATTGTACACCACGCCGTGCCGGTGCACCATCCAGCCGATGTCGCCGCTGTGATGCGGGCGCAGAATGTAGGGCACCCGGTGCTCCGGCGGTGCGCCGAGGAGAAGCTCGATCGTCTGCATGGCGTCGAGCACGCGTTCCTGATCGGCGTCATGGAGCCGTCCCAGCATCGCCTCGATCTCGGCGCGCGAGGCCGCGTTTACTTTGGCGAATGCCTTCTGGCCCCGGGTCGTGAGGGAGAGCAGTGCCCGCCGGCGATCGTCCGCCGACGGCTTGCGTTGTACGAGGCCGCGCTTCTCGAACCCCGCCAACATTCGGCTCAGATACCCGCCGTCGAGACCGAGCTCCTGGCCGAGATGGGTCGCCGTCGTGCGCTCGTGGTGGGCGAGCTCGTAGATCAGGCGGACCTCGGAGAGCGTGTAAGGGGTCCGGAGGTACCCCTCCCGGAGGATTCCGATCTGGCGCGTGTAGAACCGGTTGAAGCGTCGGACGGCTTCGATGCGCCGGGCGAGAGGGGGATTCATCCGGGTGCGCCGGTGGGAGAGTGGGCAGCGTGACCGCGATTGTTGCATGCCCACATTAGCAATTGTAGTTGCCGATGGCAACTATTGCTGTGTACGATCACGATCTCCGCATCTCGCGGCCGGCAACGCCCGGAGTCTCGGCGGCCGACATGGCCGTGCCGAAGATGAGCGTGCACTGGGTGGACGTCCGCTCGCCGGAGCTTCAGGAGTTGCTCGGCAACCACGCGGCTCACCGGCCGGCAGTCATCGGCGGCGCGGGCGGCGATCTATCAAATGACTTGCGAGGAGTACCGATGAATCATCCCCCGTGGTGCGACGCGGCCGCGGTGGCGAAGGCGAAGGACCACGGACTCACGGCCGTCGCGTTCCCGATGGCGCGCGTGGGGTAGCACGGGGAACATGCCGCCTCATCTACGCCTGATGGACCAGACCTCGACGTCGAGCCCGCCGATGCTCGTACCCAGCTCGAGCCTGCCGTTCCGTACGGTCGCGGTCTGGCGACGCCGCGTGATGAGCTCCGAGAGTGCGTAATTGCCGTTACCGACCCGCACCGTCACCGACGTACGCTGCGCTTCGGGATGGTGATTGATCAGAAAGAGCAGGTAGCCGCCTTCGCTCTCGTGAAGCCGCGCGACCAGCGGCTGTTCGAGCGCGCCGTCGAGCGAGGTTGCGACGGGCTTTTCGATGCCGGCCCACTCGGCCAGGCGCAGGATGAAGGCGTTGTTGTCCCGGTGCTGCTCGGGATGATTGCCCCAGCCAAGGTAGGAGCCTATGAACAGCGTCTGCCCGTTGCCGAAGCGGGATGCGACGACTGCCGGATCTCCCTCGATCGAGGCGAGGACCTGCGCCTGGTCGGAGAGCACGGTGACGGTGTTGGCGTAGAGCTCGCCCCGCAGGCTGCCGCCCAGCCCCGAGGTCAGCTGGTGTCCGGTGTCGACCACCGACAGTTCGATGCGCTGTCGCATCCACAGGTTCTTCTCGCGCACGCCGAAGACCTCGTGCAGGCCGGCTCCGGGGATGATCTCGGCCGCGTGGCCGCGATCATCGTTCCAGGCCAGCCGCGCCTCGGCGACCGCGTGGCCGCCCCGCTCGACGAACCGGCGCAGCCCGTCGGCAGCACGCTGCGTGAACATGATCGGGTAGGGAACGACGATCAGCCGGTACTGCGAGAGATCTCCGCTCTCCAGCTCGTTCCGGTGGATGAAGTCGACCGGGATGTTGTTCTCGGCGAGCACCCGGTAGTAGCCGATCAGCGAGCTCTGATTCGCCTGCGGCCAGTCCTGCCGCCGCTGCGCACCTCCGACCAGCTGCGAGAGCGGGTTGTAGACGATGGCAACCCGCGCCGGCACCGGCTGCGACGCCAGGAACAGCGCCTGGTTGACGTCCACCAACCGCGCGATCCCGCCGGTGCTGATCGCGCGCTCGGTCAGCGTGCCGTCGAGGTTGATCAGGCCATACCCGCCGGACTCGTAGCCGGAGGACATCGGGTAGAAGGCGTACACGTTGATCGCCCGGGCGCCCTTGGCGATCGCCGACCAGGCCCAGATGCGGTGGTCGGCAGGCGTGACCGGATCGCTCTGGAGCAGAGCGATCGACCCGTCGCCGGCCTGCATCTCGCCAATGTACCAGCCGCGGTTCATGCGATTGGCACTGCGCTGGAAGTCGAGGATCGCCATCAGGCGCCAGTGCGGCCAGTGGGTTTCCGGACGGTTGTGCTTGGGATAGATCGAGACGCCGTAGTAATCCACGCGCTCGGCCATCAGGAAGTCGTCCGTCGCACCCTCGCCCAGGTGAGGCGAAGTGAGGATCGATGAGATGGCGGCGTGCGAGGTGATCACGTGGTTCGAGCCACCCCGTCGCACGGCGTCGTAGCGCGCGCCGAGGTCCTCGGCCAGCCGCTCGTAGATGAACGTCTTCCAGTCGATGTAGTCGGTGTAGCTGAGGATCGTGCTGAACCGGGGCGCCTCGACGTCCTCCCAGGTCTCGAACCCGCGATACCAGGCGCGGTTGAGCGCCTCGAGCGAGCCGTACTTGCGCCGCAGCCAGGCCCGGAACCGCGCCTGGGTGGCGTGACAGTAGCAGAACTGCACGTTCTGAATGTAGTCGATGTTGGCCCAGTTGATGATGTGCGGCTCGCTCCACAGATCCCATCCGTAGAAGGCGGGATACTCCGACGCCACCCGTGCAACCTGCGTATAGAAGGCGTGCACCAGCTCGCGTATCTCCGGGTTGTCGGTGCAGAAGCCGGGCGCCGCCTGCGAAGGAATCGATGTGCCGTCCTGCGCCACGAAACGCGCCTGCGGATGGGCCTTGCCCACCCAGTCCGGTGCCGAGTCGACGTATTTCTGGATGACGACGCGCAGGCCGATCTCCTGCGCGAGCTCGAGTAGCAGCCGGAGATTCTCCAGCTTGTATTCGCCCTGCCGTGGCTCGGCGTGTGCCCATTCGACCCAGGTGCGCACAGTGTTGAAGCCCAGATCCCTGATCTGCTGAAGGTCGCGGCGCCATTCCTCGCGTGATCGTGGAGTCAGCTCGGACTGCATCGGTGCCCGAGCCTTTCCGCCGCTGTACCAGACCGAGAAGGGGAAGAAGTCGGGCTCGTGGACCGGCCGGCGGTTTTCCTGCGCCACCGCGGCCGACGACGCCAGCAGAAGGACCGTGAGGGCAACGCAGCCGGTTTTCGCGTGTGGAGACATTCGGCACCTGGAAATGGGAGGTACGTGGCCCGACTCGGAACTCCTGCCGATTCCGGAGCAGCGCGGCAGCGCGTCCGCTCCGGTCCAGTTCCCGCCCGCTCGCAGAAGATGTACTCCACACCCGGTCGCGCGTCGATCCCGCCGGACCAGCTCGCGCGCTGGCCGCTCCAGTCGCGGTGACGGTCGGCGCCCGGCCGGTCGACCGTCGGCGGACGGCGGCGGCCTTGCCGCCGTGCTAGTTTGACCGGCATGTCAGCACCGGCTGCCGCCAGCCCCGCCCGGATCGCCCGGTGGACGCCCGGATCGATCACGCACTCGGTCCGCCCGACGCTCCAATCACGCTCGTCGAGTACGGTAGCTACGCCTGCCCGCACTGCCGCGCGGCCAACGAGCGGATCACGGAAGTCCGCGCGCAGCTGGGCGAGCGGCTGCGGTACGTCTTTCGCCACCGTCCGATCGCCGGCAACGATCTTGCCTGGCCGTCCGCCGAGCTGGCCGAATCGGCCCGCGACGAAGCGCAGTTCTGGGATGCGCACGTGGCGTTGATGACGCGGTCGCGGGCGCTGACAACGGACGATCTGCGCGCCGTCGCCGGACAGCTCGGGTTCGACGACCGCGACGCCGGGGAAGCAGCGGCGACCGCGGCGCGGGCCAGGGCGCGTGTGGAACGCGATGTCGAGAGCGCCGGGGCGAGCGGTGTCCGGTTCACGCCGACGTTCTTCATCAACGGACGCCGGTACGACGGACCGTGGGACGAGAGCTCGTTCACCGATGCGATGCTGGGATCGCTGGGGCATCGCGTACGTACGGCGGCGCTGCGTTTCGCGAGCTGGGCGCCGTCCACGGGCCTGCTGCTGCTCGCCCGGCGATCGGGGTGAGTGTGCTGTGGAGGAACCCAGACGTTCCCGGCGAGAAAGGAGCGCGCGAATGAGCGAGCGGGAATGGCCCGATCGGGAGAGCTGGAGATGGCCTCCGATGTGGGTGCGCGTGGAGGGTGGCAGGATTCATTACGTCCGCGCCGGTTCCGGCCCGCCGGTCGTGTTCGTGCACGGGACGCCGACGTGGAGCTACGAGTGGCGCCACGCCCTGCAGGCGATGTCGGCGTCGCACGAGGTAATCGCGCTCGATCACCTCGGGTTCGGCCGCTCGGACCGGCCGGAAGGTGCGGACTACTCACCGCAGGCGCACGCGGCGCGCTTTCGCGAGGCGATGGAGGTGCTCCTTCCCGAGGGAAGGGTTTCGCTGGTGGTGCACGACTTCGGCGGGCCGATCGCGCTCGACTGGGCGCTGGATCATCCCGAACGCCTGTCACGCCTCGTGGTCGTGAACTCGTGGATGTGGTCTTTCGCCGACGATCCCACCATGAAGGGGCAGGCGCGAATGGCCGGAAGCTGGATCCTCCGCCTTCTCTACCGTCACGCGAACGCGTCGCTTCGCCTGATCATGCCCGCCGCGTACGCCGACAGGTCTCGACTTACGCGCGCGATCCACGAGCAGTACCTGGCGCCCTTTCCGGATCCTGATTCACGCGAACGGGTGTTGTTCGCGCTGGCGAAGTCGCTCGCCGGATCGAGCGCGTTCTTCGCCGGGCTGTGGGAGCGGCGTCATCGGTTGGCGGGCGTTCCGGTCGACATCCTGTGGGGGATGCGGGACCGTGCATTCAAGCCCGCGATGCTGGCACGATGGGAGGAGGCGGTACCGCACGCCAGGATTCATCGGATCGAACGAGCGGGGCACTGGCCGCATGAGGAGGTCCCCGACGAGTTCAACGGCGCGCTGGTCGCGCTCATGGATCCCGCCTGCTGATGGAACCGGTCGAGCTGCGAGGCCGGCCAGCCCAATAGGGACACCGCGGGCAGGTGGCGCCCTCCGGATAATCGATGCCCTCCTCGTGCGGGCACCCCTGGATTCCGGCGGCGATGACGACGCTGCGTACTCCGTGCGCGTCCAGGAAGGCGAGCACCGCGGAGCCGATCGATTCATCGGCACGGACATCGGTCGTCTCGGAAACCCAGCGCTCGAGCGGATCAGCCGGGGCCTTCTCGCGATTGATGACGCCGACGGCGACCTTCGATGCCCGCTGCTCGTTGGGACCATAGAAGATGACGGTGGCGAGCGGGTAGCCGATGAACCCACGCTGGACCCGGCCGCGCAGCCGCTCGATTGCGGTTCGATTGCTTTTCATTACGACGATCTCCCGGAGCTGCCTGTACTCGCTCGCGGCGGCCGCGGGTGAAGCCGGCCATACGCGAACAGTGGATGCACGGTCATCCGACCCTGCATCATTTGCGCGACGTCCCGGCCGAGCGCGGGACCCATCTTGAATCCGTGTCCGGATCCGCCGCCGACGAGCCATACGTTCTGCAGCCGTGGATGTCGGTCGACGAGAAAATGACCGTCGCTCGAAGCCTCGTACTGACACACGCGCGCTTCCACCAGCGGGGCGTCGGCCAGGGCGGGGAAACGCTCGGCGAGGATTGCGCGGGCCCCGGCCAGCCCCGCGGCGCTCGGCGCGCGATCCATCGTCGTCGGGTCCACTTCCTCTCCGGCGGTGTCGTCCGCAACCTTGAGGCCGCGCCGCTCGTGACCCGGTGTACCGTACACGAACCGCTCGCCAATGTGAACCCACACCGGCAACGCGCCGGGCTCGTATCGCGTATCGCCTGCCGGAGTGCCGAAGAAGAAGACCTCCTGCCGCGTCGCCACGATTCGGCGGCCGATCACGTCCGGAAAGACCTGCGGCATCCAGGGGCCGCAGGCGAACACGAATCCGTCCGCGTCGATCGTAACGCCATCGGAGAGGGTGACGCTCGACAGACGCTCTCCCGCCGTCGCGCCGGGACGTGCCCACCCCTGCCGGTAGGTTCCGCCTTCGTGCACGAAGGTCTCGCGCACCAGCTCGCACGCTGACCGCGCGGCGATGTAGCCCGCCTCCGGCTCGAGGAACACGGTGCGCACGTCGCGAAAGCCCATCTGCGGATAGCGTCGCGCTGCATCGTCCGGCGACAGCTCCTCCATCGACAGGCCGACGGCTTTCATCGGATCGATCGACCGCCGCACGTAGTCATCGTCGGTCGCGAACATCCAGAGCGCGCCCGTGCGAAACAGCACCTGGCGGCCCCACTTCTGCTCCGCCTCGCGCCACAGCGCCAGCGCGCGGGCGGCCATCTCGCTGTACACCGGCACGCCACCGTACGCCGCGCGGATGACGCGCGTCTCACCCCCCGACGACGCGCGCGAGTGTCCCGCTCCCCACGCATCGACGAGCGTGACCCGCATTCCCGCGCGCACGAGGGCCAGCGCGGTCCAGCCGCCGAACGCGCCGGCGCCGACGACCACCAGGTGCTCGCGCGAATCGGAGCGTGTCGATCTCCCGCTCGCGATGCGTTCGCGCGGTTCGCCGGCGCCGCCGAGCCGGGCCGTCAGCGGAGCGGCCATGACGGACCCGACGAACGCTCGCCGCGACATTCCGCCGGTCCACGTCAACGGTCGAGCACGGGCATGTACGCCCGCCAGGGTCCGACCGCGTCACGGTACTGCTTCGCCAGCACACGCGCCGTCTGCGCAACGTGCCCCAGGTCGTGCGCCACCCATGCGGCCAGAAGCTGCCGGAGGGTGACCGTCCCGAACGCCGGGTGCTCGCCCTCGAGTGCCAGCTCGTGCCCGGAGAGGTCCCACCCGCGGAGGGTGGTCAGGTTCCCGGCCCGGAGTCGCGCAAATTCGTCGAGGAGCTCCGTCAGACTCTTCCCCCGGCTTTCCCGGTACTGGGCGAACCGGTCGTACGGCTCGAAGCGCCGATTCGGTCCCTGCGCGAGGATGGTGCTGGCGCGCGCAATCCAGTCTGTCCGCTCGCCGTGAATGAGGTGTCCGACGTTGTCGAAGGCGCTGAAGGTGTCGGGTCCCTCATTCGGCGCCGTCCACGCCTCGGGCAGGCCGCCAAGGAGTGCACGGAAGGTTTCCGGTGTGCGCTCGAGAATCTCGAGTGCCCGTGTCAGCTGGAACTGCATCGCGTTGCTCCAACCCCCATTCTCCCGTGGAGGGACTGTCGATGGTACGACCGTAACGTCATGTTATACTGCGCGTCGAGACCGCCTCTGGCAAGCCGCTCCGTGGCCAAGGCGCCCGATGGACATTCGCGCGGCTGGCCGCGAACGCGAGGCACCGAGTCGAATGCGAACGCTGAGCTACGGGTGGCGCGTGGGCGACGATACGCACGAGCTGCGACTCGTGCCGGTGCCGGGGACCTTCGGGGAAGCCGTACCTGTTCGGCACGGAGCCGAAGTGAGCTGCGCAACCTTCACCACGCCCCGGGCGGTCACCGCTTCGACCAACCATGCGTGCGGTAGAAGGTCGCCTCTTCGGCGCAGTCGATCATCAGTCGCGATCATTGCAGGCGCATTGCTCGTCACCGGCTGCACCTCGCGGAGCTCCGAGGATGCCAGTTCGGCTGACCTTTCGGCGGACCTGACCACCGGGCCTTACCTCGTGGTACTCGGCACCGCTCAGGACGGCGGCTACCCGCAGGCCGGGACGAAACCCGGCGACGCCTGGGTACCCGACCGGCGCCGCTACGCGGCCAGCGTCGCGCTCGTGGACCCGGAGAGCGGCGAGCGGTGGCTGTTCGAGGCGACACCGGACTTCCGCGAGCAGCTTCACGAGCTCGACCGGCTCGCGCCCACGGACGGCACGCCTGGCCTCGCGGGAATCCTTCTCACCCATGCGCACGTCGGCCACTACGCCGGTCTGATCCACCTCGGACACGAGATCATCGGCGCCCGCGAAGTGGTCGTGTACGCGATGCCGCGAATGCGTGCGTTCCTCGGCGGCAACGGTCCGTGGGATCAACTCGTCCGATTCGGCAACATCGAGCTGCGCGCTCTGAGCGAGGATGTCCAGATACGGCTCAACGAGCGGTTGAGCGTCACGCCGTTTCGCGTCCCGCACCGCGACGAGTACTCGGAGACGGTCGGTTTCCGGATCACCGGTCCGTCGCGCACGGTGGTGTTCCTGCCCGACATCGACAAGTGGGAACGATGGCAGGACCTGGGCACACGCATCGAGGACATCGTCGGCGCGGCGGACGTCGCGTATCTCGATGGCACTTTCTATCGCGACGGCGAGGTGCCCGGACGAGCCATGTCCGACATACCGCATCCGTTCATCGAGGAAACCATGCGGCGGTTCGCGGCGGCGCCGGCCGTGGAGCGCGCGAAGATCCGGTTCATCCACCTGAACCGGACGAACCCGGCGGCGTTTGCCGACTCCGAGGAGCGCCGGGCCGTCGAGCGCGGCGGCTTCCGCGTGGCGGACATGCTGGAAATTTTGCCGTTGTAGGGCGCGACGCACCACCGGCAGCGCTATGGGAGGGAGCGGCCGGTGAACGTCGAGAAAGGTCGGAGCCCCGTCCGTCCAATGGTACG
>DATKCV010000075.1:0-147338 GCA_035513015.1 Gemmatimonadaceae bacterium
GGACTGTGACCCCCTGGTCGCCTGCAGGTCCCGGCTCGGCAACCCGCCGGCGGGCATTGCTCGCCACCCCGGCGCAGCGGTAGAATCAGACGACGCATCTCACCTACTGGAGCTTGCATGCTGACCATCGTGTTCGGCGGCGCCATATTGGTGGCGATCGGTCTTGCCGCCGCCTCGATCAAGATCGTCGGGCAGGCCGAGGTCCTCGTGATCGAGCGGCTTGGCCGATTCAACCGTCTTGCCCGGTCCGGGCTCAACATCCTGATACCGCTGGTCGAGCGGCCGAAGGCGATCGATGTACGCTACTTCGAGGCCGACCTGACCGGGATCAAGAAGGTGACCTCCGGCTCCACCTCGCGGATCGACCTGCGCGAGCAGGTGCTGAACTTTCCGAGCCAGCCGGTGATCACGAAGGACAACGTCACGATCGACATCGACGCCGTCCTCTACTATCGCGTCGCCGATCCGCAGAAGGCCACGTACGCGATTCAGAACCTGCCGTATGCGCTGGAAACACTGACCCGGACCACGCTCCGCAACATCGTCGGCGACATGGAGCTCGATCAGACGCTGGCGAGCCGCGACCTGATCAACAAGAGGATGCGCGAGGTCATCGAGGAGGCTTCCATAGGCTGGGGGGTGGACGTGACGCGCGTCGAGCTCCAGGCGATCGAGCCGCCGCACGACATTCAGCAGTCGATGGAGCTGGTGATGCGGGCCGAGCGCGAGCGCCGGGCCGCCGTGACGAACGCCGAGGCACACAAGCGGGCGGCGATCCTCGAGTCGGAGGGCCAGCGTGAGGCGCAAGTCCGGAAGGCCGAGGGCGAGCGCGACGCGGCGATGCTTCGAGCCGAGGGGCTCGCCAACGCGCGCCTGGCGCTGGCCAGGGCCGAAGCCGAGGCCATCCAGCGAATCGCCGCGGCGCTGCCCGACGGGCAGGCGGCCATGTACCTCCTCGGCCTCAAGTACCTCGAGGCGCTTCCTCAGCTGACGCAAGGTCAGGGTACGACCATCTTCCTCCCCGCGGAAGCATCCGGCGTTCTCGGCGCCCTCGGAGGCATGCGCGAGCTGCTCGGTCGAACCCAGGCCGGGCAATCGGAGGCCGGCGGCCCGGCGCACGGCGCGACCAGGTCCGGCGCCGCCGGTTACCAGGCGCCATCCCGATCTGCGGTGGCCCGTGTAGCGACGGATCAGACGAAGGAAGGCACGGAGTAACCCGCTTGGCGGAGATCACCAGAGAAAAGGCCGAGCGAATCGCGCGCGCGCACGCGTGCGAGAATTGCGAGGAATACAGCTACAAGCGACTGGTGATCAAGCCGTCCACCGCCGCCCACCGAGAGGAGTTCCAGGAGGTGTGGCACGTCGAGAAGACGTGCGGTGTGTGTGGCCTCCAGCAGGAGATGGGGATCGACGGGGAGGGCGAGATCGTGTACGTCGCGTAGGACGGATGCTGCCCGCCCAGTCGTCAGGCGGCGGCGAGCCCGTCCCCGGTCGCGATGCCGGACATGAATCCCTCGAAGAGCTCGGGCCGCCACCAGTGGCGGCTCTTCTGCATCTCGGCGACGGCTACGGCGTGCGGCATCGCCGGCCGGTAGCTTCGCGTCGTCGTCAGTGCATCGAACACATCGACGACGCAGATCAGCTGGGCCGTCAGGGGAATCTCGTCGCCGCGCAGCCGGTCCGGATAGCCGGAGCCGTCCACCTTCTCGTGGTGCGACCGGATGATCGGCTTGATGTCCCACGGGAACTCGACCGATGCGAGGAGCTCGAGGCCGAAGATCGGGTGCTGCTTGATGACGTCGAACTCCTCCGCGGTCAGCCGGCCGGGCTTGGTGAGGATCTCGTGCGGGACCTTGACCTTGCCGAGGTCGTGGAGATAGGCGCCGACTCGGATCGTGGTGATGTCGTCCTCGTCCAGGCCGACGGTACGCGCCAGCGCTGCTCCGTATCGCGCGACGCGCTCGGAGTGGCCGTGGGTGTAGCTGTCGGTGGACTCGATCGAGCGGCCCCAGTCGCGGACGATGTCGAGGTAGACACGCTCGAGTTGCGCACGCTTGGAGCTGACGTCGATCAGCTCGTGACGCGCGTCGAGTCGCCCGAACAGTCGATGTGACGCGTTCAGGAGTCGCAGCGCTTCCTGGCTGCGCCCCTGGAGTTGATGCAGGATCGCGAGCTCGCGTGCGGCTTCCGCCTCGAAGGCCGGCGCCCCGATCTCGCTCGCCAGCTCGATCGCCGCCCGGAGCCGGGACTCAGCCAACGTCAGCGCGCCGGTCTCGCGATAGATCATGCCGAGGAACTTGTAGGCTGCCGACTTCTCGGCGCGCGCGCCGAGGCGGTCGAAGATCTGAAGCGCTTCCTCTGCCCCTCGCCGCGCCTCTTCGTAGTGCTGTCGGGCGATGTACACCTCGGTCCGGTTGAGCAGCGCCAGGGCCCTCAGATGCACGTCGCCCATGGCATCCGCCATCTCGAGACTCGCCCGGAAATACCGCTCGGCGTCGTCCCACCGTTGCCAATCGGCGCTTATCATCCCGAGGTTGTGGTAGGCCGTCGCACAACCGTTGTCGTTCCGCGCTTCGCGGAACGCCTCCAACGATCGTTCGTAGTGCGACAGAGCGGAGCGAAAATCGCCCTGGATGTTGGCGGTGATTCCCAGATTCTGCTCGATGCGCCCGCGGAGGTCGTCGTTCTCGGCGCCGACACGGAGCGCAGCAATCAGCCTCTCGCGCGCTCCAGCTATGTCGCCTCGCCAGAGGAGCGCGAGCGCGATCCCGTTCAGTGCCTCCGCGGCGAGTACGGGTTGGCCCGCGCCGAGCGCGACCTCGCGACTCGCCTCGCACAACTCGATGGCCTTGCCCACATCGTGGCGGCGACGATGCACAGCACCGAGCCGGCGCAGCGCCTCCGCGAGCACGCTCGCGTCGAGGCGCTCATCGGCTGCATCGATCGCCGCCTGGTATTCCTCGGCGGCGACAGCCAGCCGCCCCGCCCGCTCGTGATCGCGCGCGGTAGCGAGATGTGTCGCTGCCGCGCCGGGCGGCCGGAACGCACCGGTCAGCACGTCAGCGACTCATTCCGCCACGGCGTAGGCGGAAAAGTGATCGAGCTTGCCCGTGACACGCCGCCGGAAGAGATCATTGACCGACGGAAGCACTTCGAGAATCCGCAGCTCCCCATCCACGTACACGACGCGCTTCGTCAGTCCCGAGATCAACCCGCAGTGCGCGTAGCTCATCGTCAGCGCGGTCGGCCGCTCGAAGCGCAGCCCGTGCGGCTCGAAGCGCAGAGTCGTCACAGAGCCCGCCGGCGCGGTCGCGGTGATCTCCACGTCGCCGCTCAGCGCGCGCGGCGGAATCAGCAGCGTGTGCGGTCCGACCTTTATCGTGCCGCCATCGCGTCCCACGACCTGACTCGTGGTGTAGGTCTCCGAGCTCGGACAGGCGAGCACACCCGTGACCAGTCCGGTCGTCGCGCCCAGCAGCGACCCGCCGACGTCCGTCACCGTACCGGTCAGGCCGCCAGGCAGAGCGGAGCTCTCCGGCACTGCCGGCTCGACCGGGGTTCCGCGTTCGGAGCATGAGGTGAAGGCCAGCGACAGGAAGATCGCGGCGACGAGCGGGAACGGTCGAATGCGGCGCATGCGGTGCACTCCGTCGTGCAGGGGACGTCGAGTTCCCCGACCGCGTGAGTGTCGGGGACTGCCTGACGGACCCGACTGTAAGCAACTCGTGTGCTGGCTCACACTCGCGCTAGACCAGCCCAATCGAGGCACAACCCGCTGTCAACTGGGATCTTGCGCCCTGCTGATGTCGGAACGACCGGTCACATGGGCAGGATGTCCGACGCCGATCCCCGATCGCCGCCCGCTCCGGGTTGCTCGCTCGGCCATTTCACCTTTCTCGAATACCGCGCTCCGAACACCATCGTCAGCACCGCGTCGGGGTCTTCCGCCACGACCACCACATCGATCCGGCCCTCGAGCGGGAGCTCGCGCGTGAACTCGCGATAACGATCGCGCCCCGCGCAGAAGCACAGCGGTCCATCCCTCGTCAATGCCCCGTCCCCCTCCCACACAAGCATGGTAGGCCAGCACCGGGCGGGTCGGATGCTGAACTGCCACCACCCGAGCCAGGGGGAACCTCTCGTCCTCGTGCAGGTACAAGGTAGGCGCCAGCCTTCGCGCGAGCTCCGCCGTGCTGTCCGGGGCAGCCCTCCCGCCGTTCAGCAGAATCGGGGCGTTGGGTATGTGAACTCGAGGTCCGCACCCCGCGGCCGCCAGCATAACTGCCAAACCCCGACTAGGGATCCATGCTACCAACCGGCCTCTTGGTCATCCGACCGTTTGAGGGTTACTATAGGAATGACGCGCTCGGCGTCGCCGTCACCACACGGACAGCACACAACAGGAGGGCCCATGCGCAAGCCTCGTCCGGCCACGTACAACCCCGCGCAGGCATTGCACCTGATCTCCAACGACAGGAGCGGCGCACCACTGAGCTGCCCTTCGTGCTCCGGACACATCGAGCGCAGTCCCAGTCTCACGCCACCCCCACCACAGGCGCACGTTACGCTCAAGTGCACTGCCTGCGGGCGGGTGGCGCGTTACATCGCGGGCGCGGCCTGAACCGAAGCGGCGGCGTGGACTGACGCGCTGTCGATTCGATCAGCACGAAACTTGCCCCCCGCTGATATGCCGGGGACGCCTGTTTGGTTCCGGCCCCCAGGCAGGGTTCGCGCGCGCCCGGTGAGTCGGACTTCGCTGGCTCGGGTGTCGCGCGATCTGGCGCCACGCACGGCCCCGTCAGCGGGGGGAGAGGTACGTTTCATGAGTCGCATCACCGGCACGGTCAAGTGGTTCAACGATGCCAAGGGGTTTGGCTTCATCTCGCGAGAGGGCGGCCCCGACGTCTTCGTTCATTACAGCGCAATCCAGGGCGGTGGCTTCAAGTCCCTGGCCGAGGGCGATCGCGTCGAGTTCGAGATCGTTCAGGGTCAGAAGGGTCCTCAGGCTTCGGACGTCACCAAGGTCTGACGATCTTCGAGCAAGCGACGCCCCCCGGGTCTCGACCGGGGGGCGTCGCTCTGTTTGAACCTGGTCGATCACAAAACATTCCTGTCCACAACCGGCACTCTCTTTGCCTCCCTCGCCAGTCCCGCGGACCAGGCGATGGAGGTTCGGCATGGCCACTATCTGGAAGGGCTCCGTCACGTTCGGGCTGGTCAATATTCCGGTCGAGCTCCGCCCGGCGGTCCGCACCGACCGGGTCTCCTTCCGGCTTCTCCACGCCGATGATCTCTCGCCGATCGCCTACGAGCGCGTCTGCAAGGCCGAAGACCGGCTCCGCCGGCTGGAGCGCGCTTAATCGCCGTTCGACCAGACACCGCGGACGAACGAACCGGCGCACTGGGTGCGCCCGGAGATGGTGGTCGAGGTCAGATTCAACGAATGGACCGCCGAGGGCAAGCTGCGACAGCCCATCTTCCTCGGCGTCCGCGACGACAAGGATGCGCGCGAGGTGACGCGCGAGGAGACGAGCCTGCAGCGCGAACCCGGTTCACGCTCCTCCAGGACCACGCCGAGCGCTCGCGCCTCGGGACCAGCCGGATCGACCCGCTCCAAGCATGCCCGAGCGGCGGCGTCCGTGGAGTCGCAGCTGCAGCGGATCGAGAATGCAGGCGGCGACGGCGAGGTGGCCTTCCCCGATGGTGCGACGCTCCGGGTCACGAGTCTCGACAAGGTGTTCTTCCCCGAGCCGGGGTTCACCAAGGGCGATCTGATGCGGTATTATGCCCGCATCGCGCCACTTCTGCTTCCAGCGATAGCCGAACGTCCGCTGGCACTCCGGCGCTTCCCGAACGGTGTCGACGGGGCATCGTTCTATCAGCAGAACGCCGGCGCGAAGGTTCCGGAGGGCGTGCGGACCGCCGAGGTGGTCGACGCCAAAGGGCAGCGGGAACCACGCTTCGTCGGCGGCGACCTGCAAACGCTGCTGTACACAGTGCAGCTCGGATGCATCGAGGTGCACCCGTGGTTCTCCATACTGGACTCGCTCGACGATCCCGATCACGCGATCCTCGACCTCGATCCCGGGGTCGGCGTGGAGTTCGCGGATGTCGTGTCGGTCGCGCGCCTCGTGAAGCTCGAGCTCGATGGAGCCGGGATCGCCGCCGCGATCAAGACATCCGGCTCGCGGGGCATCCACATCGCCATACCGCTCCCCAGTGGAATCGGCTTCGCCGATGCGTCGGCGGTGACGCGGGAGATCGCGCGCCGCGTCGTCGAGGCAGCACCGGAGCACGCGACGCTGGAGAGACGCATCCGCTCGCGCCCGCACGGCACGGTGTATCTCGACCACCAGCAGAACGCGCGCGGCAAGACGCTCGCCGCGCCCTGGGCTGTCCGGGCCCGGCCGGGTGCGACCGTCTCGATGCCGCTCCGATGGTCCGCGCTTCGAGCGACGCTCGATCCGGCGCGGTTCACACTCTCGACGGTCCCCTCCCGCGCTGCGACGACCCGGGCACTGTGGCTGGGCATCCTGCAGAAACGCAGCGCCAACGCTCGCCTTCGCGCGCTGCTGGACTAGATGGTTGTCGTGAAACGCGACAGTAAGTGGACCCGGAATGTGATGTGCATCACGTTGTTGCGGTGAATCATGGGGCCAAGCGAGGCCTGCGTGTGACACGGCCGCTGCGCGGTCGTCCTCCACCAGATGGCACGCTCAGTCTTGATGACCGGATTCGTGGGGCTCACGCTCCTCGTGGCGACCCCTGGCGATACGGCCGCGCAACTGCCGCGAGTCGCGGCGCGCGCCTCGGCCAGTCCATCGGGGATGGTCATGGTCAAGGGCCGGATCGCCGGCGAGGACATCATCCGCACGGCTCGGCGCTATCTCGGGGTTCGTTACGTGCTCGGGGGGAGCACACCCTCGTCGTTCGACTGCTCGGGCTTCGTGCAGTACGTGTTCGGTCAGCACGGCATAGGGATGCCGAGGACGGCGCGGGAACAGGCAGGGGTGGGTGAAGCGCCCTACCCGGGCGACATTCACCCAGGGGACCTGCTCTTCTTCTATGGTGGTCAGGGCGCGCAGCACATCGCCATCTATGTCGGCGGGGATACCATCATCCACGCATCGAGCAGCGGACGGCAGGTTCGGCTCGATCTGCTGTCTGGCCGCCGGGGCCACGAGAGCTGGTTCCGGCAGCGACTGGTTGCCGTGCGTCGGGTTCTACCCGCCGAGGGTTATTTCTTCCTTCCGCTTAGTGGGGGGACCGAGGCTAACCGGGATCCTGTCGAACGCGTGGTGGAATCGCTGGCCGCAATGCCGGTGGTGTTCGAATGATGTCGGCGCACTGTCGGGGCAATTACCCGGCAGGTTTCATCGTCCGTTCGGGGACTTGCGCTCCGTGCATGGCCCCGTTGGCGAACGCAGCAGGGTGGACCGATGGACATTCCCGCAGTGCTGTACACACGTGAGCTTCCAGGTGGCGGCTATGTCGCCATCGAATCCGCTCCGGGCGACGGGAATGCCTACCGCGCGCACGTGACGGTGGAACGCCGCGCGGACCCAGCGCGGCGGTCCGGACACACGCCTCCAGTCATCGTCGAGCTCGCCGGCGCAAGCCAGTCCGAGGTGTTCAGCGCCCTGCACCGCATCGCGTCGGACAATGTGAAAGTGGCGACGGCGATCCTCCGCTGGCAGTCGACCCGACGCCGCGGCCGCTGAACGGCAGGCCACCGGGTCCACGAGGCCGCTACCGCACCACCAAAAAAAAGCCCGCAGTGTGTCTGCGAGCCGCTTTGGGTCAGGCCCGCCGGCGTGCGCCGGCGGCCGCTCGTAGAGGAAGTTCCATCTGTGTGCTGCCGTCCTGCACGCTGATCGCGCCCTTCTCCTCGGCCGCGTTCGCCGCCGGATCGTGCTGAACGCCGAGCAGATGCGCGGTCTGATGGTAGAACCGCAGCGTCTGTATGGGCGCCCGCATGGTTCGTGAGCCGCTACGGGCGATCCCCAGAGCTTCTTCTCGAACGGACCTCGGCAACGCGCGCGCAAGCGGATGCCGGAGGAGACGTCGAATCTCCTCCGAATCCCGCGCCAGTAGCGCTGCACACAGGGTATCGAGATAGGCCAGCATCGAGTCGCTCGATAATGGGTTAAGGACATATTGCGACTAATGTGCCACGGCGCACAAGGGGGATTCATAAACTGACGTAGGCGGACTCGGCAGAACTTGGAGGCCGCAGTCCCGACGTCAGGACCAGTTGCGGTGCAGGTGCGGCCGTGCGGCCGGCGTCGGAGACTGCGTACGACTCCGAGCGACTGCGACGCGCGACGCGCGACCTACCGAATGGATTCAGGGGTCGCGGCGGCAGCCGACGATGATCCGGCGGAGATTGCGCTCCGTCTTTCAGCCCGCCAGCAGTTCGAAGCGGACCCCGCGGCGATTCGCGCGGCGCCTGCGCGGCGCGAATCGAAACAGCTGGGCCGGACGCCCGCGCTGCTCAGTGCGCCACTCATCAGTCGGCTCGACGAGCCAGGCCGCATGAAGCGCGCGGCGGAAGCTCGCCTTGTGCAACCGGCGGCCCAGAATGATCTCGTATATCGACTGGAGGTCGCTCAGAGTGAACGTCGGCGGGAGCAGCCGGAACGCAATCGGCACGTAGTCGAGTCGCGAGCGGGTCAACTCGAACGCGGCGTCGATCACCTGCTTGTGACGCGGCGGCAACACGGGCAGGTCGGAAAGGGCGAACCATGCCTCCTCGCCTCCTCCGGGTTCCGGCGCATCCACCGGCACCAGACCGACATAGGCGATCGAGAGATCCGTCTCTGCGGGATGTCGGCGCGCGTTGCCGAATGCGCCGACCTGCTCGAGCCACGCCGGTGCTACGCCGAGCGCGTCCCGCGCGATCCGGTCGGCGGCGTTTTCCAGCGACTCCTCGCCCCGCGCGCCATCCCACGGAAGCATCCATCGCTCTCGCGCACGCAAGTCGGGCTGACGCCGTAGTAGGGTCGAGAGCTCCTTGCCGCGTGGTGTCAGGAGTGCGACTTCCACCGACACGGCGACACGGCGGGGCGAGGCCCTGGCAGCCGTGAGAGAAACGCGTTCGCGCATCACGCGCGAATTAGTAACGCTATGGTACTAATGTCAAGGCCCCCGGAAGCCCGTATTAGTACACACGCTCGCTTGTCGACTGCTAATCGTGCTCGGCGCCAAATATCACTCGATTCACGCGCGCGTCAATGGTCAGTTGCGGCGCCTTCGCGCACGAGTCGCCGTTCAGCGCGGCGGTACCGCCGCTCTCACTTCGCCGTTCCCCACCTGCACGTGAGGCGGAATGCTTATCGGTGAGCGGCCGCTGATCGGTGCATGCCCGAGCAGCGCACGAGCCGTGGCTTGCTGGGACACCGCAAACCCTCCCCAGCCGATGACGTACGTCGAAACGTCGGGCAGCTGGCGCAACAGATACGGGTTGCCCATCGCCACCACGATCGGGCGACGGCCTCGCGCGATCAGCTGGGTCACGAAGTCGGTGAACAGCTCGGGGGCATCAGCGGTCGCTGCGTCCCATGCATGGGACACGTAGGACGATACGACGACGATCGACGCGGAATCCGCGGCGGCAAGCAGCCTGGCGTAGTTCGGCGCCGCATCGTCGGCGCTCATCAGCTCGGCGCGCAGCGCCGGGAACTGCCGTCGCAGCTCGGCGTTGAAGGCCGCGCCGGCCATCAGGTCCGTCCGCCGGGCCAGCGTGATCGAGAGAACGCGGGAGCTCCGCTCGTGGCGGGACAGCGGGAGGAGCCCCGCCCGGTCACGCAGAAGTGTGATCGAGCGCCGCGCAATCTCCCGCGCCGCCGCGAGATGCGCCGAATCGCCGACTATGGCGCGCGCCTCCTCGAGATCCACGAGACGCGCCCGGTCGAGCCCGAGCGCGTGCTTCGTTTCCAGAAGCCGGCGCACCGCCGCATCGAGGCGCGATTCCGGGTAGCGGCCCTCGCGCACACCGGCAACCACGGCGTCGATCGTCTGCGTTACATCGAGCGGCTGGATCAGCACATCCGCGCCCGCCGCTACGGCACGCTTCGTTGCCTCGGCGGCGCCGTAGCGGTCGAGCACACCTCGCATGTCCATCGCGTCGCTGATGATCATCCCGCGGAAGCCCATCTCGTCGCGCAGGAGGCCGGTGAGGATGGCCGGTGAAAGCGTGGCGGGTACCTCGGAGGCGTCGAGCGCCGGCATCGCGCCATGAAAGGACATGATCGCGCCCACGCCTGCGGCGACAGCAGCCCTGAACGGAGCCAGCTCGACGCTGTCCAGCCGCGCCCGGCTCACCGACACCACCGGCAGCGCCAGGTGCGAGTTCACCTCGGTGTCGCCATGCCCGGGAAAATGCTTTCCCGTGGCGAGCATCCCGTGCTCCTGGAGTCCACGCACGAACGCCGCGCCGAGTCGACCCGCCAGTTCCGGATCCTCGCCGTATGACCGTGTGCTGATCACCGGGTTCGCCGGATTGTTGTTGACATCGAGAATCGGCGCATAGGCGATGTGCATCCCCAGCGCCCGCCCCTCGACGGCGGTGATCCGTCCCTGCTCGTACGCCAGCGCCGTGTCGCCAGCGGCTCCGACCGCCATCTGCGGCGGAAACACCACCGCGCCACCAAGGTCGATCCCGTTGGGAAGAAAGTGGCCGCCCCGGGCGCGGTATCCCGCGCCGAACTCCACATCCGCTCCTATCAGGAGCGGCACATCGCTCATCAGCTGCATCGCGTTCAGCTTGGCCGCGATCTCCAGCGGCGAACCGACGGAAATCGTGTACCCTCCGACCTTCTCCTCGCGAATCTGATGCGATATACGACGCCATTGCGCCGAGGCGGCGCTCACGTAATCGCCCAGGACGGTAGGCCATACCATCTGTCCGGCCTTCTCGCGCAGGGACATCGTCGCCAGGACCGAATCGGCCCATCGCGACGCAGATGCCGCGGCCACAATCACGGCTGGCGCGGCGACCGTATCGCGACCGCCCGAAGGCTCGGCAACGTCGCCTCCAGCTACTACGATTGCCGGCGGTGGTGTCGGGCGCGAGGCGAGGCCGCCGCCGTGGCAGCCGATGGAGATCAGTAGAGGGGCGAGAAGTCGCATGAGCATTGAACCCGCGGAAGGACGTGGGGCGGTGACGACGACGACCCCCGCGGGGCGTGCGGCGCCTCGACGGTCACCAGTTGATCGTACCTTTCCTCGACGTATCCACGTCCTCCGCGTCGCCCGACCGGAAGAGGAACGCCTCCATGTTCTTCGTCAGGAACGTTCGGGCCTGGGGATCCATCACGTTCAGTCCGTAGTGGTTGATCAGCATCGTCTGCTGCTTGAGCCACTGCGCCCAGCACTCCTGACAGATACCCTCCAGCACGCGGGCGCCGATCGCCCCCGGGAATGGTGCGCGCTCGAATCCCGCACGGGTCTGGCCGCAGCGGGTGCAGGTGATCTCCGGCATCACAATACCTCTTGAATGGTGTCGCGCCGAGCTCTTCGACAGCGCAGTCCCGGGCCGAACGACGACGGGAGGCTGCCGGCGACCGGAGCCTCCCGAAGGATGACGGCGAGCACGCGGCCCGCGGGACGGCGCGCGCGCCGCGGCGCGCCTAACGTCTCGCGTACTGGACCTTCGCCAATCCGACCAGCGAGAGCAACCGGATGTAGAACCAGCCGACATCGAACTCGTACCACCTGGCCTTGAACTTGGCCGACCGTGGATCGGCGTGGTGGTTGTTGTGCAGCTCCTCGCCACCGAGCCAGATCGCGATCGGCGCAATGTTCCGGCTCTCGTCCTTGACGTCGAAATTCCGATACCCGAGGGCGTGACCGACCCCGTTGATGATCCCCGCGGCCCAGAAGGGGATCCACAGCATCTGCACGAGCCAGACGATCGGGCCGATCAGGAAGCCGAACAGGTAGATGTCGATCGCCAGCATGATGATGATTCCGAGCGATGCCAGCGGCGTGAACACGTACCGCTCGAGCGCGTCGTCGGGGGTCCCCTTCCCGTATTTCTCGAGGATCGCCGGCTGTCGCACCGTCCGCCGGTAGTAGAACGTGCCCTTGAGAACGATGTTCCGGAGTCCCTCGAGCAGCGGGCTGTGAGGATCACCCTCCCGATCGGCGAACGCGTGGTGCTTTCGGTGGCAGGCCACCCACTCCTTGGTCACGATCGACGTCGACAGCCAGAGCCAGAGGCGCATCGGGATGGCCGCCAGCGCATGCAGCGTGACCCCGCGGTGCGTCTGCGCCCGGTGAAGGAACAGCGTGACACAAACGTTCGTGACATGACCCGCGACTACGATGAACAGAATCGGCTTCCACCACGCGGAGGCCCAACTTCCGAACTCTGGCATTCCGACTCCTTCCTGTGTTCTGACGCACCGTCCGCCGGCGGACGGGGACGAGTTTGGCCTCAGGGGCCGCCGGACGGCACTAGCCCAGGCAATCTACATCGGCCCCGAAGCGATGCCAACCAATGCGATCGTGCTCCACCAGCATACTGCACGCTCGGGACCGTCGAAGCCAGAGCGTCCGGATCGCCGCTGCACTTGCTCCCGTCGCGCCGGGCCGGTAGCGTCTCGCCATGGGCAAGCGCGACAGTCTTCAAGCGGCGCCAGCGACCCGCCAGCAGATCGCTGGCAAGGCCACCGTCGAAGGCACGGCTCGGTACGCACGCCGCCACGGCCAGCGATTCGCGGCCGACTTCTATCGTTCGCTCGCTGACGGCTCGCTTGCTGCCTCGATCGGCATCGGGACCTACCTGGGCCAGCCCGATGATGACGATGATCACGCCTACGAGGAAACCGTTTCGCGCTCGCTCGCGAGCGGTGTGAACCTGATCGATTCGGCGATCAACTACCGGTTTCAGCGCTCCGAGCGCGCCGTCGGCCGGGCCATCCGCGCCGCGATCGATCGCGGCGACGCGGCCCGCGACGAGATGTTCGTCTGTACCAAGGGCGGATACATCCCGCTCGATGGCACGCCTCCCGGGTCGCGCGAGGAATACAACCACTACCTCGAGCGGGAGTACTTCGCGACCGGACTGCTGATGCCCGAGGATGTCGTGGCCGGCGGACACTCTATCGCTCCCGCATTTCTCGCCGACCAGATCGCCCGGAGTCTTTCGAACCTCCGCCTCGACGCGATCGACCTCTACTACGTTCACAATCCGGAGCAGCAGCTCGACGTAATACCGCACCCGCTGTTTCGCGAGCGCCTGCTCGCCGCGTTCCGCCTGCTCGAGGAGCAGGTCGCCGCCGGCCGCATCGGAGGTTACGGCTGCGCCACGTGGGCCGGGCTGCGGGTTCCTCCGGGCAACCGCAACCACATCGATCTGGCCGAGATCGTCGAGATCGCCACTGAAGCGGGAGGCGGATCGCACCACATGTGCGCGGTGCAGCTTCCGATCAACCTGGGCATGGCCGAGGCGGTCCGCGCGCCGACTCAGCGACTGGGCAGCCGAACCGTACCACTCCTCCAGGCCGCCATGGAGCTCGGGATCTCCGTGGTATCCAGCGCGACCTTGATGCAGGCGCGGCTCGCCGACGGACTGCCGGCGCAGCTGGGCGAGACATTCCCGGGACTGGCTACCGACGCGCAACGGGCGATCGCGTTCGTGCGCTCGCTGCCCGGCGTAACGACGGCCCTCGTGGGCATGAAGCGCATTCCGCATCTCGCCGAGAATCTCGGCGCCGCTCCACCCGCCTGACCATACGGCTGGAGAATTCCCGTTGGATGGCACGCCGTCCTCGAGACCACCCTGGCGGCGACCGACGACGGCAGCGGCGATCCCATCGCCCGTTATCTCGCCATGATGATGCCCTCGAGAGTGTGACGTCAGCCGGCGAGGAGCCGCCGTATCGCCGCGGCGAAACGCGCTGGTGCCTGGTCGTGCAGACCGAGAAAGAGCGATGGCTCGAGCAACTCGAGCTCCATCAGCAGGAAGCGTCCGTCGGCCACTCTGACGCCGTCGACTCGCGCGTACAGCCACGGCGTGGCTACGTCCGCCAGCGCGCGCTCGGCGGCTGCCATTACCCCAGCCGGCGGTTCGGCCGGGATCGCATCGCCACCGAACTCCGTCTGCACTCGAAAATCGCCAGGCGCCGGACGCTTCAGCGCGGCGTGACTGAATGCTCCGGCGAAGAAGACGAGGGACCACTCGCCTTCCGTCTCGATCTCCGGGAGGAATGGCTGGAGCAGCGCTTCCCCATTGCCGTGCTCGAGCAGGACCCTGACGGCCGACTCGTCGGCGGTCGCCGTGGACCCGGAGACTCGGATCGTGCGGTAGGCCGTCGCCGCCACCACGGGCTTCACGACTGCCTCGCGCCAGCCCTGCTCGTCGAGGACCTCTCCGATCGATGGTGAGCCGCGCTCCAGCCACACGGTGGGCACGGTGTCGACGCCGCGAGCGGCGAGATCCCTCAGGTACCGCTTGTCGCTGTTCCAGCGCACGAGCGCCAACGGATTCCACACGGGCACCGCCGACCGCTCCAGCAGATCGAGCCACCGGCGATATTCCGTGATCCGTCTGTGGTAGTCCCAGGTCGAGCGAAGAACGACGGCATCGAACACGCCCCAGTCGACGGCGCCATCGGTCCAGATCGCCGGCACGACCTCGACGCCGAGCGCGGCCAGTGCCGGCGCGGCGAGGCGGTCGTCCGGCGTGAGGTACGGCTCGCGCTCGTAGGTCGCGAATGCGATCCGCCGTCGCGTCATTCGGGGTCGCGCATGCAGGTCACCACTATTGGAGATTCCCCGATGGGAGCCAAGATCGAATGATGGAACCGCGGACGTCGAAGGAGGAGTACGCGCGCAGCCAGCCGCCGTCGGGACTGGTGCGGCCGGCAAGGGTACGCGGCCGGTTCCGCAATCCATGGCCCGGTGCGGAGCCGGCCACCTATCTCGATTTCCTGCGCTGGCAGGTGGGTCGTCGTGTGCGGCAGGAAGTAGTGCGCGGGCCCGCATGGCCGCGACCGTCGGTCGCCGCGCCCGCGTTCGCGACTCCGCGTGCCGCGACGGAGCGTCTGCTCGCGACGTGGGTCGGGCACTCCACGGTCCTGCTCCAGATCGGTGGCGCCAACGTGCTCACCGATCCGATCTGGGCCAACCGGGCTTCGCCCCTCGGCTTCGCCGGACCAAGACGCATGGTACGGCCCGGCGTCGAGCTGAACTCCCTGCCCCCGATCGACCTGGTTGCGATCTCCCACAACCACTATGACCACCTCGACGAGCAGACCGTACGCTTGCTGTCGAGCCGCCATCCCGAGGCACGATGGATCGTCCCGCTCGGCCTCGGCCCCTTCGTCACGAGGCTTGGCGCGCGGAACGCGCGGGAGATGGACTGGTGGGAGGAACGCGACGTCGGAGCTGTCCGCGTCGGCTGTACGCCCGCGCAGCATCACAGCGCGCGTGGACTCGGTGACCGTGGTCGTTCGCTCTGGTGCGGTTGGACGTTCGCAGCCGGTGGACGCCGTGTCTTCTTCGCCGGCGACACGGGACATCACCCCGAGTTCGCGGCGATCGGCGCCCGCTTCGGTCCGTTCGATCTCACCATGATCCCGATCGGCGCGTACGAGCCCCGGTGGTTCATGCGCTCGGTGCACATGAACCCCGAGGAGGCCGTGCAGGCGCACCTCGCGGCGAGCCCACCGGGGACGCCGATGCTCGCGATCCATTGGGGCACGTTCCGCCTCACCGATGAGCCTCCGGGTGAGCCGCCGGTGCGCGCCGCCCGAGCGTGGGCGGCCGCGGATCTGGCCCCGGAGACGCTGTGGGTCCTCGGACACGGAGAAACGCGCGAACGCCTGCCCGTTGGGTGAGTCCTCCGGCCCGGCGTCCATCCGAAGCCGACCTGCTGCCGTGGGCCGCTACGGCGAAGTGACGGTGAGCAGTACCACCATCTCGTACATGCCCGGCGTGTCCAGCGTCAGCGAATAAAGGACACGGTAGTCGATGGTCAGCACGGCGGCATTGGTCGCGCCGCCCGAACCCAGCTGCATGGCCGAGATGGCGAGTGGCGTGTACGCCGCGCCATCGAGGCTCCAAAGCAGGTCACCGGCCGGCTTGTCCGGACGCGCGCTGATGCCGGGGAGCGTATTGCTCGCGCCCCATGTAGCATTGCCCGCGCTGATCGAGATTGCCCAGGCCGTGTTTGCGCTGATCGTAATCGCAGGGCCGGCGAACGATCCGAACCCCGCCTCGAAGTCGGCCAGTGTGGCGGGCTGCGTGCCATCGCCCGGGCCGACCTGCACGTTGATCACGGCCGGAACCGTGAGCGAGGCCGACGTGGTGAGTGAGCATGCGCCGGGGGAAACGACGGTGCAGCTCTGAGCGCCGGCGGCCGCCGGTGCCAGGCCCAATGCCAGTCCCAGCACGGACAGAAGTCCGGTCGCCGTACGGTGTACCGCGCTCACGGCGCTCCCTGTCGCACGGCGTGGAATGCGCCGGTGCCCCCGCCCACGCTCACCTCCGCCCACGTGCCGACGAGCGAGTCGCCGCGCACCTCGGCCACGTGCCGGCGGGCGATTCCGTCGATCGTGACATCGAAGTCCACCGTTTGCGCGTCGAATGCGAGTCCGCTCAACAGCCCGGTCAGCCGGCGGCCGCCGCCGGCAGCGCTTTCGATTACGTCGAGCGAGCCCTCGAACCGCTGTCCCGACTGGCGATCGACCTCGAGCGTCCCGTCGAGCGTGGCCGAATGCGGCGACGTCTGCGTGCCCTCGTAGCTCCACTCGCCGACGAGCGGCACCGGCGGCGGTCCGGGCTCTGTCCCGGACGCGCAGGCAGCGATGGCCAGAACGACCGACATCAGGAGCGTGTCCACCGGGCGCGGGCGCATCACTCGAGAGGCCAGCGGACGACCGACTCGGCGGTCGGCGGTTCACGAACCGGTCCGCCAGGCTCGATCCGACGCAGACGCACCGGTCTGGTGCGAAGTACGAGCACACGCTCCAGCACCATGCGCTCGGCTCCGATGGTAAAGCTGGCGTCGCCGTCGGTCATGCTGAGCGGCTCGGAAAACCGCGAGAGATCGAGCGAGATCTCGTACCTGCCGGCGGGAAGGGCATCGAAAAACGCGACGCCACCGGCGTCAACCGGCGCCGTCCACTCCCGGTTGCCGTCACTGCGCACGGTCACGCGTGCCAGCGCGAGCGGCACCTCAAGCATGCGGTCGATTCCGGTGGTGTCGATGCGGAGCCGGACGCGTACGGACGACGTCGGCGCGACGCCGATCTCGGTGCGGAGTCCATCTCCATGCCGGATGGAGCCGGTGACGATCCAGCCGAGCGGGATGGTTCGCACATCGACCCGTGGCTCACCGCCAAGGGCGGCACCGAAGGTGAACCGCCCCCGTTGGTCGGTCGCCGCGAAGCGCATCCCGTGGCGAACGACGGCGCCGGCGAATCCCGGCTCGCCGGGGTCGAGGCGTCCGTTCGCGTTCAGGTCCTGAAAGACCACTCCCTCGGAGCCGCGCGCGGCGAACAAACGCGGCATCACCGTGGAGCGCGCCAGGCGCAGCGCGGTGCTCCACGCGGATCCGCCGGCGAACGCGGAGAAGAGCGGGTTGCGCTCCGTGTCCACCGTAAGCCTCACGTTCCACGGCAGCTGCGCATCGACGGCCATGCGCACGGCCTCCAGTGACGTGCGGTCGCCGAACCAGCCGAAGTGGTGGAGCTCGCCTCTGAGCACGAAGTCCACGGCCCCTACGGCGAGGGCAGGACTGCGGAGGCGCAGCTGCGCCTCGTTGCGGCGTGGCTCGTAGCCCGAACCGACTCTACTCTGCTCGACGCGCGCCGTGAGATCTGCGGCGCCCCACGTTCCGCCCGAGCCGAGCGTCCCCTGCCAGGTCGCCCTGTTCGCCGCCGAGACATGGCCGGTGCCGCCGAGAGCCACGGAGCGCTCCACCGCCGAGAACTGCATGCGGCTCGAGCCGAAGATCCCCCTCCAGTACCCGTCCAGCACGAGACCGATGCGGTGGTCGGCGCTGCCGAACGCAGTCGTGGCGGTCCGCGACTCGAACTCGTTGCCGCCGAGCTCCAGCGAAACGGCGGCCCGGTCGGCGAGAAGCAGGCGGGGAGCGAACGACCAACCGCCGAAATCGACGCTCTGCCCTATCGAGCTCACGTCGCTGTTGCGCCAGAGCGCGCCGCCCAGCGTGACGCGCCCGGTGATTCGGTGCGAGCCACTCGCCGTAAGCTCGCGCGTGCCGCGCGCGAAAGCGGCGCTGCCGCCGGGCGCCGCCGCAACGCGCAAATGAAGGTGCCCGCCTCCATCAGCACGACGGTTCACGTCGGCCGCCCAGCCGAGGCCCGAGCCGCCCCGATGACGGCGATATGCCAGTTCGCCGGTGGCCGAGGCACCGAAGGCGGTCGGCGTCGTCGCGTCGAGGCCGATTGCATCGAGCGACCGGGCGAACGCCGAGCGCTCCTCGAGGTGCGTGACCGTTGCCCCGACGCGAACACTGTCGAAGGCGCGTGCAAGCCGAAGTCCCAGGTAACGAGCCGGCGCCGCCGACCCCTGCGACCGGCCTGCCACCATCCCTCCGCCACTCCAGCCGTCAAGCCGGAGCGACACCGCGCCACCAGTGCCGACTGCTGATGCACCGGTGAGCGACGTGAAGCCGACGCGCGTGGTGCCCAGATCGGCCCGCCAGGCGGGCGCATCGAGCACGAGGTACCACGGCGTGCCCCCGCCCCCGTATCCCACTCGCGCCAGGCCTCGCAGGGCAGCGGGATCCGGGTCGACATCGCTGACGACCCGGCCGTGCACACGAATCGAGTCGGTAAGCCGCCCGGAGAGCTCGGCGGCGGCGACTGAGCTCGCCGTTCCATCGCCCGTGACCACGGATGCCACGCCCGCGGTCAGGTTCGCACCGGAGCGCCGTCTGTCCACACTCGCGCCGGCAACCTCAACGTACGCGTAGCTCCTGGAGCGCTCCTCGTCGCGGACGCGCACGACCAGGCCGACACGCATCGTTGCCGGCTGGGCGGTAGTCGGAACGCTCAGGTGCGCGGAGCGATCGGCGCTTTTACCAGCCGGGATCGCTATTGCACGCTCCGTGTCGAGGCGGCGCCAACCTGGCGGCAGATCGACATGCACGGCAACGGTGTCGGGAGCGTTGCCCTCGTTGGCGATTCGATATGAGAGCCGGACGCGACCGCCGGCCCCGACGCCCTGCTGCGCCCGGGAAGGCGACACCGCGATCCGGCGCACGAGGCCGACGTCCAACTCGAGAGGAGTTTCGACCTCGGCGGTAGGAGGCGCCGAGAACCGGACGTGGGCGATCGTCAGCGGTCCGGCCAGCGCAGTTGCGGGCACGCCGATCGTGACGAGCACCGGCCCGCCATCCGTCGTTCCGGTGCGACGGCCAAGTATCGTGCCTGCCCCCGTGCCGATGATGTGATACGAGACGGGGCGCCCAGCGGACAGCCCCTCGGGCACGGGGACCGCGATCACCTGAAAGGTCGCCGGCATCACGCGCGTCACGACCGGAGCGGTGCGTTCGATCTTCGACCCGGCCTCGGGTGTCGTATCGGTCGCTGGCTCGAGTGCGCGCGCAGCGCCGCGCGCCGGCAGCACCCGAGGCGTCTGCGCGGCCGCCACCGGGACATCGGCTGCGAGCAGTGTGGCGACCACGAACGCGGCGACCGGCACCGCCGGCATCCAGCGGCGACCTCTCACGGGCCGGTGACCGTCAGGGTCACCACGATGCCCGCCGCATACGTAGCCGGACCATCGTTCGCCCAGGCGAGCAGCATCCGAACGAACACCGTGTTTCCCCACGGATCGTTCAACCGGTTGCGCTGCACCGGGCGGGATTCGACGACGGCATCGGTGGCGGTGAACGGCATCCACGGTCCGGCGGGCGAGCCCAGGCTCCACTCGAGATCGGCGAGCGGCTTCCCGTTGCCTCCGAGCGTCGGCGTGGTTCCCCGAATAGCGACGGTGGTCTGAAAGACCTGCGGCGGAGGAGCGTTGCCGGTAATGTCGACCAGAAACGCGAACCCGGTCGGATGAAGCGCGTGGCCCGCGGCGAAGTCAGCGGCGGACGCGGAGGTGAAGACCAGCGGGCCGCCGGTCAGCGTGAAGGTGAACTCACGCTGCTGCGCACTGGCCGGACGCACCGCGAGCAGGCCGAGCGCGGCCAGGATCGCCAGGAGCCGCCACGCCGCGCGTCCCATTCACGGAGCCTCGAACTCCAGCTGCCCGGCCACGATTTCCGCCCCGCCGAAATCGAGCAGCGCCAGCGCCACGTAGCGGCCGGGCGCGAGCACCGGCACGTCGAGAATGAGTCGGCGCCGGACGCCGGGCAGCGTGGGAAACTCCTCGACGGGGATCGTCGCCGCGACGGTGTTGTCGGGGCGGCGTATCTCGACGCGACCACGCGTGACGAGCGGTATCGCGCCGGCGTTCCGGAACACGACCTCGAGGCGCCGCGAGGCTGGCGGCTGCGGCGCCGCGACCGTGGCTTCCGCGTGCCCCGCGTGCAGCCGCATGTCCTCGACGACGCCGTCGGCGCTCAGACCTGGTGGCACCACGTAGGCCTTCACGCCCGTGCGAAGCACGTAGGAAAGCTGCCGCGACTCGCCTGGCGGCGGTGGCAGACGCGTTTCGATGAAGACGATCGCCCAGCAGGTAGCGACGAACGCGTCGGCGCCATCGACGATCACCTGGAGAGTCTGCGCGGAGCTCGGCGGAAGGCTGATCGTGCGTGGAAAGACGCGCAGCACCGAGCCGCACGAGCGCGGCAGCGTGCCGAGCTCGTAGAACCGGTTGGCACCGTCGAGGTCGCGATCCCAGTCGGCTGTGTAGACCGTGGCCGCGACCGGGCGGTCGCTGGTGTTCGTCACGGTGATCGTTCCCGCCCGCTCCGTCGCCGAGCGCGGCACGAGGGTGAGGTCGACGCGATCGACCGCGAGCTGCGCGCCGACCGACGGCGCCAGACCTCCCAGAGATGCACAGAGGGCGAGCGCGACCATCCGCGCTCGCCCTCCGCGCCCGGAGACCGGGGTCGGAGGTCTCCGGGTCCGGCATCGTGTGATCAAACGATCAGTTCCCGGCCAGAGTGTAGGTGACCGACAAAGAGTAGTCGCCCGGCCAGTCTGCGAGATTGTGCGTCAGCGAGTAGGCAATCGCACCCGAAGTGCGTCCGCGCCCGCCGGTCGCCAGTGGTTCGCTCGACGTGCCGAGCGCCCACTTTGACGCGACGCCGTGAGCAATCGCCCACGAGCCGGGCCCCGTAAGGCCGACCGCGAGGTCGGCCGCATCCTTCGTCGGCGACTGCACCGCGTGCGCTCCGCTGTACGACCAGTTTGCGGCATCGGCCTGCACGCTCAACTGCCAGTTGCGGTTCGCGGTGACGCTGACCGTCGGCGTCGTAGACGCATCAACGACGACCGAGGTGGCGCCGCCGTCAAAGGACGTCGGGTCGAGGACGAAGTCGGCTGACCCGGAGACCTCGAAGCGGAGGACCTCCGGGATGTTGACGGTAACCGTCGTGGTGACACTGGTCTGCGCGTCGGCGAAACCCGCCGTCAGCACGAGCATGAACACGGCGGCGGCGATCGAAAGCTTGCGAAACATTGTTCTCTCCCAAGGGAGTCGGCGATTCGGAGCGAAGCCTCGCGCATTTCCTGCCGGACTGAGGCATTCCGACACCCCTTCATACGAACAAAGCGTGTCCTCGTAACGAGATTGGTCGCTGTCGACAAATGCGACAGTCGTACCGGCACAGCCACACATCTCATTGATATACTGAGACTTCACACACGGTGCTTCAAGCACACAGTGACGTGCAACTGTCCACATTCCGATCGGTTTTTGATCGGCCCATGGGCTCAGGCAGCGCTGGAGTCGACCGCGGTTCGGGGCGTCGCCTACTCGTGCGCCTGCGGGGAGTGTGCACCGCTCGCAGACCTGCCCGAGAGGTGGCAACTCGCAACCGCTCGCGCGCGGTCGCGTCGCGCCGCGACCGGCGACTACCGGACCGGCCAGGGAACCTCGCGCGCCATGAGGCGCGAGCGAAATCCATCCCGAGAGGATGCGCGCCGGTTCATCGGAGGCGTCGCGGCGGGCACTTCGCACCCGGGATCACGCCACGATGCCTGCACCGAGTGTTGACGGATGTGCACTTGCGTCGCAATATGGCGTCGCCGGATGCGGCGGGCATGCGACGCGGCGCGCGCTCACTCCGATCCGTGCACTGCCGGTGTCGCCGGCGATGATGATGATCGACGGCGTGCGCGCCGAGTTGCCGTCGGGCCGCGCGAGCGATGGGCCTCACCCACCGTGCGTGAAACTTGCGTTGGACCGTGCACACCCTCCTCGACAGGAGCTGGCCAATGGCAACTCGCAGAAAGTCCTCCAGCAGGAAGTCGGGTCGGAAAGCCTCCAAAAAGCGCTCGTCGGGTGCTCGGAAGTCGGCACGGAGGCGCGCCACCAGTGCGCGCAAGTCGTCGGCTCGTAAGACGCGGCGTGGCGCGACGGCGCGCAAGTCGACGCGCCGGAAGTCGACCGCTCGGAAGTCGACGCGAAGGAAGTCGACGGCTCGGAAGTCGACTGCCCGGAAGAAAGCCGGCCGCAAGGCAACCGCGAAGAAGAGTGCGCGCAAGCGGTCGACGGCGCGCCGGAAGCGGCAATCGCCTGTCGCCCGCGTGAAGCGGGTCGCGACCTCCGTCGTGAAACAGGCGGAGGAGGGTGTGAAGAAGCTGGGAGACATTGCCGGCGGATTGGTCGACCGCGTAACCTGAATGGCTGGCCAATGACGAGAGCGGGCGGAGCCGGAAGATCGGCTTCGCCCGCTCCGCATCCGGGGTGCGCCGCCGCCTCTCGTGTCGGTCGGCGCGCGAGCGGTGCTCGTTGCCGAGCAGTCGCGGCGAACCCACGACGCCGTTGACCCGGAACGCCGTCACGTGTCAACCGCGTCATGGGTGGTTCGACGCGGCGGCGCCCGCGCCGGAATGAGCATGTGCGACTCGAGCCAGTCCGCCGTCAGCTCGAACACCCGCTCCCGGCCGAAGTCCACGGTGATGATGTGGGCACCCCCTTCCGTCCACACCAGTCGCTTCTCCGCTGAGCCGAGCCGGGCGAACGCGCCCTCGGCCACCTCGGGCAGGATCCGGTTGTCGTGGCGCGACTGGATCAGCAGCGTCGGCGCGGCGATCCGCGGGAGTGCCACCGTCGCCTGTTCAACCACCAGTGCGAGCTCCCGCAGAAGTCTGGCCGTGAAGTAGCCGTAGGCGCGGCTGCGCGGCCGCTCGCTCTCGTCCTGGACCGACTCTTCGCCGCGCCCTCGCACATAGGGCACCACCGGATCCCAGATCGGATGCGCCCGACCGAGCCACCGCACGATCGGTGGAACGCCAAGGTACGGCGCGAGCAGCACCAGCGCGGGCACGTCATCCCGCTCGGCGGCGACGATCGAGGCGAGCGCGCCACCCATCGAAAGGCCGACCAGGCCCACGCGGGAATGCTCCTCGCACAGCGCCACGTACGCCGATCGCGCCGCGTCCGTCCACTGGGCGGCGCGTGACGCCGCGAATTCGCGAAGCGAGCGGCCGTGACCCGGAAGAAGCGGCGCGCGAACGCTGAAGCCCCTCCGGTGAAGGTCGGCGGCAAGATATCCCAGTGTCTGCGGCGTGTCGCCCAGGCCGTGCAGGAGAAGCACCCCATGCGGCCCGGAGCCGCGAAGCGCGATCGGCTCGGCGCCGCGCACGATCCCGTCCGCACCGGCGTCGAGACGTGCTCCGCTCTCCTCCTCCGCCCGGCGCGTGACCAGTCGGCGCACCGCGTACGCGCCGCCGCCAACGCCGGCGAGCAGCAAGGCGGGGATCAGCACCGGCAACCCGGGTTCCACGGCGTCATTGGCCCGGCGCCGTACCGCCGGCCGGGGTCACGCACGTCAATACCGGGGGATCGAGGGATCCACCTCGTGACTCCATCGCGCGATACCCCCGGCGAGGTTCCTGACGTTTCGGAACCCGGCCCGGCGGAGCATCTCCGCCGCCGCCGCGCTGCGGGAGCCGTGGTGGCAGTAAACGACCATTTCGCGCTCCGGAGCCAGCTCGGGCATGGCCTCCGGCAAATCCGACAACGGGGTCAGCCGCGCTCCGGCGATTCGCGCGATGTCCCACTCGTAAGGCTCACGGACGTCGAGCAGGTCGATCTCGCCGCCGCGGGCGAGCAACTCGGCGAGCTCGCGCGGCGTGATTTCATCCGACGCGGTGGAGCGGGGCGGTTCGGGACCGCTCCCTGGCCCGCAGAATGCCTCGTAGTCGATCAGTTGCGTGATCTCGCGCGTGCCGCATGCCGGGCAGTCCGGATCGCGCCGCAGCGCGATCGTGCGGAAGCGCATGCGCAGCGCATCGACCAACAGGAGCCGGCCGGCCAGCGTCTCGCCTACACCGAGCAGCAGCTTGATCGCCTCGGTGGCCTGGATGACGCCGACGATCCCCGGCAGGATGCCGAGCACGCCGCCCTCGGCACAGTTCGGGACCAGTCCCGCCGGCGGCGGCTCCCGAAACAGGCACCGGTAGCACGGTCCCTCTCTCGTGGCGAAGACCGAGGCCTGTCCCTCGAAGCGAATGATGCTGCCGTAGACGCACGGCGTTGCGAGCAGAACGCAGGCGTCGTTGACCAGATACCGCGTCTGGAAGTTGTCGCTGCCGTCGATCACGACGTCGTAGCCGTCGAGGATCTCCAGCGCGTTCCCGGAGTGGAGTCTCGTTTCGTGCGTCTCCACCGCCACGTGCGGATTGATCTCGCGCAGCCGGTCGCGCGCCGAGTCGGTCTTGGCGCGGCCAATGTCGGTCGTCCCGTGCAGAATCTGTCGCTGCAGATTGGACGGATCGACCGCATCGAAGTCGACGAGTCCGAGTGTTCCGACTCCGGCGGCGGCGAGATACAATGCCGCCGGCGAGCCCAGTCCGCCGGCCCCGATCAGCAGAACGCTGCCCTGCTTGAGCCGCCGCTGACCGTCCGGACCCACCTCGGGCAGCACCAGATGGCGCTGATAGCGGACAACCTCGTCGCGCGAGAGCTCGGGTAGGCTTTCGGTGAGCAGCATGCCGGCAATATACCGCCCGGAAGGGCGGGGACGTCACTGCGCCCGAAACCGGCCCGCGACGGCGCCGGTTCCGGGCATGCGACTACGACACGGTCGTCGGCGGTCCGAGCCCGTTGCCCGTGGCACCAAGCTCCGGCTCGCGCTCGATCAGGTCCTGATCGAGCCGCTCCATCAGATCGGCCGGCCGCGCGATGACGAAGCTCGTCCCGCGACGCTGCACGACACCTTCACCGGTGAGACGGCTCAGAACCAGCGAGACCGATTCGCGCGTCGCACCCACCAGCTCGCACAGCAGCCGGTACCTCGCCGAACAGAGCACGATGCTGCCGTCGTTTTCAGTGAAGGTTCGCTTCTGCGAGACGCGGAGGAGCGTCGAAAGCAGGCGCTGTTCCACGCTCAGCGTGGTGAGCTCACGCAACTTGTCGAGCAGCGCGTTGCGCTCGGCCATCACGCGGCCGATGAGAGCGATCGCCTGCTGCGGACGTTCGCGGACGAGCTCGCGGAATCGCGATCCACTCAGGTGCAGTGTCTCGCTCTCCTCATCGGCTTTCGCGTCGGTGACGTAACACGCATTCGGCGCGAGACCCTCGGCGCCGAACGAATCGTCCGCGGTTGCGATCGTGGGGACGAACCCCCGTCCAGCGCGTACCCTGCTGCGCAACACGATCCGGCCACCCAGTACCACGAACACGCCGTCGGCCTGACTGCCACGCTGATAAATGGTGAATCCGACGGGCCAGACGGCCCGAGCTCCATAGCGCTCCAATGCCTCTCGCTCGTCGGTCCCAAGGCGACCGAGAGCGTGCTCTACTGCGACTCCCACTGTCTCACTCCTCGACAATGCGGATGCCCATGTCCAGCAATGTCCGGGCCGACTGATAAACAATTGATCAGTCTGCTCCTCGAACGGGGGTTGAACGGTGATGTGCATCGCTCACTCTGGACAGCAGTGGTCACATCGCATTGCTTTCGTCATCACGCGCCGACGATGCCGACCGCTCGATGAAGCCAGCAACGCCAACAGAACGAACGTCCTGCACCGCATCGGCCGTCATACTGGGCGCCGACGCACTGCTGGCGGCACGCCCGGCCACACCGGTGCAGCTCGTGCACGGCTGCCTCCAGGCCGGGTACCTCACCGTAGCGCCTCCCAGCCTGGGCGACGAGCTGCTGGCGGCGGAAGCGATGCGCCAGACCGCGCAGCGGGGGGAGCGGCCGCTCGTCTACTGCGCCTGCCCGCACGTTTCGGCTCGCCTGCTCGACGTCGGAAACGACCTCGCCCCGTTCCTGATCAGCCTCGTGGCGCCGCCTGTCGCGGCCGCGCGTTACCTGAGGGCGCTGGCCGGAAGCGCGCCCATCCGGATTGCGTTCGTGGGAGCGTGTCCCTCGGGCGCCGATGAATCCATCGACGAGCGCTTTACACCGAGCGAGTTCCTGTCGATGCTCTCGGAGCAGGGGATCGAACTGTTCCGGCAGGCCGAGATCTTCGATTCGGTGCTGCCGCCCGATCGCCGGCGACATCGATCGCTACCCGGCGGCGTGCCTGCGCCCGACGTCCTGTGGAGCGAAGGCAACCGGCGATCGCTGATCGAGCTGGCCGAGGAAGATCCGCTGACCGAGCTTGCGCAGCACCTGGCTCAGGGCGAGCGCGCGCTGCTCGATCCAGGTGTGGTGCTCGGTTGCAGCTGTGCAGGCGCATGGCCGGGGACTCCGGCGCGCAATGCCCGAAGCGCGGTAGCCGCTCTCGAGCCGCCGCGGACGACCAGCGAACTGGTGGAGCCGAACGTCTTCGTTCAGCTCACACGTTCGCTGCCGGCCGCGGCTCGGCCGGAAGGTCGGTCGCTTTCTCCGGTGTCGGTCCCGGCGCATGCTGCGGACGACGTGCAGGAGCCGGAGGAGAGCGAGCCGCTGGCGCCGGTCGATGAGAAGACCGCCGTGGCGGCACCGGTACGGCCCGGTGGCGGTGAGCACGCAGCGACTGTACTGGCGCCGGAGGCAGTGGGCCCTTCGACGGGTGCTTTTCACCCCGGTGCGGCCACCGCGGAAGGGCGGAGACTCCCGCGCGCCTACATGGCGCGTCGTCGAGCTACGCTCAGGTCTCGGAATGCGGCCGAACGCGCGGATCATGAGCAGGTACGCTCGCCCGTCGACACCGGTTCGACGGAGGGTCGTGGTCAGCCGGCCGTGAGCGCGCCGGCCGCAATCGACATCCAGGCGGATGAAGACAGCGAGGGTGAGCAGGCGCCATCCATACTCGTCGAAGCGTCGGGCATTGCGTCGGGCCAGCCGGCGATCCGGAGCTTGACGAACGGCAGCCCTCACGGGCGACTGTTCGCCGCCGTGCCGGTCGCCGCCACGAGCGCCATTCAGCGTCAGGTGTTGGAACCGCAGCCGGAGCCGGAAGCCGTCGTTGTCGCGATGCATCCCGCTTCCGTCGCTTCCGGGACGTCGACACCGGAGGCAGCGGCGGTGCCGACAGGATCGTCCCTGAACGGCGCGCAGCGCCGAAAGCGCCAGCCAGTCCCGTTCGTGATTCTGCTCGCTCTGGTCGCCGCGCTGAGCGTCGCCGTGGGACTCGCGGCCGGGCGCGCACTCGACCGGCTTCCTGCCGCCGCTTCACGGGAGGTTTCTCCCTCCCCATCACCGCCGGCGCAGATACCGCCGTCCGCGCCGGAGTCGCGCGTCGCGGCGGATCCATCGCCGAGCGCGGCGGCCGTTCCGGAGCGTACAGAGACCGACGCGACATCCGAGCGAACCGCCGGTTCCCCGCAGGCACCGGAGCAGGCACCGAGTCCAGCGCGCGAAACGGCGTCGGGTGTCGTGGCGCCGGTCGTCGAATCCGTCGACTCCGCAGTCGTCCGGAACGACACGCTTGGCGGCCGGCTCACCGCCCCTGGGCCGTCCGCATCGGGCGCGACCGATTCGCTTGCCGATCGAGAGCGGATGCTGCTGCTGGCGGAGATCGCCGACCGGCGCCGGCGCATCGACTCCCTTCAGCGACTCGATTCGCTCCGAATCGACTCGCTGCGACGGGTCATCGACTCGACCCGCTCCCCACCGCCCTCCCGCTGAGCGCCTGGCGAGCAGCCGTCAGAGCAGCGGTGGCCGCATCGAAGCGCGCGGCGAGGTCGGCTACCTCGGTCCGCGTCAGGTCCGCGTCGCCGGCCCGGATGGCTTCGGCCACCGACGGGAAGATGACGGTCGCGTAGCCATTGTCGGAATCGGCGGCGTAGATCAGGGTCCGATACCAGGGGCGTCCGCGAAGCCCCTCGGGTCGCGTCAACGCGCGCTCGACCCGGAGTAGCGCGCCGTTCACGCGGTCGCGAACGTCCGCCGGCGGCGCGGCGCCGGCAAGCGACGCATCGCGCGCCGCCGCGAACGCGCTCGCCTCCCTTTCCATCCGCCCGATGGCCTCAGCCAGCGGCGCCGCCGACAAGCTCCACCTGCGCCCGTCGAGCGCGCGCTCGATCGCGGCGACGTTGTCGCGCATCGTGCGCGCGAACTCGACGTAGTCGTACGGCAGAATGTCCGCGTTGGCCAGTCGAAGAACCATGGCCGCACCGATTCGTGCCGCGGCGGCGTGGTGCCGGAAGTCGTGATCACCGAACTCCGTCATCCAGTGATGCGTGTCGTACTGGGAGTGGTAGACGCCCCATGGAGCGCCGAATCCCCAGTCGCCGTGCGGAATGCCGAGGTGGTTGTAGAACCCGGCGAAGTCGGAGCCGCCCCCGGGGTCGCCCATCGGCGGCTCCACACCCGGCGCGACGCCGGTCCTTCGGCGCCACGCATCGTAGATCGTTCCATCGCCATCCGGACTTGGGATACCACGCACCACGTCGCGGACCGTGGAGCGCAGCGACGGAGAGCCACCGGCGCCGAATGCCGTTCCCATCGCTGCGACGTCCTGATTCAGGTAGGCGACAGCGCCGCGAAGGAGGCGGAGTGAGTCCTCCTCGACGTACTCGGTCGATCCGATCAGCCCCCACTCCTCGGCGTCCCAGGTGGCGAAGATGATCGTGCGTCTTGGCCGATTCCCCGCTCGAACCTGCTCGGCGACCGCGCGTGCGGCCTCGAGGACACTCACGGTTCCGCTGACGTTGTCCACCGCGCCGGGACCCCAGGCATCGCGGTGCGCTCCGATCACCACCAGCTCGTCGGGCCTGTCGGTGCCCCACACGACCCCGAGCGTGTTCCAGATCGGCTTGAAGCCGCGCGTCGCGGCGTCGGTCTCCACGCGCACTCGCGCGACGACGGGTCCCGGCCCGATGTGGTAGCGGAACGGCAGCCCTCCCTGCCAGTCGTCGGGAACCGACGCACCGCGCACGCCGCGCAGCAGCTCGGCGGCATTGCCGTAGCCGATCGGCACCACAGGGATCCGCGGGACCGCCATCGAGTCGATCGGAAGCCGTCGCGCGCCGCTCACACTTGGCCACCCGGGAGTGCTCGGGTCGCCGGCGCCGTTCATCACGCTGCCGCGCTGCACGGCGAATGCGGGGCGCATCGGGCCATCGGGGTACACCGGACCGCGCTCGAACCCGTCGTCCCTCGGGTCGCTGTACAGCAGCAGCGCGATCGCCCCGCGTCGTTCCGCCTCGCGGGCCTTGATCCCGCGGAACGACCGGCCGTAGCGGGCGATCGCGATGCGCCCCGCCACCGAGACACCGATCGAATCCAGCCGCGCGTAGTCCTCGATCAGGCCGTAGTTCACGAATACGACCTCCCCCCGCACGTCACCCGAGGCGCTGTAGCCGTTCACCGTCGGATACTGGGGCAGCGCAGTGGCGGAGTCCTCGGCGACCGGCGGTTCGTCGAGCGCGAGCTCGCGTGGATCGGGTGCGACCCTCCAGACGCTGACGGCGGTGGCGTGAGGGAGCCACACCTCGTATGTGCGCACCTCGGTCTCCAGCCCCCATGCACGCATCCGGGCGATCACGTAATCACGCGTCCGCGCCTGGGCATCGGTGCCTGCGACGTGCGGCTCCCTGGTCAGCGCCACGGCGTGCGCGCGCGAGGTCGCACTGTCGGGACGACGGATCGCGTCAGCCTCGAGCGCTCGCTGGCGCGCCGTTGCCTCGGCGGAATATCCGTCGAGCCGTCCCGCACCTCCCTGGGCGAAAGCGGGAGTCGCGCCCGCGAGGAGGAGCAGGAAGACGGCGCGGCGCGCCGTCATCAGAGCCCCGATTTCAGCCCTCACGCCGGTCAGACGAACCACTCCGTCGATCGCCGGCCTCGGCCGTGCGGCGCTCCAGCCCGCGACCGCGCAGTTCGTCGAGCTCGGGCGCATAGTAGCCACGCAGGCTGAAGCCGATTGCATCATCGATCAGGGCATCGAGGCATTCGATCGCCTTGGCGCTGGGCGCTTCGTCACCACTGTGCTGTCGCAGCACCTTCCAGCACGCCCGCTTCAGGTGGGCCCACTCCTCGGCGACGGCGGTGAGCGGGATGCGGTCCTCGCGACGCAGAAATCCATGGTGTATCGCGATGAACTCGCTCAGGTCGTCATCGATTCGATCGGCGCCGCGCCGGCCGAGCCGGAAGATCTTGGGGAGCATCTTGGGCAGCGCGTTCATGAGGCGGGCCGGCGAGCCAGGCGCCCATGGCTCCGTGGCAACGAGTCCGCGGCAACGAGTCCGCGGCGCGTCCGACGTCGCGCTGGACATTAGTGCCTGGTCCGACGGCTGACAAGCAGCCGCCGAGCGACCGTCAGTCCTCCGTCTCGTACTCCTCCAGCGCGCGCGAGAGTGCCGCGCGAAACCTGGTTTCCCGCTCCGGGCCATCGGGAATGGCCTGCGCGAGAACGGCGAACTGCCTGATCATCTCGCTCTCCACGAGCGGTCCGGGCTCCCGAACCCCGAGACTTTCCAGCGATCGTACGGCGAGGCGGCGCAGCAGGTCGGCGGTCTGCGGCTCCAGCGCCCGCAGCGCGGGCGGATCCGCCGCCGGCGGCGCGGGCGGCTCGCGGCGACGACGCGGCGCGTTCCAGAGAGCGCTGGTGGGCGCGAGCCGCACGACGAACGAGCCCGCGGTGTGCTCCGCATGCTCGGCGACCACGCCTCGCCGCCGGAGCGAGACGAGCAGCTTGCGCACCGCCTCGCGAACTGGCGAGACACCATCGGGACTACCGTGTCCGCGGCCGGTGACGACGAGTACTTCGCCGGCACCCTCGACCTGCCGCTGGCGAAGCCAGCTCTCGGCTCGGCCGACCGCCTCTCGCACGGTCGGCAGCATCGCACGCAGGTTCAGGGTCCGTGCGGCTCCGAAGCGCGCCTCATCGAGGGCGTGTCGCACCGTATCGAGCTGCCGCCGGCGAGACGTCGCCATCGAAATCTCCGGAACGGCGTCAGTCTGGCCCGCTGCCGGTGGGCGGGTCGGCCGGCGACGGGGTGTCGGGAACGGCACCGGGCACCGGGGCCGGAGCCGCGGGCGAGCTCACACGCCGGCCAAGAGCGAGCCGGTAGCGCAGGAACATGCGGCTCAGTTGATCGCCGGCCTGTGGATCGCCGCGAGAGAGCATGGTGATCGTCACATCACGCTCGGCGAGGATCGAGCGCAGCTCGGCCTGGGCTCCGGCGGGCGCATGATCGATCGCCGTCTGCAGACCCGTGAAGAAGTCGCTCGCCGACTGCCGGCTCGCCTCGAAGCTTCCCCGCTGCGCATCGATCGCCGCGGCGCCGAGCGTCGCCTCGAGCCTCGTGAGGTCGAGCACGCGCTCCGTGCGCTGCAGCTCGGCGCCAGTCCGGTTCGCGCGGATCGCCTGCCACGCGAACCCGAGCAGAAAGGCCAGCAACACCGCCGCGACCACGGCGGCGATCCGTTGTGTGGACGTCATCATGATCAGGTCTCCAGCAGATGCTCGAGGATGTCGAGACCGCGCGCCAGCTCGGCGCGCCCGGCTACGAGCGGCGGAAGCAGGCGGACGGTATGATCGCCCGCCGTGCACACCAGCAGCCCGGCGTCCCGCGCCCGGGCTACGACGTCGCCTGCGGGCCGCTCGACGTCGATCCCCCAAATGTAGCCGATTCCCCGGATGCCGCGAATGCCGGTATTGCGACCGGCAAGCGATCGCAGAGCGTCGCCGAGGAACCGCCCGTTGGCCCGCACGTGAGCGAGCATCGCCGGCTCGGCGAGCCGCTCCAGGACGTGCAACGCCACCGACGCGACGAACGGACCGCCGCCGAACGTCGTCGCGTGATCGCCCGGCTGCACGGCGGCAGCGAGCGGCGCGGAGAGGAGCACCGCCCCCATCGGCAGCCCGCCGGCAAGGGGCTTGGCGAGCGTCATCAGGTCCGGCTCGACACCGCTCGCCTCGTACGCGAACAGCGATCCGGTGCGGGCCAGACCGCACTGGATCTCATCGAAGATCAGCGCGATGCCGCGGTCCCTGGTGAGCTCCCGCAGCGCCTCGAGGAGCTCGGTCGAGAGAACGCGCACGCCCCCCTCGCCCTGCACCGGCTCCACGATCACCGCGGCAACCCTCTCCGCGTCGAGCACGCGCGACAGCTCATCGATGTCGCGCTCGACGATCGAGATCCCGCCGGCGAGCGGACGGAATGGCGCGCGGAAGCTGGGCCGGTCGGTCGCCGCCAGCGACGCGAAGAGTCGTCCGTGGAAGCTGCCGCGGAGCGCGACGATCTCGTGCTTCGCCGGCCCACCGCTGTTCCGGGCCCAGCGGCGCGCGAACTTGAACGCTCCTTCGTTCGCCTCAGCGCCCGAGTTGCAGAAGAACACCGCGTCGGCGAACGATCGCTCGACGAGCGCCTCGGCAAGTCGACGCGCCGGCGCCGTGTGATAGAGGTTCGACACGTGGAGGAGTCCGCTCTCCATGGCGTCGCGCATCGTCTGCTGCACCCCCTCGTCGCCATATCCCAGCGCGTTGACGGCGATCCCGCTGGTGAAGTCGAGGTAGCGCTTCCCGTCGACGTCGATCAGCTCGACGCCGTCGCCGCGGACGATCTCGATCGGCTGACGGCGGTAGACGGGGAGGAGCGCGCCGTCGGCCGGCGCGTGCACGGGGAGCGCGGTGGTCATGCGAAGCTCGGGACGTGGACCGGCAAGGTCGTGGTGAGCAGCGTACCGCGCGTGGAATCCTCCACCGCGGACAGATCCCCAATGCGCACGCGCGCGACGCCGTGCGTGAGAGCGAACGAGGCCGCCTGCAGCTTGGCGTGCATCCCGCCGGCGGCGATCCCGGAAGCCATCAGCGCCGATGCGCCGGCCAGGTCGAGGGACGCGAACGGCAGTCCGTCGGCGTCCCGCACGCCGGGCACGTCGGCGACCAGCACGAGCTCGTCGGCGCCGAGGGCGACGGCAATGGCCGCCGCGGCATCGTCGGCGTTCACGTTGAGCGTCCGCGCATCCGGGCTCGCGCGATCCACGCCGAGTGGCGATATGACCGGCAGAAATCCGGCATCGAGAAGGGACCAGAGAAGCGGAACCTCGATCGAATGCGGCACACCCACACGACCGAGCTGCTCGTCGGCCACGTCGGCCCGAATCAGCCCTGCATCCTCGCCCGAGATTCCGACGGCGCGAACACCCAGTGCGACGAGCGCGGAGACGAGCCGTTTGTTGGCGGCGCCGGAAAGCGCCATGCGGAGGATCGCGATGTCCGCATCGCCGGTGACACGGCGGCCATCGATGAAGGTCGGCGTGACACCGAGCTGGCGCTGGAGTGCCGACACCGCGTCGCCGCCGCCGTGCACGAGGCACATCGCGCCCCGTTTCGCGCTCCACGCGGTGGCGAGAGCCGGCGCGAGATCCGCTCGCTCCTGCGCCCGCCCGCCGACCTTGATTACGCGCATCATCCTGGGAGCCCGGCGGGCTCGGCGAGCCCGAGCTGAAGGTTGGCGTTCTGGATTGCCTGACCGGCGGCGCCCTTCACGAGGTTGTCGAGAGCGCAGACGACGACCAACGTCGGCGTGCGAGTTCCGGCGGCGGCAGTAGCGCTGATCCGGGCGACGTTGCGCCGCACGACATCGCGCAGCGACGGCAGCTCGGCCGATACCTCGACGAACGGCTCACCCGCGTACATCGCCTCCCAGGGGCCCAGCGCCGAGGCAAGGGGATGCAGCAGTGGCACCGTGATGGTGGCGAGGATCCCGCGCGCGACGGGGAGCAGGTGCGGCGTGAAGATGAGATCGACGTCGGCGCCGAAGGTGGCCACCATCGCCCGCATCTCGGCCAGGTGGCGGTGCGTGTTACCGGCGGCGTAGGCGCGGAAGTCCTCGGTGACCTCGCCGAACAGCAGGTCGTGTCGGGCGGTGAAGCCGGCGCCGGTGACGCCGCTCGCCGCGGCGATCGTGACGGTGCCGCCGGGAGCAATGAGGCCCTCCCGGAGCAGCGGCGCCAGAGCGAGGAGGACGAGCGTCGGATAGCACCCTGGATTGGCGACGATGTCGGCGCCGCGCACCTGCTCCCGCGTCAGCTCGGGAAGTCCGTAGGGCACGCCGCGATCGCTCGAGCCCGGGCGCAGATCGTTGGAGAGATCGACGACCTTCGCGCCGGCGCTGCGCGCCCGATCCGTCCAGGCTCCGGACACGCCATGCGGGAGAGCGGAGAAGATCAGCGCGGCATCGCCGAGCGGCGCGTCGTCCGGAGCGACGAAGGTGATGCTGCGCCCGCCGATGCGCACGGTCTCGCCGCGCCGCTCGTTGGCGGCGGCGAACGCGAGCTCGAGTCCGGGGTGGGCGCCGAGCAGGGCACAGAGCTCGCGGCCCGCGTACCCACTCGCCCCCAGAATGCCGACGGGAAGTTTATGCACGAAGAATGCATAAAGTTGCAGAGCCGCGCTGTCAATGGTGCCGCTTACCGCCGGCCGGCTTCCGGTGGTATCGTCCCAACGCACCGGAGGAGGCATGGCCAACAAACGCGAACGGCAGGCGGCGATCCTGGAGATCGTCGAGACGCGCCCGGTCGGAAGCCAGGAGGAGCTGCGGCGACTCCTGCGCCAGCGGGGGTGGGATGTGACCCAGGCGACACTGTCGCGAGACCTGCGTGACCTGCGGCTCGCCCGCATCCCGTCGCCCCAGGGCGGCGTTCGTTACGCGGCGCCGGAGGGCGGCAACGGAGCGGACGACACGCGCCCATCGCTCGATCTTCTCCTGCCGACATTGTTCCGCAGCGTGGACGGGGTGAGCGAGCTGGCCGTGCTCCGGACCGTCGTCGGGGCCGCCAACTCGGTGGCCGTCTCGCTCGATCTCGAGTCCTGGCCCGACATCCTCGGCACGATCGCCGGCGACGACACGATTCTCATTATCTGCCGCTCCTCGGCCGCACGCGAGCGCATCGTGCGCCGGATTCGCTCGCTGGCCGGGGAGGATTCGTCGCAGGGCAGATGACTGGCGAGTCCCTGGGCTGAGGCAGCCTTCCGGTGCTGGGCCAGCTCGAAAGCTGGCGACCTTGGTAACTCCTCACCTGGAGCCCGGTTGTGGCATTTCGGGATCGCCAGCCAGGGCGCGGCCGGCATGCCGCGCCGGTAGCGGTGGCGCCCAACATGTCGCTCCCGCGCCGGGCCGCCAGGGAGATCGCCCCCCAGTGGTTGACGACCCGCCCCCAAGCGACTATTTATGCAATGCGTCTGCATAGATATTCCTCGCCCCCGGAGCCTCCATGACCAGCACCATCGTCCTCGCCTACTCGGGCGGGCTCGACACCTCGATCATCGTCCCGTGGCTCCGCGAGCATTACGATGCCCGCGTCATCTGCGTCGCCGGCGATGTCGGGCAGGGCGATGAACTGGAGGGCGTTCGTGAAAAGGCACTCGCCTCGGGTGCGGAGGAGTGCTACATCGAGGACCTTCGTCGCGAGTTCGTCGAGCAGTACATCTGGCCCACGCTTCGCGCCGGGGCGATCTACGGCCGCAAGTACCTCCTCGGTACGTCGATGGCGAGACCACTGATCGCCCGGCGGCAGGTCGAGATCGCGCGCCGCATCGGGGCCGACGCGCTCGCCCACGGATGCACCGGCAAGGGGAACGATCAGGTCCGGTTCGAGATCACCTATGCGGCGTTCGCCCCCGACCTTCCCGTGATCGCTCCGTGGCGCGAGTGGGACATTCGGAGCCGCGAGGACGCAATCGCGTACGCCGAGGCAAGAGGAATCCCGATCACCGCGACACGTGAGAAGATCTACTCGCGGGACCGGAACATCTGGCACATCTCCCATGAGGGCGGCGTGCTCGAGGATCCGAACGCGGGCCCGCCGGAGGACATGTTCCAGTTCTCGTCGTCGGCTCAGGCGGCGCCGGACGAGCCGGAAGAGGTCGTGATCGGCTTCGCAGCTGGTACGCCGGTGTCGATCGATGGCGAATCACTCGACCCCGTCGAGCTGCTCACCGCGCTCAACGAGATCGGCGGCCGGCACGGCGTGGGCCGGATCGACCTGGTCGAGGATCGACTCGTCGGAATGAAGTCCCGCGGCGTATACGAGACCCCGGGCGGCACGCTGCTGTACCAGGCACACAGCGAGCTGGAGCAGCTCGTGCTGGATCGCCGTACGCTCACTGCCAAGGACCTCATTGCCTCGCGGTACGCGGATCTCGTCTACGAGGGCCGGTGGTGGACCACCGAGCGCGAGGCGTACGATGCCTTCGTGAACGTCACCCAGGAGCGCATCACCGGTTCGGTACGGCTTCGCCTCTACAAGGGCACGGCTACGGTGGTCGGCCGGAGGAGCGACCATGCGCTTTACGATGAGCGCTTCGTCACCTTCGGTGAGGATGATGTCTATCAGCAGGCGGACGCGGCCGGGTTCATTCGGCTGTACGCGCTCCCCCAGCGCGTACGGGCGCTGAAGGACCAGGAGCTCGCCGGTTCCGCCCCGGCGCCCCATGCCATGCCCACCGCGCGCGGCGCGGCTGGCACGTCGTCAACGGAGTCGACTGGGTCGAACGGGTCGAACGGGTCGAACGGGTCGGGCGAATCCGGCAAATCCGGCGAGTCCGGCGCTGGCGCGGACGACGAGGACGCCAAGGGAGCGTCGCGGGCGCTCGCGCTCGCGTGACGCGGCCGATCGAGCTCGTGCCGAACGCCGATACGCCGACCCATAAGCTGTGGGGCGGACGATTCGGCGCCGGCACCGCCTCCGCGTTCGACGCGCTCAACTACTCGATCGGGATCGACTTTCGCCTCTGGCCGCACGACATCCGGCTGTCCAAGGCGTGGGCGGTGGCGCTCTGGAATGCGGGGGTGCTGACGCTCGAGGAGAGCACGGCGATCGAGGTCGGGTTGGACGCGGTCGCGGATCGCCTCGCCGGGGGTGCGCTGCCCGCGCCTTCCGACGAGGACGTGCACACGATGATCGACCGGTTGCTGCACGATGTCGTCGGTGAAGCCGCGTCCAAGCTGCATACGGGGCGAAGCCGGAACGACCAGGTAGCCACCGCGACGCGACTGTGGACGATCGACGCCTGCGCGTCGCTCGACCGCGCGCTCCGCGATGTCCAGGCCGCCCTGCTCGCGCGTGCCGAGTCGCTCGGCGGCGCGCTGATGCCGGCATACACGCACCTCCAGCGCGCGCAACCGGTCGCCGCCGGACACTGGCTGCTCGCCCACTTCTGGCCGCTCGACCGGGACCGCGCCCGGCTTGCCGCCGCCGCACGCGCTGCCGCCGTGCTCCCCCTCGGCTCGGGCGCCGTCGCCGGATGTGCCTACCCGGTTTCGCGCGTGCTGCTTCAGGGAAGCCTGGGCTTCGTGGCGCTCTCGCCGAACAGCATCGACGCGGTGAGCGATCGCGACTTCGTCGCCGAGGTGCTGTTCGCGCTGGCGCTCGTCGGCGGCCACCTCTCCCGGCTGGCAGAGGATCTGATCCTCTACGGATCGAGCGAGTTCGGGTTCGTCGAGTTCGGCGAGACGTACAGCTCCGGTTCGAGCATGATGCCGCAGAAGCGGAACCCCGACGCGCTGGAACTCGCGCGCGCGTCGGGCGCACGGCTGCTCGGTGATCTCGTTTCGCTGCTCGCCACGCTCAAGGGACTGCCGAGCGGCTACAACAAGGACCTCCAGGAAGACAAGCGCGCGCTGTTCGGCGCCGTGGACGCGGTGCACCTCGTGCTCCCGGCCGTGGCCGGCACGGTACGTGAGTTGACGTTCCGGCCGGAACGGATGCGGGCCGCCATCTCCAGCACGATGATGGCGACCGATCTGGCCGATTTTCTCGTGCGCCGCGGCACTACGTTCCGCGACGCACATGCGATCGTCGGCAAGCTGGTTCGCGACTCCGAACGACTCGACTGTGAGCTGCACTCGCTGCCGCTCGAGGTCTTCCAGGCCGCGCACCCGATGTTCGACGCCGACGTGTTCGAGGCCTTGTCGGCCGCCAACTCGGTCGAGCGGCGCGAGGTGGACGGCGGGACCGGTCCTTCCGCGCTGAGGGCACAGATCGAGGCCGCGCGGTCGTCGCTGCGCACCACGATCGATGTCGGCCGCGGAAACGAGCTGACGGTTCACGCCGGCTGAGGCGGACGCGTCAGCCGAGTGCGCCCCAGAGAGCGCGCGCGCCGAGCAGCACCGTGAGGCCGACTATGGCGCCCCCGGCGATGTTCGCCTTCCACCCGTTCGCCGCGCTGCCGAGGGCGCGGCGGTCGTTCATCACGACGAGCAGAAAGATCGCCACCGCAGGGAGCAGAATGCCGTTGGCCGCCTGCGCGAACAGGATTGCCGGCACGGGCCGCACGCCGGCGAGAGCGAACGCCAGTCCCACCGCTATCACGCTGACCCAGATGGCGCGCACGCGAGGGGCCCGCAGGTCGGCGTCCCAGCCAAAGGCGCCGGAGAGCGCGTAGGCCGCCGCCAGCGGGGCCGTGATCGACGACGTCACGCCGGCCGCGAGCAGGCCCAGGGCGAAAACGCCGGTCGCCCACCGCCCGAGCAATGGCTCGAGCTGGAGCGCCATGTCGGCGGCGCTCGCCACCGGCATCCCCTGTCGCGCGGCAGCCGTGATCACGATCGCCATCGACACCAGCCCGCCGAGGCCGATCGCCACGATCAGATCCGCACGCGCTGCTCTCAGCCCCTCGGCGCCCGACCAGCGCTCCCGCACCGCGCTGGCATGGAGGAAGAGGTTGTACGGCACGATCGTCGTCCCGACGAGCCCGAGCGCGATCATTGCCGCGCCATCGGGAATGGTCGGAACGAACGCACCACGCACGATTGCCGCGCCGCTCGCGCCGCCTGCCACGCTCACGGCGGTCAGGATGAAGGCCGCGGACATGACCACCACCATCGCGATCAGCGCCCGCTCGATGATCCTGTACCGGCCCGTCCACAGGAGCGCGGCGGCGGTGAGCGCGATGGCCAGCGCCCACGGACGCAGGTCCGCTCCGGCGATGACCTGCATTCCGAGGGAGGCACCCAGCAGGTTGCCGGTCTGGTAGGCGGCGTTTCCGACCCCGATCGCGCCAGTCACGAGAATCATCGCGAGCAAACGCAGGGCCGGTTGCTCGGTGAATCGGCGGCGCAGGGCTTCGGCGAGCCCGGCTCGGCCCACCACGCCGAGCCGTGCCGCCATCTCCTGGAGTACGATCGTACCGACCGTCGCGAAAACGAGCGCCCACAGCAGCGCGTGGCCAAAGCGTGCCCCGGCCAGCGTGCAGGTGGTGACCGTCCCCGGCCCGATGAAGGCTGCGGTGACGATCGCGCCGGGCCCGATGCGCGGGAGTCTCAGCGGCGTCCCGCGAGCAGATGCCGGACGGCGGCCCGTCTATTCCGTGGCGCCGGGACGCGCTCGACGCTCACCACGCGCCGAACGAAACGCCGATCGTGTAGACGACCATGTTGGTCCTGCTGCGGATGGGCGTGAAGAAGGTATTCCCCGCGTCGTCCTGCCATATGCTCCCTTCTCGCAGGTACTCCGCCTCGCCGTTCCCGTGATAGGTCGCGCTCAAATCGAGCAGGATGGGACGTGAGCCGCGCCGCAGAGGAACGAGCAGCCCGCCGCCTCCCGTCCAGGCGAAGACCGCGTCGGAGAAATCGGTCCAGTTGTCGAGGTCCTCGTCCGCGTGACGCCACTTCAGCGATGTGGTCGTGGAAAAGTAGGAGAAGCCGGCGGTGGCGGTGACGTACGGACGCACCCCGTTGCCTGGCGCCATGAGAAGCGGGCCGATTCCCATCGCCAGGATGTTGTTGCTCGTGGTGACGTCGAGCGACCCCCCATACACGGAATGTCGGGTCGTCTCGTGGCCGTAGATCATGAAGTCCACGGTTCCGCGCAGCGAGAGGACGCCGCGCGCATCGAGCGCGTGCGCGACGTAGCCGCCGAAGCCGACGCCCATGCGGATGTAGTCGGCGAACTCGCCCAGCGGCTGCGCGCCCCGCAATCCCAGGGCGATATAGCCTCGCGCCGGCTTGGGCGAATCGGGCTGTTCGATGGTTTCACCGATCAGCTGGGCGCCGGCGGCCGGCACGGTGATCATGGCGCCCGTCAGCAGTGCGACAGCCAGGAGAGCGGCGCGCATGGGGGACTTCCTCATGGAAGGCTCGCCGGGTGCGGCGAAATGGTGAACGGGACCTTCGTTGGCGCTAACCAGCGTGGCAGGGCCGATACCGTCCCGCGGAGGGGGCCGCACGGCAAGCGTGCCAACAACTTAGTGCGCGTGATCGATCCGCGCCCGGGGTCGAGCGGCCACGGGAGGAGACGGCCCGCGTCCCCGCCGGAGGACGCGGTGGCGGGTCAAATGCGGGCGCGGACCACGCGAATGGGTCGCGCCGCCGAGGACACCGAATGTCGCTAACGAAGGTGGCGCGATCGGTTGGATGGAACTGCGGTGGATGGGCGTCCGCAGGTTATCTCATGCCGCTGTTCCTTACCGGGCCATCTCGACCTTCTTAAATGATCCTCCAAAGGCTAGGATATATTCTGCCGGTGTCTACCCCCGTTGTGCCCCTGGTATTGCTCATTGGACCCGGGGGCCTGCGAACACTCCGTTCCAACGATCCCTGGGGATGGTCCGCATATATACCCAACTATAGCATATATTAAAGCGCGTGAGCGGCCTGCCCGGGCCCTCGCCTTACCCGAACAGCGGAGGATCAACCAGCACCGGTGCGCTCCTACGATCTCGTTGCCTCCGCTCTCGCGCTCCAGGTTCCAGTGAAATGGCTCGACAACCTTCTGTCGCACCACCGGGTTCACGGCGTGCTATCGATCCGACAAGGCGTCCGCAGGCGAATCTCGGCGGAAGCGGTCACCACCATCGCGGTCGCACTGGAGCTGATGCGAGCGCTCGGGCTACCGACCGGTCGGGCGCTCGCGATGGCGCCCGAGTTGATCGCCGGCCGGGGTGAGCATCACTGGACGCCGCTGCTTTCGGTTCACATCGATCTCGCACGCATCGAACGGGAGCTTGCCGATCGCCTCGCGGAGGCCGCGGAGGCGGCGCCTCCACGTCGTCGAGGGCGGCCGCCGGGGGCGACACGACAGCCGTGACCATCGCCGGCGCAGGGAGTGGTCCCGACCGCGCCACCGCTGCGACGTGCCCGCCGCCCATTGGCGACCATCGGCATCCCGCGTCGTAGAGCGGGGGCTTAGCTTTACGGAAACCTCTCTCAATCGACCGCCAGTGAACTTCGGCAATCGACGGCCTACCACAACCACTCGCATCGGCTCGGTCCCGGTCGGGGCTGGCTTCCCGGTGGTCGTCCAGTCGATGACCAACACCGACACGGCCGACGCCGCATCTACGGCCGAGCAGGTCGCCGCACTCGCCCGCGCCGGCTCCGAGATCGTCCGCATCACGGTCAACAACGACGAGGCCGCGGCCGCGGTGCCCGAGATCGCCACCCGACTCGACGACCTCGGGATCGACGTGCCCCTCGTCGGCGACTTCCACTACAACGGGCACCTGCTGCTCGCCCGATTCCCGGAGTGCGCCCGGCTCCTTGCCAAGTACCGCATCAATCCGGGGAACGTGGGCGGCAAGCGGCGCGACGAGAACTTCCGAGCGATCATCCGGATCGCCCTCGAATGGGACAGGCCCGTGCGGATCGGCGTCAACTGGGGATCGCTCGACCAGGATCTGCTCACGCGAATGATGGACGACAACGGGCGGCGGCCGGAGCCGCTCGAGGCACGCGACGTCTACATCGAGGCGATGCTGGAGAGCGCGCTGCGCTCGGCCGCGCTGGCCGAGGAAGTCGGTCTCGCCCACGACCGAATCCTGCTCTCCGCCAAGGTGTCGCAGGTCCAGGACCTGGTGGATGTCTACCGCCGCCTCGCCGCGCGCTGCGACTTTCCGCTGCATCTGGGGCTGACCGAGGCCGGACTGGGAATGAAGGGAATCGTAGCCAGCACGGCCGGTCTCTCCATCCTGCTCGCCGAGGGTATCGGTGACACGATCCGCGTCTCGCTGACTCCGAAGCCGGGCGGCGACCGCACGGAGGAGGTGCAGGTGGCGCAGCAGATCCTCCAGTCGCTGGGTCTTCGCAGCTTCAATCCGCAGGTGACCGCGTGCCCCGGTTGCGGGCGTACGACGTCGACTTTCTTTCAGCAGATGGCCGAGGACATCCAGGTGCACCTGCGCCAGCAGATGCCGGTATGGCGCGCGCGGCATCCGGGCGTCGAGACGATGAAGGTCGCCGTGATGGGGTGCGTCGTGAACGGGCCCGGCGAGTCGAAGCACGCCAACATCGGGATCTCTCTCCCGGGGACGGCCGAGGAGCCGAAGGCACCGGTCTACGTGGACGGCCGCCTCTTCGTTACCCTGAAAGGCGAGACGATCGTCGCCGACTTCCTGCGCATTCTCGAGGAGTACGTGGCGCGGACCTATCCCGCGCTCCGCGTCACCGTCTGACGGCGTTCGTCTCCTCGAGCGCGTCGACGACGCGCACCAGTTCCGCCAGAATCGGCGCGTCGAAGCCCAGCTCTGACAGCCGGTCGGCGAGCTGCCGATAGAGGAGCAGCGTGCCCTCGCGACCGGCGCTGAAGCGGGACCAGACCACCTCGGGGTATTCGGTGCGGCGGAGGTCGGTGAGCAACGCGCTGCCATCGTGGACCGCCGCGGCCGCGAAGACCCAGCGGGCCCGCGGACTGGCGCCGGTGAGCCTCTCCAGACGATCGCGACGGCGTTCGTCGGCCGTCATCTCCACGCCATCGTCATCATGGCGGCGCTCGGTCACCGCGACGAGCGTATCGAGCACGGCGACACCGAACTTCGCGGCTATCCGCTGCTCGAGCATTTCGCGGGTGTAACCTTCCCGGACGAAGTCCTGCACGACCTCGTGCAGAATGCCGCAGACTACCGTCTCCTCATCCTGCGCGTAGCGAGTGAGGATGATGGCCGTGTTCGGCCCGGAAGTGCCGTATGGGGCACGCGAGCCCTTCCACGCCTGCTGGTAATGGTGCTTGGCTGCGAAGGCGAGCGCGTGATCGACGCGATCCGAGTAGCCGGTGACGGTCATGATTGGGAAACGAGTTCGAGGTGCGCGTTCGATGAACATACAGCGGCGCAGACGTTCGCGCACCGCTCGTACCCGCTAGCCCGTCGAGGCGTTCACGACCGAACGCTCCGGCTGGGCCAGCCGGCCCGCGCCGAGCTCCTGCCGCGACGGCAGTTCGGGTACATCGAGATCCCAGAGGACGATCCCGCGCACGCGCACCCCGGCGTCCCTCAAGTCGCGCACCGCGCGCATCAGCTGGGCCAGCGAGGTGCGGCCGACCTCGGCGCAATAGACGACGTCGGGTACCGGGAGAAGATCGAGTCCGACGTTCGAGCCCGGCGTATGCGACGTGACCACGACCACGACATCGAACCGTCGGGCCATGCGCGCGAGGTCGTCGCGCAGGGTTCGACGGATCTGATCGGTGAGCGCCGGTGCGTCCCCCCACCCGCCGGGCACAACGAACAAGACGCGGTCGCGGCCGATCGATGTCTGCACCACCGACCCAGCCCAGTCGGCCCGGCCGGCGAGAATCTCCGCGACGCCGGGGCCGGCGGAAACGCGCAGGACGCCGGCCACCGTACAATGGTCGATGTCAGCGTCCACGATGAGGGTGGTGCGCGCTTCGTATGCAGCCACGGCCGCGACGTTGGCTCCGATCACGCCGTTGATCACCGGATCCTCGCCGGTGAGCGCGACCAGCGGAACCGGCGCGTCGGAGGACGCCAGATGGAGGTACAGGCGTCGATACGTCTCATCGGCGGTGGTGATGAGAGGGGGCGCGAGCTCGTCGGCGCGACGCCGGGCGCGCTCCGGAGACCGCGCGTGCGGCCTCACGACACCGATCACCCGGACGCCGGTCAGCCGCTCCACCTCGCGCGGATCGGCGACGCGTGGAGTCCGAAGCTCCAGTACCAGCGCCAGAGCGAATCCCGCCGCGAGTGCCAGGATGACGCCGGCAACCGCTGCGGCAGCAGGCGGTGTCGCGACGCGGGTCAGCCGTCGAGCCTCCTCGGCGCGGCGGTCGAGCTGCCGGTGCACGAGCCGCGCGCGCTCCAGCGCGGTAACCGCCGAGTCCAGGGCGGCGACCGCCAGCGCTCGCCGCTCGGCCAGTGGCGCGGTATCGATCACGATGCGGGGCTGCGGTGTCGGCGGCGCCTGCGGCCGCAGCGCCAGCAGCTGCGCCTGGATGGTCTCGCGACGCTCCTGGGCGACGGCACGTATGGCGCGACCGAGCGCGGTGGCGCGCGCGGTGAGCGCGACGAAAATCGGGTCCACGCCTCCGGCGGCACCGAAGACTTCGCGCTCGCGCTCGACGTCGGCGAGCGAATCGAGGAGGGGGCGAACGCGAGGGTCGGCACTCACAGCGGGAAGCTCCCCGAGCTCGCGGAACGATGCCAGGATCGGAGCGGTCTCGACTCGCTCGATCCGGCGTGCGAGCACGGCGGCCAGGCTGGTGAGCGAGTCACGTCGTGCCATCATATCCGGCGAGAGCGTCCCGGCGGTGGCGGGAACCACCGTGGGACGGGCGATTTCCTCGCGGGCCCGCTCCAGCACTGAATCAGCGGCGACGACTCCGGCGCGGGCACGAGCGATTCCCGCGAGCATCGACAGGGTGTCTGGCCGCTCGTCGGCGCGAGGAGCGACGCTCCGCGCGGCACGATTCATCTGGAGCGGAACGACGAGAAAGGCCACCGTCGCCGCAATGAACACCAGCGTGCCGGCGACGAGGATCGGCACGGGCCGCTTCAGCGCGTTGCGCGAGCGTGCCGAAATCCACCGTGCCGTGTCGCCGAGCGCGCGCTCGGACTGGAAGCCGGACATGAGAAGAGAATTGTACGCCGCGTGCCGGAATGCGCCACGGGCGGAGGTCGTTCGGCCCCCGCCCGCGTGCCCGCAAGCAGCTGCTGCTGCCTTACTGGACCGTGATGACTCCCCTCATGTCCATCGCTTCGTGCGGCGTACACACGTAGTTGTAGACGCCCGGCGGGACGTTGGCGAACGAGATCGTGTATTCCTCGTCCTGCGCCAACATCATCGGACCCATCATGCCAACGGCGTTCTCCATGTTCACGGCGAGCTGCGCTTCGGCACCGGCCGGGATCTGCCCGGAGCGGAACTCGACATTGTGGGGCGGCGTGGAGACCATGATGAAGCGCACGCCATCGCCCTGACGAATCGTGAGGTTGACGGGATCGTAGCGATAACCGCGCTCGTCACCGAGCATGCGGACTGTGTGCGTCTGCCCCGTGATGCGAGCGCCGGCGATAGTGCCGGCCTCCTGAGTGGCGGGCGCATCCGCCGCGGCCTGCTGCTGGGTCTGCTCCCCGCTCGCGCAGGCTGCCAGAAACAACGCGCTCACCAGGAGCGCCAGTCCTCTGAACGGCATTCGGTAGCCTCCAGTGCCTCATCGGCATTTTCACGCGTGAATGGTTGGCTCCAGGCTATGGCGGCGGAGCGCATGTGAATTTATTCACAAGTGCGGGTCGGCGCAAACCCGAATGCCGCGGTGCAAACCGTGGCCGGAGGCCCAGGTCGAACGGGGGCCGATGGCGAGCCGGCCGAGCGCCGTCCTCGCCGGTGTGTGTTGGGCAGGAAGTCGCGCGCAGCCCGGTTCGGAAAGTGCGGGACGCCGCTAGGGAGCTACCACCGAGATGCTGCCGGACATGCCCGGGTGGCGCGTGCATACGTAATCGATTTCCGCCACGACGTTGAACGTGCGGAAAGCCTCCGCGCCCGGGCCGAGCGGGTCAATGTTACCGCCGGCGGGCGCGTTGGTGCCGAAGGTCACGTCGTGCACCTCGGCCGACCCGTTGTTCCAGGTCACGGTTCCACCCTGCAGCAGCGTGACGCTGGATGGCACGAAGCTGGTCCCGCTCAGATTCACCTGGACCGCGCTCGGAGCGGGCGCCTCCTCCTCGATCGTGAACGTCACCTCTGCGCTCTTCCCCTCCGATGTGGCCCGAACGAGCGAAGTCCCCACGGCTGATGCCGAAAGCGTCGTCTGGGAGCCACTCGTCGGCGCGAGCGACGCGGCACCGGCGGGGTTCGGCGTGATCGTCCATGTGACCTGCCGCCCCGTCAGCACGCTGTTCTGCGCATCCCGGAGCGTCACCGACAGACCTCGACTGTCACCCACCGAGATGGTGAGGTTGCCCGCACCGTTGAGCTGCACGTGCTCCACCGGCTGATTTGGCGTCGATCCACCGCCGCCACAGCCCGCGGCCACGACCGTATAGACGAGCGCACGAATCAGGCGCATCTGAGTGCCTCCATGTGGGTTGTGTAATCTGTCCGCGGCAGCGGCTCGTCTTCTGCGAGCCGTTCGGTCCCATCTCACCAGCATAGGGACGAGACCAGGCCGCCGAAAGTACCGAGCGGTGAACGCCTGCTTCGGGTCGCCAGGTTGACTTCCCGCGTCGGTCAACCTATCGTTGCGGCCATGCCGAGCTACAGCTTCCGCCACCTCCATGCGCATCACGGTCACGGCCCGACGGGTCGGGGCGTTGCGCGCGTGTGCGGATGACCGGCTGATCGGTCACTGGCTCGGCGACGCGACACTGCGGCCCGTCCTCTGGACGGGCCGTTTTTTTGTCTTTCAGGGATTGCCGATGATCCCCAAACACCAGGTGACATGCTTCGCATCGCTCTACCCAACAAGGGCCGTCTGGCGGAAGAGGCCCGGGAGCTGTTCAACGACGCGGGACTCGACGTCCGCGTTCGCGGCGACCGCGCACTCACAGCTTCCCTCGGCGGCGAGTTCGAGGCCTTGTTCGTTCGCGCCCAGGACATTCCGGAGTTCGTCGCCGATGGTGCCGCCGATGCCGGAATCACCGGGTGGGATCTCGTATCCGAGTCCGGACGCCCCCTGGAGTCGTTGATGGACCTCGAGTTCGGCCGCTGCCGCCTCGTCGTGGCCGCACGGGAGGAGAGCGGGATTTCCTCGATCGATGACATCGTCGACGCGCCGCGCGTCGCCACGTCCTTCCCGCGGATCACGCAGCGGTACTTCGAGGAAGCCGGACGCAGCGTGCGCGTCGTCCCGGTTTCAGGTGCTACGGAGATCGCACCGCACATCGGCATCGCCGACATCGTCGTGGACCTGACATCGACCGGGTCGACCCTCAGGGTCAACGGCCTGCGCGAGATCGCCACGGTCATGGAGTCGAGTGCGCGTCTCGTGACGTCGATTGGCGGCGCGAACGGCCGTGGCGGCGACGAGGCGACGAGTGTGCTGCGCGATCTCGTGGACGCACTCGGTTCCGTGCTCCGCGCCCGTGGGATGCGATACCTGATGGCGAACGTTCCGCGCGCGGCGCTCGACCGGGTGAAGGCGGTGCTCCCCGGGCTCAACGGGCCGACCGTGATCGACTTGCTGAACGGCGGTCACCACGTTGCCGTGCACGCCGTCGTGAGGGCGGACGGAATCTACCGCACCGTAGCGGCGCTGAAGGCGATCGGCGGCGAGGGCATTCTCGTCACGCGGATAGAGCGGGTGATGCCATGAGCATCGCCGGAGTCCTGCGTCTCGCATTCACGGGATCCGTGGAAGCCCTGGCGTCCGCCGACCGCGATCGCCTGTTCCACCGTGCCAGCTCGTCCGACACCGAGGTCCGCGAGCGCACGGCCGCGATCATCGACCGCGTCCGCACGGGAGGCGATGCGGCGCTGCGCGCGCTGGCGCTCGAGCTCGACGGTGTGACGCTGACCGAGCTCGAGGTTCCGCGTCAGCGATGTCGCGCAGCCCTCGACGCTCTCGACGCCGACCTGCGCCGGGCGCTCGAGCGGGCCGCCGCGAACATAGCGACCGCTCACCGCGCCGCTCTCCCGCGTGCGTTCGAGGTCGAGACCGAGCCGGGAGTCACGGTCGGCCGCCGGCCCGATCCGCTGGCGCGTGTCGGGATCTACGCTCCCGGCGGTCGAGCAGCGTATCCGAGCAGCGTGCTCATGGAAGCGGTGCCGGCGCGCGTCGCCGGTGTCGGGGAGATCATACTCTGCACGCCGCCTGAGACCACCGGCCTCCCCTCGCCGGTCGTTCTGGCCGCCGCCGAGCTGTCGCAGGTCGATCGCGTGTTCGCGCTGGGCGGTGCGGGCGCGATCGCGGCCATGAGCTTCGGCACGGACTCCGTGCCTCGGGTGGATCGCGTCATCGGGCCCGGTAACGCCTACGTGGCCGAGGCGAAGCTCCAGCTCTCGGGCGTGGTCGGGATCGATTCCCCGGCAGGACCGAGCGAGCTGCTCGTGATCGCCGATTCGACTGCGGATCCGGTCGCGATGGCGCGCGAAATGATTGCGCAGGCCGAGCACGATCCGAGGGCCGCAGTGGTCGTCATCGCACTGGATCCACGCACCGCCGCGAGGATAGCCGAGGCAGTAGCCGAGCGTGTCGAGGCCGAGCCCCGGGTCGCGATCATCGCCGAGGCCCTCGCTTCGTCGGGTGCGATCCTCACCGCGCGCGACGTCGCGCAGGCGCTCGATTTCGCGCGCGAGTACGCGCCCGAGCACCTGCTGCTCGCGACCGATCGTCTGGACGAGGTCCTTCCGCTCGTTCTCAACGCCGGGGCCGTGTTCGTCGGCTCGTCCAGCTCGGTCTCGTTCGGCGATTACATGACCGGCGGCAACCACGTCCTGCCGACCGGCGGCCTCGCACGATCGTACTCCGGACTGTCGGTCCTCGATTTCGTACGCTGGACGAGCTGGCAGCGCGTCACGCCGGAGGCGGCGGCACGACTCGGTGGCGACGTGGCACGGATCGCCGATGCCGAGCGTCTTCCGGCGCACGCCGCGGCCGCACGCGCCTGGTCGGAGGGGCCATGACGACCGCCAGCCGGCAAGACGCGCTCGAGCTCGCACGCACCAGTTATCGCGCGATCTCTCTCTACTCTCCTGACCGGACTCCGTGCGAGCTCGATCTGAGCGACAACACGAATCTGTGGGGCGCGGCGCCGGCGGCGGTGGTGACGATCCGGAGCGCAGCCTCATCGGCGCTCACGCGGTACCCGGCCCTGTACGCACCGGGACTCAAGGCCGCACTCGCCGGCCATGTCGGCGTGCGTGCCGAGAACGTCGTCACCGGTTGTGGCTCCGACGACGTACTCGACTCGGCGATCCGGGCGTTCGCCGAGCCCGGCGACCGCGTCGCACACCCGGAGCCCTCGTTCGCGATGATCCCGATCTTCGCCCGCATGAACGGGCTCGATCCGGTGGCGATACCGCTGCGTGCCGATCTCGACATCGACGCCGACGCGCTGCTCGCCACCGGCGCCCGCATCATCTACATCTGCTCGCCCAACAATCCGACCGGTACGCTGGCTTCACCCGGCGCGATCGAGCGGGTGATCGACGGCGCTCCGGGGATCGTGATCCTCGACGAGGCGTACGCCGAGTTCGCCGGCGTGAATGCCGCGGCCAGCGCGCCGGCGCGCGCCCGCCTGCTCGTCGTGCGTACGATGTCCAAGGCGTTCGGGCTCGCCGGACTCCGGATCGGCTACGGATGCGGGGCGCCGGAGATCGTGGCCGCCGTCGAGAAGTCGCGCGGCCCGTACAAGGTGAGCGCGCTCGCCGAGCAGGCGGGGACGAACGCGCTGCGCGATGACCGGAAATGGGTGGACGCTCACGTGCGCCAGGTGGTGGAGCTTCGCGCCAGGTTCGCCACCGAGCTGGGGGAGCTCGGGTTGGTGCCAATCCGCTCGCACGCCAATTTCGTCCTCGTGCCGGTCGAACGCGCGCAGTCGATCGCCGCCAGCATGCGGGCGTCCGGAGTGGCGGTGCGTCCGTTCGAGGGGCTTGCCGGTATCGGCGACGCGCTGCGGATCTCGATCGGGCCGTGGCCGGTGATGGAACGCTGCCTGTCGGCCCTGCGGGAGGCGCTCGCGTGAGGGTGACGATCTTCGACTACGGGGCCGGCAACCTGCACTCGCTCGCCAAGGCGATCTGCGGACCGGGTACCACCGTACAAATCGAGCACGATCCGGCGAATGCGATCCGCACGGACGTGCTGGTGCTTCCGGGAGTCGGCGCCTTCGCCACCGCGGCCGCCCGGCTCGCCCCGGCGCGAGCGGTCGTGCGCTCGGCGCTCGAAGGCGGGTTGCCGGTGGTCGGCATCTGCCTCGGGATGCAGTTGCTCCTCGACGGGAGCGACGAGGGTGGAGGCGAAGGACTCGGAATGATCCCGGGTCGCGTCTCCCGTCTCGCGGCCAGGCGTGTTCCGCAGATCGGCTGGAATCGGCTGGAGGAATCCGCCGATCCGCTCTTCTCGCTCGCCGGGCTCGAAGTGGTCTACTATGCCAACGGCTACGTCTGCCGTCCGGAAGAGCCGGCGAGCGTGATTGCCTGGAGCACGCACGAAACCGATCGATTCCCGGCCGCGGTTCGTCGTGACAACGTTCTGGGCGTGCAGTTTCACCCGGAGAAGAGCTCTGCGCCGGGCGTGCGCTTCCTCCGCGCGGCGATCGAGGAGGTGAGTCGGTGATCGTCATCCCGGCGGTCGATCTTCGCGAAGGAGCGTGCGTGCAGCTCGTCGGAGGCGACTACGCACGCGAACGCGTGCGGCTCGACGATCCGGTGACCGTCGCCCGCGGCCTGGCGGCGGAAGGTTTCCGCCGGCTGCACGTGGTGGACCTCGACGCGGCCACGGGCCGCGGCGACAATGCCGCACTGGTGCGCGAGATCCTTCGGCTCACCGAGCTGGAGGTGCAGGTCGGCGGTGGCGTCCGCACCGCAGACCGGATCGAGCAGCTCCTCGAAGACGGTGCCGCCAGGGTGATACTCGGAACCAAGGCACTCGAGGATTCCGACTGGCTGGCCGAGATGTCGGGGCTGTTTCCGGGCGAGCTGCTCGTCGCGGCCGACGTGCGCGATCGCCGGATCGTCACCCGCGGCTGGACCCGCACGCTGCAGCGGCACGTAATCGACGCAATCGAGGAGCTGAACGAGCTTCCGCTGGCCGGCATCATGGTCACTGCAGTGCACCGCGAGGGACAGCTGGCCGGTCCCGATCTCCCGCTGATGGAGGAGATCGCCGAGGCTGCAACCGGACCCGTGCTCGCTTCGGGAGGGATCGCCACGGCGCACGACCTGCGCGCGCTGGAGCATCGCGGCGTCGCCGGCGCGATCATCGGTATGGCACTGTACACAGGCGCGCTCGATCCGCGCGCCGTCGCCGAGGAGTTCCAGGAATGACCGTAATCGTCCGCGAGACCACCGAGACCAGCATTCGGATCGAGATCGAACGCGGCGAAGGGAGGGCCGAGGCTCGCACCGGCCTGCCGTTTCTCGACCACATGCTGGTGACGTTCGCACGGTACGCCGGGCTGGACCTTCGCGTTTCGGCGCGAGGCGACCTGAGGCATCACCTGATCGAGGACGTGGCGATCGCGCTCGGCGCGGCGCTGACCGCATTCGCTCCGGCGACCGCGGCGCGTTACGGCGACCGTACGATTCCAATGGACGATGCGCTGGTGCACGTCGCGCTCGATCTCGGCGGCCGGCCGTTCTACCGTGGCCGGTTGCCGAGCGCGCTCTACGACCACTGGATGCGGTCGTTCAGCGACAACGCGCGGGCCACGCTTCACATCCGGGTACTCCGCGGCACCGACCGGCACCACGTGGTAGAGGCGGCGTTCAAGGCGCTGGGGCTCGCGGTGCGCGACGCTCTGGTGGAGACCGGGGCGGTGTTCAGCACGAAGGGAGCGGTCTCTCTCGAGGTGGGGCGCTGATGCTCGCGCGCCGTGTGATCGTCTGCCTCGACGTGCAGGGAGGGCGAGTGGTGAAGGGCGTTCGCTTCGAGACGCTTCGCGACGTCGGCGACCCGGTGCTGCTTGCCGAGCGCTACGAGAGCGAGGGCGCCGACGAGATCGTCTTCCTCGACATCGCGGCGAGTGCCGAGGATCGCGGAACGCTGCTCGACGTCGCGAGGCGGACCGCGGAGCGGCTGTTCATCCCGCTCACCATCGGCGGCGGCGTGCGCAGCGCCGATGATGTCGCCCGCGCGCTCCGTGCCGGCGCCGACAAGGTCAGCCTCAACTCGGCCGCGGTTGAGCGGCCGGCGGTAATCACCGAGGCCGCCGAGCGGTTCGGAACGCAGTGCGTGGTAGCAAGCATCGATGCGGCACGCGATGCGGCCATCGGCGGGAGCGGGTGGCGCGTGCACGTGCGAGGCGGACGCACACCCACCGCGCTCGACGCGGTCGCCTGGGCGCGCGAGTGCGTCGCCCGCGGCGCCGGTGAGATCCTCCTGACGAGCATCGATCACGATGGCGCCCGCACCGGTTACGACCTTCAGCTCACCCGAGCCGTCGCCGAGGCGGTCGACGTGCCGGTGATCGCCTCCGGCGGGGCGGGAACGGCCGCGCACGTGCGTGACGCACTGCGCGATGGCTGCGCCGACGCGGCCCTCGTCGCCGGAATACTGCACGATGGCGTGACTACGGTCCGGGCGATAAAACGCGTGCTCGCCGACGAGGGCATTCTCATCCGGGAGGCCGCGTGACGGCCATCGCCACGCTGATGGAGGCGGCCGGGGAGGTCGCTCGTCTCGCCGGTAGCATCGCCCGCGAGCACTTTCGTCCGGGGATCGGTGTCGAGTCGAAGGCGGATGGCTCGCCGGTGACGATCGCCGACCGGTCGGCCGAGCAAGCCGCGCGAGCCTGGATCGAGCATCGCTTTCCCGACGACGGGATCATCGGCGAGGAATTCGGCGTCGCGCGGCCGGCGGCCAGGCGGCGGTGGATCGTCGACCCGATCGATGGTACCAGGTCGTTCATCCGCGGCGTCCCTCTCTGGGGAACGCTCGTCGCCGCCGCCGAAGGGGAGGACGTGCTCGCCGGTGCTGCGTTCTTCCCGGCGACCGATGAGATGCTCGTCGCCGCGCCCGGCTGCGGATGCTGGTGGAACGGAGTGCGGTGCCGCGTTTCGTCCGTCGAAGCGATCGCCCAGGCGGTGGTGCTGACGACCGACGAGCGTTTTCCGGCGCGGGCGGGACGGCACGAGGCCTGGACGCGGCTGGCCGAGCGAGCGGCGCTCAGCCGCACCTGGGGCGACTGCTACGGATACCTCCTGGTAGCGACCGGTCGCGCGGAGGTGATGGCCGACGACCAGGTGGCGCCATGGGACGCGGCCGCGCTGGTGCCGATCATCGAGGAGGCTGGCGGCGTCTTCACCGATTGGAAGGGCGTGCGCACCGCGTTCGGCGGCGACTCGGTGGCCACGAATGCCGCCCTCGCGCGCGACGCCCGATCGCTGCTCGGGGTGCCGGCGTGAGCGACCTCGACATCGACACGCTCCGATTCGACAAGGGGGGCGGCTTCGTGACCGTGGTCACGGTGGACGCCGTGTCGGGCGCCGTTCTGATGATCGCCCGCGCCGATCGCGAGGCACTCGAGCGCACGATGGCCACCGGCGAGATGCACTACCACTCGCGCGCGCGCGGCCCGTGGCACAAAGGCGCGACGAGCGGCAACGTGCAGCGCGTAGCGTCGTTGTCGTCGGACTGCGATGGCGACGCGGTGCTGGCGCTCGTGAACCCCGCCGGGCCCGCGTGCCACACCGGCACCGTTTCGTGCTTCGGCGATGCCGCGCTGGCCGCCGACTCGCTCGGTGCGCTCGACGCCACCATTGCGCGGCGCGCCGGCGGCGAACCGGAGCCCCCGGCGGCCGCGGATCCCGCACGACCGAGCTACACCCGCCGTCTGCTCGCCGACCGGAACCTCAGACTCAAGAAGCTCGGTGAGGAAGCCGCCGAGCTGGTGGTCGCCTGCGCCGACGGCGACGAGGCGCGCGTTGCCGAGGAAGGGGCCGATCTTCTCTACCACACGCTGGTGGCGCTTCGAGGAGCCGGCGTCTCACTGAACGACGTACGGCGCGTTCTCACCCGCCGCGCCGCGCGCCCCTGGACGGTCGGCTGATGCGCCGGCCAGGCGCGCCGGCGCGGCGACGGCGGAGAGGGCGGTGCGGCTGGCTGGCATTCCCCGCCCTCCGTCGTTTGCTTTTCCCCGCATGACGGCATCGCCCTCCAGTTCCGCGGCCCGCCAGCTTCGAGAGCGTCTCGATCCGACGCGCCTCGAGTCCGACGTCGCCCTCGCGCCCCATACGACCTTCCGCATCGGCGGCCCCGCCGATCTGCTCTATACCACCAGGTCGGCCGATGACCTCGCCGCCGCCGTGCTCGCCGCGCGCGAGCTCGAGATCCCGCACTTTCTCCTCGGCCTCGGCGCCAACATCCTGATCGGCGACCGCGGCTTCCGCGGCCTCGTCATCCGCAACGCGGCCAACGCCTGGCGCTTCGAGGATGACGGGCGGCTGTGGGTCGAGAGCGGCGCGATCATGAAGGACATGATCCTCGAGGCGGTGGACCGCGGCTGGTCGGGCTTCGAGCACTACGTCGGCATACCGAGCACGATCGGTGGTGCGGTCTGGCAGAATCTCCACTTCCTCTCTCCGGCACCGGAGCGGGAACGGACGATGTTCATCGCCGAGGTGTTCCAGTCGGCCGAGCTTCTCACCGAGGAGAACGAGCGCCGCACGGTGGATGTCGCCTACATGAACTTCGGCTACGATACGAGCACGCTTCACCACCGTCGCGACATTGCCCTCGCCGTGACGTTCCGCCTGAAGCGCGGCGATCCGGCGGAGATGCAACGGATCATGCAGGAGAACCTGAGCTGGCGCGGCGCCCGGCACCCGTGGCTCGACTGGCATCCGAGCGTCGGGTCGATCTTCAAGAAGATCGAGGGCGTCGGAGCGGGCCGGCTGATCGATCAGTGCGGGCTGAAGGGCCGCCGCCATGGCGGCGCGCAGATCTCCCACATGCACGCGAACATAATGGTCAACCTCGGCCATGCGACGGCACGCGACGTCCGCACGCTGATCGAGATCGTGCAGCGGGCGGTCGCCGAGCGATTCGGTCAGCATCTCGAGCCGGAGATCGGGTTCGTCGGAGAGTTCTGACTGTTCTGGTTCTGGCGGCGTGCAACCGACGACTCCCCGGGCGAAGGAGCGAAGCCCTATCGTTTCATCGTCCCTGGGCCGTCGTCGCCGACGCCGGCCTCGACTCGCTCCATCCACTCGACGAGGAGACGGTCGAGCGTCTCCCGCTCGGCGTCCAGTTCCATGCCGAGCGTGTGGGCCCTTTCGGTACCCTCGGCCGTCGTGTAGAGCGCGGGATCGGCGAGCGCCGAGGTCAGCTCTGCCACCCGGCGCTCGAGCCTCGCGATCTCCGCTTCCATCGCCGCCAACGTCTCCCGGTCGCGCTTCGTCCGGGCCCGCTCGCGCTGTGAAACGTCGTCGCGGGTCCGCACCTTCTGCCGCTCGCGCACGCGGCGAACGCCCACTTCCTCGGCCGCGGCAACCGCGGCCGCGTGCGCGCGCTCGGCGCTGACCGTCTCCCACTCCTCGAACGTCCCCGCGAAGTCGGTGATCCGCCGCTCGTGCAGCACCCATACCCGCTCGATCAGCGATCGGAGCAGCGCCCGGTCGTGGCTCACGAGGAGCACCGTCCCGCCGTAGCCCTCGATTGCATCCTCGAGCGTCTCGATCGACTCCACGTCGAGGTGGTTCGTCGGCTCGTCGAGCAGGAGGAGGTTCGCGCCCGACAGCATCATCATCGCCAGTGCGACCCGCGCCCTCTCGCCTCCGGAAAGCGAATCGGCGCGCCGCTGCGCGGAGTCGCCGGGGAATCCGAAGCGGGCCAGGTGCGACTGAACCTGACGCCGCTCCCAGCGCGGCCTCAGGTCGGCGATGATATCGTACAGCGTCCGGTCGGTCGGGACCTGCGCCAGATCCTGCCGGTAGTAGGCGATCGTGATCCCCGATCCGGGCCTGATGCGCCCCTTGCGCGGCGCCGTGTCATCGATGATCGCGCGCAGCAGCGTGGACTTGCCGGCGCCGTTGGGTCCCACCAACCCGACCACCTCGCCGCGCCGGATCGTCGCCGTGAAACCCTCGATCAGCACGCGGTCGGCGACGCCGATATCGAGACCCTCGGCGACCAGCACCTGGTCGCCGCCGCGTTCGCGCGCCTCCAGACGCAGCGCCATCACGTCCTCTTCGGATGGCGGCGGCGTCAGTCGAGGGAGCCGCGCCAGTCGCTTCCGCCGCCCCTTCGCCTGACGGGTGTTCTGTCCGGCGATGTTCCGGCGTATGTAGTCCTCCTCGCCGGCGATGACGCGACGCTGCTGCGCGAACGCCCGCTGCTGCGTCAGGCGCCGCTCTTCGCGCTGCCGTACGAACGCGCTGAATCCGCCCGTATAGGCCACGGCGGTCTCCGCCTCCAGATGCAGCACGTGATCGACGACGGCATCGAGGAACGCCCGGTCGTGACTGATCAGAATCACCGTGGCGTCGAGTGCGCGGAGGTACTCTTCCAGCCAGCGCGTCGTCTCGAGATCGAGGTGGTTCGTCGGCTCGTCGAGGAGCAGCACATCGGCCGGAACGACGAGCTGTCGCGCCACGCCGACGCGGCCGCGCTCGCCGCCGGAGAGCGTGGCCAGCGCACGCGTCCGCGCGTCTGCCGGATCGAAACCCAGACCGTGCAGCACCGCGTCCACGCGAGGCGCGATCTCGTAACCGCCCTCACGCTCGAACCGCTCGAGATCGTGCCCGTAGCGCTCGAGGAGCTCGGCCGGAGCGCGCTCGCCCAGCTCGCCGATCCGGTTCGCCTGATCGGCGAGCGAGCGCTCCAGCGCCAGCAGCTCCGCGAACGGACCGGCGGCCGCCTCCCATATGGTCGCCGCGTCGCCATAATCCCGGTGCTGCTCGAGCAGGGACACCCGAAGTCCCGGCGCCCGGGAAACCGCGCCCGCCGTAGGCGCCAGCTCACCGGTGATCAGACGCAGCAGCGTGGTCTTGCCGGTCCCGTTCCTGCCGACGATGCCCCAGCAGTCGCCCTTGCCGACGGTGAACGTGATGTCGCGGAAGATCCTGTTGGCGCCGAACTCCACAGCGACGCCACCGAGGCTCAGCTGGGTCATCGCGCCGCTCCCGGCTGCGCGATCGCGCCAGGCTGCTTCACCTGCCCGTCCACTCCTTCCACTGGTCCTCTGCGAGTCCGATGGTGAGTTTGTGCTGATGTCTCACGAGGGGAATCCGAAGGATGAGCGGCTCCTCGACCAGCCGATCGAGCCATTGCTCGTCCGAAAGCCGTGAGGCCCCCAATCCCAGCTCGCGGAAACGACGCGATTCGCGGTCGATCATTGCGCCAACGCCGAACTTCTGTGCGAACCGCATCAACTCGCCGCGCGAGGCGGCCCGCTCCGCCAGGTCCACGAAGTGGGTCTTCACGCGGCGCTCGGCGAAGAATCGCAGCGCCTTCCGCGCGTCGGCGCTCTTCTTGACGCCGAAGATCTGAACCTCCATGGCACCTCCGCTTATCTTTCCGCCGACACGGTCGGCGCCGCACCAATCTACCCGACAGCCGTGAGCGATCACACCTTCGTACCGCCCTGGTGGGCCGCCAACCCACACGTTCAGACACTATGGGGAAAGCTCGTTCGCCGGCCCGCGCCGATCCGACTGCGGGCGGAGCGCTGGACGACGCCCGACGACGATTTCATCGACCTGCGACGGCTCGATGCCGAGCAGGGGCGGCCGCGACTGATCATTCTGCATGGCCTCGAGGGAACTTCCCGATCCCACTATCTCGGGGGTATTCTTGCCGAGGCGTATCGCCGGAACTGGGGGGCGGATCTGCTTCTCTTTCGCTCCTGCGGCGATGAGCCGAACCGCACCGGCCGGTTCTATCACTCGGGCGAGACGACGGACCTCGCCATGGTCGTCGGCCGGGTGGCCCGAGAGCACCCGGACTCGCCGCTGGCGCTGGTCGGGTACTCGCTCGGCGGCAACGTCCTCCTCAAGTGGCTGGGGGAGCAGCGTGACGACCTGCCGGCGGCGATCCGCTCGGCTTGTGCCGTCTCGGTACCCTTCGACCTCGCGCGCTCGGCTGCACACATCGACCGCGGGTTCGCCCGGGTCTACCAGGCGCACTTCCTCCGGTCCCTCCGCCGCAAGGCGCTCGCAAAGGCCGCCCTGTTTCCAGAGCTCGTCCCGCGCGAGCGCATCGCGGGCGCGCGCACCATCCGCGACTTCGACGACGCCGTGACCGCGCCCATCCACGGGTTTCTGGACGCCGAGGACTACTACACCCGATCGAGCGCCATTCGCTGGATCGGGAGGATTCGCGTGCCGACACTGCTTCTCAGCGCCGTGGACGATCCGTTTCTTCCAGCCGCCGTGCTCGATGAGGTCCGGGGGATCGCGCGCACGAATCCCTTGCTGCAGATTGATTTCCCGGTGCACGGCGGTCACGTCGGGTTCGTCGCGGGGTCGTTGCCCTGGCGCCCCATCTACTGGGCCGAACGCCGTGTCGGCGAGTTTCTGTCATCGACCATTCACGGCTAGCCATCACCTTGCCTTCGATCGCCGTACTCCTTGCAGGCCTGCTGGTCGTCACGATCGGGTGCTCGCGACCGGCACCGGGCGACCGCGCTGCCGGCGATACCGCGGCCGCGGTATCGGCCGAGGCCGGTCCGACCCCGGATGGAACGGCAGCCCAGGCGGAGTCGCTCCTGGTCGACATCCGGCAGCTCGACCAGAGCATCGTGGTCGAGGCACGCTACGCGACGACCGACAATTTCACCGGGGCGCCACTTCCCGGATACGAGGCGAACCGAGCGCTGCTGCGCCGGGAGGCGGCGGTCGCGCTGGCGAGAGTGCAGGCGCGGTTGCGATCACAGGGACTGGGACTCAAGGTCTTCGACGGGTATCGTCCCGTTCGGGCGACGGGGGCGATGATGGAGTGGACGGAGCGAACTGGCAGGCAGGATCTCGTGCGTGACGGCTACATAGCCGAGCGCAGCCGTCACAATCTCGGCGTCGCGATCGACCTCACCCTGGTCGAGCTCGGGTCGGGGCGGGAGTTGGACATGGGAACAGCGTACGACGAGTTCACTCCCGCCGCGCACACGGCGAGCGCCGTCGGCGTTGTCGCCGAGCGTCGGGCGACGCTGGTGTCGGCAATGGAGTCCGAGGGGTTCACCAACTACGAGCGCGAGTGGTGGCACTTCAGCTATCAGGTGCCGGAGCCGCTCCGCTTCGATGTGACAGTGCGCTGAGGCGCCAGGGAGGTAGGCATGTCGGTGTCGCGCTCGCGTTGGATCCTGCTGGGAACGATGGGATGCCTGGTGGCTTCATGTGCGCTCCAATCTGCCGAGGAGGGGGCCGGCACGGCGGCGGCGCCCGGTCAGCTGCCGCGGCCCGTTTCAGGCAGCTCGATGGGGGCGCAGGGAAGCGTGATTCCCGCAGGCGCGCAGGACGCCCAGGCGCGGCTCGCAACGTCGCCGCGTCACGCCGAGTGGGCAATGATTCCCGCCGGCCGAGACAGCATTCGCGCCTTCGTGGTCTTCCCCGAACGGAGCACGCCCGCGCCGGTCATCATCGTCGTGCACGAGATCTTCGGCCTCTCGCACTGGGTCCGTGCCGTCGCCGACCAGCTCGCTGCCGACGGGTTCATAGCGGTCGCGCCGGACTTCCTCACGACGAAGAATCTCCCGGGTGCGCCGGCGGATACGCCGCCGGACGCGGCGCGCGCGGCCATTCAGACCGTCGAACAGGCGGACGTGCAGCGGTGGATCGATGCGGCGGCACGATGGGGAATGGCGCATCCAGCCGCGCTCGACCGCTACGGCATCGTCGGCTACTGCTGGGGCGGCGCCGTGTCGTTCAATCACGCCGTCCATGCACCCGGACTCGGCGCCTCCGTCGTCTACTACGGGCCGTCACCGCCAACGGACCGGCTGGCCACGATCCGTGCGCCGGTACTCGGCCTTTACGGAGAGAACGACGCGCGGGTGAACGCGACCGTACATCCCGCCGACTCTGCAATGCGAGCCTTGGGCAAGGCGTTCGAGCACCACACGTTCGCCGGCGCGGGCCACGGCTTCCTCCGTGCGCAGGACGGGGCGAACGGCGCCAACCTGGCCGCGACGAGGGAAGCGTGGCCGCGCACGGTCCATTGGTTCCGCCGACACCTCGAGCTGCGATAGCATCCGACTTGCATTAGCGACTCCTCCGATACCGCGATCGCTCCGGCAGACTCGTCGTGATTCTCCACTTCGTCTTTCTCGCTTCGTTCCTCTCGGGACTGCTGGCGCTGGTCATGTTCATGCTGTTCGGCGTCGAGCGGCACGGCGGCGTTTCGGCGGCCGCGCTCCAGAGGGGCGACCCCGACGCCTGGCGGCGACTGCTCGGCGCGACGAGCGACGTGCGGGCTCGTGTCGGACTGCCGGGACTGGCGGCCTTCGCGACGCTGTTTGGCGCGGTTGGATACGCCCTCAGTCGATATACGACCGTCCCCCTGACGGCCCGGCTCGTTCTAGCCGCGCTCGCCGGCGGGGCGGCGCTGGCGCTGGCGATCACACTCGTCGCCAAGTGGGCGGTGCCAAGCGCGCGGAAGGAAGTGATCGACGAACGGTTCTTGCTTCAAGGACACTTCGCCACCGTCACGGTCCCGGTGGCGGAGAATGGCACTGGCGAGGTCGCCTATGAGGTGGGCGGCGTGCGCTTCACCGCACTGGCTCGCAGCCTCGACGGCGTCGCCATCGGGCGCGGCGCCGACGTGGTGATCGAGCGTGTCGAGGATGGCTGCGCGCACATAGAGCCCTGGGTGCAGGTCGAAAAGCGCCTGTGATCGAGCGATGGCCCGCGCGATCAGATTCTGAGGGATTGGGAGTGAACGTTCGGCGCCACGGGCGTCGCGCGCGCTGGAGGGATTCATGTCGGACGCCGTGATCTTCGCCGTCGTTTTCGTCGGCTTCTTCGTGGTTCGCGTGATCGCGGCTACGATCATTTTCATGCTGATTCTGCCGAAAGGCGACCGCTGTCCGCACTGCAACGCTGTGACTCTGCGCATGCAGTCACGCTGGAATCTCCTCATGCCGTGGTTCCGCACCAGCTGGTGCATCGATTGCGGCTGGGATGGGTTCCTGCGCAAGGGCCCCTTGACGCAGGCCCCCATTGCCGACCTGACGGCCGGACCGGGGGCGGGCCAGCGTAGAGAGGGAAGGCGGCAGTAGAGCGACCGGCTGCGACTCGCCCGGCGGTCAGCCGCTCATCGCGAACATGTGGAGCCAGGTAGGCCAGTTCCCGCTGAGCTCACGGGTGCACAGTCGGTGAAGTCCGGAAGGGGCGCCTGCTCGCTCGCCACCGATCCCGCCGCTAGCTTGTCTCCAATGAGCGCGCGCACGCACGACTGGGTAGAGGACGAATTCGACGTCATCGTCATTGGTGCGGGCCACGCTGGCACCGAGGCGGCCGTGGCCGCCGCGCGGCTGGGCGCCAGGGTGGGGCTGATCACCAGCGCGCTCGAAACGATCGGCCAGATGTCGTGCAATCCGGCGATCGGCGGCGTGGCCAAGGGCACGGTGGTGCGCGAGGTGGATGCGCTGGGCGGGATCATGGGACGAGCGACGGACCTCGCGACGCTTCAGTTCCGAATGCTCAACCGCAGCAAGGGACCGGCGGTCTGGGCACCGCGGGCGCAGTGCGACCGGGGGCTGTACCGGCGCGCCGTGCGCACGCTGCTCGAGCGGCACGAGTCGCTGCACCCGATTCAGGGTACCGTGGCGCGACTGCTGCTCACCGATGATGGAGCGATGGTTCGCGGCGTCGAGACGCTGGAGGGTCGCCGCTTCCTGGCCCGGGCCGTGGTGATAACGACCGGGACGTTTCTGCGCGGCCGCATCCACATCGGAACCGAGACGCGCCTCGCCGGCGGCCGCGCCGGGGAAGCGTCGGCCACCCACCTCGCCGAGCAGCTCGAACAGGCCGGGCTGACCGTTGACCGATTCAAGACCGGCACGCCACCCCGCATCGATGGCCGATCGGTTGAGTACGGAACGCTCGAGCGGCAGGAGAGTGAGATCGAGCCGTTCGATTTCTCGTGGTCGAGCTTCTGGCCCTCGCCGCGCCGGTCCGGCGGCTCGACGCGTCACCCTGCCCAGCTGCCCTGCTGGATCACGTTCGTCGGTGACGCCGGACGCGCGATCATCGGCGAGAACATCGCGCGATCGGCAATGTACGGCGGCGCGATCTCGGCGCGAGGGCCGCGGTACTGCCCATCGGTCGAGGACAAGATAGTGAGATTTCCCGACGCCGAGCGGCACCAGCTGTTCCTCGAGCCCGAGGGACACGACACGAACGAGCTTTACGTGAACGGGCTCTCCACATCGCTGCCCGCGGACGTTCAGTTTGCAGTGCTGCGCTCGATTCCCGGTCTCTCGCGCGCCAGGATGACGCGCGCCGGGTACGCGATCGAGTATGACTACTATCCGCCGACGCAGCTCGATCCGACGCTGCGCGTCCGTGCGATCGACGGGCTGTACTTCGCCGGGCAGATCAACGGAACGACCGGCTACGAGGAAGCCGCGGGGCAGGGAACGATCGCCGGGTACAACGCCGCGCTTGCCGTGTCGAGCCGGCCCGCACTCGTTCTCGGACGGGAGACATCGTACATCGGCGTGCTGGTAGACGACCTCGTGACGCGTGGTGTCGACGAACCCTATCGCCTGTTCACGTCGCGTTCGGAGTTTCGACTCACCGTGCGGCAGGACAATGCGTTGCGGCGTCTCGCACCCACTGCTCTGGCGCTCGGAGCTTTCGTCGGGGACGAAGAGGAGATCGTGCGGTTGCGGCTCGGCGCGGAGGACGAGGCCCGGTCGCTGGCCGAGCGCACGAGCGTGTCGCCGAGCGCCGTCGGGGCGGTGCTGGCGGCGGCGGAGAGCACGGGCCTCCAGCACGCCGTGCGGATCGTCGAGGTCGCTCGGCGACAAGGAGTGTCGCTGCTCGATCTGTTCCGCGTCGCCGGCGTCGGCGCGGATCTTCCGGTGGATGCGATCGTGACCGCCGAGCTGGAGATCAAATACGCGGGATACTTCGAGCGCGAGCGGGTCCAGGCCGAGCGACTCCGGCGCATGGGTGCCTTCGTACTCGATGATACGCTGCCGTACGTCGATATGCGCTCGCTCTCGGTGGAAGCGCGTCAGAAGCTTGCGGCACACCAGCCGACGACACTGGCCCAGGCCTCGCGACTCCCCGGCGTGTCGCCGACGGACCTGCAGAACCTCGTGATCGAAGTGGAAAAGCGACGGCGGGTCGGAGCGACCTGAACGGAGTCGGTGCCGTTCGGCCGGCGCAGTGTATAAGTAGCGACTTGTTACCAAACGGGCCCACCGGCGGAACGGCTCGGTAGTGAGAGGAGCGGGCGTGTGCAAGTCGGCACGCCGGAGCCGTCCTACGCGATGGCCTTCCGTTGACACGTGAACCATTTCGAGCGCGGAGCTCTCAAATGCGAATGCTCGGTTTTTTTCCCCTTCTACTCGCCTGCGCCCCCGCCATGGCCCAACAGACTGGCACTTCCGGGAGTGCTCAACCCTCGGACCCTCCGCAGATCACGACGTCGGCGAGGGGCGAGGCCAGAGCTCGCCCCGACCGCGCAACGGTGGTCATTGCAGTACAGACTCGCGCCACCACAGCGTCACAAGCAGCGACTGACAACGCCACCAGAACAGAAGCGGTGCTGGCCGCGCTACGCCGCCTGGGACTCACCAATGAGCAGCTGTCGACCATTGAGTACAGTGTGCATCCTCAGATTCGGTACAGTCAGCAGGGCGAGGAAATGGGCATCACCGCCTACATCGTCCGGAATGCGATCCGGGCCGACCTGCAGCGGATCGAGCAGGTGGGTCCGGTGCTCGACTCGGCGTTAGGCGCGGGCGCCAACTCGATCAACTCACTCACCTTCCACTCCTCGAACGTCGAGCAGGTACGACGCGAAGCGATCGCGGCGGCCATGTCAAATGCCCGTGCCGACGCGGAGGTCCTGGCTCGGGCGGCGGGCGGAACGCTTGGCCGGCTCCTCGAGGCGCATACTGGCGAAGTGGTGATTCCGCTGCTCCGCTCGTCGGTAACCCGGATGGCGGCCGAAATGGCTGCGCCAACGCCGATTCAGCCGGGGGAGCAGGAGATCACGGCCAACGTGACCGCCCGCTGGGAGTTCGTGCCGGGACGATAGCGAGACAAAGTAGACGGTTACTGTCATTGGCGAGGCCGCGACTTGTTCCACGTGAAACAGGACATGGCCTCGCTCGGTTGGCGGGCGTCCGGAATTCCAGGGCGTTCCACGTGGAACGTTTATGAAGCCCATCTTTCAATCAGGCTCAGCGGTTCCTCGGGTCATCCGAAGGTCCTGCCGGCGGTTGCACCGCTTCGGCTAATGCAGACTCGAGTGGCCCTTAAAGGGGGGCCGAGCCTGCGGAGCTTGGCCGAGTTTGGCTGGTCGGTGCGCCATGGCACTGCCCGGGCCGTGGGCACCCTCATATGTTCGCCGCCCTGGCGCGACCACCGGACTCGCCCGCGCGGGCGAGCACCGAGAAGGCCACGGTTTGCCAACTGACGAGCCGCCGGCGGCGACGGCCAGGGACGTCGCCGCCAGGCGCTCGATTTCGTCAGCGTACCGCGATGTACGCCTGTATATTCCGCCACACAGCGCAACCCGAGAACGAGAAGCCGTGGCTCGCGTCATCGCAGTCGCCAATCAAAAAGGCGGGGTCGGTAAGACCACCACCGCCGTGAACCTTGCCGCCAGCTTCGCCGTCGCCGAACAGCGCACGCTGCTCGTCGACGGCGATCCGCAGGGCAACGCCACGAGCGGCATTGGAATAGCGCGCGATCAGGTAGGCGTCACCCTCTACGACGTCATGATCGGCGAAAACTCAATCGACGAGTCGATTCACCAAAGCGTCCAGTTCAAGCATCTAGACGTCGTGCCGGCGACGCCGGATCTCGCCGGTGCCGAAGTGGAGCTCGTCGATCGCGAGGGACGCGAGCGCGTCGTCAGGGAAGCCATCTCCTCCGTACGCGATCGATACGACTACATCCTCATCGATTGCCCGCCTTCGCTCGGCCTCATCACCGTCAACATGCTCGCCGCCGCGGACGCGCTCATCATTCCGCTCCAGTGTGAGTACTATGCGCTCGAGGGATTGTCGCAACTCCTGAACACCGTGCACCTCGTCCAGCGCAGCGTCAACGCGCGCCTGGCGATCGATGGCGTCCTGCTCACAATGTACGACGCCAGGCTCAATCTCTCTCGACAGGTTGCGCTCGACGCGCGCGAATACTTCGGCGCGAAGGTTCTCGACACGATCATCCCGCGTAACATCCGGCTCGCCGAGGCACCCAGTTTCGGCAAGCCGATCATCCTGTACGATGTGACATCGGCCGGCGCTCAGGCATACGTGAGCGCCGCCCGAGAGATTCTCGACCGACACCGCCGCGAAGCCATGCAGCGCGACGGTGACACCACCCCGGCCGCGCTCGTCCAACAGTGAGTCCGCGGCCGCTGTAATTTCCGGCCCCGCGGTGTCCCAACGACGCCTGCATCCGGCGCTCGGCGACCAGCAAAAAGCGATAGCGATGACTCCGGAGAAACCAAGGCGCCTCGGCCGCGGCCTCGAGGCGCTTCTCGCCGCCTCCCCGACGGCCTCCTCAAGGTTCGACGGCGCAACCGTACAGCGGATAGCGCTGACGCAAATCCGGCCCAACCCCTACCAGCCGCGCCGCGAGTTCAAGGCGGAGGAGCTCGCCGATCTCGAGGTCAGCCTCCGCGCCAACGGACTCCTCCAGCCGATCTCCGTTCGACCCGCGCAAGCCGGCGCGGGCTTCGAGCTCATCGCCGGCGAACGGCGCCTGCGCGCCGCGGCCCGCCTCGGCTGGCCTGACATCCCGGCGACTGTCCGCGACGTCGACGACCGAACACTGCTTACCCTGGCGTTGGTCGAGAACCTCCAGCGAGCAGATCTCAACGCCGTCGAGGAGGCGGAGGGCTATCACCGGCTCACCGAGGAGTTCGGCCTGACCCAGCAGGAGGTCGCAGATATCGTCGGCAAGGATCGCTCTACAGTAGCTAATGCGTTGCGGTTATTGCAGTTACCCGACTTGCTTCGCCAGTTGCTTCAGGATGGGCGCCTTTCCGCCGGGCACGCACGCGCGCTGCTCGGGTTGGACGATGAGACCCGAATGATCGACCTCGGCCGTGAAGTGGCCGAGCACGGACTTTCGGTGCGCGAGGTAGAGCGTCGCGTTCGTGAAGGCCACGGCGCCACCCGGACGCCAAAAGGCGGCGCAACCGGTACCGGTGAACTCCGACGTCCCGTGCACCCCGAGGTGCGACGTCTCGAGGATCAGCTCCGCCGCCATCTCCAGACCGATGTTCAGATCGTGCTCGCCGGCAAGGACAAGGGGTCGGTGCGCATTGCGTTCTACTCGGCCGACGACCTCGAGCGCGTTCTCGACCTGATCCTCGGTGCGGCTCGGGAGGTACTGTGAGCGAGGAGAAGAGGAAAGGGACCCGCGGTTACGGCAACATCTACACGCCGCACGCGGGCTCGATGATCATCCAGGTGCAGCGCGAGGGCGGGCTGGCCAACCGCACGATCGTAGTCAGCGAGCGCATGGTGCGCGTGCTGCGATTCCTCCTCTCCCGCACCGGAATCGCCCTTACACTCGGTTTCGTCACGAGCTGGGCCTTCTTTGCCGTACAGACCTTTCGCGTACCCGCGCTCTCGCGCCAGATCGCCAGCATGCAGGACGACGCGCGGAAGATGGATACGCTGCAGACGACGCTCTTCCAGCTCCAGCGGCGCTACGAGCAGGTGCAGCGGATGCTCGGCGCCGGGCCGGTGAGTCCGGCGGCGGCGGCGATGGACTCCGTGTTCATGACGGTGCCGGAGCAGTGGCCGCTCGAGGGCGGCTACGTCACGCGCGGGAGCGGCGCCGAGACGCCTTATCAGGACCCGCACCCCGGAGTGGACATAGCAGTACCGGTGGGTACCGAAGTTCGTGCCGCGGGCGGTGGGTTGGTCGTCGAGATAGGCGAGAATTCCGAGTACGGCCGGTTCGTCAGGTTGGAGCACGCCGAGCATTACGAGACGCTCTACGCGCACACGAGCAGCATTCTCGTGCGCCAGGGCGATCGCGTAACGAGCGGGCAGCCGATCGCCCTCTCCGGCAACACCGGACGTTCCACGGCTCCGCACCTGCACTTCGAGATCAGGCGCAGCGGCCAGGCCGTCGACCCGATGCAGATCCTCCAGAAGAAGGGGCAGTAGCATGGCAATCTTCAGCAAGGAAGCCGCCGAACGGACGAGCGACGTGCGTGCGGCAGCGACGGGCGACGGCGCACTGTCGATCATCGCTGCCGGCATGGTCGTCCTTGGCGACATCGAGAGCAATGGCGTCGTCAAGGTCGAAGGCCGGGTCGAGGGAACGATCCGCGCCGCCCGCCAGGTGCTCATCGGCCGCCAGGGCGAGGTGAAGGGCGACGTCGATACTCCCGAAGCGGTGATCGGCGGGAAGGTCGAAGGCCGCATCACGACGACGGAGCGAATCGAGATTCAGGCGACCGCGCTGGTGGACGGCGACGTGTTCACCAAGGCGATCCTCATCCTCGAAGGCGGCCGGATCAACGGCACGGTCCGAATGGACGAGAAGGTCGCCCGTCCCAACCGCACCACGGGCGAGCAGAAGCCCGTGGCGATGCTGCGCTAGCGCACTCCGCCTCGCACACCGTAATATTCCGAGCGGCCGCGGCGTTCAGCCCGCGGCCGCTCGATCGTTTCCCACAGTCGCGTCATCCGCAGCCCAGCCACAGCGTTATGTCACCGACGCTCAGACGGCGCCGAGCCTTTTCCACACTCCTGCACATCGTCCTGGCGGTGGTCGCCGTCGCATGCGGGGGTGCGGCGCGGGAAAGCGATGACGATCGCTTTCGGGTGGCTCTCCTCACTCCGGGACCGATCTCGGACCAGTCGTGGAACGCCGGAGCCTATGCCGGGCTGCTCCGCGTGCGCGACAGTCTCGGCGCCGAAGTCAGCCACATCCAGACGCGCACGCCGGCCGACTTCGAGGAGAACTTCCGGCAGTACGGGGCGCAGAGGTACGACCTCGTGTTCGGACACGGCTTCGAGTTCCAGGACGCGGCCGAGCGTGTCGCGCCGCAGTATCCGGGGACCGTCTATGTCGTGACCTCGGGCAGCCGGGTGGGTGCGAACGTCGCTCCGATGATCTTCGGCTTCGATGAGCCATCGTATCTGGCCGGTGTTCTGGCGGCGCACCTCACGCGCTCGGGCACCGTCGGGCTGATAGGCGGCACCGAGCTGCCACCGGTTCGCAGCAGCTTTCTCGCGTTCGAGGCCGGTGTGCGATCGGTGCGGCCGAACGCCCGCATCCTCACCGCCTACATCGGTAACTGGGACGACGTCAGTGCAGGCAAGGAGCAGGCGCTGGCTCAGATCGCGCGCGGCACCGACGTCATCTTCCAGAACGCGGACGCGGCCAGCCTCGGCATCTTTCAGGCGGCTCGCGAGCGCTCGGGCGTGTTCGTCTTCGGAACGAACGCCAATCAGAACGACGTGGCGCCGGAAGTCGTGATCGCGAGCGTCGTCATCGATCTTCCCCACGCATTCCTCGAGGTTTCCCGCGAGGTGCGCGATGGCGCGTTTGCCGCGCGGGTCCTGGAAATGGGTCCGCGCCAGGGCGTGGTGGAGCTCGTGCTCAATCCTGCGCTCGCCGACCGCGTGACTCCGGGAGCACGCGCCGCCATTGATTCGGTGCGGGCCGAGATCCTCGCCGGCCGCTTCGCGCCACCGCGTCTGGAGTTCGTGGACACGGCGACGATTCGCTGACGATGGCATCGCTCGCCGCGATCAGCGGCCACCTCGACGATTTCCTGCGCACCGCCGACATTCCCGATTACGGCGGCGCGCTCAACGGGCTTCAGGTTCAGAACCGCGGCGAAGTCCGCAAGGTCGCGGCCGCGGTGGACCTGTCGCGACGGACGATCGCCGGTGCCGCCCGCGACGGCGCCGATCTCCTGCTCGTGCATCACGGCGCCTTCTGGGGCGGCGCACAGCCGATCCGCGGCCCGCAGTACGAGCGGCTGCGCCTTCTCTTCGAGCACGACATCGCGGTGTACTCGTCACACCTGCCGCTCGACCTGCACGCCGATCTTGGTAACAACGTGCTGCTGGCGCGGGAGCTGGACCTGCGTCCGACCGGCGGGTTCGCCCGTCATGAGGCCATCATGATCGGCGTGCGCGGTGAGAGCGATCTGGAAACGGAGGTGCTCGCCGCGCGGGTGGCCGAGTTCGCTCGTGCACACGGAAGCGCCGTACGTACCACACCGCTGGACGGTGGCCGTCGCACCCGCCGGTGGGCCATCTGCACCGGCGCCGGCGCGTCATCGGAGACGATCCGCGAGGCCGCGGCGGCGGACATCGACACGCTGATCGTCGGTGAGGGACCGCACCACACCGCCGTGGAGGCGCCGGAGGCCGGCATCGTGATCATCTACGCCGGGCACTATGCGACCGAGACGCTTGGCGTGCGCGCGCTCGCCGAGCACACTGCCGCCAGGTTCGACGTGCCGTGGACGTTCATCGACGCGCCGACGGGCCTCTGACGGATCCGCCCGCGCTCGAGCTGCACGGCATTCACGTGCGGTTCGGCGACGTGCACGCGCTCCGTGGGGCCACGTTCGCGGCACGCGAACGAAGCGTGCACGCCCTGCTCGGCGAGAACGGCGCCGGCAAGACCACCCTGATGCGTGTCGCCTTCGGCCTGCTGCGCCCGGAATCGGGGGTAATGCGGCTGCACGGCACCGAGCTGCGTCCCGGCTCGCCGGCCGACGCGATCGAAGCCGGGATCGGGATGGTTCACCAGCATTTCACACTGGTCCGGGCGATGACGGTCGCCGAGAATGTGGCGCTGGGAGCACACGAATCCGGCCAATCCTGGCGCTTCGATGCGGAACGGGCTTGCGCGCGCGTGCGCGAGATCGGAGCTGCCACCGGGTTGCACCTGCCCCCCGACGCGCTGGTGTCGACGCTCGCCGTGGGCGCGCAGCAGCGGCTCGAGATCGTCAAGGCGCTCGAGCGCGACGCGCGGGTATTGATCCTCGACGAACCGACGGCCGTGCTCTCGCCCGCCGAGAGCGACGAGCTATTGCGCAGACTCCGCCGGCTGGCCGACGAAGGGCGCACCGTGGTGCTGATCACGCACAAGCTGCGCGAAGCTCTCGCCGTGGCCGACGAGATTACCGTGCTGCGGCATGGTCGTACCGTCCTCCGCGCCCCGGCCGGCGACCTGGATGGGCAGTCGCTCGCTGCTGCAATGCTCGGCACGCCGCCCGAGACGGCCGGCCGCGCCGCAGCAGCCGCTGCCCACCGGGGCCCGGTCGTCATCTCCGCACGCAATCTCGGCCTGCGCGATCAGCACGGCACGTGGCGCATCCGTAGCGCGACATTCGACGTGCGCGCCGGCGAGATCGTCGGCGTAGCGGCCGTCGAGGGCTCCGGGCACCGCGATCTGCTGCGCGCGCTGGCCGGCCGCAGAGTCGCGAACGACGGCACCATCTCCCTGCCACCCGACGTGGGCTTCGTGCCCGAGGACAGGCAGCACGACGCGCTGGCCCTCGAGCTTTCGCTTACGGAAAACGTCGCCCTGCGCGGCGCTGGTCGCCGCCGGGGCATCGTCGCCTGGGATATGGTGGCGCGCCACACCCGGGATCTCCTCGACGCCTTCGACGTTCGGGCGCGGGACGAGTTGATTACGGCGCGGGCACTGTCGGGCGGGAACCAGCAGAAGCTGGTACTGGCACGCGAGCTGGACGGCGCGCCGGCCGCGCTGGTGGCGGAAAACCCGACACGCGGACTCGACATCCGGGCGGCCGATTCGGTGCGCGACCGGCTCCTCGCCGCCCGCGACGCGGGAACCGCAGTCGTGCTCTACTCGAGCGACATCGATGAAGCGCTCGCGCTCGCCGGCCGAATGCTGGTCGTGTTCGACGGAACGGTCCGCGAGGTGCCGCACGATCGCGCCGCGATCGGGGCGGCAATGATCGGCGTCGGGTGAGCACGGCCCCTTCAGGTACACCGACCGTGGGGCCGCACGGGAATGTGCCCGGCACGCCTCCGGTCGATGACAGCCACCCGGCACGATGGCGCGTGCTCGCGCTGTTGTCCGTCGCTCAGCTGCTCGGCATCTCGCTCTGGTTCGCGGCCAGCGCCGTCTCCGCCCAGTACCGCGATGTCTGGGGACTAACGGCGAGCGAGGCGGCGTGGCTCACGACGATCGTGCAGCTCGGCTTCGTCGCCGGGACCGCGCTGTCGGCCGTGCTGAACCTGGCTGACATCGTGCCGGCGCGCAGGCTGTTCGGGGTGAGTGCGGCCGCTGGTGCGCTGGCCAACGCGCTCGTCCTCACGGCGGACGGCTTCGGTGCTGCGCTCGTCTGGAGGTTCGTCACCGGGATGTGTCTGGCCGGCGTGTATCCACCGGCGATGAAGATGGTGAGCACCTGGTTCCGCGTGAGGCGCGGTGTCGCGATCGGGACCCTGATCGGTGCACTGACGTTCGGCAAGGCGATGCCGTATCTGGTCCACGCCTTGCCCGGCGCGGGGATTCGCCCCGTCGGAGTCGCCGCCTCGCTCGGCGCGCTGTGCGCTGCGGCGCTCGTGTGGGTGGGCTACCGCGACGGGCCATACCCCTTTCCGCCGCGCGCGTTCTCCTGGGGGCTGGCAGGCGAGGTGGTGCGCCAGCGCCGGTGGCGACTGGCGACGGGTGGCTATCTGGGCCACATGTTCGAGCTATACAGCGCGTGGACATGGCTGCCGGTGTTCGTGGCGGCGAGCATCGCGGTATCGGGCACCGGCGGGGAGGCGTCCGGCCGGATCGCATCGCTCATCGCCTTCTCGGCGCTGGCGATCGGCGGAGCGGGCTGCGTGTGGGGCGGGATAGTCGGCGATCGTCGGGGCCGGGAGTGGCTGGCGGCGGTGGCCATGGCAGCCAGCGGGACGTGCGCGATTCTGATCGGCTTCGCATTCGGACAATCGCTCTGGATCCTCGTCCCGATCGCCCTCGCCTGGGGATTCTTCGTCGTCGCCGACAGCGCGCAATTCAGCGTGCTCGTGACGGAGAGTGTGCCCGGTCACGCCGTGGGTACGGCGCTGACCCTGCAAGTCTGCCTCGGGTTCCTGCTGACGGTCGTGACCATCCAGCTGGTTCCGCCCGTGGCCGATGCGATCGGCTGGCGGTGGGCGTTCGCCTTCCTGGCGCTCGGGCCGGCGGCCGGCATTTGGAGCATCCGCCGGCTCGCCGCCGTCAAGCGCTCGGCGGCGGCATCGTGACGGCGCGTCTGCATCTGCGCGATCGCGCCGTACACATCGGGCGTGCCCTCCTGCTCGCCGCGGTCCTGGCGGCCGGTCTCGTCTCGCTGCTCGCGCTGGTGCTCGCCCTCGGCGGCTACGACGTGCCGCGCGCACTGGGCGCGCTCTGGCTCGGATCGTTCGGCTCGCGCGACGCGCTGCTATCGGCGACGCTCGTGCGAGCCATTCCGCTGGTGCTGACCGGCCTCGCCGTGGCACTGGCCTTTCGCGCCGGCGTGTGGAACATCGGCGCCGAGGGTCAGCTGCTCGCCGGAGCCGCGGTGTACACGATGTTCGTGCTGGGTCCTGCTTCCGGACTTGGCGTAGTCGCACTGCTGGCGGGGCTGGGGCTCGCGGCTGCGGCAGGCGCGGCGTGGGCCGGGATCGCGGCCGCGCTTCGCGAGCGGTTCGGCGTCCTCGAGGTCATCAGCACGATCATGCTGAACTTCGTCGCGCTCCACCTGATAAGCTGGCTGGTGCGTGGGCCGCTTCAGGAGCCGACGCGCGTCTACCCACAGAGCTCGTCGATCGCCGACGGCGTGCGGCTGATCCGGCTGCTTCCCGGCGAGCGACTCCACGCCGGACTGGTCATCGCCGTGCTCGCGGCGGCGGCAATGTGGTGGGTATTGCGGCACACCGCGGTGGGTTTCCGGGTGCGCGCCGTGGGGGCGAGCCCGAGCGCGGCGCGATCGGCGGGAATGATCGACGTGCCGCGTGTTACGGCCGGCGCATTTCTGGTGAGCGGTGCGCTGGCCGGGATCGCCGGGGCGAGCGAGGTAGCGGGAGTCACCTTCGCTCTATACGAGAACATCTCACCCGGCTACGGCTTCACCGCGATCGCCGTCGCGATTTTGGCCCGGCTCGATCCACGGCTGGTGATCGTGACGGGCGTGCTGTTCGGGGCACTGGAGTCGGGCGCACTGGCGATGCAGCGCGACGCTGGTGTGCCGTCGGTGCTTGTGTCGGTACTCGAGGCGCTGCTGATTCTCGGCGTCCTGGTCGCCGAGCGCGTGCGGGGGGGCCGCTGGCTGGGCACGGGTGGCCGCAGCTCTCCGATCGCCGCTCCGCCGGCCGCGCCGGCCACGCCGGCTACGCCTTCATCCGCCGGAGCCGCCTGACGTGGATCTTCTGGCGGCGTTCCTCGAAGCAACCGTGCGCACGGCTACGGTGCTCGCCTTCGCTGCGCTCGGCGAGATGCTGGTGCAGCGGTCCGGAGTGATCAACATCGGGCTCGAGGGCGTGATCATCGCCGGCGCGTTCGGGAGTCTCGTCGGGGCAGGTATCGGCGGCCTCGCCGGTGGGGTCGCGGCCGCGATCCTGGGCGGAGTGGCTGTGGCGGCGCTGTTCGCCGTCCTCGTGGTCGTGGTGCGTACCGATCAGATAATCACCGGTACGGCGGTCACGCTGTTCGCGCTCGGTCTCACCGGCGTGCTGTACCGCATTCTCTTCGGCGCCGAAGGCGCGGCACTCGCCACGCCGACGCTCCATCCGGTGGTTGTTCCACTGGTCGGTCGGATTCCCGTGTTCGGTCCGGGGATCTTCGTACAACCGGTGCCCGCCTACGTGCTGTACGCGCTCGTTCCCGTCGTCTGGTGGTGGTTGCATCGTACGCGGGCCGGCCTGGCGTTGCGGGCGGTTGGGGAGAATCCGGAGGCCGCGCGTGCGGCGGGAATCTCACCGGCGAAGGTGCGGTTCTGGGCGATCCTCGCCGGCGGCGCGCTCGGCGGAATGAGCGGCGGCACGCTGGTGCTGGCGCAGGCTGGGACCTTCGCCGAGGGCATGTCCGCTGGGCGCGGCTTCATCGCGATCGCGATCGTGGCACTCGGCCGATGGCATCCCGTCGGCGCGGTGCTCGCCGCATTGGTGTTCGGGGCGGCGAGCGCGGTGCAGTTCCTGTTTCAGGCTATGGGCTGGGGCGTCCCTTATCAGCTTTTCCTCGCGCTTCCGTACGTGCTGACGCTCCTCGCGCTGGCCGGATTGGCGGGCCGGGCTCGGCCGCCGGAGGCGCTGGCGCGAGGAGAAGTAACCGGCTGAACGGTCAGCACCCGGCGTAGGCGCTGCTCCACCGCACCCGCCACTGGCGCGGGCCGACGCGCTCAAGCAGCGAGTACACGGTTCCCGATCCGTTGTCGCGGCTTATGACGAGCGTCGGCCGTCGATCGTCGCCGATCGACAGCATTGCCAGCGCGTCGCTGGCGATCACCGTTTCCTCCGGTCCGGAAGTCCGCTCGTGATACACGCGCTCGAACGGTTCGGACGAGGCGCTGTCGCGCTCGGCGACCAGCAGAGTGTGCTCCTCGCGCGGGTTGGCCTCGGTGCTGATCCGGCGCACGACGTCGGAGACGAGTGCTTCTATTCCCGGCTCCGGCCGGAAGCGGAATATCGTGCGGGCGACGAATGGAAGTCCGCGAAAGTCCTGTGCGGCGTCATCACGGATCCGCGACGCGAGCCGCAGGATCTCGGCCGAAAAGCGGATCGAGTCGCCGCGGGAGAGCGCTCCCATCGAATCGGCCGGGAGAGGCGCCGCCGCGCCTTCCAGGAGGGCGAGCGTCCACGTTGCGTTGGGCGGCACCTTGGCATCGGGAATGACGCGAACGTAGGGCCAGGCGACGCAGTCGCCGGAAGTCGGCTGGAGGACGCCGGCCACGTAGCCGGCGCCGACGCGTCCGGTGCGCGAGAAGAGGTCGACCCGCGAGTCGGCGATGACGCTGGCATCGAGGGTCAACGTGTCGGAAAGCGCGCCGGTCGCGTCGGGGAGTACCACCGATGCATACTGCGGTGATTCCCCGGCGACGAGGAGCGCGGCGCCAGCCTCGGGATTCCAGCCTGTGCCGGCGGGCGTCAGTGCCAGCGTGTCCTCGGGCACGGGGAGCTGGTGGGCCGCCGACGTGTCGGTCGTGGGCGGGCTTTCCGCGCGCTCACAGCCAGCTGCCGTGAGGGCGCAGAGACCCAGGACCCAGAGTCGAGGCCGCAGCACGGGTGGCATGGCTCGTAAATGTGCACGAAGGCGCTGCTTCGTCAACTTCGTCGATGTCGCGGCGGCGTCCCTGACTTTCGTCGACGTCGAGGACGGCCGGAGTATGGCACGTCAGTCGGATGACGCCTTGAAGCCGGCGGCCTGACGCCCGGCGCGGGGCAGGGCCGGGCGCGAAGGGAGGAACCCGCCGACGAGATCCCAGTGCCACGCATCGCGCCGCTCGCCCGTGCGCGGATCCTTCAGGGGCTTGTACTGGAGCCGGTCCTCGGTCAAACCGACCGCGCGGCCATAGGCCACCAGCCGCTCCCTGTCGGTGGACACGAGATGCGCCATCGGGTGGCCCCTCCAGACGTGGCGATGAAGCCAGAGCCCGCCGTCCATGGCGTGAATCATCCCATCGCGGCGCTTCGCGAATTCGCGGGCGCGAATTTCACGGCTCGCGTGCCCGCTCGTTCCCGTGGATCGCATGCCGCAGTATATCCCGGCCGGCGCGCCGGCGGGAGACATGTCACATCAGGAGCAGCCCATCAAGCCTTCGGTCTGCGCCGGTGCCACCTGAGCCGCGGCTCCGACGTAGATCGCGCACTCGATCGGGAACGCCGCCGGGTGCGTGGCACTCGCCGACCATCCCATGGCGTTCGCTTCGTGAATCGTCAGAATCACCCCACTCGACGCATCCAGGTTGAGCAGGTTCAGGTCGCTGGTGTAGACGGCATTCTCGTAGAAATGGGCTTCCTGCGCGGTCATCAGATTCTTGAGATCGCTCTTGATCGCGGCCGCGTGCGCCTTCCCCTTGGACGTCTGGAACTTGGGGATGGCGATCGCGGCGAGGACGCCGATGACCACGACCACGATCAGCAGCTCGATCAGGGTGAAACCATTGCGGCCCGGCCGGCTCCGGGGCGCGAAGGTCCTTGGTACGTGCAGGGACATGTGAGTTCCTCGGCGTGAGCCGCCTCCGTGGAGTCGCGAAGGCCACTCGCCTGGATGGATTCGGAGACCAATACTGGCAGGAGGAAAGGCAATGCCGGTGCCCACTGGTCATGAAGATGCCAACACCTTCTGTTACAACAGGTTAAGGGCTGGGGCCCGGGCGCCTTGGCGCTTCCTGGCAGGGTCGAATCGCGAAGACTGCCGCACTCTGCAACGGTGATCGGGACAGTCCGTATCGGTCAGGACAACTTGGTATCCAGCCAATTCGCCCCGATTCCGAGGTCCACCACGAGGGGCACTGACAGCGTCGCCGCGTGCTCCATCTCGTGCCGCACGAGAGTCGTAAGCGCCTCCAGCTCCTCCGGCGGGGACTCGAACACGAGCTCATCGTGGACCTGGAGCAGCATCGCACTACGCATCGCGCGCTCCCGCAGCGCGTCGGCGATTCGGATCATGGCGATCTTGATGAGATCGGCGGCCGAGCCCTGTATCGGCGAATTGGCGGCAGTCCGTTCACCGAATGCGCGGATGTTGAAGTTGCGATCACGCAGCTCGGGGATGTAGCGCCGGCGCCCGAAGACCGTCTGCACGTAGCCGTGCTCGCGGGCGAAAGCAACCATCGAATCCAGGTACTGCCGCACACCGCTGAAGCGTTCGAAGTAGCGTTCGATGAACGCCTTCGCTTCGGCGTGCGTGATCTGAAGCTGACGAGAGAGAGCGTGCGCGCCCTGACCGTAGATGGTCGCGAAGTTGATGGTCTTCGCGCGAGCGCGCATTTCCTTCGTCACCTCGTCCACGGGCACGTCGAAGATGATCGCCGCCGTCTGCTTGTGGATGTCGCCCCCGGCCTGGAAAGCGGCGACGAATGCCGGATCGCCGGACAGGTGCGCGAGCAGGCGCAGCTCGATCTGTGAATAGTCGGCGGCGGCGAACTGCCATCCGGCGCGCGGGATGAACCCCTTCCGGATGTCGCGTCCGAGCTCGCGGCGGATCGGGATGTTCTGGAGGTTCGGATCGCTGGACGACAGCCGGCCGGTCGAGGCTACTGTCTGATTGAACGACGTGTGCAGCCGGCCGGTTCGGGGATGCACGAGGGATGGGAGCGTGTCGAGATAGGTGTTCTCCAGCTTCGCCAGCTCACGATACTCGAGGAGCAGGATCGGAAGATCGTGGCCGGCATCGGCCAGCTCCTGAAGGACGCTCGCGTCCGTGGATGGCCCGGTCGGAGTCCGTTTGAGGACCGGCAGCTCGAGCTTCTCGAACAGGATCTCGCGCAGCTGTGGGTTCGAGTTGATGTTGAACTCGGTGCCGGCAGTTCTGTAGATTTCCTTTTCCACGGCTTCACGCTCTCGCTGAAATCGCTCCTTCAGCGACGCGAACCACGGCAGGTCGATCGTGACGCCGAGCCACTCCATGTCGGCGAGAACACCGACGAGCGGCATCTCGACCTCGCGGAGCAGCGCGGAAAGATGATGTGCCTCGAGCTGCGGCTCGAAGACCGCGCGCAGGCGGAGGGCCACGTCCGCATCCTCGCACGAGTAGTCGCGGGCCGCCTCGACCGGGCATTGGTCGAAGGGGATCGCCCCCCGTCCCTTGCCGCACAGTTCCTCGTACGTCGTCATCGTGCGGTTCAGGAACTCGAGCGCCAGGACGTCGAGTCCGTGGGACCGGCGACCGGGATCGAGCACGTAGCTGGCGAGCATCGTATCGAACTCGAGCCCGGCAAGGCGGACCCCGGCACGCCGGAGGACGAGGAGGTCGTACTTGGCGTTCTGCGCGGTCTTGGTGATCCGCGGATCCTCGAGGAGCGCCTTGAGCGGCGCCATCGCCGGATCGTCGAGCGGCGGAAGGTTTCGGATCGGTGCCGCGCCCGTCTGGAGAAGGCGTCCCGCGATGCTCGACGGTTCCGCGCTCGTCGTCTTCCGGCGCGCAGTCCTGCGTCGCGTCGTCGTCCCACCATCGCTGTCCCCCGCCGACGCGCCATCGGCATCGTCGGCACGGACGATCTCGCGATCCTCGGGTGCGTCCGTCGGAGCGCGGTCTCCCGACGCATCGAGCAGAAGGTCGCCCTGCACAGCATGGCGAGCCCGGTGCGCCAGCGGGAAGTAGTACGCTTCGCCCGGAGCCACGCCGATCGAGATCCCGATCAGACGCGCCTTGAGCGGATCTCCCTGAGACAGGCTCGAGTCGTCGACCACTGTTTCGGTGTCCAGAGCGATCGAGCCAGCCGCTCGCGCTCTCTCGACCGCTCGGGCCAGCGCCGGAATCGTATCGACGGTCTGGTAGCGGCTCGCCGGCTTGCGCGCCGGCTCTGCTGCGACGGCGACTTCCCGGGCGAGCTGATGAAACTCGAGCTCGACGAACAGCTCCTTCAGACGCCGCCGGTCGGGCTCCTGGATCGACAGCGCCTTCAGATCGAGCGCGATCGGCAGGTCGTCGCGTATCGTGACGAGCGCCCGCGAGAGACGCGCCCGATCGGCTTGCTCGAGCAGCGCTTCGCGCGGCCGCTTCTTGGTGATCTCGGAGGCGTGCGCGAGGATGTTCTCCAGGGTGCCGTAGGTCGCTACGAGCTCGCGCGCCGTCTTCTCACCGATCCCGCGAACTCCAGGCACGTTGTCCGATGAGTCGCCGACCATCGCCATGTAGTCGACCACGTGCTCGGGGGGTACGCCCAGCCGCTCGGCGGCGTTTTCCACACCGACCCAGCTCTCCTCAACGCTCGCCGGTCCACCGCGACCGGGGTTCAACAGCCAGACGTGCGGGCGCACGAGCTGCTGGAAGTCCTTGTCTCCCGAAACGATGACGACGTTCAGCCCGGCTTCGGCGCCCTCCCGGGCGAGTGTGCCGATGACGTCGTCGGCCTCCCAGCCATCGACGGTCAGCACGGGGATCCGGTATGCAGCTAGCAACTCGGCGATCCGCTCCATCCCCCGATCGAAGTCGGCCTGGAGCTCCTCTGTCAGCTTCTCCCGCGTCGCCTTGTACTCGGGATATGTCTCGTGCCGGAAGGACAGTCCCGAATCGTGTACCCAGCCGAGATAGTCCGGTGCATGCGTCGCGTGCAGGCGCTGGAGGAAGTTGACGATCCCCCAGGCTGCCGACGTGTTCTCACCCCGGCTCGTGGTCAGAGGTCGGGCGATGAGGGCGAAGAACGCGCGATAGATCAGCGCGTAGCCATCGATGAGGAACAGGCGTGGTGAGCGAGGCGGCTGCATCTCCGGAATCTGCCGAGATGAGGCACAAAACGCGACCGCCTGCCATTGCTGGCAGGCGGTGCGACATCGGCAAGCGCGGAGCGTCTCAGACCCGCGTCACGTTCGCGGCGTGCAGCCCCTTCTCCCCGGTGCGAATCTCGAACTCGACTTCCTGTCCCTCGGTGAGCGTCTTGAATCCGTCCATCTGGATCGCCGAGAAGTGGACGAAGACATCCTCACCTCCATCCTGTTCGATGAAGCCGTATCCCTTGGCATCATTGAACCACTTCACTTTGCCTCTGGCCATGCGAGCTGCCTCCTGCGAGATATTCGGATCCTGCACTGGGGCGTGCGGGGCAAACCCGGACGAGATTTGCGCGCCCTATATAGGAGCGCAAGGATCATTTGTCAAGGCAACGCGAAGCGCCACAACAGGATACCGAAGACCGTCACGCTCGGCATGCGGACGTTGTGAGCGAACGGCCGGCTCGACGTTCGCCGAGCACCGGCGACGATGCTCCGTCCCGCGTCTCGGCGAGCTTCAGCCGCGCCGAACACAACGACACCGCAAAACGTGGCGAGCCAACATGCTAGGCTTCCTACAGACGTTTCCCGTCGGCTCGCGGCGTTCGTCTCAGCGCTCGCGGGTACGCGCCAGTGCCGATCGAAACTCGGCCTCGCTGCTCGTCGAGAGTCGCCAGCGGCCGAAACCGGTCTGGTCCACGAACAGGAGTTGCAGGCGATGCTGGCGGTACTCCCAGATCTGCATGCGCCCGCGACCGGAAAGTTCGCTGCGCGTCTGCTCGATCACCTGATCAGGCTCGCCGAACGACACGTAGACCATCCCGCGATCCGACCGCCAGCCAAGCGACCCTTCCTCGCGAAATCGCACGTTGGCGTAGGCGATTCGGCGAAAATAGACGTGCAATCCCTCGTGCTCCGGCGTCATCGGATCGGGATCGGTCTGGTCGAGGAATTCGCCCCACAGGCGAGCCCGATCCTCCAGAGTGCCGTCACGCAGTGATCGCAGCCGAAACGCGGACGCGTAGAACTGCAGATACTCGAGCATCTGATCGAACGTCACCAGCGGCAGATCGTCGCCGAAACCGACGATGATCGGCGTCGAGGACGACTCACCCGTATCGGTGCGACGAACGGTGAGCCTGCTGGCACCGATGCCCAGGCGGGCTACCGGAAGGGCGACCGTTCCGGAGAACAGCGCGCCAATCGACGCGAATGCGACGGTGTCGCGGTACAGGCTGGCGCCGCGATCGCCCAGCACCTCCAGCAAGAGCGGAACAGTGGAATCGCCGTGGTACGCCTCGACGTACACCGTGATCACGCTGTCGCGTCCGAAGATTCCCGTGGCGCGCGGACTGGCGATCAGGTCGGGAGCCGCGTCCATCGATATCCTTGCTTCGGCGTCGTGTACCACCACGGGCGACGAAAGATTCCCGGGTCCGAGCCGGGGTACGGTGAGCGAAGCCTCACTGACGCCCGTCCGGGCGCTCTCCAAGTCGCGGACGATCAGCTCCAGCTCGTACGGTCCCGGTGCAAGGCCGACGAACTCCTGAAAGATCACGCTCTCGTCGGCTCGCGCCGTCTCGGGAAAGGTGCCGACGCGAACCTGCTCGCGCGCGCTCACCTCCCGCACGGGCGCGCCTCCCTGGCGCAGCACCGCCCGGATCTCGTAGCCGGCGCGGTACCGATCGTCTTCTCGCGCGAAGGTGAGCGACGCGCTGGGCAGTGAGACGCCGACGAGCAGAAGGGTGCTGTCGGCGTTTCCGCTCGAGAGGAAGTGGACGGTGCCGACGAAGGGGACCGGCGCGCCGGCGGCGAGAAGCCCCGCTTGCCGGTAGAAGGCCGCGGCGTCGAAACCGAGCGCGGCATCGCCGGTCCGGCGATCCGGCAGCGCGCCCGTCCCCGTCCGCTCGGCGCCGGTACGGCCGGCACATCCCAGCACCAACAGTGCAACCAGGGCAGGCACAGCGGGCGGCAGCAGCCAGCCAGCGCCGCGCCGATGGCGAGCGATCATGCGAGAGCTATGGCTGGAGGAGTGTACGATCGGGCAGAGGGGTGACGTAGAGTACACCGTCGTCGGATCGCTTGCCACTCTCCGGTGGCTCCGTTAGGTTCGCCCCCGTGCCACGAGAGAGCCTGCTCGGCCAGACGCTTGCCGGCTATACGCTGCGAACCCTCGTCGGCGAGGGGGGGACGTCGATCGTCTTTCGCAGCGACCATGCCGAGCACGGTACGGTCGCCGTCAAGGTGCTGCGCGAAAAGCTGCGCCAGGACCGAACTGCCATTGCTCGCTTTCTCCGCGAGGCCAGCTACGGCGCGCGAGTCGAGCATCCGAACGTAGTGCGGACCATCGAGATCGGTGAGGCAGGGGAGGGGCTGCACTTTCTCGCCATCGAGTGGGCCGGAGGCGAGCTGCTCGAGCGCTACGCCAAGAGACAGGGTCCGCTCCCGCGGGAGGATGTCGCCGAGATCGTGTTCCAGATCGCCGACGCCGTGCAGGCCGCGCATGCCGTCGGCATAGTGCACCGGGACCTGAAGCCCGAGAACGTGATGTACGATCCCGAGGCGCGGCTCGTGAAGCTCCTCGACTTCGGCATTGCGATGGACACCGACATCTCGGCAGATGAGCGCCTTACCCGGGCGGGCTTCTTCGTCGGAACGTTGAGCTACGTCGCGCCCGAAGCCCTCTCGGGCGCGGTCGTCACCACTGCTGCTGATCAATACAGCCTCGCGACGATCGCATACTTCCTCCTCACCGGAACCCTGCCGTTCACGGCCAAGACGTCGCGAGAGATGTTCTCGCAACTCCTGTCGCAGCCGCCGGTCCCACTCAATCGTGCACGCCCGGGGCTCGCCTTTGGCCCCGCGGTCGAGGCCGTCATCATGCGCGCACTCACGAAGGAGCCCGAGCGCCGGTATGCCGACGCACTGGCCTTCGCTCGCGAGCTCCGAACGGCCCTCCTATCGGACACTCCCGAGAAGCCGGGGTTCCTCACGCGCATGAAGGCGATCTTCCAGCGCGATTGAGCGACCCGTGGCAACGGTCAGGACACTTTCTCCGAGCCGTGGCCGCCGCCACCCGCTTCCGGGATCCCGCCGCCACCGGAAGCCGACTTCGGACCGGGCAACGCCCCGCCAACAGGGCCCTCGCCTGCTGAACCAGCGGCGGCAACGTCCGAGGGGTGAAGCGGAATCCAGAGCGTGAACGTAGCGCCCTTGCTGAGCTCGCTGTCCACGGTGAGCTCGCCACCGAGGAGCCGGGCGAGGCGCCGCGATATCGCCAGACCAAGGCCTGTGCCGCGGTGGAACGAGTCACTGCGCGGGCCGGGGTTCACCTGCTCGAATTCATCGAAGATCCGTTGATGGTTTTCGGGCGCGATTCCGATCCCGGTATCGGCTATCTGGAGCGCGACGTACGGCCTGCCCGCCGTCGGCGCGCGCGCGGAATCGACCGCGGTGTCCGAAAAGCGGGGCTGTGAGCCGGTGACCACGCGCGCCTGTTGCCCGCTCGCACGCGACGGAACGCCGACCAGTCGGCTGCGCACGGCCACTCCACCGAAATCGGTGTACTTCAATGCGTTGCCAAGCAGATTCACGATGATCTGTCGCAGGTGCGTGGGATCCGTGCGCACCCGAGGAAGCGTGGCGCCGATGGCGATCGACAGCTGAAGCCCCTTTTCCTGGAGGAGCGGCTCGATCTCGCTCGCCACCTCGAGCACGAATGGTCGCAGGGCCATCGGCTCGATGTGCACTTCCAGCCGGCCGGCCGCCATCTTCCCCAGGTCGAGCACCTGATCGACGAGGTGCCGGAGGTGGTTCGCCGAGCCGGCGATCCGTTCCACGGGAGCGATCTGCCGCGGAGCCAGCTCGCCGTACACCCCATCACAGAGCAAGTCCACGAAACCGACGATGGCGTTGAGCGGCGTACGCAGCTCGTGAGACATGCTGGCGAGGAACTCGCTTTTCGCCCGATTCGCTCGGAGGAGCTCACCAGAGAGCCGCTCCAGTTCCGTGGATCGCTCGGCTATCTGCAGCGTCTGCCGCCGCTCCCGTATCATGATCGCCGTAATCGCCGTCAGGACAGCGAGTCCGAGCGCCCAGAACAGGGCTCGCATCGGCTCCGTCGTCGATGCGAGTGTGACGTGCACGTCCCACTGTCCGCCACCCGGCAGCTCGACCACGGCCTGCGCGCGGACGGTCGGAGCGCGGAGGTCGACGTCGCCCAGCACCGCGATCGTGTCCCCGTCCCCCTCGATCATGAGACGCAGGCGGGCACCGTCATCGCCCTTCAGCGCGGCTGCCAGCAGTGCGTTCGCCGGCACGACACCTCCGACGACGCCGACGAACAGTCCCTGGTGGGTGAGCGGCTCGAGCAGGATCAGGCCGGAGTCGCCGGCAAAGAGAACGCCGGACGCGCTCACCTGCGTCGTTCCCTCGCGCCGCGCCCGACGCATCGCGTCCGCCACCCTCAAGCGCTGGAGCGTATCGAGATCCACGCCCATGAGGGGCGGGATACCGGACTCGGTCAGCACCAGGTCACGGCGGATCGTGCCGCTGGAATCGGCGTAGAAAACCCTGCGGAATCCGGCGAGGTGCCGCTGCAGTTCGCCGGCCAGCGGTACGAAGCGTTCCGCGACCTCCTCCCCACTCGCGTAGCTCTGCGCCCCGCGAAGCGCCGAGAGCGCCGTCACACGCACGGCGAGGAAGCCTTCGATCAGCGACGCGGACTTGACGGCGTCGACGCTGGCGCGGGTACGGTCGGTCTGCGACAGCAGCCGGTCGCCCACGACGAGGCCGCCGAGCAACACCACCACGACAACGGCGAACACCAGCGACGGTGCGCGCAGTCCGGGGCGATTTACGAACGACGGAAGAGAAAAGTTGGCCACGAGGTTCCCGGCGCCGCCCATGGCAGCACGCCACCGCGAGGAATTGATTGACGGCAAGGCCGGTCCCCGGTATGCTCCCCGCCGATGACCGATATCGACCGGCTGCTCGACTTGCTGGCGACGCGCTCGGCGCGCGTCGGCGATTTCGTCCTGTCGTCGGGCAAGCGCTCTACACTATACATCGACGCGCGCCTGACGACGATGAGTCCGGATGGGCTCTCGCTCATCGGACCACTCGCGCTCGCCCGCCTCCGCGAGTCCGGGTGGAACACGCAATCGGTCGGCGGGCTGACCCTCGGCGCCGATCCCATAGCCTGCTCGATCAGCTACGCCAGCGCATTATCCGGTGAGCCGCTGCGCGCCTTCACGGTGCGCAAGGAGTCGAAGGCCCACGGTACGGGACGGCTGATCGAGGGACCGTTCCGGAGTGGCGACAGGGTCGCGGTGATCGAGGACGTGATCACGACCGGCGGCTCGGCGATCCGCGCCGTCGAAGCCGTCCGGGCTGCGGGTGGTACCGTTGCCGGCGTGCTCGCCCTGGTGGACCGGGAGGAGGGTGGCCGCGAGGCGATCGAGAAGCTAGGGCTGCCGGTGATTGCGCTCACTCGTTCGCACGACATTATCGCGCGTTTGGCGAGGTGAGACCGGCACGTCGACGACGATCGACCGGGCCACGGTCACGTCCCCACCAGCGAGTCGAGCCAGCAGGCGCGCCATTTCCAGTTCCGCGATCTCCGCCGCTGCCGGCACGCTGGGGGTAACGTGCAGCCGGAGAGCGTGATCGCCAACCTCGGCGGCTTCGATCACCAGGCGGGCGCCGGAGCCGCTCTCCAGCATGCAAGCCAGCGTGGCGAATAGCACGAGCTCGACGGCCGTCGAATCCGCGAGCACCGTGGGAAGCGACGCGTCCGCCTCGATTTCGGTGCCCGGCGTCGCTGACGCCTCGCGCAATGTTCGACGGACCGCGAAAACGAGTTCGCGGAGCTCGACCTGCTGACGGCCGAGCTCTCCTTCCATGATCGTCCGGTCGGCGAGGTGTCGTTCGATCATCTCGTCGACCCGGGCCAAATTGCGGTCGACCATCGACCGCAGTCGTGCCGGGTCGCGCCGGCTGGCGGGAATCGCCCTGTCATCGTAGAAGGAGATCGCGTTGCGGATCGTGCCCAGCGGGTTCCGGAGATCGTGCCGCAGGGTTCGCAGATGCTCGCGCTGCCGCTCGACGTAGGCGTGAGTGAAGCCTTTGAGCGCGGCACGCTTGATCAGCGACATCGAACGGTGGAGTGTGCGCGCGGCGCGAACGCCGGCTGCGGCTCGGTCCGCTTCATGATCGGCCGCGCGCTCGGCGAGATGCAGCAGCATCGCCTCGAGGAGCTCGACCTCACAAGCAAGCTGGTGAAGGCTTGACCCCGAGGCGTGGCGCAAGGCGCCCAGTCGCCAGGCATCGTGGGCGAGCTGGGCGGCACCGCCGCGTTCCGACGTGATCGAGCGGCCGATGCCGCCGATCAGCGACTTCACTGCGTCCACGACCTCAGGGCCGCACGTGTCGAGAGCGGCTGCACGCGCTCGCTCCGCCCACCGGACGCTCATCGCGGCCGACTCCGAGAGGAGGCGCTTGGCGATCGTTTTCTCCAGCTGTGACACTACAATGCCCCGGCGCTCAGCACGGTGGCCCCCAACGCAAGTTTCTTGCGCTCGTGCGCGCAGGCACGGGGCGTTCGAGACTCAGTGGATCTCCGTCCAGGAACGCGGAAGCAGAGCGGGCGTGCCATGGCGCGACAGCGCCGACAGCAGCGCGCAGCGGGAGTACACGAAGGTGCCTCCGCCGGCGAGCGACGAGGAATTCCCTCCCAGTCCGGCTACCCAGACCGCGCCGGCGACGTGTCCGCCTCCATCCGAGGTGCGCAGCGAGCCACGGACGAGCACGGCGCCGGAGAATCGGACTCCGCCGGAAAGCACGAGGTCACCGTCCACCACCAGGATCCCCTGTCCCGCGCCCCCGACCACCATGAGGTCGCCGCCAACGTGTACGAGGGGAAAATAATCCCTGCAAGGCGTACTACGGTCGATGTCACCCCAGTTGTGGTGAATGGTCCGGTCACATTCGCCATCGATGACGTGCGGCCCCAGCGGCCGCTCGCCGCCGCCGATGACGGTCCCCGCCGGGAGTGTGATCGTGGCGCCGGATGTCAGCTCGTTCCACACGGCGGCCCCGACACCACCGAGCGCGTTCGGATCCTGCAACTCGGGCATCTGCAGGACCGGCGGCGAGCCGGTGATGCACGAACCGGCAGGACACTCGACCGATGTGCCGAACGAGGCGGCGTCGCTCAGAGCGACGCCGGCGATGGGATCGGCAACACCTGCACAGGCGCCGGGGCCGGATGGGGCCGCATCACTCCCTGTTACGCGCAGTACGCCGGCCTCGAGCGGCTCGGGCACGGGGCCGGCGCCGGAGAACGTCATCGCCGCCAGCGGGGTGAGATCCGGTACCTCCACGACCGCGAACGCGCCGAGTCGCCGAGTCGCCTGGCCCGCATCGGCTGTTTGCGCGACCGCTCGGGCGACGATCCAGAAGCTCAGTGCCCCCAGTCGAGTGATGCTGAACGATGTGGTCACGCCGTCGTGCTCCACTGGCGGACGCGCACCGAGCCGGGAGCCACCGTCATCCGACTCCTGGCCGATGGTGAGATTCTCCAGTGCCTCGTGCAGGCTGTACTCTGCCGCGGCCAACGCACGCTCCTGCTCGATCACGGCTCGCCCTATCCGAAGTTCCTGCGTCGATCCGAAGAACGCGCCGGCGATGAGTACGCCGACGAGCACCACGGCGATCATGACCACAATGAGCGCGACACCACGCCGGGCGTGCCCACTGTTCTCGCGAGGAACGTCATCGCCGAGGTCGCGCTGCGCACGCGTCATTGTGGACCCGGCGGTTCGCCAGCGCGCGCACCGCGCGGTGCTACGACGAGGAACAGCGAGTCTCTGACGCCGCGGGCACCGCCGCCGACAATGCCGGGAGTCTCGCCGCGCACAACCAGCACGATGCTCGCGATCGCCGACGCGCCGTCGCTGGCTGGGTCGAGCTGGCGCCCCTGGCGATCGTGATACTCCATGGTGATACCGTGGCCGTCACCGGACCCGGTCGATCCGTACGGCCCGCTGACCGGCTGGATGGTGGTGCATGCCGGAGTTCGCCTCGAATTGCAATCGGATGCGCCGAGATACCACCGCCGGTCCGATGACCGGTACAGCGCATAGCGCACCGGCCGGAAGAAGCGGACGGGAGCCCCGAGGGCGTCGGGCCGCGGGAGTGGTGCACCGATGGACACCCGGATACGGAGTGCCGAGCCCGCGTTCACGCCGGCGAGCGCGGCAACCCCCGGATCGCATTGCTCGGCGGCGCTGGCGGGTGTGACGGCGCTGATCTCGAATGCCCGCCAGCGATCGTCCCCCGCGCCGAACCGCCTGCCGGGATCGTAAATCAGAAGTGAGTCCCCTGATTGCGGCTGCATCAGCCAACTGCTCAGTCGAATCTCCTCCGATCCGGATGGCGACGGAACGACGAGGGTGGAGTCGGAGGTCAGTCGGCAGGCAGCGGAGCCCCCGAAGAAGGATCGGAATCGCAGGGCGGTTGCGCTCCACTCGTGAATGTCGCCGGCGTCCGGTGCGAGCGGGCGCAACTCGGTCGCCAGCAGATGAATCGCCTGCCGCAGCTGACTGCGCATCTCGACCAGCTCCACCGCCGCGGCGAGCGATCGGCGCTGCCCGCGGACGACCTTGGCGGCGACGGCCGCGACCACCGAGGCCAGGACGAGCACGACCAGCAGCTCCGGCAGCGTGAATCCGGCATTGCCCGCCGACCGCGAACGACGATCCGGACACGCGGGGCTCACCGGGGAATCTCCGGACAGCTGATGATCGACCGGAATGTCCAGGACCGAGAACCGGCTCGGGTGCGGAGACTGACGCTGTCCACGACCTCGACCCGGCCGGCCGTGCGGAGGACTGTCCAGGACTCAGTGATTCCGCGCTCAGTGCTCGTTCCGCCGGCGATCAGACGGCAGTCCTCGCCGCGCAGGCGCTCGAGCCGTCCCTGCGCCACGGTTGCTGCGATGCCGAGCTGGGCACCGCCTGTTATCTGCCGGAGGATCACCGCCGACGCTCCAGTGAGCGCGAGGAGGCCGATGCTCAGCACGAGCACCGAGATCAGCAGTTCGATCATCGAGAAGCCAGGTCGCACGCACCCTCCCGGTTCTGGGTCGGCGACATGATCGCCGTCGGAGCAGCGAACGGCATCATCGTCTTCCCGCTGCGCGGCGCAGGCGGTCGCGCCCGGCGGGGCGATGTGCGCTGGCCGGCGGCGAGGCCGTGCCGACCAGGCGGCGCAGAGAACGAGGTCGGACAGGCGGCAACCCGTCCGTGGCTTCGGGAGGTTGCCACTCGGCTCGCGAACAGTCTTGAGAGGCATCAGCGATCTTCCACGGGCCGTGGCCTCCTCGCGCGCGCGGCCGCCCTTCCCGAGCGAGAGACGTTCGTGCCAGCCCGATTGTCGACTCCACCGGCCGCACTCGAACCCGCAGTCCGCTCCATCGAGAAGCTCGATGGCGCCGCTCCGATCGAGGTCCGGAACGCTCTGCCAGCGACCAGCCTGTCGATCGACGACGCCGAGGAGCGAGAAAAAGACCTCGTCACGTTTCGCATGGGAGCGCGCCGCCGCTACTGGAGCACGCTCCTGATCGGAGCGTCCCTGGTCGGCGCCGTGATTGCCGATCTGAGCATCGTCCCGGTGCCGGTCATGGTGCTGCTCGCGGGGGGCGCACTGGGTCTCAACTGGGCCCTCACCCATGTTGCGACGGCGCCATCCACGTACCGATGGTGGTACCGGTACGTGTTTGCCACGTTCGACGCGTTGCTCATCAGCTCGCTCGTCCTGGCGTTCGGCGCGACCCAGCTCATCGTCGTCTACTTCCTGGCGATCGTGCCGTACTCGTTCGACCGCGGACGGGGTCTGGGGTATTACACGACCATCGTCAGCGTAGCCGGCTTCCTGCTGGCCAGCCTCGGATTTCGCGAGCTGTTCCCCGACCGCGCGCCGAGCTTCGCGTGGACACTGCTGGCTTCGGCCCTTCTTCTGGTCGTGGCCAGCCAGATCGTGCCGATTCCGGCACGGCTCATCCGCCGAATTCGCGCGACGCGCGAAGCAATCGCGGCGGCGGAGCAGGGCAACCTGCTGGTGCGTGCGGAGGCTCGACATCACGATGAGCTCGGGTTTCTCGAGCGCCGGTTCAACCGCATGCTCGAGGAGATCGGTCGCATCATTGCGTCCGTACAGCGCGAGGCCGACGAGGTCGCGGCATTCGGCGAGCAGCTGGCCGGCGCCGCACGCCGGCTCGATGCCTCGGGTGCGCAGGTGTCGGAGACGACAACCGCGTTGTCGAAGGCGCTCGAATCGCAGCGGTCCCACGCCCTTGCCGGGGGCGCTCAGACGACGCAGGCGCTCGAGGCATCCGAGCGCCTGCACGAGAGCTCGGAGCAGATGGAAGCGAGCGCCCGCGCGCTCCTCGAGGCGGCGGGCACGAGCCGCGATGCGATCGGCCGCGCGTCGACCACGCTGGTCGAGATCGGGCAGCACGTGCGCGACGCGGCCTCCACCGTCGGCACCCTCTCGGCCTCATCGGAGCAGGTCGGGGAGTTCGTCGAGACCGTTTCGCGCATCGCCAAGCAGACGAACCTCCTGGCGCTCAACGCCGCCATCGAAGCGGCGCGCGCCGGCGAGCACGGCAAGGGGTTCGCCGTCGTCGCCGAGGAGGTTCGCAAGCTGGCCGAGGAGAGCAGCCGGGCGGCACACGAAGTGGCATCGATCATAGCCAACGTCCGCGAGAGCATCACCGCCGCAGCCCGATCGATGTCGGCCGGCGAGCGCCAGGTACGGAACGTCGGCGAGATCGCCGGCTCCGCCAACGGGGCTCTTGGCACCACACTGGGCGGGATCGAGCGGCTGGCGGGTGTGATCACCGAAGCGACCGCCGTATCGCGCTCCCAGTCTTCGGCCATGCGGGCGCTCTCGCGTGCAATCGCTGAGATCCAGGATTCGGCAGCCGAGGCTTCGGCGCGGGTCCGGGATGCCTCGCGGGTCGTCGCCCAGCAGACGTCTTCGCTCGACGGTCTGACCGAGGCATCCAAAAGGCTGGCCGAGCTCGCCGACCGCCTGCAGCTCTCGATCAGCCGGTTCGCGGTTTCGGCGACGACCCACGAGCTCCCGATCCCCGACCAGGCACCCAGCCCGGCGGCGCCGTCAGCGGCATGAATACCCGCAGCGTGGCCTGATAGGGGAGCACAAGCTCCTCGCGAAACCGCTGAAGCATCCCTTCACCATCGTAGCGCTCGCGGAACGCGACGGCGGTCAGCCCGACCACCGTCCGCACATGCCGGCCGAAGCTCTGGGGTGACGAGTAATCGAGATGGTTGGCGACGTTGGCCACGGAAAGCCCGGAGTTCTCGAACAGCCGAGCTGCGCGGGTCAGCCGCGCCATTGCCAGATAGCGCTTGGGCGGCGGCAGTTTGGAGCGAAAGAACCGACTCATGAGCGTGCTCGGGAGTACGCCAAGCTGGCGCGAGAGAGCGCGGATCGTAGCGACACGCGGCGACGACCTGAAAATGCCCTCGAAGAAGCGCCAGCAATCGGCCGGCGCGCCGGCGAGATCGATCGCCAGCTGCCCGAGCGCCAAACGCTGGATGTCGTCGGTATGGTCGGCGATCAGCACGTCGCGCAGCTCCCGCCACCCGGTGGGCTGGCGCACATCGATCAGCGTACGCACGCCGCTGCGGCCGAGCGCGAGCACGGCCTGCGCGGCGTCCCCTTCGATCCCGGTCAGCAACGCGACGGCCGGTATGCGGGGGAATTCGCGCACGACTGCCGCCATTCGCGTCGCTTCGAGATCATCACATCGAGCGACGGAAACGATGACGGCGGCCAGTGGACGCTCCTTGAGATCCCGAATGACATCATCGATCGATTCGCGGTGCAGAGCCCGATAGATGCCCTCGCCAGCCGCATCCACGCGGAGTCGCTCCGTGGGCGTGAGCACGGTCGCGATCGCCGCCAGATCGGCCTGAGGCGTTGAGCTTCTGGGAGTGGGCATCGTCGGAACCTCCATGGTTCGTGTTCCCCGGCAGGCTCGCCCGCCGAGCCCATGCTGCTGAAGTGGACCGATGCTACGGGGGCCCGTCAGCAACACGTCACACGGGAACGGACGAATTGGACGAATTGGACGAACTCATCCAATTCGTCCAATTCGTCCAATTCGTCCCTTTGTCCGCCGACGCCTGGAGACTAGATTCAGACGTACGATGTGCCATCGGCCGGACGGTCGCGTCGGCTTCGGCCAACGAGGAAAGTCCGGGCTCCATTGGGCAGGCCGCCAGGTAACCCCTGGGCGCGACGTCTCGGCGTCGCGACGGAAAGTGCCACAGAAAACAAACCGCCTGCTCGTTTCGGGCAGGTAAGGGTGAAACGGTGGGGTAAGAGCCCACCGCGCATCCGGTAACGGGTGCGGCAGGGTAAACCCCGGTCGGAGCAAGGCCAAATAGGCGGCGAGGGGCGCCCACCTCGATTAAGACGCCGCGGGTAGGCTGCTGGAGGATGCGGGTGACCGCATCCCGAGAGAAATGACCGTCCGGGTGGCGACACCCGACAGAACCCGGCTTACAGGCCGGTGACACATCGCGCGCCGGCCCGGGTACTTTCGAGTACCCGGGCCGGCGGTGCCTCGAGGGACCGGAGCTGGAACGCAGAGGATGCTCAGGGCAAAGAGGAGGCGTCGTTCACGGGTCGGTCGCGGGGACGACACGCGGCTTCCCGGAGTTCCCCGAACTTCATTGGCCGAGGTCCCAGAAGCAGTGACGCTTCCGAACCGATTCCTCGCCGCGCTTCTGTTCGCTGCCACCGCCGCGTGCGCGGCGCCGCGTTCGGCGCCTCCTCCGGGCATGCCCGCTCCAGAGGATCCGGTCCGCACCGACTTGCCGCGAAGGGGCCCGTGGACGTTCGCCTACGCGCCGGGTACGCACCGCTTCGAGCTGCAGACCGAGGCCGTCGTCGAAGCGCTCACCGCAAGCGTGGTGGATACGATCACGTCGGTGATTGTGCTGGCATACGACATCCGGAGCATGTCCGACGGGTTTCGCGTCGATGGACGCGTCGAATCCTTCGGTGTCTCGGGCGTGACCGGCGAAATGAATGCGGGAGTCGATCAGCTGCCGATCGAATTCAGCATGGCGATCGACTCGCTGGGGCGGTTGTCGGAGTTCTCGAGCCCGGACACCAGTACATGCGGCAGCCCGTCGGCGGCCCTGCTGGCGTCGGCGCGGGAGCTGCTGGTACTGCCCCCGCACACGCTCGATCTCACCACGACCTGGACAGACAGCACCAGCTCGATCGTATGCCGCGGCGACATCCCGATCGTGACGGAGGCACGTCGCGAGCACCGCGTGTCGGGAACGGTAGCGCTGCGCGATCGACGGGCCGTTCGCATGCTCCGAAGGAGCACCGTAACGATCTCCGGAGCAAGCACGCGTCCGACTCAGGTTGTTCGCGTCACGGGAAGCGGCACTGCCGATGCGGAGTTCTTTCTCGATCCCGTGTCCGGCCGGTTTCTCGGCGGCACCAGCCGGTCGACCGCCGACATTTCCTTCGACGCGGCCAGTCGTCGGGAGCACTTTCGTCAGCACGTGAGGCAGACGATCACCCCGCTCTGACTTCGGCGGCCGTCAGTCTTCGTCCTCGGTGGGACCGACGGCCGCGGTCCCGGTGCGCGGCTCCTGGAGAAGGCCGCATCCCGGCATCCAATGACCCGTGAAGACCTGCCGCAGTACACGAAGGACAACCCGCGCCACGACCACGAAGCCGACGAGGATCGCTATGGCTACGAGGAGCGTCGGGATCGGGTACTGCCACACCAGAAGCACCACGGCGCTGACCAGCGCGAGCTCCGCCAGGTTCGTGAGAATGCCGGCCCGCGGTGCACTGGACGAGTCGAGTGCGTATCGAAGCCCGAGCTTCGCCGTGTGAGTGATCACCGCGAGAACCCCGCCGAACAGCGCGGCGATCAGAATCATGTGTGCATCGTCGCGCCAGACCACACTGGCCGCGATCACGGCGGCGGCAGGTGGGCGAACGAGGCTATGGAACGTCTCCCAGCCGGTGGACACTCCGGGGGTCACCGTCGCCACGAACTCGACCAGGAACAGCAGCCAGGCAATGGCGATGACCCAGGTGTCCGTCAGCCACAGCAGGTTCGCCGGAAGTGGGCCCAACCACCCCAACCGGCCGGCGAGGCCGAGCAGCCCTACGGTAGCGTAGAGGTTGAGTCCCGCCGCGTAGGCCAGGCCGAGCGCGATCGCTAGCGCCTTCATTGCTGCCCCCCGGTGAATACCGGCGGATCGGCCGGTGCGGCCGGATCAGTCCACCAGTCGGAGCGGCATGATCAGGCACAGATACGTTGCCGAATCATTCCATCCTTCAGGCTCCACGGTGGCGGCACGCTCCGGTGCCTTGAACGTCAGTCTCACCTCGTCCGTCGGCATATAGCGAAGGATTTCGAGGAGATAGCTTGCATTGAAGCCTATGTCCAGCGGGTCGCCCTCGAAGCGGACGGGAAGCTCATCCTGTGCCTCGCCAAGATCGGGGGTCTGAACGCTGAACCGGAGCAGAGCCGCATTGAACGACAGCCGGATTCGATGAGTCTGGTCCGACGCGACCACGGACATGCGCTTCAGCGCGCCGGTGAGTGCCGTCTTGTCGATCACGGCGAATCTGTCGTTGTCGCGTGGAATTACCTGGTCGTAGTTCGGATACGGACCTTCGATGACACGCGTGAACACGGACGTGAACGGCGACCGGAAGCCGAGGTGGTTGTCTCCCCGTGCGATCTCGAGCTCCTCATCGGGGGGGAAGAGGCGCCGTACCTGCTCGAGAGCCTTCGGCGGTACGATCATCTCCGCCGACGTCGTATCTCCGCCCTTGAGCGCCAGTTCCATCTTCGCCAGACGATGGCCGTTCGTCGCGACCATACGCATCTGTTCCGCCCGGAGCTCCCAGAGCACGCCATTGAGGATCGGGCGGCTTTCCTCCGTGGACACCGCGAATGCCGTGTGTGAAATCAGCTTTTGCAGATCGGCAGAACGCACGTGCCAGCTATTCTCGAACTTCACGCCAGGGAAGGCCGGAAACTCGTCACGTGACAATCCCAGGAGCTTGAAACGAGACCGACCACACTCGATCGTCGCGCGCTGCTCACCGATCGCTCCGATCTTCACCGGAGCGGGTGGAAGTTCCCGAACGATCTCGGTGAGTTTTCTGGCAGGGAGTGTGATGGAACCGGCCGTTTCCACATCAGCGACGATTTCGGTACTGACCGCGATGTCGAGATCGGTACCGGACAGTCGAATGCCACGCTCAGTGGTCTCGAGCAAGATGTTGGCGAGTACCGGCAACGTCGTCTTTGCCGGAATGCTCGCCGATACTGCGGACAAACCTTCTTGCAGCTTCTCCCTGGAGATGCTGAAACGCATTCCAAGCTCCTGGTACTGTTGAAATCCGGATGTGCACTCTCTTCTTCTAGACTATGTATCTAAAAGATAGAAGTCGTAGTAGAGATGTGAGTGTGCGTGGAGAGACGGGGTGAAGTTACGACTACGGGGAAGTTTGTGCCACTCGGAAGGCTGTGGGGAACACAAGCTAGTGGAGAGTGCGCCCACAACGAAGTCGAACTGGAATGTTGGCAGAGGGATGAGACATGGGGATGACTGTGCTCATTTGTGGAGCTTCATCAGAGCAACCCGGAGACGCTGGATCCGCTGGGCAAAGACAGAATCCTCGCGAACGGCGGTCGATGCTCGATCCAGGCTGTGAATGACCGTCGAGTGGTCGCGGCCGCCGAAGGCCTGGCCGATCTCGACGAGCTGCATTCCGAGAATTTCGCGGGTGAGCAACATTGCGGCCTGGCGTGGAACCGTGAGCGTCTTCGTACGCGTCTTGGAGCGGAGTCCGTCGGGCGTGACCCCCCATTCCCGGGCAACCGCCAGCTGGATCGCCGTGACATCGAGCACATCGCCTCGGTCGGAGTCATCGTCCGCGGGACGCAGCTTGTCGCGCAATGCCTCACGGGCAACCTCGACGGTGACTTCCTGGTGCTTGAGCGAGGCGAAGGCGAGGAGCTTGATGATCGACCCCTCGAGCTCGCGCACGCTCGACCGCACATTTTCGGCTATGAACCGGATGACATCATCGGGGATCGTGAACTCGAGATGGTCGAGTTGCGCCTTTTTCTGGAGGATCGCAATCCGGTGCTCGAGATCGGGGAGCTCGATGTCGGCGACCATGCCCCACTGGAAACGACTTATCAGACGGCCTTCGAGACCGGGGAGCTCCGCCGGCGGCCGGTCGCTGGTGAGGACGATCTGACGACCGGCTTCGTAGAGTGCGTTGAAGGTATGGAAGAACTCCTCCTGGGTCGCCTCCTTGCCCTTCAGGAAGTGAACGTCGTCGACGAGCAGCAGGTCGATTTCACGGAAGCGACGCCGGAACTCCGCCGTAGTCCGGCTCTGGATGGAGCCAACGAGCTCGTTGGTGAACTGCTCGGTGCCGACGAAGGCGATGCGAGTGTCCGCCTTTCGAGAGAGGATCTCGTGTGCGACGGCCTGCATGAGGTGTGTCTTACCGATGCCGGTGTCGCCGTAAAGAAACAAAGGGTTATAGACTCTTCCGGGGGCGGCGGCGACAGCCTGGGCGGCTGCAGCCGCGAGTTCGTTCGACTTGCCAATAACGAAGTGCTCGAACCTGTAGCGGTCGCTCAGTGGCGCCGAAGTGATCCCACGCTGCTGCTGTGCTGCTGCGCTTTGGACGGCCGGTGGTGCGACGAACAGGTCCATCTGAGACCGAACACGACGCTCCTCATGGACCTTGAACACTACGTTCAGCGGGTGACCGAGAGCGACCGGTGCCAGACTCGACAGCATCTCGGCGTGCTTTGACTCGTTCCAGTCGGCAGCGAACTGATCAGGAGCGCCGACATATATCGTGTTGCCGTCGAGCTTCAGAGCTTCGGTCGGCTCGAGCCAGGTCCGGTAGGTCTGTTCGGGAAGTTCCTGCCGCGCCCGGGTGAGGAGGCGTGACCAGACGTCGGACGCGGAAAGACTCATGAGGAGGGCGATGTGGAAAAGTCGGGGGCGCGAATCTAGACCGCGCCGGACCGCAAAGTCAATCGGTGGTCGTGGGCGGCATCGAGGACACGAATTCCGCGGTTGACCTGCCCTTGCTCCAACTGACAGTGACAACTAGGTTTACGGTTCTGTTTGAACCGCTGCTTTTCGACTGGTCCTTGGAGCATTCATGGGCAAGCCCACCTATCGTCCGCGTAACAAGCGCCGCATCCGCACGCACGGGTTTCGCGAGCGCATGGCGACCAAGTGGGGTCGCGCTGTGCTCAGCCGTCGGCGGAAGAAGGGGCGCAAGCGGCTCACCGTTCAGCTTCCGTCCAAGTACGCAGGCGCCTGAGTCGCTGAGGTTTCCGCGCAGCCACCGGCTCACGACGCGAGCCGAGCTGCACAACGTCGGGCTGAAGGGGAAGCGGATGCGAACCGAGCACCTCGAGGTTCGGGCTCTCGCTTCTCCTTCGTCGCATCCGCGGGTCGGATTCATCATTCCGCGCTACCGGCACTCGGCGGTCGATCGGAACCGGCTGAAACGCCGACTGCGCGAGATCGTGCGAATGGCGCTGTTGCACCGGCTGCCGGCGGTGGACGTGGTCATCCGGGCACGCCCGAGCGCATACGAGGCCTCATTCGAGATGTTGCTGTCGGAGCTCGGCCGACTCGAGCGGCCGCTCAGCGGGATGGTCGAGGGCTCATGATCGCGCGCGCGATTCGCTGGACGCTGGTTGCACTCGTCCGTGGTTATCAGGTCGCGCTATCGCCGCTGCTGCCGGCGGCGTGTCGCTACTTTCCAAGCTGTTCGGCGTATGCGATCGAGGCGCTGGAGCGACACGGGCCTCTGCGTGGATCATGGCTCGCCGCCCGTCGCATCGCGCGCTGTCATCCCTTCCGTGCCGGTGGCTATGATCCGGTGCCGTAACGTGATCCTGGGACATGGATAAGCGATTCTTCCTGGCGCTCGTGCTGACGGCACTGGTGATACTCGGCCCGTCATTTTTCCTTCGGCCGCCTCCGGAGGCGCGGGACACCACGTCCCTCGCGCCACGACCGTCACCCGATGAGCCAGCGTCGGAGGCGCCGACGCCGGTAGCACCGGGGGCGCCGGCCACTCCGGCCGGGGATGCGGCACCTCCACGCACGATCGACGTACGGAGCATCGACACCGTACCCGGGCAGCCGGCCCGCCGACTGGTCGGCGATACCACGGTCGTGACGACGCCGCTGGCGACCTACCGGTTCTCCAGCCTCGGCGCGTCGCCGACGTCGATCGAGCTCCGGAACTACCAGGCGCTGGGGTCGGGCGTCGAGAACGACGCGGTCGAGCTCATCCGTCCGGGAGACCGCGCGCTGGGGCTGCGCGTGCTGGCCGCCCGCGACACGATCTCGCTGGACACGATCCCGTTCGCCCTCGACCGGTCCACGGACGAGGCTGGCAACGAAATCCTCACCTACAGCGCCTCGGCCGGTCCGCTGAGCGTTCGTCTCCGCTATACGATCGTCCCGGACAACTACCTCATCCATCTCGATGGCGACATTCGGGGATTCACACCTCCCGCCTTTCTGCTGATCGATCTTCCCCGTGGACTGCGCTCCCAGGAGGCGGACACCCTGGATGACCACCGGCACCTGGCGTACGTCTACAAGCCTCGATCAGATGACGCGACCAGCATCACATTCGATGCGCTCGATCCAGGTACGCGGCGCATGGTCCCGGGACCACACACGTGGGTGGCGACCAAGACGAAGTACTTTCTGATCGGACTCCTGGCGCCCGACGACCGGAACCTGTTCGCCGAGCTCCACGTCGCCGGCGGGCCGCGCATCTCGCGCGTCGCGACGGAGGCGGAGGCGACTGTCGTGCGGACGCTCACCGATGGCACCTTTTCGGTCGAGACGTACGCCGGCCCCCAGGAGTGGAGGCGGCTCCACGCAATGGGTCGCGACTTCGAGAACGTGAACCCCTACGGCTGGCGCTTCCTCCAGGGAGTCATTCAGCCCTTCGCGACGATCGTGATGCGCGTCCTCCTCTGGATGCGCGACACCCTCCAGATCAACTATGGCTGGATCCTGGTGATCTTCGGGGTCGCGGTGCGGCTGCTGTTATGGCCGCTCAACCAGCGGGCGATGCGGGCCAGCCTTCAGATCCAACGGCTGCAACCGCAGCTCGCCGAAGTGCAGAAGCGGCACGCGAACAATCCGGAAAAGCTGCGCGAGGAGATGATGAAGGTGTACAAGGAGCACGGGATGAGTCCGTTGAGCCCGCTGATGGGCTGCCTCCCCATGCTCCTGCCCATGCCGATTTTCTTCGCGCTGTTCTTCGTGTTCCAGAACACCATCGAATTCCGTGGCGTGTCGTTCCTCTGGCTCCCGGACATATCGCTCAAGGATCCGTTGTACGTGCTCCCGATTCTGATGGGCGCGTCGATGTTCCTTCTCTCGTACATCGGCATGCGGAGCGCGCCGCCGAATCCCCAGACGAAGCTGATGACGTACATATTCCCGTTGATGTTCACGGCGATTCTGTTCAACTTCGCGTCGGGGCTCAACCTGTACTACTTCGTCCAGAACATGGCGGCGATTCCGCAGCAGTGGCTGATCGCCCGCGAGCGCTCGCGGGCGGCGCCGGCGCCGGCGGTACGGCCAGCCTGAGCTGGCGGAGTGGCGCACACTCTGCACCGGGTGCTGGTGTGCGGATCACCTACATCGGCCATGCCACGCTGCTGATCGAGCTCGAGGGGCGGCGCTTCCTGACGGATCCGAACTTCGACCCGGTGCTGGCGCGGTTTCTTCGCCGGGTCAGCGCGCCTGGAATCGCGGTCGGCGATCTTCCGCCGCTCGATGCCGTGCTGGTGACGCACGCGCACGCCGATCATCTGTCTCTCTCGTCGCTCGATTCGCTGCCCGCCGACGTCCCGGTTTTCGCGCCGCCGGCGGTCGAGCGGTGGCTGCGGCGCATAGGGTACGGCCAGGTCGTTCCGATAGCGGCCGGAGCGTCGGTGGAGATCGGGCCGATCCGCGTGCACGCGTCGGCGGCGAAGCACCGCGGCTCACGCTACGGGTTCGACCAGTGGGCGGCCGCGGCGAACATGTATCTGCTCGACTCCGGCGGCGTGACCTGCTTCTTCGCCGGCGACACTGCGCTCACGGCGGCCACCCACGAAGCAGTGGAGACCCACCTCGGCGAACGGCGCCTCGATGTGGCGCTCCTGCCGATCGGACACGCCTCCTGGTGGAAGGTGCGCTACCGGCGCGGGCACATGACGAGCGCGGACGCGCTAACGCTTTTCGACCGGCTGCGGGCCCGGTACTTCATTCCCTATCACTGGGGCACGTTCCATCACCTGACCTCGGGGCCATGGGATGGAATCACGCGCCTGCGCGCCCATCTCACCGACTACCCGCGGCAACAGGACGTTCGAATCCTCGAGCCCGGGACCATCTTCGACCTGACCGCCGCCGAACCGTGAGCGCGCGTTGACGACCGTGGGTGCGGGCGTACTCCCCGGCGCGGACGAAACGATCGCCGCGATCGCCACGCCGGCGGGCCGTGGCGCGCTGGCGCTAGTGCGGGTGAGCGGCACTGACGCAGCGGCGGTCGCGTCACGAGTGCTGGCACCGTGGCCGCTCGACGAGCGACGCGCGAGCCTCTGCTCGGTCCGGCACCCCGAGGACGATCGGCTGCTCGACCGCGCGGTGGTCACCGTGTACGGGAATCGGTCCTTCACCGGAGAACCGATGGTCGAGATCGTCACTCACGGTGGGCAGGTGGTCCCGGCGAGCGTGCTGGCGGCGTTGATCGCGGCCGGCGCACGCCAGGCACTGCCGGGCGAGTTCACCCGCCGCGCGGTGGTCAACGGGCGGCTCGATCTGCTTCAGGCGGAGGCGACCGCCGACCTGATCGACGCGCGTACGACGGCGACGTCGCGTGCTGCGCTCGCCCAGCTGGATGGCGGCCTCTCGCGGCGGATTGGCGAGTTGCGTGAAACCATCCTCGGCGTCGAGGCGCTCATCGCCTACGACATCGACTTTCCGGAGGAGGACGACGGGCCGGTTCCCGCCGAGCGCATTGGTCGCGAATGCAGGCGCACTCTGGAGGCGCTCGACGGGCTGCTAGAGACGTCGCGGTTCGGCGAGATGATCCGTGCCGGCGCGCTGGTGGTCCTCGCCGGCGCGCCCAACGTGGGAAAATCATCGCTGTTCAACGCGCTCGTCGGTCATGCGCGCGCGATCGTGACCAACGTGCCGGGGACGACGCGCGACGCGCTCGAGGCGGTGATCGACGCCGGCGCGGTGCCGCTGCGTCTCGTGGACACGGCCGGACTTCGTCCGACCGAAGATGCCGTGGAGCGACTCGGGGTCGAGACGAGTGAGCGGTACCTCCGTGATGCCGAAGTCATCGTCGCGTGCGCGACCGACGCACCGGAGCTCGACCTCGTGATGCGTCGTGTGCGCGCGATGAGCGAAGTCCCGGTGATCGCCGTTGCGACCAAGCGTGATCTCGCGCCTGGCAGCGACTGGTTGCCGGTTCACACCCTTGCCGATTCGGCCGTCGGCGTGAGTGCGGTGACCGGCCAAGGACTGCGGACCCTGGTCGCGGAGCTCGAACGGCTGGCCGCCCGCGGCGCGGCGGCGCCGGACGACCAGAGACCGCTGCTCACGCGCGAGCGCCATCGGACCGCGGTGATCAGGGCGCGTCAGGAGCTCTCGTCGTTCCTCACGGCGTGGGAGCGTGAGGAGGTCCCCGTCGTGGTCGCCGCGGTCCATCTGCGCGCCGCGACCAATTCGCTCGAGGAGCTGATCGGTGCGGTCGACGTCGAAGACGTGCTCGACCGCGTGTTCGCGAGCTTCTGCGTGGGGAAGTGACGTTCGTCGGCAGTGCGATCGCCGGAGGCCGGGTGCGGTTCACTCGGCGAAGAATCGAGCTCCGGAATCAGGGCACGTCGTCTTCCTGGTCACCGGACAACGCGATCGAAGTGCGCCAGATCTCATCGGAGAGCCATTCCATGCGCTGCTGCGCATAGGCGAGCTCGTCGGGCTTCATCTCATTGCCGCGCCGGGCGAGCTGCCGCACGAGCGCGAGCAGCTCATCGAGCAGGTCTCGCAACTCCACATTGCGGCGACGTTCGGCGTCCTTGCCGGTGTCCTTGCCGGGCACGCTCAGGCCGACGCGGCGGCGGAGGCGGTGAGCGCCGAGAGCTCCTGCGCGCTCGCCCGTACTGCCCAGGATAGCCCGCGGGTTGCGATCGCCGGCTCTGCCATGCGCGCGCCGAGAAAGTAACCACTCCGCTCCGGCAAGACATAGCGGTCGACGGTTCGAGCCTCGTCACTCATGCCGCCGGAGAGGTAGCGGAGGCGGAGGCCGAGGCCGGCGTGATCGAGGTCCTCGGAGACGACGCGTGTCATCACCGCCTCCAGCTCGCGGATCCGCGCGTATTGGCGGCGCCCGTATCCGAAGTATTCCCAGATCGCATGACCGGGGCTCATCGCACGCGCCACGTGCACGGCCAGTCCCTCGTTGAGGAGCAGTTCGCGGAGCGATGCGCGGCGGCCAGTTTCCCAGTACGAGTAGTAGCCCCCCGCCTCCTCGACCAGCAGCCGCATCTCGCTGCGGCTGGCCGGCGAGGTATAGCGCACGGCGTGGGCGATTTCGTGGGCCAGCCACAGCGGCACGAGCTCGGGATCCAGCCCCAGTCCCTGAGACTCGGGGTTGGCGACACCGGTGAAATGCTCGAGGCAGACGAACGCGATGCCGCGTCCTTCGACGACCAGCTCTCCGGCATTGGCGGCGCCGACGCCGACCATCAGCACGATGTCGATGTCGGCGTCGATGTCGAGCAGCGCTGCGCACCGGTCGTAGGTGTCACGGGTGAGCGAAACGACGTCCACGTGCTCGAGCATCGCGCGCAGGTCGGCGCGGTCGGCGAGCATGGTGGCTCGAGTGACGTCGTTGAAGTGCGGTCCCTCGGGGTCGACGACGTAGTTGTGCCAGTATGCCTGGAGAAGTCGTCGGTGCGCGTCGAAGTAGCGTCGGTAGGCGGTGGTCCGGTCGGTGCTGTTGAGGACGGCGAAAAAATCCGGCAACAAATTGATGAGCATCACGACCAAGGCGCAGGTGGGCGGCGCGGCGTCTGACGCGGACGCGAGAAGATAGCCGGGCCCTTCTGATCGAACAAGGTCGATGCCGCCGTCGACGCGTGAAAGGCCACACGCGAGGAAAGACGCGGTACGCACGCGGGTGTGCGGTGCCGTGCGGCCCGACCCGGCCGGAACGCATGTCTCTGGCCGCGGCCGGCCCCCGGCATCCCGGTCGGCGTCGTGGCACAGAAATTCCCTTGCAGGTGGACGGAGGGAGGTACCCCGAGGTCAGAAAGAGAGGATCAGAGAGTAGTCGTATGACCACGCTGCAACAGATCGACCTGCGCTGTCCCATTTGCGATCATCGCTTCCGTTCCCAGTCCGTCGTATCGACGAACTCGTTCGGCGGAAAGCGAACCGATTTCCACGAGCGTGCCGCGGGAACGCAGCCGCTGCCATATCTGGTGCACATGTGCCAGCGATGCGGCTACTGCGGATCGGAGCGTGACTTCAGCGAGGAGGCGGACGTGAGTCCGTTGCTGAAGGAGCACGTGTGGAACGAGCTGGCGCCGACGGTCGGGTCGGGACCGGTGGTTGGCTCTGAGAAGTACGAGGCGGCGGCCAAGGTGGCCGAGTGGCAGGGAATGGAGGTGCGCTACGTCGCCGACCTCCTCCTGCGCGCGGCATGGTGCTGCGTCGACGAAAACGACACCGAGGCCGAGCGGTTCTTCCGCCGCAAGTCGGCATGGGCGTTCGAGGCCGCGCTGGCGAGCTACGATGGCGTCGCGCGCGAGGAACGGGCGGTCCTGACGTATCTCGTCGGTGAGCTCTGGCGTCGGGCCGGCGATCTCAGGCAGGCAGCGCGCTGGTTCGAGCGTGTGGCGGGCGAGATCACCGACCTGCAGACTCAGCAGTGGATCGTCGACGCCGCCAGACAACAGCGGGACTGTCCACGCGAGTGGTTCGGGTGATGGCCGGGTCGGCGAAGCGTCAGCGGGTCCCGAACAGCCGGTCACCCGCGTCGCCGAGGCCGGGCAGGATGTAGCCGATCGCGTTCAGCTCGCGGTCGAGCGACGCGCAGTAGATCGTGACGTCGGGATGCTCGCGCGCCATGCGCGCGACGCCTTCGGGCGCCGCGACGAGGCAGAGAAAACGGATGCGAGCCGCGCCGGCGCGCTTGAGCGAGGCGACGGCCGCCGCCGCGCTGCCCCCGGTAGCCAGCATCGGATCGAGCAGAAAGAAATCCCGTTCCGCGGCATCGGCGGGCACCTTGAAGTAGTAATCCACCGGCTCGAGCGTATCGTGGTCGCGGTAAAGCCCGATGTGCCCCACCCTGGCCGCCGGAACGAGTCGGAGAATTCCCTCCACCATGCCGAGTCCGGCACGAAGGATCGGGACGAGCGTCAGCTTCTTGCCGCTCACCTGCCACCCGGTCGTACGCTCGAGTGGGGTCTCGACGGCGAACGGCTCTACGGCCAGATCGTTCGTGGCCTCGTACGCCATCAGCATCGCGATCTCCTCGACCAGCTCCTTGAAGATCTTGGTCGGCGTGCGACGATCGCGCAGCACCGTCACCTTGTGCTGGACGAGCGGATGCCGGATGACGAGCAGATTGGAAAAACCGGGGGTGGTGTCCATGGCGCGGAAGCTAGTATTTTCGCGCCCATGAAAGAATACCAGGCTGTCGTGCTGCGGTTGACGCGGCACACCCGCGAGGACGAGGATGCGCTGACCGACCTGCTGAACGAGCGAAGCCGGAGCGGGTGGGAACCGCGCATGATGACGCAGGATGGCGCGCGGCTCACGGTGATCTTCCAGCGGCCTCTCGACGGAGAGAGTTGAGCTCCGGGCGCTCCCCCAGCCTCCAAACGCATGGACGTCGAGTTCTCCGGGGCCGCGCGGGGCGTCACCGGATCGTGCCACATCGTTCGAGTCGGCGGACGTACGGTTCTCCTCGACTGCGGGCTGTTCCAGGGACGCCGCGCCGAAACCCACGAGCGCAACCGGAGGCTGCCGCGTGAGGTCGACGAGATCGATGCGATAGTCCTCTCGCACGCCCACATCGACCACTCGGGACGCCTTCCCTTCCTCGTTTCCCGGGGCTACCGCGGCACGATCTGGTGCACGCCAGCCACCCGCGATCTGTGCGCGATCATGCTCGCCGACTCCGCTCACATCCAGCAGAAGGACGCGGAGTTCCTGGCGCGCCGCGGGCGCTCCTTCATCGAGCCGCTGTACGGCGCCGACGATGCGGCGGCGGCAACGGCCCTCATGATCGGCGTTCCTTGCCGCCAGCCGATCGAGATCGTACCAGGCGTCCAGCTGACGTTCACCGAGGCCGGCCACATCCTCGGTTCCGCGTCCGTGGCGCTCGACTGCACGGAGAAAGGCGTGACGCGGCGTCTCGTGTTTTCGGGCGACATCGGCCGGCCCGGGCTGCCGATCATCCGCGATCCTGTCCCTCCCCCGGGTGCGGACGCCGTGATCATGGAGTCCACCTATGGCGATCGCGACCACACGCCCGTGGTCGATGCTCGTGCGCGGCTGGGCGAGATAGTGCGCGAGACGGCCGCGCGCGGCGGCCGGATCCTCATCCCGGCTTTCGCGGTCGGACGGACGCAGGAGATCCTTTACGAGCTGCACATCCTGCGGCGAGCCGGGGCGATACCCGAGATCCCCGTGTTCATCGACAGCCCCCTGGCGATCAGCGCGACGGCGATCTTCGCCATGCACGCCGATCTGTTCGACCGCTCGGAGACGCTGGTCTCGACGGTGTCCGATCTCTTCGACTTCCCCCTCCTGCACTTCACCCGCGAAGTGGAAGCCTCCAAGGCGCTCAATTCGCGGCGAGGTCCGATGATCATCGTCTCGGCATCGGGCATGGCGGAGTCCGGCCGGATTCTGCATCATCTGGCCAATGGTGCGCCCGATCCCCGGAACACCGTGCTGATCGTGGGATTCCAGGCGGAGCATACACTCGGCCGCCGGATCGTCGAGAAGCGGCCGACGCTCCGGATATTCGGGGAGGAAGTGCGGCTGCGCGCGCGGGTGGAAGTTCTGAACGGTCTGAGCGCCCATGCCGGTCGCACCGAGCTCCTGGAATGGCTCGACGCGGTGGCGGCGGGTGGACAGCGGCCGCGGCGGGTGTGGCTCGTGCACGGCGAAGATGGTCCGCGCGAATCGCTGGCCGCCGAGCTCGCGGCGCGCGGCTTCGACGCCGCGTCGCCGGCGAGCGGCGAGCGACACGACTTCTAGCCACCGGCGCCCGGGCACCGATCCAGCCTCCCGACCCGACCAGCATGAGCAGCCTCACCTCCTCCCGTGCCGACGCTCCCGAGCGGATTCTGGATGCCGCTGCACGGCTTCTCGTTTCTGCCGGTGCCTCCGAGTTGAGCATGCAGGACGTGGCGACCGAAGCGGGCGTGAGCAAGGGACTCATCCACTACCACTATCAGGACAAGGACACCCTGCTGGCGCGGGTGGTGGACTGGATGACTTCCGAGATGATCAGGCGCGAGGACGCGGTGCTCGCCGCCGCGACATCACAGACGGCGCTCGATCATCTGTGGCGGTGGCTCGAGGAGGAGCTCGAGCGTGGCTATCCGCGTGCGTTGATCGAGCTCGCGCACTACCCGGGACAGCGCGTACAGGAGGCGATTCAGCGCTCTGCGGCGGCGCGGCGGGGCGCGGCAGTATCCACGGCACAGCTGCTATTCAGGGCGCTCGGGCTGCGCCCGCGGCTGCCCGCTGCCCTGATCGCCGACGTGGTGATCGCGTTCGTGGATGGCCTCGCGATCCAGCGCGTACGGTCGCCGGAGGTGCAGCCGCGCCTCGTGTTCGATGTGTTCTGGTTGTCGATGCTCAGTCTCGCCGATTAGTGCCCGGTTTCCGGCCCTTCCGCTCTACCATCCAGCCGGCGCGACCGACTAGCTTGAGCGCATGAAGCAACGGCGGCACCTGCTGCAGCGCATCGCGATGCTCGTGGCGCTGGTACTGCTCGCCGGCTGGGCGGCGGCCGCCGCCTCGGTCGTGGTCTGGGGAGCACGCGACGAAGCGCGCCCGGCGAGCGCCATCGTGGTGCTCGGCGCCGCGCAGTACGCGGGACGTCCATCGCCGGTGTTCAAGGCGCGGCTCGATCACGGCATCGAGCTGTGGCAGGGCGGAATGGCGCCCTATCTCATCCTCACCGGCGGAACGGGAATCGGGGACACGACCAGCGAGGCAGCGGTCGGACGGCGCTACGCGATTCGAATGGGTGTTCCCGACTCGGCGATCCGGCTGGACAGCGTCGGCCGCACGACCAGCGAGTCGCTGCGCGAGGTATCGCAGCTGATGGACGCCCTTCCCGATCGGTCGGTGGTCCTGGTGAGCGACCCGTTCCACAGCCTCAGAGCCTCGATCCTCGCCCGGCGACTCGGGCTGAAGCCGTACTCTTCTCCGACGCGCACCAGCCCGATCGCCGAAAGTCGCGATGCCTGGAAGTACATCGTGAGCGAATCGGTGAAGGTTCCGCTGGCGCTCATCTTTCAGCGCAGATCGACGTGAGCTGGCCATCCAGTCCCGCCGGCACTGATTCGCCGCCGCCGCCGCCGCCGGCGTAGCCGCGGTGACCGTGCGCGGCACCGGCTCGTCGCTCAGTTGACCATGCGCGCAAAGATCCCCGGCGTTCTGGCGCTGCTCGCCGTGACGGCGTGCGCCGACCTCTACGAGGCCGACCCGGCCCATACGGCGCGAGCCGATTCGTCCGCGGCCGGCTATCCGGTGGATGCCGTCACCGCGAGCCTGAATCCTTCGGCACGTCCCGACTCGAGCAGCACGCTCGCCGTGCGGCCGGCAGTGCGGGCGCTGGATTCAGGTCCCGTGGCGGTGGTGGACGCGCCGTCGCCGCCGCCCTCCACCGGGACGCGGGCCGGCGCCGGGAGCGGCGGCCCCCAGAGCGGCGACCCGAGAGTCGGCCCGCCGGAATCCACGCGCCCGCCGGCAGCCGACAGCGCACCGGCGTCGCCGAACCCGGTCCGTGATGACGTCACGCTGCCCGAATCGCTCGGGATGACGGCAATCGATTCGATCGTCGTGAACGCGTTCCTCGCCTTCGATCCCCGTGCCCGCACGGTGTGGCTCGATCTGATCGCGGGGCACGATGGCAGCAACGGCTCGCTCAACTTCAATGGTGGATCGAACGGGACGCATACGCTGCGCGTGCCTCTGGGATGGCGGGTCGAGGCGCGGTTCGCCAATCAGGACGGCGAGCTCGCGCATTCGGCCGTCGTCATTCGCGAAGTGGATCCGATGCCGATGATCGCGCCTCCGGCGGCATTTCCCGGTGCCTTTACCTTGTCGCTGGAGAGCGGTCTGCCTCAGGGCGAGCGGGACACAATGCGCTTCCCGGCGAACGAGCGTGGGCGTTACATGATCGTCTGCGGCGTCCCCGGCCACGCCCAGGGTGGTATGTGGGTGCGACTGGAAGTCGGCGCCCGGGTCGAGGCGCCGGCCTTCGGGAGAGGGCAGGGCGGGCGGTAGCGAGCACGAGCTCCGGTTGCCGTGAAGCAGCGGCGGTCAGCGCAGAGCCCGTTCGATCCACTCCCAGTAGCTCTCGCCGGCGATGTCCGGCAGGTCGTTGTGGCCCGCCCCGGCAACGAGGAGCAGCTCGCCAGGAATACGGGCGGCGGCGTGCACCTCGCGGCCCATGCGGACGGGTATGATGAAATCCCGCGTGCCGTGGGCGACCCAGACCGGAGTGTCGAGAGTGGCGACGCGGGCCTCGGTGTCGAAGTGCACGCGCGAGACGAGAGCCCACAGGCGGTCCAGCGGTCGCGCTACGATGATCCGTGCCATCTCCCGCGCCGAGCTGAACGGCGACTGGAGGATCAGCGCACGGGGACCGATCTCCACCGCCAGTTCCGTCGCGATCGCGCTTCCCAGCGAGTGCCCGAAGAGCGCCGTCCGTTCGGGCGTCGCGCCGAGGAATTCCGCGGCCGCGCGGTTTGCGGCACTGGCATCCCGTCGCGAACCGGCATAAGTCGGTTTGCCGGTGGCTCCACCGTAGCCGCGATACTCGGCGAGGAACACGACCCAGCCGGTTCGCCGTGCGACCTCGCGTGCCCAGGGGATCTGCCACACGGCCAGATCCGCGTTCCCGTGAAACGCGATCAGCACACCGGCCGGGGAGACGGTGTCGCCGACCACATAGCCGAAGAGGCGCTCGCCATCGTCGGTGTCGAAGTCGAGCCGGCGGGTGTCGCCGGCCGCAGGCAATGGCGGTCCCGGTGGCTGAAAGACGATCCGCTCCTGCTGCGCCCAGAGTAGAACCGCCAGCGCAGCCACGGCGAGCAGGGCGAGGGGAGCGGCCACGGCCACCGACATCATGGTCGAGCGCCACCGCCCTGGGTCACGCTGGGAACGCGTGGCCACGCCGACCAGACCGTTTGCAGTGCGCGTGGCGGGCCACCGCACCTGGGGTTCCTCCGTCGCTCATGGGCATGCAATTTAGGGACATGCGGATTCCGATCGAAACCTTTCGACTGCCGAACGGGCTATTCGTCACGTTGTCCGAGGATCACACGGCGCCGATCGTAGCCGTGAACCTCTGGTACCACGTCGGCTCGGCCAACGAACGCGCGGGGCGTACCGGCTTCGCGCATCTGTTCGAGCACATGCTCTTCCAGGGCTCGGAGAACGTCGGAGCGAACGAGCACTTCGAGCTCATTCAGCGCGCGGGTGGGACGCTCAACGGCTCGACATGGCTGGATCGGACCAACTACTTCGAGACCGTGCCCTCCAACCAGCTGGCCGTCGCGCTGTGGCTGGAAGCGGATCGCATGGCGCGGCTGCTCCCGGCGATGACGCAGCAGAAGCTCGACACGCAGCGCGATGTGGTGAAGAACGAGCGGCGGTGGTCGGTGGACAATCAGCCGTATGGCACGTGGTGGGAAAAGCTTCCCGCGCTCGCCTATCCTACGGAGCATCCGTTCCACCACTCCCTGATCGGATCGATGGAGGATCTTTCGGCGGCGAGCCTCGATGACGTTGCGGGGTTCTTCCGGACTTATTATGTGCCGGACAACGCCGCGTTGTCGATCGCCGGAGATTTCGATCCCGACGAGGCCCGGTCGCTGGTCGAGCGCCATTTCGGTCCGATTCCGCGCGGCGGACCGCGTCCGCCGCTTCCGCCCATGGACGTGCCGGCGACTTTCGGGACGACGCTTCGCCAGGTCGTCGCCGACGAGGTGATGCTTCCCCGGATCTTTCTGGCGTTCCGGTCGCCGGTGTTCGGGAGCCGCGAGTATTACGCGGCGAGCGTGTGCTCGGCGGTCCTCGGCATGCGGAAGGGCAGCCGACTGCATCGCGCGCTGGTGCGCGAGCAGCAGGCGGCGGCGGAGGTGCACGCGTTCACGTTCGACCTTCCGAAGGGCAGTGACCTGCTGGTGATCGATGCGACGGCGCGGCCGGATGTGTCGGGAGAAGCACTGGAGCGGGCTGTTTTCGAGGAGGTGGATCGACTGGTCGCCGGCGGCGTGACGCCCGAGGAGATGGATCGGGCGGTCGCACTCATCCAGACGGAGTTCGTATCGGCGATGCAGTCGGCCGGCGACCGCGCCGACAAGTTGTCGATGTTCGCGACGTATCTCGGCGATCCGCGGCTGGTGAACGAGCAGCTCGACCGCTACCGGGAGGTGAGCGCGAGTCGCGTGAACGCGTTCGCCCGCGAGCGACTGACGGCGGCCAACCGCGCGGTGCTGCTCTACGTGCCGCGCGAAGGAGAGGCCGGCGAGCTGGCGCTGGCCGGCAGCGCGGCGACGAGCGAATGAAGGCCGATGTGGCCGCCGGCAAGCGCCCGGCTCCGGGGCCGCCCCGCGAGTACCGCTTCCCGCGTTTCGAGCGTCGCCGCCTCGACAACGGTCTCACGCTGCTCGTGGCGCCGGTGGCCAAGCTCCCACTGGCTACCGCGCTCATGGTGGTGGACGGCGGCGCGACGGCTGACGCCGAGGGACTCGAAGGCGCCGCCACACTGACGGCGCAGCTCCTGCTCGAGGGGAGCATGGCAACGCCGCTGGGTGCAGAACTGACGGAGAAGTTCGAGCGGCTCGGCGCGGCGGTCGATGCGCACGCCTCGTGGGACGCGGCGATCGTCCGGATGACGGCCATGACCGACCGGCTCGAGCCGGCGATGGCGCTGTTCGCCGAGGTGCTGACGACGCCCGCTTTCCCGCCGCGGGAAATCGAACGACTGCGAGCGGAGCGGCTGGCGGAGCTTCTGCAACTGCGGGCCGAGCCGCGCGGACTGGCCGACGAGATGTTCGAGCGGTTCACGTACGACGCGGCCTCGCGTTACGCACGGCCCGACGGCGGGACCGAAGCCACCGTACGGTCGATCACGCGTGAGGACATCGCCGGGTTCTACGAGCGGCGGTATCGGCCGGGCGGAGCGACGCTGATCGTCGCCGGAGATGTCTCGGTGGACCACGTCGAAAGACTCGCGCGGTCGATGTTCGGCGACTGGACCGGCGGCGCGCCGGCGGTCGCGCTGACGACCGATGCGCCGGCGAGACCGTCACGCGCCGTGCACGTCGTGGCGAAGGAGGGTGCGCCGCAATCGGAGATCCGGATCGGTCACCCGGGCGTCCCGCGAATGCATCCGGACTATTTCCCGATAGTCGTGATGAACGCCGTGCTCGGCGGACTGTTCTCGTCGCGCATCAACCTGAACCTCCGCGAGGCGCACGGCTACACGTACGGCGCGTTCTCGGAGTTCGACTGGCGGCGACAGGCGGGTCCGTTCGTCGTCTCGACGGCGGTGAAGAGCGACGTGACCGCGGCGGCAGCCGGCGAGATCCTGCTCGAGATAGACCGGATGCGAGCCGAGGAGATCGGAGAAGAAGAGTTGTCGCTGGCGACGAGCTACCTGGATGGAGTCTTCCCGATCCGGTTCGAGACCACGGCATCCATCGCATCCGCGCTGGCGAGCTTCATCGTCTACGGCCTGCCGGACGACTACTTCGACACCTATCGGGCGAAGATTCGCGCGGTGACGCGGGGCGACGTGCTCGAGGCGGCGCGCGCCCACCTGCATCCTGACGCTCTCCAGATGATCATCGTCGGCGATCCGGAGTCGACCATGGCGCCGCTCGAGGCAATGGGCTTCGGCCCCGTAGCGGTCCACGCTGCCGACGTCTGATCACCGGCACAGGCGGCCATGCCGCCACCACTTTCCGGAAAACCCCCGTGACCCAACGTGCAAGAATCTCCTCCAGGCGCGTCTACTCGGGCAAGGTCATCAACGTCGACGTCGACCGGGTCCGTTTTCCCGACGGCTCGGAGGGGGAGCTGGAGATGGTCAGGCACCCGGGTGCCAGCGCGGTCGTTCCGTTCCTGAGCGATCCGGGTGGAGACGATCCCCAGATCCTGCTGCTGAAACAGTACCGCTACGCCGCCGAGTCGGTTCTGTACGAGATCCCGGCCGGGGTGCTCTCCCCGGGGGAGGATCCGGCCGACTGCGCCAGGCGGGAGCTGGCGGAGGAAACCGGCTGTACCGCGGAGCGTGTCGAACACCTATTCACGACGTACACGACTCCCGGCTTCACCGACGAGCGGATTCACATCTACCTGGCGGTGGGATTGACGCAGGGGGTGACGGGGCACGAGCCGGATGAGTTCATCGAACCGGAGCCGATGACGCTCTCGCGGGCGCTCGAGATGATCAGAGCGGGGGAGATCAAGGACGCGAAGTCGGCACTCGGGATTCTGTTCGCCGCCGGCTTCGCGGCGGGTCGCTGACAATGGACGTGTCCGCTCGGACACGCGATGTGTCCACGGGGGCGTAGAAAAAAGTGGACATTTCGGGCTGGGTTCGGTATATTCACTGCTCGAAGTGGCCAAGGATACAGCGTTGAGTGTCAAGTAGTTACGCGTTTAGTGAGGGAGCCGGTGGAAAACGGGTACGTCCCGTGCCTTGGTAAGGTGGTGGAACCTTCTGAGAGGAGGGCTGCCAAAGGTCTCTGTCGAGTCGGAATCGTCTATACCCTTTTGCTGTACCGGGGGAACTGACATGAGCAACGTCGCGCTGAAGCAAATGAAGCCGTCGCGGGGGGCGGCGATCAGGGAGCAGCTGCGCGCGATGGACGACTCGGAAGTCGTGGCCGTGTTCCTGACGGGCGAGGAACGAGGGTTCCAGGAGCTCGTCGAGCGGTATCAAACCCGGCTTCTGAATTTCGTCTACCGCACGATCGGCGATCGTGAAAAGGCGGAGGATCTCGTTCAGGAGGTCTTCATTCGCGTGTACCGGCACCTTCACCGGTTCGATCGATCCAAGAAGTTTTCGACGTGGATCTACACGATCGCATCGAATCTGGCGAAGAACGAGCTCCGGAATCGCTCGCGGAATCCGCTGGTGCTGTTCCAGACCATTCGGAAGAACTGGCAGGACGATGACCGGCCGTTGCAGTTCGAGGATGCCACGTCGCGGCCGGACGACCTCTACCGCAAGCGGCATCTGCGGGCGCTGGTCGAGGAATCGGTGGCGAAGCTGCCGGAGCATCACCGCCAGGTGTTCGTGCTTCGTGAGCTCGAGGGCAAGTCGTACGAGGAGATCGCCGAGATTACCGATTGCAACCTCGGCACGGTGAAGTCGAGGCTGAACAGAGCCCGGACCTCGTTCGCGGCGATCATCGAGCCCTGGCTGGACTGATCTCGAAAGAGCGGACTCGGGGGGTGGGGAGCCTTGGCTCTCCACCCTTTTTTTGGCTCCCTTGCAAGCTGGCCGACCGTGGCGGTGGCCGGTCCTGGTACCGGGAATCTCGGAGCGCGGGCCCCAGCGGGTCCGGAACCCCCCCCTGTCCAAAGGGTACCCTGTTACGAACCTGACTTCCCCCGCAGAGACCAGATGGACTGTCGCGCCTTCCGAAAGAACCACGTCGCGTTCGTGGACGACCTCCTGCCGGGGGTCGAGATGGTTGCCATGCAGTGTCACCGGTCGGGCTGCGACGCTTGTGCGCGGCACGACATGCTGGTTCGGCGCAGCCTGCTGCTCGTGCGCAACGTGCCGATCATTCAGCCGTCGACGGATTTTGCCCGCCGGCTCAATGCCCGGTTGAGGGAGTGCCCCCAGCTCGACGGTATGGCGCAGGGTGTTCGGGGGCGGGGATCACGCTCCGTGATCGCCGCCGCGGCGAGCGTTCTCGTGGTCGGGTATCTCTCGGTTTCCGCTCTGGAGCTGCTCCAGCCGGATGCCCCCATGGTGATGACGCCGGCCGTGGCGTACGAGCCGGCACCGCAGACGCCGCCGATTGCGAGCCCATCGGTGGTCGCCGCCGCCGTCTCGACGGGGATCCCGCTATGGTCCTCGATGCTCCTGGCGGAGCAGGCGCCGGCGCATTTCGCCGCCGAGTTCCGGCTCACGACCCTCACGAACTGGTCGCGGTAGCACGCACGCGCCAACGCGCCGGCGCGGCCGGTCCGCGCGCCCCGGCTCTGCAGTTCGCGCTTATATTGGAGCATGCCCGCCGCTCCCCTGAAGACGCTCCGCAAGGCGCTCGAATCGGGCGACCTCGCGCGGGTCTACTACTTTCACGGCGACGAGGAGTTCCTGAAGGACGAGACGGTGCGCCGCCTCATCGAACGGGCGGTCGAGCCCGCGACCCGCGACTTCAATCTCGAGCAGCATCGGGGTGCCGAGATCGATGGCGAGACCCTCTTCAACCTCGTCAACACGCTGCCGATGATCGCCGAACGGCGCGTCGTCGTGATACGCGACGTCGGGTCGCTGCGCAAGGAGGCGCGCGCGGTGCTCGATACCTATCTCCGGGCTCCGTCGCCCGATACCGTGCTGGTGCTCGTCGCCGCGGCCGGCGCAAAGGGGGACCGGGCGCTGATCGGGCATACCGTGGCGGTCGAGTTCAAGCTGCTGACTGAAAAGCAGCTACCGATCTGGATCGACCGCCACGTCGGAGAAATGCTGGGACTCGAGATCACTCCCGAAGCCGTCGGGCTTCTGCAGAGCGCCGTCGGCCCCGACCTCCCCCAGCTCGCGTCGGAGCTCGAGAAGCTCGCCAGCTTCGTGCGGGGTTCGAACCGGGCCAGCACGATCGATGCCGATGCCGTAGCGGAGGTGGTCGGCGTGCGGCAGGGCGAATCGCTTGGCGATCTGCTTGACAGCGTCGCCGAGCGCGATGCCCGCGGTGCCCTGGCTATCCTGCCGCACGTGCTGATGCAGCCGAAGACGAGCGCGGTGCCGATTGTCATGATGCTGGGTACACAGACCCTGGCGATGGCGTGGGCGCGCGCCGCGCTCGATGAAGGCCTGCCGCGGAGACAGCTTTTCGGCGAACTGATGGAGCTCCTGAAGCTCGGTGGCTCGCCTTTCTGGGGCCGCCCGTGGGGCGAGGCCATTGGCGTGTGGACGCGCGCCGTGGACAGATGGGATGCGGCGTCGCTCGACCAGGCGCTTCAGCTACTGCTCGATGCCGACAGCGCGCTCAAGGAGTCACGCGTCTCCTCCGACGAACAGATGCTGACCACGCTCGTGCTCGCGCTGTGCGGAATCGCGCCGCGCGCGGCCGCAGCCGCCTGACCCGCCGACGCCCACCCGGATGCGCATGCGAACGACTCTGACCCTTTTCCTCGCGCTCTTCGCCGCTGCCACCCCGGCGTTCGGTCAGCGTGTGAATCCCGATACCGATCCGGTATTTCTCCGGGCCCAGCAACTCGTGAGCGGGGGACAGGGCGTCTTGGGGCGTGCGATAGTGGATTCGGCGCTCGCGGCGGCGCCATCCGGATCGCCGGAATACGCCGAGGCGCTGTACTGGCGCGCGGCTCTCGCGGCGACCGCCGCCGATGCCGAACGCGACTACCGCCGGCTGACGATCGAGTACCCGATCTCGCCGCGCGCCGAGGATGCGCTGCTGACATTGGCGCAGCTGGAGCTGACGCGACGCGATTATCCGCAGGCGGTGCGGCATCTCGAGCGGCTGGTGCGCGAGTATCCGTCGAGCACATCGGCCGCGAAGGCGCACTTCTGGCTCGCCCGGGTGCATCTGGAGCTGGGGGATCTGCCGCGCGGGTGCGTCGCACTCGCCAGGGCAAGCGCGGAGGCTGCGAGCTCGAGCGTCGAGCTCCACACCCAGATCGACTTCCACGCCCAACGCTGTCTCGGCGTGGACACGTCCGCGGTGATAGCGGCTGGCCGGCCGGCCTCGGGTGAAACCAGGGCGCGCCCACCACAAGACCCGCCTGCCGCCGCGCAGCCTCCGGCTCGCGACGCGCCGCCGGCTACGCCGCCTCCGGCGCGGCAATCCGCACCGCCCGCCCAGCCTCCGGCGCGCGAGGCACCTCCGCCGACCCAGGCCGCGCCCGGACCTCCGGCGGGAGCGACGCAATACACGGTTCAGGTGGCCGCGCTGAACGCGCGCGCGCCGGCGGAAGAATTGCGCGACCGGCTGCGGGCGCGCGGCTTCGACGCCCGGGTGGTCGGCGCGGGGCAGCTGTACCGCGTCCGCATCGGATTCTACCCGACGCGGGAGGCCGCGGCCGTACTCGCCAACGACCTGAAACAGCGCGGGATCAGCCGCGACGCCTGGGTGGCGGAGGCCGAGGCGCGGTGACGCGCGAGACGGCGACGCCGCTGATGCAGCAGTACCGGGAGATCAAGTCGCGACACCAGGATGCGATTCTGTTCTTCCGGATGGGCGACTTCTACGAGATGTTCTACGAGGACGCCGAGGTCGCATCGCGCGTACTCGGGCTCACGCTGACCAGCCGCAACAACGGTGGCGCGGCCGAGGTCCCGCTGGCTGGCGTGCCGGTGAAGGCGCTGAACGACTATCTGCGGCGCCTGGTGCGCCAGGGATTCCGCGTAGCGATCTGCGAGCAGGTCGAGGACCCGAAGCTGGCGCGCGGCGTGGTTCGCCGCGAGGTGGTGGAGACGGTCACGCCGGGCGCCGCGTTCAGCGACGATTTGCTGGACGGCTCGGCGAACAACTTTCTCTGTGCGGCCTGCCGGCGAGGTGATCGCGTGGGAATCGCGGCGGCCGACCTGTCCACGGGCGAGTTCCGGTTGCACGACGCCGGTACGGCGGAGAGCGCCCCGATCCTGGCGCGCCTCGCGCCTCGCGAGCTGCTGATCGCGCGCGGCGGGAGCGACCCGCCGCTTCCGGCGAGCGTGTCCGGCGCCGAGGGTGCCCTGGTCACCGAACGCGAGGCGTGGGAATTCGACGCGGCGATGGCGCGCGAGGAGCTGGCGCGGCAGTTCGGCGTGCTGTCGCTGGAGGGGTTCGGGATCGGCGCCGAGCACGATGCCGCAGTGGGCGCGGCGGGGGCGTTGCTGCGCTACCTGCGCGAGCTACAGCCGGGCGGGCTGCCGCACCTGGCGCGCCCGGTGCTCGAGGCTGCGGGCGGCACGCTGCCTCTCGACGAGATGACGCGACGCAACCTGGAGCTGGTGGAATCGCTCCGCGGTGGCGAGCGGGCGGGCACCCTGCTCGACGTGCTCGACCGGACGCTGACGCCGATGGGCGCGCGGCTGATCAGGCAATGGATCCTCGCGCCGCTCACCGACAGGAGTGCGATCGAGTCGCGGCTCGATGCCGTGGGTGCGCTGGCGCGCGAGGCGATTGCACGGGCATCTCTGCGCGAAGCGCTGGACGGAGTGCGCGACGTCGAGCGGCTGGCGAGCAAGGCAGCCGCCGGGCGGGCGACGCCGCGCGAGCTCGGCGCGCTCGGCGCGTCGCTGGGGCGTCTGCCGCTCGTCGCAGCCGCGGCGCGCAGCGCGGGCGGGCACGGCGTGCTCGGCGAGGTGCTCTCGCGGTGGGACGACTGCGCGGACCTGGCGGCGCGGATCGCCGGAATGCTGGTGGACCGTCCGCCGGCGCAGATCGGGGAGGAAGCGACGATCCGCGAGGCGATCGACCGGACGCTGGACGAGCTGCGCGCGCTCCGCGACGGCGGCAGGGACGCGATCGCCCGCATCCAGCAGGACGAGCGCGAGCGCACCGGGATCTCGTCACTCAAGGTCGGCTACAACCGCGTTTTCGGCTACTACATCGAGGTCACGAACGCCAACCGGAATCTCGTACCGCCCGACTATCAGCGAAGGCAGACGCTGACGGGCGGCGAGCGCTACGTGACGCCGGCGCTCAAGGAGTACGAGGAGCGTGTGCTCACCGCGGCGGAGCGGATCGAGGCGTACGAACGGGAAATGTTCGAGGCCCTGCGCACGGAAGTCGCGTCGGCGATCGCCAGGCTGCAGGCCGCGGCGCGCTCGGTGGCGGCCCTCGATGTGCTCGCGAGCTTCGCCGAGGTGGCGTCGCGGGAGAGCTACGTCCGCCCGGCGCTCGATGACGGGTATGGCCTCGACATCCGCAGCGGGCGGCACCCGGTGGTGGAGCGGATGATGCCGCGCGAGAAATTCATCCCCAACGATCTCCGTCTGTCGGAGGAGGCGCGGATGATCATCCTCACCGGGCCGAACATGGCGGGGAAGTCCACCATTCTGCGGCAGGCGGGGCTGATCGTGCTGATGGCGCAGATGGGCTCGTTCGTTCCCGCCGAGCAGGCGCGGATCGGGGTGGTGGACAGAGTGTTCACCCGGGTCGGGGCGAGCGACAACCTCGTGCGCGGGCAGTCCACCTTCATGGTGGAGATGGCCGAAACGAGCGCCATCCTGCACATGGCGACGCGCCGGAGTCTGGTGCTGCTCGATGAGATCGGGCGGGGAACGTCGACCTACGATGGCGTCTCGATCGCCTGGGCGGTGAGCGAGCACCTGCACGACCGGTTGGGGTGCAAGACCGTGTTCGCGACGCATTATCACGAGTTGACCCAGTTGGCGGCCGAGCTTTCCGGGGTGCGCAACTTCACGGTGGCCGTGCGCGAGGTCGGGGATCGGGTGCTGTTCCTGCACCGGCTGGAGCCCGGGGGAGCCGATCGGTCGTACGGCATCGAGGTGGGACGGCTGGCGGGACTCCCCGAGACGGTGCTCGCGCGGGCGCGCGAGGTGCTGCGGCTTCTCGAGGGCGAGGGCGAGCGGCTGGTACCTTCACTGGCCAGCGGGCTGTCACGACGTGCGGCCAGGGATGGGGGCGCGGCGGTTGTCCCGGTTGTCCCGGTTGTCCCGGTGGTCCCGGCGCAGCTCGGGCTGTTCGCGCGGGCGGAGCACCCCGTGGTCGAGCGGCTGCGCGCCGTCGATCCGGATACCATGACGCCTCTACAGTCGCTGGAGCTCCTGGCCCGGCTGGTCGAGGAGGCGCGGCGGGAGGCGACCTGACCCGGCCCCGCGCGTTCGCATCCTCCTACGCGAGAGGGTACATTGTGCTGTCGCCGCTGACGCTGGCGGTCGCCGCGCTCGCCGTGCTCGCCGTGCTGATCACCGGAACGGCGTGCATCGATGAGTTGCCGCGGATGGCCGGAGGAGCCCAGCGTCCCGATGAGCTGCCGCAGCGGCTGAACAATCCGTTCCACTATCCCCCCAGGCTGTACGAGCAGAAGGTGCAGGGCAACGTGATGCTGCGCATCTTCATCGACACGATTGGGCGGGTGCTCCCCGAGTCCACGCAGGTCGTTCAGAGCTCGGGCTATCCGGCGTTCGACTCGGCGGCGGTGCGGGGCTCGCAGGAGCTCCGTTTCACGCCGGCCAGGGCGCGGGGTGCGCCGGTGCCGGTGAGTGTGCTTCACCCGGTGTACTTCAGACGGCGCGATGTGCCCGCACTTCCCGGCGACACCGCTCTTCGCGATCCACGATGACCGACCGACCATGACGCAGGTCGAACGCAACCGACGCCCGTACGATTCCGTGCTGGAGACGATCGGCTGGACGCCGCTCATCCGGCTCCACCGGGTGACGCGCGGGTTGCGGACGCCGGTGTACGGCAAGGCGGAGTTCTTCAACCCCGGCGGTTCGGTGAAGGACCGCATCGGTCTCCCGATCATCGAGCGGGCGGAGCGGGAAGGGGCGCTGCGTCCGGGCGGGACGATCGTCGAGGGTACGAGCGGCAACACCGGCGTCGGGCTGGCGATCGCCGCCGCACTCAAGGGCTACCGGTGCATCTTCACGATGCCCGACAAGATGTCCCAGGAAAAGGTGCGGCTGCTCAAGGCTTTCGGCGCAGAGGTGATCATCACCCCGACCGCCGTGCCGCCCGACCATCCCGACAACTACGTCATGATGGCGAGGCGGATCGCGGGTGAAACGCCGAACGCGATCCTCGCCAACCAGTTCTACAACGATGCCAACCCCGAGGCCCACTACGCGACGACCGGCCCCGAGCTCTGGGATCAGACCGGCGGCCGGATCACGCACTTCGTGGCGGCCGCGGGTACGGGCGGGACGCTCACCGGCGTCGGCCGCTACCTCAAGGAACGGAATCCGGCGATCCGCGTGATCGCCGGCGATCCAGTCGGATCGATTCTCGCCGATGCGTACCAGCATCAGGGCAAGGCGACGATCGAGGGCACGCCGTACAAGGTCGAGGGCATCGGACAGGACAAGGTGCCGGGCACGCTCGACCTCGCCGTGGTGGACGAGTTCCACACGGTTACGGACCGCGATTCTTTCGCGATGGCGCGCCGGCTGACGCGCGAGGAGGGACTGTTCGTCGGCGGCTCGTCCGGGCTGATAACGCACGTGGCGCTGGATGTCGCGCGCCGGGTGGACGACCCGGAAGCCCTGGTCGTGACCTTCCTCTGCGACACGGGCGAGCGCTATCTCTCCAAGCTGTACAACGACGAGTGGATGCGCGAGAACCAGCTCCTCGACTCCGACCGGGCCACGCTGGCGGTGGTGATCTCGCGTCGGAACGGGAGCGGGCCGGGAGCGTTGATCTCGGTGGCGCCGGGGCAGACGGTGCGCCAGGCGCTGCGGCTGATGTCGCAGCACGACGTGTCGCAGCTGCCGGTGATGGACGGCGCGAATTGCGTCGGCTCGGTGAGCGACTGGTCGCTGACGACGAAGAGCCTCGATGACACGAAGCTGCTCGACGCGACGGTGAGCGACCTGATGGATCCGCCGTTTCCAGTGGTCGACGCCGAGCAGCCGGTGGACTCGGTGGCCAAGCTGTTGTCGAAGTCGAATCCCGCGGTCCTGGTACGGGTGAACGGCGCGGTGCGGGGGATCGTCACGCGGTCGGACATGCTGAACTTCCTGATGGCGCGGTGAGGATCACCGTGTTGCTCGGAGGCACGTCCGCCGAGCGCGACGTTTCCCTGGTGTCGGGGCTCCGGATCGCCGAGGCGCTGCGGTCGCGGGGGCACGTGGTGGTGGCGGTGGATCCGGCGACCGGAGTGATCACGCAGGGGCAGGAGAAGGCCATGCTGGCGGCGGGGGTCGGGACGGCGCCGCCATCGTTGGAAGAGCTCGGTGCGTTGTCCCGGGGATCGGTGTCGTTGTCCCCGGCGCTGGCCACACTGCCGGCGGTGACCGATGCGGAGGTCGTGTTCCTGGCGCTGCACGGCGGCCAGGGCGAAGATGGGACGGTGCAGGCGCTGCTGGACATGGCCGGCGTACCCTATACCGGGAGCGGGCACCTGGCGAGCGCGCTGGCGATGGACAAGGATTTGTCGAAGAAGCTTTTTCGTGCAGCCGGAGTGCTGACCGGTGACTGGATGATGGTCCGGCGGGGCGAGGCTTTCCCCGATCCGGGGCAGGTGGTTGCGAGCGTCGGCTATCCCGTGATCGTGAAGCCGTCGAAACAGGGGTCTACGGTGGGCCTGTCGCTGGTGGAGGCCGAGGGTGGGCTGGCCCGGGCGATCGAGGAGGCGGCGCGGTTCGACGACGAGGTGATGCTGGAGCAGTTCATCCCTGGGCGCGAGCTCACGGTCGGGATCCTCGGCGACGAGGCGCTGCCGGTCGGCGAGATCAAGCCGAAGCACGCTTTGTACGATTACGAGTGCAAGTACACCGCGGGCATGGCCGAGGAGGAGTTTCCCGCGCGGCTGTCGCGCGACGAGACCGCGGAGGTGCAGGCGCAGGCGCTGGCGGCGTTCCGGGCACTCAAGCTGCGGGGGTGCGCGCGGATCGACTTCCGAATGCCGCCGGAGGGTGGATACTACTGTCTCGAGGCGAACACATTGCCGGGGATGACGGCACTGAGTCTGGTACCGCAGGCAGCCGCCGCGCGCGGGATGTCGTTTCCGGAACTGTGCGAGCGGATCGTGGAGCTGGCAGCCGAGGAGCGTGACGAATGACGGTTCGTGTGGCGGGGCCGACGGCGGCCCTGGCGGGGGTTCCGTTCGGGGTGCAGGCGCAGGGGGCGTGGATCGGGCGCCCCCAGCTGTTCGTGCGTTTCGCCGCCGAGGCCGAGACGGCTACGATGTACACGGCGCGGGCGCTGGCGCAGGAGCTCGCTCGGCTGACGACGCGCGCGACCGTGCACTCGGTCTGCTGTGGCGGACGCGACGCGCTCGGCAACGCCGAGTTCCTGCGGGCAGCATTCGAGGAGTGGGAGCCGACCGTTCCGGTAATGGTGGATACCGACGGCCAGCGCCCCGACGCGCTGGAGACCGTGCGCAAGCACGTTACGCTTTTCCAGGTGACGCTCGATTGCAACGTGACGGAGGCGGCAGCGGAGCGGGCGATGGAAACGTTGCGTTCGGCCGCGGCGGCCGGGAGGGAGCATGCCCTGGTGGTGTGCCCGGCGGAGGACACGAGTGACGCCCAGATTCTGCGGATCGTCGAGCAAGCACATGCGGCAAGTGCCGGCACGATCATTGTTGTGCATCCGATTCCGGGCCCGGATGTCCGGACGCTGGACCGCCGCTGGGCGGCGGTGCTGGAGGGCGCGATGACCCTTCACAGGGACGTGCGGCTCGCGCTGCGGCTCCCGCCGCCGGTCGGGTTGCGCTGAGTCAGGCCCACCACTTCCCGAACAGGAACCGTCGCCGGGCGAACGTGTCTAACCAGGGTGGAATCATCCACCCAGAGAGGCGAGCAGGTCAGGCATGTCGTACAAGATCGCCGACGAGCAGGACCATCCGCGGATCACGCCGGCAGTTCAGTGGCTGATCGGGATCAACGTCCTCGTATTCTTCCTCCAGTTGACCGTCGTGCCGGCGGGCGCGATGGCGCGTGCGCTCGGCTTCCAGCTGAGCGACCTCGAGGGCTCGTGGTGGTCGATCTTCACGTACATGTTCGTGCACGCCGGGTTCTGGCACCTGGCGGTGAACATGTACACGCTGTGGCTGTTCGGGCCACGCGTGGAGCACCACTGGAGCGGGTGGGGATTCAGCCGCTTCTACGTGTGGTGCGGGCTTGGTGGGTGGCTGTTCCACCTCGTGTTCGACCGCGGCGGGCTGCTGATGGGGGCGTCGGCGGCCGTGCTCGGTGTGATGCTGGCGTACGCGATGCGGTGGCCGGACGACGAGGTGTACTTGTTCGGGATCGTGCCGGTGAAGGTGCGCTGGCTGGTCGCGTTCGTCATCGTGGCCAACCTGCTGTCGGGGATGGCGGCGATGAACGTGGTGGGGGGCGGGTCGGGAGTGGCGTACCTGGCGCATCTCGGCGGTCTGGCGTTCGCGTGGCTCTACCTGCGCACTCCGTCGGCGCAGAGCATCGACCGGCTGCGGCAGCGGATCTCGCAGGTGCCGGACATGCAGGATGAGCCGCCGCGGGCGATTCCGCGCTCCCTGCCGCGGCGCGAGCGGGGGCAGGAGGTGGACGAGATCGTGGCGAAGAGCAAGGCTGCGCTGGCCAAGCGCCCGGCCTCGCCGGCGGTGTCGCAGCGCCCGGCGCGCGAGCCCAGGTCGGAGGAGCTGAACTCGGTGCTGGACAAGATCTCCGAGCACGGGCTTGAAAGCCTGACGGCGGATGAGCGGCTGCTGCTCGAGGAGATGTCGAGGAAGCTGCGAGATTCGTAGGGCTGGCTGGCGATGAGGCAAAGCGTGCCGGCGCGCCGCACCCAGATCCACCGGGTACCTGAAAAAAAGAGCCCCCCGGACAGTGCCGGGGGGCGGAGCCGCCACGCCGTTCACGCGGCGGCGCGACCGACGCAGAGCGCATCGGTGCGACAGTACCGACGCAGAGGGCATCGGTAGGCAGATAGTAATGCCCCGGTCATGAGGAGCACAACCCTGCATTTTGCAAGAGCGCATGTTGTGTGCCAGCAGGCGGGCGTTCGGTGCGCGTAGAGGGGGTCACCGGCCGGCGGCGCGCGATTGAAGCGACGCGCGAGCCGGTGCATCGTTCGCGCATGCCACGACCAGACCTGCTGGAGACGTTCGAGAATCCGTATCCCGACCGGGACTACGAGATTCAGCTCGAGTCATCGGAGTTCACGTCACTCTGCCCGGTGGGCGGGATAGAGACGGATGCGGAGGAGCTGGCGCTGCTCCAGGGCGGAGCTCCGGATTTCGGGACGATCCGCGTCACGTACATCCCCGACCGGCGCGTGCTCGAGCTGAAGAGCCTCAAGCTCTACCTGTGGAGCTTCCGTAACGACGGGATCTTCTACGAGCGGGCGGTCAACCGCATCCTCGATGACCTGGTCGAGAAGTCATCGCCACGGTGGATGGAGGTGGTGGGCGACTTCAACGTGCGCGGCGGGATCAAGTCGGTGGTGAGAGCGGAGCACGGAGCCCGGCCCGCGCCGCCGCGCTTCCCGGGCTGACGCCCGGCCCGTCCGGCGGTGACCGGTCATCGCCGTGTCTTCCGGCGTTGTGACGCGGGCGCCCGCGGCCCGTCTCGTTGAGAGACACAGCGGAGGCGCGGCACGATGCGGGCAGTAATGAAACTCGGCGACGCGCTCGCCGGCGCACTGGCCGGCGGGATCGATGGGGCGGGTACGGGCGCCCTGTCGACTCCCGCGTCACCAATGCGGGATCGCGAGCTCCCGAGGCACGGCGACCGGAGCGGAACGACCATTCACGGTTGGCCGGCGATCGCGTTCGGGCTGCCGTTCGCCGGCGTCGGCGTGGTGCAGGCGTGGTTCGCGGCGAGCGGCGGGATGCAGACATCGCCGGGCGTACCGTCGTGGCTCATCGCCTCGGTGGGCGCCGTCTTCGTGCTCGCCGGGTCTTCGCTGATCGTGCACGGCATCGCCGGCGTGCGGCGCCGCCGGACCGCTGGCCGGCTGCGCGCGGAGAACGCGGCAGAACCATGGGTGTGGGATCACCGGTGGCACGCCTACGGGAGCCGTGATGACTCGATGCGGTCGATCGCTCGGGCGCTCTGGTTCACGGTCTTTCTGGCGATCTTCCTCATCCCGTTCAACTGGCTGTCGTATTTTTCCGCCGAGCGGCCGGTGCCGTTCCAGATCGTGACGGCCGTGTTCGACATGATCCTGGTCGGAATGGTGGTGTGGGTTGCGTATCTGCTCGCGCGTCGCACGAAGTTCGGCGAGTCGGTGCTGCGGTTCCGGCGCTTTCCTTTCTTCATTGGCGACGCGGTCGAGGTCTCGCTCCCGCGCCAGGGACACCTGGCCCGGTTCGATGAGCTCGAGGCGACGCTGCGCTGCGTGGTCGAGCGGTACGAGCAGCGGGGGAGCGGGAAGGATCGTTCGGCGAAGGTCGTGTGCTACGAGGTGTGGGCGGAGCGGCGCGCCTCGGAGCCGGGCGACGGTCGGCAGTCGACGTCGAGGGAGCTGACGTGGCGGTTCGACGTGCCGGCGGGTCTGCCGCCGACGGCGCTCTCGGAGCGTCCGCCGGTCTACTGGGAGCTCGAGGTGCGGGCGGAGATGCCGGGCGTGGACTACGCTGCGACTTTTCTGGTGCCGGTGTACGCCAGGCGCCAGCCGGGCAGGTAGGGGTGCCGTTGAAACAAGTCCGTTGGCCGGCTAGCTTTAGCGCTCCGGCCAGGTAGCTCAGTTGGTAGAGCAGCGGACTGAAAATCCGCGTGTCGGCAGTTCGATTCTGCCCCTGGCCATTGAAGTAGTACAACAACTTAGAGCACGCTGGCGACGCCGGCCGCGGAAGGCACTCTGGGGAGAATTCTGGGGATTCCACCGCGCCCGGCGCCTTTTCCATCGGCGGCCCAGCGCGTTCCGAACGTGAGGAACGACAGGAATGAGGATCGGGCGACGTCGGAGTCGCTATTTTGAAGCGAGAAAGGGCGACCGGGAACTTGGTCGCCTTTTTCATGCACGCCGTTAGACTAATCGGGACGGCGGGATTTGAACCCGGGACCCCCTGAACCCTATTCAGAGCTTCACCATGTCAGGCTATGCGGTGGCTGAAGATCGGTTAAGCTCGTCCGCCCAGGCCTGCACCAGCACGACCTCGCTCGACGTGGCGGTATCCCGATCGTCGTCCTTGATCATCAGGAAGTGCTGACCGTCGGGGCTGACATCGTAATTCGAAGAGGTCAAGCCGGGCAGACCGCACGAGCTGCTCATGCCGTGCGAGTATTCACCTTTCCACAATTCTTGGGGCCGGCCGGCCGAGAACCCCGATGCCGTCAACACGGCGACGGCCATCATGCTGTCGCCATTGCGGTAGAACAACTCGCGGCCGTTGCGCCGCCAGACGGGATCAGTTCCGCCCTCGTTCGAAACCTGAATCTTGGCGCCCGGCCCCGGGAAGGCCTGTACGTACACCTGCGGCTTGCCCGACTCGTTCGAGCAGTAGGCGAGCCAGTGGCCGTCGGCGGAAACCTTGGGCGACCCCTCCGCGAACTTCGTCTCATCGAGAGGACGCGGCTTTGCGTCACCCGCGAGCCGCGCAACGGCGATTTTCGGCGGCAGTCCGCGGTTCTGCAACGTGTAGACGACCGCACGTCCGTCGGGAGAATAGGACTCGAGGCTCTGGGAGTAGCCCTCGGCGGCAATCCGTTGCGCCGGTCCGCTTCGGTCGGCGGGGACCTGAAATAGCTGAAAGCGTCCCATGGGTCCGGAGCGGTATCCGATCCAGGATCCGTCCGGAGACCAGACAGGCCAATGGCTCACGCCGTCTGTCGTGATATTCGACAGCACCCCGCGCGCGAACTCGTATACGAACACGTCGTGGCTCGATCCTTCGATCTCGATGGCGAGCTTCCGGCCGTCAGGCGAGATCCGAGGATGCAGATAGGACCGCGGTGGCAGCGGAAGCTTTTCCGCCACGCCGCTTCGCTCCACCCAGTAGAGATTGCGTTCGCCGCCCTCCGCTATGCCCGGGATGTACAGCAGATCGCCATTCGCCGACACATCGAAGTTCGCAACGCCAGTGTTCCGGCTCATGAGCACGCCCTGGAGCACCGTGAACGGCCGTCCGATGACTTGCAACCTGCCTGGATCGAACCGGACCGCGAAGAGGTTGCCGTCGCGCGCGTAGACCAGATGACCGGACGGTGAATACCGCGGATGCGTGCCCCCCTCCACAAGCACCTTCCGTTGTCCCGAATCAGGCGAGAAGACCGCGATCACCGCATTGTCGAAGGATTCGGAATCGGCGGTGGCGACAGTGTAGAGCACCGCCTTCCCTCCCGGGAGTGCATGCGGATACTTGTGCAGCCGCTCTCCGCTGTCGAACGCGATTCTCAGGGCTTCCCGCGGCTCGCCACCGGCCCCCGGCACCGACATGATCCCACCGGGAACGGTTGCGACGAAATAGATCGTGTCGCGGTCGCTCCAGGTCGCGCCGGCAAAACCCTCGATCGCACACAGGGTGACCGGGGCGCCACCATTGAGGGCAAGCTTCCGCAGGCGGTAGGGAGGCGTCGTCTCGAAGTATCCCAGCCATCTCGCGTCCGAGGAGAAAAACGGAACGCCACGAGCCCCCTCGACGGGCGGCTTCAGCTCGAGGTCGCGGAGCGATCGCACGAGGAGCGCCGCCCCGCCGGGACGCATTGCGTTACAGGCCAGGTATTCTCCGTCGGGCGAGATCGCGACGCGGTTGTTGAAGCTCGACGTAAACAGGTACCCCCCGGGAAGCGTCATCGCAAAGCGGGCCAGCCGGCGCAACGTGGCGTCGCTACGATACCGCCTGACGGCAAACGCGCTGCTGGCTGCAACGCCCATAACTCCACCGGCCAGAGCAATGACTGCTTCACGGCGCGAGATCCGCACTCGCTCCGGGACGCTGCCATGTGCGGCCGAGAGGCTCCGCCGAAGCATTCGCCCCGCTCTGTCCTCGAGGGCGTCGCAAAACTCCTGCGCCGTCGCAAAACGGTCGGCTGGCAGTTTTTCCAGGGCCACCATCACGGCTTGCTCGACGTGAGGAGGAACTGCCGGCCGGCTCGCGCGAACGGATCGGGGCCTCTCTGTCAGGAGGTGAGCGATCACGGCCTGCGCGGTGCCGCCCGTGTGCGGCGGGTCACCCGCGAGCATCTCGTACAGCACGGCGCCGAGGGAGTAGATGTCGGCTCGACCGTCCAGTTGGCGGTCGCCCGCCGCCTGCTCGGGCGACATGTAGTGGGGAGTACCAAGCGAGATGCCCGTCTGCGTGATGCGAGCGCCACCCGCGTTGGAGATCGCCAGGGCAATGCCGAAGTCGGCGACGACCGGCTGCCCCTCCGCCAGCAGGATATTTTCCGGCTTGAGATCGCGGTGCACAATTCCGCGGCGATGCGCGTAGTCGAGCGCACCGGCCATCGCGACTGTAATCCGCACTGCCTCATCGACCGGGATTTCGCGTTCGCGCCTGAGGCGCAGGCGGAGCGACTCGCCCTCGACAAAGGGCGTCGTATAGTACAGTAGCCCGTCGACTTCCCCGGAATCGAACAGCGGGAGAATGTGCGGGTGCTGGAGATTGGCGGTGAGTTGAATCTCTTTGAGAAAGCGGTCCTTCCCGAGCACGATGCCCAAGTCCGGGAGCAGGACCTTCAAGGCCACGTATCGTCCGTGCTTGAGTTCCCGAGCCAGGTACACCGTGGCCATAGCGCCCTGGCCGATCTGCCGCTCGATGTCAAACCGTTCGGCGAGACCCAGCCTCAGTTGCTCAAACGTATCCATGACCCACTCCCATCCAGCGCTGGTCGGGGAATTTTCACCAACATGTGCGAGCTGGTCAGAACGCGTCAAGGGCGACGCCTCTGTCGCCTGGCGGGTCGACTCAGCGATCGGCGCCGTTCGCGAGCAGGTCGTTTCGCGGCAGGGTGCGTTCGCAATAGAGACAGTTCTCGGTCATGCAGCGTCGCGGCGGACAGCGACTTGCTCGCGCGGGCGGAGAGGTTGGCCGAGCTTCCGCACCAGGAAGGCGGCGACTTCCACCCGTACCGTCGGGCGTGGGCGAGTGCCAGGAAGGACCTACCGCTCGTCGACGTGGCGCTGTGCGGCGGCTGGCGAGATTTGCGCTCGCTCGAGAACTGCTACACGCTGCCCGACAGCAAGACGATTCTCCGCGTCGTCACAACCGCGACGAAGATTCGGGACGCCGAGCCGGCCCAGGCCACCGCCGGGGCGTAATCCGGCAGTTCCTGGTGCCGAACGTAGCACGGACGTAGCAGCCGACTCCGAAAACGGGAAAGCCCGACCGCGCAAGAGCGTGTCGGGCTTTCTGTTGCTCCATCGGGACGGCGGGATTTGAACCCGCGACCCCCTGAACCCCATTCGGCTCAAGGGGAAACCTCCAAACGACAAGCTGTCGTGTTTCATAGGGGAATCGGGCGTCGGTGCCGTGATTCCCTAAACTCGATACCCGTTTCTGCCGGGAGAAACGGGTACCGAAGCGGGTACCGGCCTCCTGCGACGTCGGGCACCCTCCGCGAGTACCGAACCGAGATCCACTGCTCAGTGCACTTCATTGCTGCGAAGCCATTGCTTGGCTCGCTCTGAGTCACTGCACAAGCTCTGAACCGTCAGCCAGAACTTGGCCGAATGGTTCGGGATGGCGAGATGCACTGCCTCATGCGTCACGAGGTATCGGAGGACAAAGTCGGGCGCGAGAATCAGCCGCCAGTTCAAGTTCGCAAGCGCGTCTTCAATCTTTGGTTAAACGCCGGTTCTGTCGCAGTGATAGGGTACTCGTTTGGCCTCGGCTCCACGTTGCGTTACGACCGCATCTGGTTGGACGCCTTCGTCACCGCAATGAGCCACAATCGCAGCGCGTCAATACACCATCGTGAGTCCAGACGCATGGGAGTTGCGCGAACCGCTGCGCGAATTACTTGTGCATCGTCAGCGAGTGAACGTTCACGATTGGCCGCTTCGGTGGGACGTGTTAAGCAAGGCGTTGCTACATGAGGCCCGCCGATCCGGCGCTCGCTCGGTGGTCGACTTCATCGGATCGTCGGTAAGACTGGCCGAAGCGTACACGCACGCAGTCGCGCCTGCTTCCTAGCGAGGCATTGAGCCTTCCGCGCGCTCCGCGAAAACGGCTGGACTCACTCTGATCGCCAGTCGCATCATAATCTGGAGCGCCCGCTGGATTGACTCCGTCGCAGAATGAGGGCCCATGCCGGTACGTAGCCCGGATGAAATAATGAGCCAGCTGCATCTTCCAGAATCGGCGACCGTCGCGCGAAGGCGCTCGACCGCAGCCACCAAGCTTTCAAGGCAGCGCAACGGCTCGCGTCTGTACAGACGATTAGCGACAAAGGCAAAGCAGCGCTAAGCAAAGTCGGTCTGCATATCGTGATCGCGCGCGGTTACGAAGCGATTTTGAACATCGCCAACGAACCAATGAATCTCGTGGTGGCAGCTGAGACCTGGAGGAACATACGCCACATCCTCGGGAGGCTCTCGGAACTCACGCGTCCCGCGGCTTCGCCGCGTACCGGAGGATGACGGCGCCGGTGGCCAGCGGGCGCGCTTGCAGCAGCGTGAGGTTCTGGCGAGGGCTGCCCGGCTTGAACAGCGGAACGCCGGTGCCGAGCGCGACCGGCGCGACGCAGATACGGAGCTCGTCGAAGAGGCCGCGGCGCATGAGCGAGTCGCAGAGCTTGGCGCTCCCGAACACGAACAGATCCTTGCCCGCTCCCCGCTTCAGCTCCGCGACCTCGTCGGCCGCGTCGCGACGGACGAGGCGCGCGTTCTTTTAGGAGCGCCCTAGCAACTCCTTCTCCAACTCGCTTGCAAGCTTGATGTGGGGAAAGTGCTTGGCGAAGAAACCGGAAAGCTTCGTGTAGAGATGGGCTTCGGCTCAGAGCGACTCGCCGATTGCCGCAAGTGGCGGGGTGCGCGTTGCGCGCCGTGCAGGCACGAACCCGGCAAGCATCGCGACGCACACGATCGCCGCCACCACGACCGCCATCGTCACGGGATCGGTCGGCGTCACCTCGAACAGCGAGTGCGCCAGGACACGCGTGATGGCGATGGAACCGATCACGCCGATCGACGCACCCCACAACGCGAGCACCCCGGCCCGGCGCATGATCATCCGCATGACGTCGCCGGGCGTGGCCCCAAGGGCCATCCGCAGCCCGATCTCGCGCGTCCGTTCCGCGACATCGTACGCCAGCACGCCGCACGTGCCGACGGCGGCGAGCAGTACGGCGATCAGCGCGAACACCCCCAGCAGGCGCGTCTGAAATAGCGGCACCGCGACCACCTGCAGCATTGCGTCATCCATCGTCTGCAGCGCCTGCGCGGGCACGGTGGGATCGACCTCCCGGAGCGCGGCCCGCATCGCCCGCGCCACGCCGGCGGCCTCGGCGTCCGAGCGCACCACGTAGTTCATGTGGTCGACGAACACGAGCCACGAGAACTGCAGATACGGCAGATAGATGGTCGACTGCTTGGTCAGATCGCCATCCTGCACGATGTCGTTCACGACCCCGATCACCGTCAGCCAGTGCTCCGGGCGGGGTGTGCTCTCCATCGAGATCCGCTTGCCCACGGCGTTCTCGTCCGGCCAGACGCGGCGCGCCACCGACTCGCTGACGATGACGACCCCTGGCGTGCGGGCGTCGTCGTCTGGCGAAAAATCCCGGCCGCGCACGAGACGCATCCCGATCGCCGCGAAGTACCCCGGGCTCACCGCCGTCTTGTGCACGCTGTACCCGCCGGGCAGGGGTGTCGGCCCGTCCACCTTGAAGTCGCCCATGATCCCCACACCACTCATGGGCCGGAAGGTCACGGCGCCGACGCCGCGAACACCCGGCACGCGCGCCAACCGCTCGAGCAGGGCAGCGTGGAATGCCCGCACGCGCGTGATGTCCGGATACGACGAGCGCGGGAGGTCCACGGCCATGGTCGTCACGCGCGCGCCGTCGTAGCCGGTGTCCACGCTGCGCATTCTCACGAAGCTCCTGATCATCAGGCCGGCGCCCGTCAGCAGGACGAGCGCCAGCGCGATCTCCGAGGCGACGAGCATGGCGCGCATCCGGCTCTGTGATCTGCCCACCACACGCGTGCTGCGCGCCAAGGCTTCGCCGGGATCTCGGCGGGCGCTGGCGAGGGCGGGCGCGAGACCGAAGATGACGCCGGTGATCAGGGAGATCCCGATCGTGAACGCCAGCACCCAGCCGTCGACGTGCACTTCATCGATCCGTGGGATGCCGCCGGCGGGCGCGATCGCGAGGAGCGTTCGCACGCCGGCGACGGCGACGAGGATGCCGATGGCGCCGCCGACGATGCCGACCAGAACGCTCTCGGTGAGCAGTTGTCTCGCGATCCGCGTCCGGCTCGCGCCCAGCGCCACGCGCACCGCCATTTCGCGGCGGCGCGCTGCGGCGCGGATGAGCAACAGGTTGGCGACGTTCGCGCAGGCGATGAGCAGCACGAACGCCACGGCGCCAGTGAAGATGAGCAGCAATGTCTCGATCCTGCCCGTCAGCACGTCCTTGAGCGGGATGATGGCGGCGACTTGCGGGCGGTCCCTGTCCCGCGCATCGCCCGGCAACGCCCGAACGATCGCTTCGAGCTCGCTTTTCGCCCGTTCAGCGCTGGCTCCCTCGGCCAACCGGCCGACGACGGACAGGATGAAGCTGTTTCCCGGATCGCGGGTGACGGTCAGCGGCGTCCAGATCCCGGATGCCGCTGGAAAGTCGAACCCCTCGGGCATCACTCCGACCACGACGTGCTGTTCGCCATCGAGCGAGATGGCCGTGCCGACGACGCGCGGATCCCCGCCGAAGCGCTCGCGCCAGAGACGGTCGCCGAGCATCACGACGCGGTGGTGCCCGCTCGCTTCCTCCTCGCGACGGAACGAGCGGCCGAGCGCCGGGGCGACACCGAGCACGGCGAAGAAGCTCGCGTCCACGTACGCGCCGGTGAGGCGCGTGGCGTCCCCGACGCCGCTCAACGTGGTCTGCCGTCGCCGGTAGGCCGTGACGCGCTCGAACACACGCGCGCGCTCGCGATACTCCAGCCAGAGCCCGTCGGCCAGCCCGGGCGGAAGCTCGAAGGGCAGGTCGGCCGGGAGATGCGAGACGACGAAGAGCTTGCCAGGATCGCGAAACGGAAGCGGCCGTAGGAGCACGCTGTTGACGACGGTGAACACCGCGGTGTTGGCGCCGATCGCGAGAGCCAGCGTCAGGACGGCGGCGATGGTGAACGCGGGCGTCCTCCGGAGCCCCCGGGCGCCATAGGCGAGGTCCTGCGCCAGACGCTCGAGCCACAGACCGCCGCGAACTTCGCGCGACACCTCCTTGATGTGCGTCACGTTGCCCAGCTCGCGTCTGGCGGCGCGCTCGGCGCTCTCGCGCGATTCGCCTCGCGCCATCCGCTCGGCAATGGCCATGCGCAGATGCGACTGGAGCTCCTCATCCAGTTCGTCATCGCGTGGACCCATCACGACTCGCTCTCCCGCGGCGGGTCCATGATGCTGGCGATGGCGTTCGACAGCTGTTCCCACCTCGAGCGTTCGGCCGCCAGCTGCTTCCGTCCCGGTGCGGTCAACTCGTAGACGCGCACGCGCTGACCGTGCTCGGAGACGCTCCAGTCCGCGGCGATCCAGCCCTGCTTTTCCAGACGGTGGAGTGCCGGGTAGAGCGACCCGGTCTCCACCTGCAGCGCGCCGCTCGACTGGGCACGGATCATCTGCGCGAGGCCGTAACCGTGCCGGGGCCCCCAGCGCAGCGTCTGGAGGATGAGCATGTCGAGCGTGCCCTGAAGCAGCTCGATCCGTGAGCGACCACCTGACGTCGGCATAGCCTGTAGGGTGTCTACCTCCCGGGCGTAGAATGTCTACAGCTTGGCCTCCTGTCAAGATCCCGGCGGGTCATGAAGGAGCCCTGACCCATGCCCGGCTCGAGGAGAGCAATCGAGGGCACGGGTCGTCGCGCGGTGTCGAAATCGGCGGATCTGGTTCGACGTACATCGAGACCCCAGATTCATCCCGGCCGGCCGGGCCGTCCGGAACACCCTACCCGAGTCCCCCCATGCTCCTCCCCGAGTTCCGTTACGCCGTCCGCAGCCTCGCGCGCGCCCGCGGATTCGCGTTGACCGTCGTACTGACCCTCGGCCTCGGCATCGGCGCGAACACCGCGATCTTCAGCGTCGTCCGCGGCGTTCTGCTGAAGCCGCTGCCACACCGTGACGGTGATCGCCTGGTCTACCTGCGGCACTCCATCGCTGGACCGGGCGGAGAGAACATCCTCTTCTCCGTTCCCGAGATCCTCGACTTCCGCACCGGTGCCACGTCGTTCCGCGGGATCGCGGAATACTCCCAGATGACGTTCACCATGCTCGGAGCGACCGAGCCCGAGCGCATCGACGTCGGGCTCGTGACCGGCAACTACTTCCAGATCATGGGGCTCTCACCGGTGCTCGGACGACTGCTGAACGAGTCCGACGACGGCACCGGCGTGCCGCCGGTGATGACGCTGACGCACGAGTTCTGGATGAACCGGTTCGGCGGGGACAGCGGCATCGTCGGCACGCACGTGCGGGTGGACGGCAAGGCGGTGGAGATCGTGGGCGTCATCCAGCCGGCACCCTACTTCCCGAACCGGATGGATGCCCTGCTCAACATGGTGATCAGCGAGCACCACACCAGCGCCATGATGGTGCAGGGGCGGACGCACCGGATGACGGAGATGATCGCCCGTCTCGCGCCCGGCGCCACGCTCGACCAGACGCGGGCGGAGGTGGCCACCATCCGGGACCGCGCCCAGGCCGAGTATCCGGAGGCGTACGACGCCGGCTCGCACCATCGCGTTTCAGTGCTCCCGTTCCGGGAGGTGCTGGGCGAGCGGGCACGCCTCACCCTCCTCCTCCTCATGGCTGCGGCGGCGTTCGTGATGGTCATCTCCGCCGCCAACGTCGCCAACCTCACGCTGATGCGGGGGGTGCGCCGGGAGCACGAACTGGTGGTACGCTCGGCGCTCGGCGCGGGCACGGCCCGGCTGCGGCGACTCCTGCTGGTCGAGAATCTGGTGCTCGCGTTCGCGGGCGCGGCGCTCGGACTGCTGCTGGCGATCGGCGGTCTCAGACTCCTGATCTCGCTCGCCGAGCGCTACTCGCCGCGCGCCGGAGAGATCAGCCTCGATGGCATGGTGCTCGGCTTCACGCTGCTCCTCACGCTCGCCGTCGCGCTGCTGCTGTCGTTCGTGGCCACGCTCCCGAAGGAGGGCACGCTGGGAAGCTGGATCGCGGCGGGTGTGAACCGCATGACCGGGAGCATGCGGCGGCAGCGTCTCCAGCGCGGCCTCGTCGTGGCGCAGATCGCCGTGTCGGTGGTGCTGCTCACCGGCGCCGGCCTGCTCACGCGCACCATGCTCCAGCTCTCCGAGGTGGACACCGGCCTGCGGGCGGAGGACGTGCTCACGATGGAGATCCCCCTCGGCTTCGGCCAGCGAAGCGATGCCGATGCGCGGGCGCTCTACGAGCGGATGCGCTACGAGGTCGGAGCCATCCCCGGCGTGCGCGAGGTCGGCGTGGGATCGACGATGCCGCTCCGCTCGACGCAGTTCCAGCTCGACATCAAGGCGGAGGGGCGGTCACTCGCACCGGGAGAGCCGATGCCGCGTGCCGAGTACCGCACCGTGAGCCCGGAATACTTCCGCGCGGCCGGCATTCCGCTTCTGCAAGGGCGCGAGTTCACGTCCACCGACCAGTCCGGCGCCGCGCGCGTCGTGATCATCAACAAGACGCTGGCCGACAAGCTCTTTCCCGACCGGGACCCGATCGACAGGCGCGTCGCGTGGACCGGGGAGGTCCTGCAGTTCATCGGTGTGAGCGGCGAATGGCGCAGCGTCGTCGGGGTCGTCGGCGACACGAAGGACGGCGGGCTCGACGCCGAACCGCGAGGGGTGGTGTTCATGCCGTTCGCGCAGGAGCCGGTGTACGCCGGCGGGCTCGTGATCCGCGCCGCGAGCTCCGCTCCGGCACTGATCCCGGCCGCCACGCGCCTGGTGCGCAACATCGCGCCGAGCGAGCCGATCGAGAACGTGCTGACGGTGGATCAGATCCGGGACGAGAGCGTCGCACCCCGGCGGCTGAACGCCGTGCTGCTCTCGTCGTTCGGCGCACTGGCGGTGATCATCGCGGCCGTCGGCATCGCCGGCGTGCTGGCGTTCTCCGTGAGCGCGCGCACGAACGAGATCGGCATCCGGATGACGCTCGGTGCCGACAGCGGCCGGGTGCAGCGCATGGTCTTGATGGAGGGAGGCGTGCTCCTGGTGGTCGGCCTCATCGTGGGCGTCGGCGGCGCGGTCTTCGGCACGCGGCTCATTCAGGGTCTCTTGTTCGGCGTCGCGCCGCACGATCCGATCACGCTCGTGGGTGTGGCGGTGATGATGATGGCCGTCGGCCTCGGCGCCTGTTGGCTCCCGGCGCTTCGCGCGGCGCGAATCGATCCGGCAGTGGCGATCCGGGCGCAATAGGGTGCGCTGTGCCGCCGCCGGAGCGAGAGACCGGTGTTCGTGTTGCTCTCAGTGATCCGGGTGTTGCCCTTGTGCTCTCGATGCACCGCGGCCGCGAACGCGTAATGTTGGAGTGCGTTCGCGGCCGTGACTCTTTCCTGCCGGCGTCGCTCGATCAAACGACGACCGACTCGACACCGACCGCGGTCAGTTCTCGTCCGCGAGCAGGATTGCGCCGAGGGGCGTACCGCCGCCGGGAGCGTCGACTGCTACGGCGGTGCGGATCTGTCCGGCAGCGAGGTTGACGTTGTTGACGTCGATGGCGACGGTCTTCGAGCCCGCCGGCGTGATGCGCACGCGATACGTGCCGGCCGGGACCTCCAGATAGGCCGACGCAGCGCGGAACGGAACACCTGAGAGGCGTCGGATTCGTGGTGGCAAGGTCAGCGTTGGGCGCCGTGACTTAAATGTCCACGGTGCCGGCAGTGGGGGATGCGTGGACGAGTCGCAGCTTGATGTTGCCCGCGGCGGGATTGGCGAGGTTGTCCTCGAGCACGAGCGGCATGATCGAAGCGACGAGTCCGGTGGCGAGCACCGTGTAGGAGCTCCCCGCGGCGAGGCTGGCATTCTGGTCGATGACGGTCGTGCTGGTTCCGGTCGCGCGCACCATGAGGTTGCGGGTGCCGAATCAGCGCCGTCCCGTCGTCGGCGCGGTTTGATTGGAGCGCCAAGGCGGCGCGAGTGAACCGGTGCGGGAGCCGGCGACGCAGGAACCGCGTCCTGTCCAAGTCTTGTCCAGGACAGTAACGCCGCCGGCAGGTCTTGTCAAGAGATTGTATAACGTCTTGCAGAACAAAGCTTGGACGCCCGCCGCCGATGGCAGTGTCGGCTGCGCGACGCCGTTCACGCCGCTCCTCACGGTGTCGGCCGTCGCGCTCCCACGATCACGATTTCGACGCGCCGGTTCACCGCGCGGCCCGCGGCGGTCTCGTTGTCCGCCACGGGCCGACTCTCTCCGAACCCGATCGCATCCGCACGCGCCGGATCGAGGCCCATCGCGATCAGCGCGGCGCGAACCGATTCCGCACGCTGCTCGGAGAGGCGCTGGTTGGCGAGCTCGCCGCCCACGGCGTCGGTGTGCCCCTCGACGCTTACCCGATGCTCGGGATACTGCCCCAGCACGGCGGCGATCGTGCCGACCGCGTCACGCGCACGCGGCGACAAACGGTACTGCGCACTCGCGAAGAGACCCTGGCCGAGCACGATCGAGAGGCCGCGTTCCGTCTCCCGGATCTCGGTGACGTCGGTCATCAGGCGGTCGAGATCGACCAGCGCGGCGTAGCGCCTCCGGTCGGCCTCGGCAGCCTGCCGCTCGGCCGCGAGACGCGCGTCGTCCGCCACGGCAGCGCGACGACGCGCGGCCTCGGCTTCGGCTTCTGCCGTCGCACGGCGCTCGGCCTCGGCGCGCCGCGCCGCTTCGAGCGTGTCGCCCCGCGCGCGAAGCGCCGCCATTTCCTGCTCGGTGCGTTGCTGCGCCTGCCGCTGCTCGGCCTCGCGCTGCTCGCGCAGCCGCCGCTCTTCAGCTTCCGTCTCCGCCGCCCGCTGCTGTTCGACCTCCCGACGCACTGCGGCGAGCGAATCCGCGACGCGGCGCTCCTCTTCCATGCGGGCCACCTCCGCGCGACGCTGCTCGGCCTCGCGGCGTGCCTCGTCGGCACGGTTCGGCACCCTCTCATAGCTCTCCATGCCGCGCGGCATGTATCGCATGCCCGCCTCGAAGGCCCAGTGACCGACGTTGTTGATGAAAACGCGCCGGGTCTCGGCCGTCACCATGAAGCGGCCGGGCGCGTCCAGCGCGAACACGAATCCCGCGCCGAGACCAGCGCCGGCGTAGACGCCCTCGAGCAGATCCTTCGTCCCCTGGTCGGTAACGTCGGCGGTGACGTTGTGCACAGTCGCCGTCGCGGCCAGGTACGGCGCGAAGCGACCAATGGCCGGCGTCTCGAACCGGAAGCCGCCATTGCCGCCGAACGCGGAGAGCGATCCGCCGACGGCCGATCCGCCAACCGAGCGGTCCACGTCCGCGCTGAAGCCGTTGAGGCCGAGAACGGTACGCATTCTCGGCGACCCGAGGTACCCGAGGTCCGCGTCAACGGACCATCCGAATCCGGTCTTCGCGTCCTCCGGCGCCACCGCGCCGAGGCGCGCTCCCAGCCCACCGAGGCCGAAGACCTCCTGCGCACCAAGCGGCGCCGCGTGGAGCGTCGCCACGACGAAGAGTAGCCCGATGACGTGGCCGCTCCATGCCTGTTCCCCGCGTCGAAAGTCGCAAGTGCCCGTGGTCTCACGGGCGCGTCCGGATTGCGCGCGGATATCACCCATCGTAGTCGCTCCCATCGTGAAGTGAGTTTGCGGCCGCCCGCGGGCCATCGACCGGCCGACAAGCCCGACGGCAATGCCTCGCTAGTGCACGCCGAGAGGAGACCAAGCTCGCATTTTCCGCACCGCGCCCGCCTTCTTTCGGGTGTGATCCGGTCACTCAGCTTCGGCGGCGCCAGAGCATATCGGGCGAAGCACCGGCAGTGTCGAAGCGGCTCGCGATCAGCATCGAGCATCGGCACCGAGCGTGGACTGCTCTCGGCGCGACCGGCACCTCACGACACAGGGCCGCCGCACGTCCAGGCCGCCGGCGTTCGCGCGTAGCCGACCCGCGGAAGCACCTGCGCCGACAGCAGCACCAGTCCCCAGAGAACGACCAGCAACGCGATCGTGTGCCCCTTCGCCATGCGGCCGCGCCAAGTGTAGAGGGCCGTCCAGAGACTGCCGAGCACGAGCGCGATCTCCGCGCCCAAAAACGCGGCGAGGCCGAATCCACACGACCGGGCGTACGGCCAGAAGTTGATCGCCACCGCGAGCGCAACGACGAGAGCCAGCCGGGTGGCGGCCCCACCGACCGTCGCGGGCTCCAGCGCGAACCCGCCGGCCCGGCGCTCCGGCTTGCGCTGCGTTCTACGCTCCTCGGCGGTCGGCAGCGGCGGAAGCCCGTCGAACTCCCGCTCGATCTTCTTCAACTCGGCGTTCCAGTCGATCTCGCCCATCGGCCCCCCGCGTACGAGCAGTCGCATTTTCTGACTGTCGAAAGGCGGCGCCCGCAACGCTCAGCGCGTGAGTTTCCCTCTCGAGCCTGGAGGGCCTCGAAACCCCTTCCCGCCGGACGTATTGTTGGCAGGAGGCACCGCGCGCGTGGTGCGGAGCGCTGTCGCAGACCGGCAGCGGGGCCTTCCGCAGCCAACGCCCCGGCGCCGCCGGAAATCGGACCTCTCACTAAGCCGGAGCCAGACAGGTCATGCAGATCGGCATGGTAGGCCTGGGGAAGATGGGCTCGAACATGACCACACGGCTCGAGCGCGGTGGGCATGCGGTTGTCGCGTTCGACCGGAGCGCGGAGGCCGTGCGGCAGGCGGCGCGCGCCGGCGCGACGGCTGCGGACTCGTTGGCCGCCCTCGTGCGCACACTCGCGCCGCCGCGTGCCGTGTGGATCATGATCCCCGCCGGCGACGCCACGGAGGCCACCGTGCAGGAGCTGGCCGGGCTGCTCGCGGCCGGGGACACGGTGATCGATGGCGGCAACAGCAACTACAAGGACAGCATACGACGCGCGGCAATGCTGGCGGAGCAGGGCGTCCACCTGATCGACGTGGGAACGAGCGGAGGCGTGTGGGGGATCGACGAGGGATACAGCCTCATGGTCGGAGGGGACACCGGTGCGGTGGAGCGACTGCGGCCGATCTTCGAGACGCTCGCGCCCGCGCCGGACCGTGGCTGGGGGCACGTGGGTCCGAGTGGCAGCGGGCACTTCGTGAAGATGATTCACAACGGCATCGAGTACGGCCTGATGCAGGCCTACGCCGAAGGGTTCGCCATCCTTCGCCACAAGGAGGCACTCGGCCTGGACCTCGCGCAGGTGGCGGAGATCTGGCGGCACGGGAGCGTGGTCCGCTCGTGGCTGCTCGACCTCACCGCGCGCGCGCTGGCGGAGAATCCGTCCATGAAGGGGATCGCGCCACACGTCGCCGACTCGGGGGAGGGGCGATGGACCGTGGCCGAGGCGATCGATCTCGACGTGCCGGCGCCGGTGATCACCCTGGCGCTCCTGCAGCGGCTCCGTTCGCGCGATGCCGAGGGGTACGCCGACCGCCTGCTCGCTGCGATGCGCAACCAGTTCGGCGGACATGCCATCAAGCCCGAGGCGTGAGCGATGGCCGACGGCGGGACGGGCGCGAGCCTCTTCGTGATCTTCGGCGGCACGGGCGACCTGGCGCGGCGCAAGATCCTGCCGGCTCTCCACCAGCTCCACTTGCAAGGCGCCACTGGCGGCGACAGCGTGGTGCTCGGCGTTGCCCGCGACCGCGAGATGAACGATGCCGGCTATCGTGCTCTGGCGCGGGAAGCGGACGGCGGAGCCGACGCGACGCGCAGCGAGGTCGCGGCGTGGGCCGAGCACGCCATCCACTACGAGTCGATCGGTGCCGGCGCGCCGGATGACTACGTGCGACTCCGCGCCCGCATCGAGCAGATCGAGACGGACTACGGGCTTGCCGGCAATCGGGCGTTCTACGTCGCGCTCCCGCCCGACGCGTTCCCCGGTACCATCACCGGACTCGGCGAGGTGGGCCTCGGGCGGAGCGAGGGGTGGACGCGCATCGTCATCGAGAAGCCGTTCGGCCGCGACCTCGCGTCGGCGCGCGCGCTGAACGATCTCCTGCACCGCTACTTCAGCGAGGAGCAGGTCTACCGCATCGACCACTACCTCGGCAAGGAGACCGTACAGAATCTGCTCGTATTCCGCTTCGCCAACGCGATGTTCGAATCGCTGTGGAACCGCGACCACATCGAGGCGGTGCAGATCACCGTGGCCGAGGAGCTGGGCGTCGAGCGGCGAGCGGGCTACTACGAGCGGGCCGGGGCGCTGCGCGACATCGTGCAGAACCATCTCACGCAGCTCATGACGCTGGTCGCCATGGAGGTGCCGTCGGCCATCGCGGCCGATCCCATCCGCGCCGAGAAGATCAAGGCGCTCCGCGCCGTCGCACCGATAAGGTCCGAGAACGTGGTCTTCGGGCAGTACGTGGGTGGGGTGGTAGACGGTGAGGCGGTGCCCGCGTACCACGATGAGCCCGGCGTTGCCGCGGCTTCGACGACCGAGACCTTCGTCGCCGTGAAGCTGGAGATCGAGAACTGGCGCTGGCAGGGCGTTCCATTCTACCTGCGCACCGGTAAACGACTCGCCAGGCGTTTGACCGAGATCGAGGTGAAGTTCCGTCGTGCTCCCGTGTGGCTGTTTCGTCAGGCGGGGTGCGAGGACGAGATCCATCGCAACACGCTGCTGCTGACACTCCAGCCCGACGAGGGATTCAGCCTCCTGTTCGAGATCAAGGCACCCGGCCAGCCATTTCACTTGCGGCGGCAGCCGCTTCGTTTCAATTACGCGGAGGCCTTCGCGCAAATCCCCGACGCGTACCAGACGCTGCTGCGCGATCTGTTCGAGGGAGACCAGACGCTGTTCGTCCACGCCGACGAGGTGGAGGCGGCGTGGAGCCTCTTCGCGCCGTTGCTCGATGCACCGCGTGACCCGCGGCCGTATGCCGCGGGCTCGTGGGGGCCGGCCGAGGCGGAGGTGCTCGAGGCGTGAGGGCGGCCGTGCGGGCGATTCTGAATACGCGAGGAGATTTTGAAGTTTCCTGGAGGCGCCCTACCTTGCCGGCGTCAGCACGATGTTCCGGAATTCGACCGGCCCGTGATCACCCTGGAGCATCAGTGGCCCCGGCGCGCCTTCGTCGCTGTCGAGCGCGCCTCCCGTGATCCCGGGAATCTCGCGCTCGCAGATTACGGTCGTTCCGTTGACCACCACGGTGACCATCCGACCGACGAGCGTGATGTCGAACGTCTGCCACTCGCCCGCCGGCCTTGCCGCGATCTCGCTCGGCGCCAGAAATCCGTAGACGGAGCCGAGCATGTCGTTGGCCGGCTCGGTGGTGAGACTGTCGACGATCTGAACTTCGTGGCGCCCGCGCAGATATACGCCGCTGTTGCCGCTCCGTGGCACGCGGAACTCCAGCTGCAGCCTGAAGTCGGAGAACGTCCGGTTGGTCACGAGGTTGCCGCCCGACTCCGCGTTGCGCAATACGCCGTTCTCGACACTCCAATGGTTTTCGCCGAGCACGCGCCATCCGGTCAGGTCGCGTTCTCCGATCAGGCGGATCGGCTCGCCCCACTGAGGTTCGCCCGCCCGCCGCAATGAGGGCGCGCGGACCGCGGTCCAGTCGACGCGGTCTCCGTTTGGGTAGGTCATCGTTCCGGCGAGGCGATCGCCCTGCAGTCGTCCCTCGACGATGAGATCGTTGGTCCCATCCTCCCACTGCGGCGGGATCGCGAAGCGCATCCGGTCGCCATCCACCGATACACGCGCGATCGGGCGGGCGCTCCCGACTATCCCGACGAACTGGCCGACGAGCGCCTCGCGGCCCGAGCGTCGTAGTTCCACCCACGAGGGGCGCGGGCCGTCGGGTGAGTCGATCGTAATGTCCCAGCGCCCGACCACGGCTGGCTCCTGGGCCTCAGCCGGGCTGGCACTTTCCGAATCGCCGGCGGATGCGCCCGGTGCGCATCCCATCGCGGCGGCGACGAGGCCGACACCGAGTAGTCGCACGCCGAGCCTCGACCGGCTATGCGTGGGGCGCCCAGGCACGCTCCCCCTGCTCGTACGGGACGCACGGATCGTAGCGCCCCGGCGACTCGACGTAGCGCATTGCCTGGTTGTAGCCGATCTCCGAGGTGAAGTAGCCCAGCATGGCGAGCTCCTTCATCATGCGGAAATAGTGCGACGGAGAATCGGCGGTGATCGCGACCGCGCCGCTGGATTCGGTTCCGATCGCGGCCTGCTGCCGCTGGTCGGGCAGGTGGGCCTCGGCCTGTGGGGTGTCCACCACCGCCGGCTCCTCACTGCGGCGCCGGCGGGCGTCCTGGCGGGATCTCGTGTACTCGACCTGCTCGCGGTCGAGCTCCTCGAGCAGGGCGAGCCGTTCCTGCGGCGACGATTCCATGAACGAATGGCCGTGCATCTCGCGGCACCGCTCGTCGAGCGTTCGCATTCCGTCGCGGAATACCTGCTGGTCAGGCTCCTCGTACGAATCGGTGACCATGAGCGCCATGAATGCCCCTGTCTGGGCCGCCTTGGCGCCCGGCGATGACGTCTCCGGCAGGATCGTGTCGGCGACCTCGTCGAGGAAGGCGATGTCGTCCGCGGTGAAGCTGACGCTCCCCCGCTGGCCATCGGGCCGGCAGCCGGTCAGCAGCGAGCTGCCGCCGACGAGCGCGATCCCGCCGAGCAGGGCGCTCACTCGCCGGATTGCCTCGCGGCGGGTGATCAGATTGTCGTTTTCCGGGTTGGTCGACATTTGTGCACCGTGACTCAGAGGTTGCGCCGGGTGAGCTCTTCGACCGCATGGTCCGCGGCGCGGGCCGTCAGCGCCATGTAGGTCAGCGACGGGTTCTGGCAGGCCGCCGAGGTCATGCACGAGCCGTCGGTGACAAATACGTTTGGCGCGTCCCACACCTGGTTCCACTGGTTGAGCACGGACGTCCTCGCGTCGCGGCCCATCCGCGCCGTCCCCATCTCGTGAATCCCCATGCCGGGGAAGTACTCGTTCTCGTACGCTCGCACGTTGCGGACGCCGGTCTGCTCGAGCATCTCGGCCATGTCGTTCATCATGTCGCGGCGCATCAGGCGCTCGTTCTCGCCGATGGCACAGTCGATCGCCAGCACCGGGAGTCCCCACTTGTCCGTCTTCGTCTGATCGAGCGACACCTTGTTGTCGTGGTTCGGGAGCATTTCCCCGAAGGCGGTGGCCCCGATCCGCCACGCACCGGGCAGCGCCGCGGCGTCCTTGAACGCGCCGCCCACACCGAGCTCGGCGACCGCTCGCGACCATCCCTGGCGGCTGGCGCCGCCCTGGTAGCCGAAGCCGCGGAGATAGTCGCGCCGGTCTCCGAACAGGTTGCGGTACCGCGGGATGTAGAAGCCGTTGGGACGCCACCCGTAGTAGTACTTGTCGTCGAGACCCTCGAGCGCTCCCTCCGCGCCAAGGCGGAAGTGGTGGTCCATCAGGTTGTGGCCCAGCTCTCCCGAGCTGCTCCCGAGCCCGCCCGGCCAGACGTCGGTGGCCGAACGCATGAGAAGCCAGGTCGAATTCAGCGTGGACGCGCAGAGGAAGACGACCCTCGCGTGGAAGTCGATCGTCTCGTCGGTCACCGCGTCGAGCACACGCACGCCGGTGGCGCGCTGCCGGTCAGGATCGTAGATGACTTCGGTGGCGATCGCGAACGGGCGAAGCGTCAGGCGTCCCGTGGCGACCGCGGCCGGCAGCGTCGAGGACTGCGTGCTGAAATAGGCGCCGTAGGGGCAGCCGAGCCAGCAGGCGTTGCGGTACTGGCAGGAGGCGCGACCCGGGAGGGGGCGGGTGAGATTCGCGACGCGGCCGGGAATCATGCGCCGCCGTCCGCCGAACTGCCGGGCGAGGCGTCCGGCGATCAGCTCCTCACCGCAGTTGAGCGGCATCGCCGGTTGAAACTCGCCGTCGGGCAGCTGAGACAGACCCTCACGCGAACCCGAGATTCCGGCGTGCCGCTCGACGTGGTCGTACCAGCGGGCAAGATCCGCATAGCGGATCGGCCAGTCCACGGCGACGCCGTCTCTGGCGTTGGCTTCGAAATCGAATTCGCTCAGGCGATAACTCTGCCGTCCCCACATGAGCGACCGACCTCCGACCTGATAGCCGCGATACCAGTCGAAGCGCTTCACCTCGGTGTACGGCGAATCCTGGTCGGACGCCCAGAAGTCGAGATTCTTTTCGTTGAGCGGATAGTCGCGCCGCAGTACCGGATACGCCTCTTCCATCGCCGTGGTGCGCCCGCCGCGATGGGGGTACTCCCACGGGCCCTTGGTGGCGTTCACGTAGTCCTTGACGTGCTCGACGTTGCGCCCGCGCTCGAGCAGCAGCACACGAAGCCCTTTTTCGGCGAGCTCCTTGGCGGCCCATCCGCCCGAGATGCCGGATCCCACAACGATCGCGTCGTATTCCTGGGACTGCACCGGTTTCCTCCGAGGGTGGGTGGAAGAGATGAGAGCGGAAGCAGCCGCGGGCGCCGCCAGGCGCACGGCCGCGTACGCCGAATATGATGCCTGAAACGGTGTTTGGCGATGGGAGATCGGGACGCGCGGCGCGCGGCGCGACCGCGGTGCCGGTGCGGGCGCGCGGCCTCGCTACCGACACCCCGGACGATGGCTCACTCAGCTCTGCGTTGTCTCCGCAGCCTGTGCCATCCACTTCTCGGCGGCCTTCTGCATCTCGGCGTCGGAGAGGTCCTTCACACGCGTGGCGATCCCCCATTCGTGGCCGTAGGGATCGGTGACCTTGCCGTAGCGGTCGCCCCAGAACGCATCCTCGAGCGGATGGCGGACCTTGGCACCTTCGCGCACCGCACGCGCGAACGCGGCGTCCGCGTCATCGACGTAGATGTGCAGCGAACCCGGATTCCCGTTCGTGCTCAGCGGCGAGACCGCTCCCCACTGGGGGTTTTCCTCGCCGAGCATCACGACCGAGTCGCCGATCCTGATCTCGGCGTGCATGATCTTTCCGTCGGGGCCGGCCATCCTGTTCACTTCCTCGGCGCCGAAAGCGCGTTTGTAGAAGTCGATCGCGTCGGAGGCGTCGCGGACGACGATCGTGGGAGTGACGGTGTGGTAGCCTTTTGGTGGAGACTTTGCGGACATGAGCGGATCCTCACTGCGGGTGGAAACGGCGGCGGCCGCGGAATGCGGCCGCGGGAACTCTCCGCGGCGGCGAAGCCCGATCCAGAGCGGAGGCATTCGGCATCTGTTCGGGACGATCAAGCTAATGGGAACAAATGTCGCCGCAAGCGAGCTTGGCGGAGACTCACTCCTCGTCCACCAAACCCGTGCTCGGCACCGGTTGCGCAGATGTCTGCACGAGCAACGGCTCCGTGACATCGCCGGCGATCACCGCCGCCTCGGGCACGTCCCGTGAGCCGACGTCGTCCACGAACGCCACCGACACCGCCGCCGCGACCAGACACAGGCCGCCGATCATCACCACGTAGAGCGGCGCGTTCGGGTTGCCCTCGCCGAACGCGACGCGGATCAGCGGCCCGAAGCTGAGCGCGGCGATGATCTCGGGGATGACGATGAAGAAGTTGAACACTCCCATGAACACCCCCATGCGCGCCGCCGGGATGGCGGTGGAGAGCATGGCGTATGGCATCGCCAGAATCGATGCCCAGGCGATCCCGACGCCGACCATGGACAGGAGCAGCAGGTATCTGTCGTGGATCAGGTAGACGGAGAGCAGCCCGGCCGCTCCGCAGAGCAGCGCCGTCGCGTGCACCGTCTTGCGACTGGTCATCGCCGACAGTTTCGGCAGCGCGAACGCGACGGCGAAGCAGGTGATGGAGTAGAAGGCAAAGGCAAACCCGCCCCACTCGATCCCCTGTGTGTAGAGGTCGGACTGGGGGTCGGTGGCGCCGAACACGTGGCGCGCCGTGGCCGGCACGAAGAACAGCCACATGCAGAAGAGACCCAGCCACGTGAACACCTGGACCACGGCGAGCTGCCGCATCGTCCGCGGCATATCGCGGATTGCGGAGCCGACCTCACGCACGATGTGTCCGACTCCA
>DATKCV010000076.1:0-34908 GCA_035513015.1 Gemmatimonadaceae bacterium
TTGCTCGACCGGGTTCGTCGAGTGACGGTGAGCGCCGTGGCGCCCTGAGCTCCGCGGGTGCGAACGTCTGGCCCTCGTGGGCTGGAGTGGATACAGTATCCGTCATGCCGAAGCGCATCTCCCGTCGGTGTCTGGTGGCGCTCTCGGCTTGCGCACGCTTCTGTCGATCGTCGGGCGTAGATCCACCCGGCACGAGTGAGGGCAATCGCGCATGGCAGACAAGAAGGAAGACTCTCTGAGGAAACTCGAGGCGCTTCTCATTGGCGCGGCGCTCGTGGTGATCGCCGTCGTATACCTGCTCCGCGAACTGGGCAGTCGCTCATGAGAGGGAAACCGCGCCGGCGGTCATAGTTGTGCGGCGCATCCGGCTTCGCCTTCCGTGAGCAGGAGTCTGACCCTTTGTCCCGAGCTCCCATGCCGAGAGTCCCACTCGACGAAGATCGGTGCGTTCCGTATGCCGGGCTGCGGACGATGATCCTCCGGGGCGGCATCGTTTGTGTCGCCGTGGCTGGCATGGTTGGAGTGGTCGCGACGGCCAGCGCACGGCCGAATCGCTACGGCCACTCCGATCGGGAGGAACGGCATCTCTTTCCCGCCGTGTCCACCGGACCGCTCGATCCGGCGTGGAGCCCCGACGGACGCTGGATCGCGTTCTCGATGCGCGGCGACATCTGGAAGATTCCGGCGGAGGGCGGCGAGGCGATCGCGCTGACGGCTGGCCCCGATTACCACTTCGAGCCGGCGTGGAGTCCCGATGGTCGACGGATCGCGCTCTCGATGGACGTCGGCGGGAACCTGGAGATCGGGATCGTCGACGCGAACGGCGGATCCGTCGAGCGCGTCGCGTCGCATCCGCGGGTCGACCTCGAGCCCGCGTGGTCTCCCGACGGAGGAAGCATCTACTTCGCGAGTGCACGGAGCGGCGGATGGCGCATCGTGCGTCACGATCTCGCCACCGGATCGGACACGTCGTTGGTCGACGGCGTCCAGCCGTCGCCGTCGCCCGACGGGCGCTCCCTCGCGTACGAGCAGCGCGGACTCCGCGTGCTCGACCTGACGACGCTCGAGTCGCGACTCGTACGCAGCGAGGAGACGGCGTACCGCATGAGGCCCGTGTGGACTCCCGACGGGCGCAACATTCTGTACGTCACCGAGGACAGGGGCTCGAACGACATCCGCATCATCTCCGCGTCGGGCGACAATCCGATCGAGCTGACGATCGACGACGAGCACCACGAGATGTCGCCGGCGCCCAGTCCCGCCGGCACGCGCTTCGCCTTCGTGGCGTTTCGCGCCGCCGTCCCGGTGCTTTACACGGCCGATCTGGCGGGCGGTCGGCCCGACACGTGGCGCGAAGTGAGGATCACATCGCGCCGTGCGCAGACGCCGACCGGACGCGTCCGCATCCGCGTGCTCGGCCCGGACGGACGTCCGATGCCATCACGCATGTATGTCGACGCGAGCGACGGTCGATCGTACACCCCGGACGGAGGCTTTCACCGCGCGATGATGGTGACCGACCGGCACTACTTCCATGCTTCGGGAGAGGTCGAGGTCGAAGTGCCGGCCGGCCGCACGACGATCGAAGCCGTGCGGGGATGGGAGTATCGACCGGCATCGGTGACGGTGGACGTCCTGGCCGGCGGCACCCGGACGGCGACGCTCACGCTCGAACGACTGGCCGATCTCCCCTCAGGCGGGTGGTACTCGGGCGACACGCACCTGCACGATCTACATCAGGGCTTCGGCCTCTCTCACGAGGCGTTCTTTCTCCAACTGGTCGCCGAGGATCTGCACGTCGGCAACGCGCTCATCCACATGGATGGAACGCGCCTCATGGGTCGGTGGTCGGACCTGACGGGCGCACCGCACCCGCTCTCGACGCCGTCGCACATCGTGCAGTACGGCCAGGAGTTTCGGGGCGGTCTTGGCCACATCGGCATGATCGGCGTCCGCGAGTTCACTCTCCCGTTCATCGGAGGCCAGCGCGGAACGGCGTACGCACAGCCGTCGCTCGATCACGCGTATCTCACGGGGGCGCGCGCGCAGGGTGGGCTGGGCGGCTTCATGCATCCATATCAGGCCCCACCCCGCACGCCGGACATGGCCGCGTCCACGCTCATTGCCCTCGACGTCGCGCTCGGACTCGGCGACTTCTACGACATCGGCGCACTGTGGTCCGACGAGCTGGCCTCGGCGGTGTTCTATTACCGTCTGCTCAACGCCGGCTTTCGGCTGCCGGCCACCGGCGGCACCGACAACTTCTCCGATGTGTTTCGTGATCCACCGCCCGGATCCGACCGGACCTTCGCTCGCGTCGATGGCGACCTCACGGTGCGGTCCTGGCTCGACGCGGTGCGGCGCGGCCGCACGTTCGTGTCCACTGGTCCGCTGCTCTTTCTCGAAGTCGATGGTCGCGAGCCTGGTGACGAGCTCCGCGTCGCGGCGAACGGTTCGAGGACCGTCAGGGTGAAGGCAGAGGCCATGTCGATCACGCCACTGGACTCGCTCCAGATCGTCGTCAATGGCGACGTCGTCCGGACCGTCGCCGCGCGCGACAGCTCACGAGTCGTGTTCGACGGTTCGGTGGCGATGCCCGAGGGAGGGTGGGTCGCGGCGCGGGTGCTCGGGCCTCACTCCAGGTACATCGGCGACGATTATGCGTTCGCGCACACCAGTCCCGTGTATGTCGTGCGCGGCGGGCGCCGGTTCGTGAAGCCGGAGGATGCGCGGTTCCTGGCGCAGACGGTGGACGCGATCTGGGCGCGAGTCGAGGGGGCGGGCTGGCGCAGCGACGTGGAGCGCGATCGCTTCCGAGCGGCGGTCGACTCGGCGCGCGCCTTTTATGAGGCGCTGTCGTCGAGGTGATCGCGCCGTAGACTCAGAGCCAACATACCCTCAGTCACTCCGGAGCGCGATCAGCGGGTCGATGTCGGTCGCGCGGCGCGCCGGGAGATACGTCGCCACGAGCGCGACGAGTGCAACCTGGAGCGCCGAGGCCGCGAACATCCAGGGATTCGCGGCGCTGCTGCCCGAGACGAACCCACGCAGCAAGCGGCTGATCCACAGGGATCCGAGCCTGGTGCTCCAGACGGTAGAGCGCCGGATAGAGGGAGCCCTGCGGAACCTGGAGCACGCCGTTCGAGATCTGGCCGATGCGCAGCAGTCGCCGAAGCGTTTCGCGAGGGCACGTGGAGCCGCCGCTGGGCGAGAAGCCTTGAATCGACTCTGCTGCTCTCCACGTGTGCAGGTGCGTCGTGATCGGTGGAATTCATGGTGCCCTCGACCACTGCCTCGGAGCAACGCTCATCCGCAGGCTCCGCGGGCGAGCGCGAGCTGCATCACGCACTAACACGTTGATGTTCAAGGAGTTGCATACGTATGGCAGGGACGCCATCGCTGCACTATATTTTCGTGCATGTCTGTGCGGTCGAGAAGCACCGGCAAGGTGGCATCGAGAAAGCAGCCGTCGAAGTCGGATACTGTGCGGTGTCCGGCCGTGCGGGCGCCGAAGCGTGCCGACCTGCTGTCGTCGGTTCTCGCGTCAGGAGCCCTCGCCCGGCTCGTCACCCATTTCGCTGTCCGGCCGGACGAGCGCCCGCACGCGCGTGCGCTGCAGCGCCACACGGGACTCACTCCACGATCGCTGCAGATCGAGCTCGCGCGGCTCGAGCGGCTGGGAGTCATCGAACGACGGGTCGAGGGCCACCGCGTGGCCTACGCGCTGAACGAAGGCAGCCCTCGCTGGCGGGCGATCCGGCAGCTGGTCGCCGAGCTCGCCGACTCCGTCGACGTGATCCGGGACGTGCTCTCGGATGTGCCCGGGATGGACGCCGCGTTCGTGTTCGGCTCCTTCACCCGTGGTGACGTTCGCGAGGACAGCGACATCGACGTCTTCGTTCTCGGCGACGGCATTCCGGAGGATCTCCTCGCTCGCCGCACGCTCGAGGCGGGCGTGCTGCTCGGGAGGGAGGTGAACGTCGTCCACATGACCCGTGACGAGCTCCGGCGCCGAATGCAGACCAGGAGCGGATTCCTCGCGCGCGTGGTCGCAGGGCCCAAGCGCTGGCTCGTGGGTGACGAGCTCACGCTCGGTCTGGAGCTCCCGGCGCGAGCGGCTGTGTGACCGTCCTAGATAGACGTGCAGACGGGGCGAATTCGGCAGATGCGCAAGCTGTCCGCCTACGAGCCTGGGTCGCCCACGCCAGAGCAGATCCGCCAGTTGCGAGAGCTGTTGGCGGCGTCCTTACCCGCGGCGCGTCGATGGTTGGTTGCGACGCGGCCGAGGGTCCAACTGGTGCCGCTGGAGCGAAGCCGAATGGGAGTGCGCGGTGTGTGCTCGCGCCGTTTCCAGGTACGCGATCGCCGCCGGGATGAGGTTCGGTCCGTGTGTCGGTCGACGAGCGGGGTTCATTACCCGTCGCCCTCCACGGCTTTGCGCAGCTCCCGCAGATACCGCGTGCGGTCGTTGAGAAAGTCCCGCGTCAGCGTCACGTGCGGCAACGACTCGTACGGCACCCTCGCCGGTGGCAGCTCGTCGAAGCTCAGGATGTCGGCGCCCTCGAAGCCGAGCAGGATCGGCGCGTGCGTTGCGATGAGGAACTGCGACCCGGCGGCCGTCGACTCGAGCAGCATGGCCAGCAGCCCGAGCTGGCTCTGCGGCGAGAGCGCAGCCTCCGGCTCGTCGAGCAGGTACAGGCCGCCGGGAACCAGGCGGGCCTGGAATAGTTGCAGGAAGCTCTGGCCGTGCGAGTTCGAGTCCAGCTCGACACCGTACCGTGAAGTCATCTCGCCGAGCGAGGCGCGGACCGGTCCCTGCGCGAGCGTCAGCCCGAGCTGCGATCGGTCCTGCCGGCGGTACTCGTCCTCGAGCTCGGCCAGCCGCTGCTCGAGCGCCGACCGCTCGGCGGCCAGACGCTGCACGTAGCCGAAGAAGTCCTCGGCGCGCAGGAAGAAGCCGCGACTCGTCCGATGTGCCCAGCGCAGGCGCAGCGCCGCGGCCAGCCGGCGTTGCGCCGCGAGCGTCGGATCCCGCGGCAGATCGCGCGCGCCCACCGTCGGGAGGTTCGCCGCGAGCGCGATCGCCTCGAGCAGCGTGCTCTTGCCCGATCCGTTCTCGCCGACGAAGAACGTGACCGGCGCTCGCAGCTCCAGTGTCGTCAGCGCGCGGATCGCCGGCACGTCGAACGGAAAGCCCGCACTCGCGGGAGGCTGGCGTGACTTCCAGCAGATTTCGGCGAGATGCAGCGTGGGGGCGGCGGTCAGCTCGCCGGGTGGAATCGATCGGGACACGCAGGGAAGACTCGCACGAGGTGGGCTGCCCGCGCAAACGTCGTCCCCTGCGTTCCGCTCATCACGCCGACCGGGGATGCCCCAACCGGGGTTGCCGACAGGGGCTTTGTACTATAAAGTACTTGGCAGATGTCCCCGCGCCGCTTTTTCGCCCCCGGAGTACCGATGCGAGCAAAGCTCATCCTGCCGGCCCTCACGGAGGCCAAGAGCCCCTTCTTCCGGCCCATCAAGTACTCCCTCTTTCCGCCACTCGGCCTCGCGACGCTGGCGGCGTACTTCGACGCGTCGGACGAGGTGAGCCTCCAGGACGAGCACGTGGAGGTCCTCGACCTCGATGACCACCCGGACCTCGTGGCGATCCAGGTCTACATCACCTCGGCACGTCGCGCCTACGACCTCGCCGATCACTATCGCGGGAGGGGCGCCTACGTGGTGCTCGGCGGCCTGCATCCGACATCGCTGCCCGAGGAGGCAGCGCGGCACGCCGACACCGTCTTCATCGGACCGGGAGAGGACACGTGGCCACGCTTCCTCGCGGACTTCCGCGCGGGTCGGCCGGCGTCACTCTACCGTTCGACGGTTCGCACGCTCGACGCGCTCCCGCCGATCCGGCGCGACCTGATCAAGCGGCATCTGTACCTCGTGCCGAACTCGATCGTGGTGTCGCGCGGGTGTCCCCACGCCTGCGACTTCTGCTACAAGGAGGCGTTCTTCCAGGGCGGCAAGGGCTTCTACACGCAGCGGGTGGACGACGCCCTCGGCGAGATCGAGCGACTCCCGGGCAGGCACCTGTACTTCCTCGACGACCACCTGTTCGGCAACGTGCCGTTCGCCACCGCGTTGTTCGATGGCATGCAGGGCATGAAGCGCGTGTGGCAGGCCGCGGGGACCGTCGCCTCGGTGCTGCGGCCGGGGCTCCTCGAGCGCGCGCGCGAGGCCGGCCTCCGCAGCCTCTTCGTCGGATTCGAGACCCTCAGTCCGGAGAACCTCCGCAGCCAGCGAAAGCCACACAACCTGAATCGCGACTATGACGCGGCCATCCGCCGGCTGCACGACCACGGCGTGATGGTCAACGGGAGCTTCGTGTTCGGGATGGACGACGACGACGCGTCCGTGTTCGAGCGCACCGTGGAGTGGGCGATAAGCCGCGGCATCGAAACGGCAACGTTCCATGTCCTGACGCCATACCCGGGGACTGCGCTCTACGACAGGATGGCGCGCCAGGGACGGCTCCTCCACTCCGATTGGGACCTGTACGACACGCGTCACGTCGTCTTTCGACCTGCCCGGCTCACACCCGGCGAGCTCGAGGAAGGCTACTGGTGGGCGTACCGGGAGTTCTATCGCTGGAGGTCGATCCATCGGGCCGCCGCAACGAAGGCGACGTGGATGGAAGCGGCACGGCACATGGCGTATGCCGGCGGCTGGAAGACGCTCGAGCCGCTCTGGGACGTCGTCATTCGAGCGCGCCGCGTCGCGCGGCTGCGTCCCATGCTGGAGGCCGTGTTGCTGGGGTTCGGGCGATTCGGGCTCGGCGCTCCCTCCGGTCGCGAGGAGTGCGAATCGCCTCGCGCCGGCATCGAGGGGAGCGCCGTGACGAGGCGAGTCGAAGAGAGCCACGCCGTCGCCGCGCTGGAGAGCTGAGCGGCCGGCGGTGCCGCACACGAGCCGTGGCTCCTGACCGAACCCGTCACCCGACGACATCCCGCCGGTGAGATTCGGGCCACGCGATCCTCGGCCGCGCTCGTTCGGGAGCCCGGCGAGGGTCAGTGCCGCGATCGCCGAGGAACATATGGATGATCAAGCGGACGTGGAGGACGATCGCCGCGGAGACGACGACGGCCCGCTACAACGGAGAGCAGCGGGGGAGAGCAGCGGGTCAAGGTGCCTCGTCCTCGGACCGCGCTGCTTCATGGCTGCCGCGACGCGGCCGATCGGAGAATCGCTCACGTGCGAACCCCTCGCGCGGTATCCGTCGCGCCCGTGGGCGCGATCTCGAAGCAGCAGCGAGGACGTTCGCCACGCTCGCAGCATTCGTGCACGGAAACCTCGAGCAGCTCGGTGAGCAGACTCTCCATCGCTCGACACACCTCCGGCCGTCCGTGCACGGCCTCGGCCAGCAGACATCCGTACCCGCGAATCACGAACCCGCCATTCAGCTGCTCGATTTCGTTCAGCGCGCCGAGCTCTTCGAGAAGAGCGGAGGCCGCCTGGACGCGATGCGGCAGGTCGCCGCGGAGGCGCGGCCACTCCGATCCCAGCCGCCGTCCGACCGTGCGCATCATCTCGTTCAGCTCGCCCTCGGGCAGCCGTTCCTGAAGCACCCCCATCAGTTGCGCCACGAACGGGACGTATGCCCGCGAGAAGATCGACTCGGCTTCGGGGATGAGCTCGTAGACGACCGCGGGCCGGCTGGCACTCCGCTGCAGGCTTCCCTGCCGGACGAGACTCTCACGTTGGAGTGCCGCGAGATGGCTGCGAACGGCGTTGTGGGTCAGCCCGAGTCGGCCCGCGATCTCGTTGGCTGTGCGGGGAGAGCGGCGCAGCAGGTCGACGATCTGCTCCCGCGTGCCCCTGAGCGAGCTGGGCTTTCGCGGCGGGACAGTCATCGGTCACCTCCGAGAGTTGGCGGTTGTCGATGGCATGGGAGCAGATATTGCAGAAAGTGAAGGAACATGTTCACTGCTCCTGGCTGATGCAGGTGGCGTTCCCTCCCGCCAAATGCGTCGACGCAACGGGCGTCGAAAACGTTGGTCGGCGAGCGCGAAGCACTCTGGCGCGGAGGGATCGTCCATGTGGAAGCAGCAGTACACGCAGCCCGCTGTGGAAGCGCGGAGGCCGAAGCCGACAGGGCTCCTGTCGCAGGTCGTCATGGCTGTACCGGTTCTCGTCGGACTCACCATCGCGGTGTCGGTGGCTTCCTGCCGAAGCGATCGACCGACGGGTCCGGACCCGCTCGATCCCGTCCTCGTGGCGCAGGGCAAGACGGTCTTCCGCTTCGACACTTACGGCAACGAGACGTTCTGGACGGACACGCTCCGGATGCACGAGGTCATCTCGAGCGCCGTGAGTCCGGCGACGGCGCTCTCGGTCGGCCTGAAGGTGGACGCCGACACGCTTCCATCGGCGGTCAGGGAAGCTCTCGCTGCCGGCGAGATCGATCTGGATGATCCTGCCACCACCGTGACGCTCCTCGAGCTCGGCGCCGTCGTGGGTGTCGTCGGCGAGGTGGACGAGAGCGGCAACCTCGTGCGGGTCGGGATCACCTGCGCGCTCTGCCACTCCACGGTGGACGATTCGTTCGCCGAGGGCATCGGGAGTCGGCTCGACGGCTGGCCGAACCGTGACCTGAACCCCGGGGCGATCATCGCGCTCTCTCCCGCCCTCACCGATGCGCAGAAGGCGGTCTACAACTCCTGGGGGGCGGGGATGTACGACCCGCGCTTCAACCTCGACGGGAAGAATCAGCCGGTCGTGCTACCGCCGGCGTTCGGGCTCCGCGAGGTACGCCGCGAGCTGTACACGGGCGACGATACGATCTCGTACTGGAACGCGTACGTCGCGATCACCCAGATGCACGGGCACGGCACCTTCGACGATCCGCGGATCGACGTCAGCGTGAACAACACGCCCCCGAATCGGGTCACGCCGGAAATCCTCGCGGCGCTGCGGGCGTATCAGTTCAGTCTCGAGACGCCGGCCCCGAATCCCGCCAACTTCGACGTCGCCGCGGCAGCGCGGGGCCGCATGGTGTTCAACGGCGCGGGGCAGTGCTCGACGTGTCACAGCGGGTCGCTCTTCACCGACATCAACTCCGGGACGCTCCACGCGCCGTCGGCAGTCGCCAGCGAGCCCGAGCCGGGCGGGGCGCCGAGCTATGCGCTGCGCAGCGTGACCAAGCAGTACCGAACGACGCCGCTTCGGGGACTCTATCACCCGCCGCAACTCGACGGCCCCTACTTCCACAACGGCACTGCCGAGACGCTCGAGGCGGTGGTCGACCGCTATGTCGCCAAGCTCGGTCTCGATCTCACGCCGCAGCAGAAGGCCGACCTCGTCCAGTTCCTGAGGTCGCTGTAACGGCATCCCAATGGATCGCGCCGACAGGCACTGATTTTTCGGTTACTGAGCTTTTGCGGATATCGAGTGACGGACCAGTCCAGGTGTCATCCCGAGCAACGTTGCTCGGGATGACAGCGACATGCGGACTGGCTCGGCATTCCGGGCGGCACGCGCGCGAAACGGATCGGGCTCCTGCACGGCGGCGGCAACGTGGTCGTCGTGCTGCTGTTCGCGGGAAAGCTGGCTTCTCCGTCGTGACGATACGCTCGCTCCCGAGACGCTCGCCCTCGTGCTGGCATTCGCGGGTGCCGGACTGGCGCTGGTCACGGGCTGGCCGGGCGCAGTGCCCCATTGAAGTCCCGAGCGACCGCATTCCGGGCAACGATCCTCACGGGCCCGTTCTGGTGTGGAGGGCCGAGCATTTGCTGAAGGCTCACCGCGGGGAACGGTCGAGCCGCAGGAACTCCACCGCGCGCTTCGCCGAGCCCGATGTTACTGGATAGCCCCCCGTTCTCGCAGAAGAGTTACCGTTTTCCTCTCATGCGAGCCGCCGAACAGCAGCGCGTATTCCAGAGGCGTGCACTCGACGATCTCACCGTCGACTGCCGCGCGACCATTGACGTCCGCCCCACGGTCGAGGAGCAGCGCGACCGTCGCCCGCGCAAAACAGCTTCAGGCCCGCAGGGTCACCTCGAGCCGCCGAGTTGCGCTCGCATCTCGCCGGCATCGACCGCGAGTTCGAGTCGATTGCCAGGCGGCGGGAACGCGCAGGTCGAGTAGGGAGTGAAGACGCACGGGGGATTGTAGGCGCGATTGAAATCGATCACCGTCCAGCCGTCGGCGCCGGGAAGCGGTACCCGAAGATACCGTCCTCCCTCGTAGGTCGTCGTCGTCGCGGTCGAATCCCAGAACATCACGAAGAAGTCCCGGCTCGTCGAGTCGGCGGACGCCGCGAGGCGGTGCTCCCTTCCTCCAAGGCGAAAGACCAGCTCGCCCGGGGAGCGATACTCCTGCGAGCCGCCTGTCACGTCGGCGACGCGGTACGCGCGTGGCGTCCTGAAGCGATCGAATCGGGCGGAGACGCGCCACGCCGTGTCGGGTGCGAACGATTGCGGCAACCGGAACGTCTCCCGATCCGCGTGCTCCTCGTCCCACGCTCGCAGCCAGAGGCGATCCGTGCCGGGCTCGCTGTGCAAACGAATGCGCAGCGATCCGATCGCGAGAAGCGTCGGGGCGTCGGTTCGATCGCTGGCCACGGCCAGGGCTCCACTCACCGGCGTCCCGTCCGCGAGCCGAACTCCGGCGCCGGGCGCGGGCTGGAACTGGACGCCAGCACCGGACCGGCGAAAGGTTCCTGCGAGGCGAGGTGAGCTGCTGCCCGGAAGGACGATGGGCAGTGTGGAATCCGCGCCCATTGCCGCATCGCCTGCATGCAGCTCCCAGAGGCCGACCCAGGTCACCGGCCCCGGTCCCGGCAGGACGAGCCGGTAGCGTCGATACTCGCGCCATTCATCGAGCTCGGCGACGAACTGCTGCAACGGTACGGCGGCAGGTCGAGGCCAGGGCTCGTCCGCACAGCCGAAGGACGACGCGAAGGCGAGCGCGGCATACACGGAGGCGGAACGCATACGCTCTCAACCTATCGCGGGTACGGTGGAGACACCAACCCGGCGACGTTGCCGTAGCGAGCGTCGAGCGGCCCCGTTGGGTTCCGCGTCCGGCAAGCCCGAGTGCGGGGCGGATCGCGCCCTGCTTCCTTGGCGCTCCGGGCGACATAAGTTTGCCTTGCCAAACCAAAGAATCCCCCCCAGCTTCTGCACAATGAAGAACGAGGTCGAGGCCGTCCTTCGGGACTACCCACGCGTCTACTTCGCCTGCCACCGTCGCCACGTGCGCGATCCGCGGACGCAGGCGCTGCTCAGCGCGCACCAGGCGAGCATTCTCGATCATCTGGACGCCGTCGACGCGACCACGCTCGGTGAGCTGGCCGAGCACATGGGAGTGACGCCGGGAACCATGTCGGTAGCGATCGACCGTCTGGTGAAGGGCGGATACGTCTCGCGGACACCCGACGCCACCGACCGGCGCCGCGTCCAGCTCCGACTCACGGCCGACGGCGTCCGGATGCGTGGTGCCAATTCGGTGCTCGATCCAGCGCTGATCGGTTCCATGCTCGAGCAGCTCGAGCCGGGGGCTCGTGCCGAAGCTCTGCGCGGTCTGGCGCTGCTCGCGCAGGCGGCCGCCGCCGCTCAGCGGCAGCGCGGCGAGGACGCCGGCGTCCGCTCGCGCCGGAGAGCCTGATGCTGCCTCCATTCCCTTTCCTCGAGGAGCCGGAAGCATGAAATGGGTGCTCATCGCCGCCGTCGCCGTGATGCTGCTCGTGACAGCGATCGTGCTGGTCGGTCTGCTTCTGCCGAGAACGCACGTCGCCGCGCGCACGGCCGCCATTCAGGCGACGCCGGAGCAGGTATGGACGGCGATCACCGACGTCGAGCAGCATCCGGCGTGGCGCCGGGACGTACGCCGGGTCGAGCTGCTCGGATCGCCCGAGGGGCAGCTCCGGTGGCGGGAGCACAGAAAACACGGCGCGATCACGATGGAGGAAGTCGAGCGCGTACCGCCCCGGCGATGGGTCGGCCGGATCGCCGATCCGGACCTCCCGTTCGGAGGCACCTGGGAGTACGAGATCGCGGCGAGCGGGGACGGGAGCCGGGTCACGATCACCGAGCGTGGTGAGGTCCACAACCCCGTGTTCCGGTTCATGTCCCGCTTCGTGTTCGGCCACACCGGCACGATGGATGCCTTTCTTCGCGCGCTCGGCGCCCGGTTCGGCGGCAGCAGCACGCCGGAGCCGGCCGCCGCGGCGTCGGTCACGGTCGTCGGAGGCTGACGTGGGCTACGAAACCCGCTGCTGCGTGACCCGCCCGGTGAGCAGAGGCCCGTCGAGCGGGCGAGGAACGACGGACGACACGGCATGGCGAACGTGGATCCGCCCGGCCCGTCCCCGAACCCGGTTCACGCTTCGCGGATCGCTTCCACCGGCGCGACCCTGGTCGCCCGGCGCGCCGGAACGAGGCTGGCGCACACCGCGACCGCGAACAGGAGCACGGTCACCGCGGCGAACGTGCCCGGATCACTGGCGCTCACCTCGTAGAGCAGGGTCTGCATCGTCCTGGTGAGCGCGAGCGCGGCGGCGACGCCGAGCGCCGTGCCGGCGGCCACCACCACGCCTGCCTCGCTCACCACCATGCGCATCACATCCAGTGGCCGGGCGCCGAGTGCCATGCGGATGCCGACCTCGCGGGTGCGCTGCGACACCGAATAGGCGAGCACGCCGTAGACGCCGATCGTCGTCAGCGCCAGCGCGACGATCGCGAAGCCGGCGAGCAGCATGGCACCGAACCGTTGCGGGGCGAGCGAGGACGCCACAGCCTCGTCGAGCGTCCGCAGGTTGAGAATCGGGAGCTCGGCGTCGCCGGCGCGCACGGCGTCGCGTACCGGCGCGGCGAACGTCGCCGCATCGCCGCCGGCCGCGCGCACGACCATCGCCATTGCCCGCCAGGTGTCCTGACGGTGCGGCACGTACACGGTCGGCCGCAGCTCATCGCCCATGTCCAGGTAGCGCAGGTCGTCCACCACGCCGACGATCTCCCGATACACGTTCTCATCGCGCCACGAGCGCACTCGCTTGCCGAGAGCCTGCCCGTCCGGGAACATCTGCCGGACGAACTCGCGGCTGACGATCATCACCGGTGTCGCGCCGGCTCCGTCGCGATCGGTGAAGTCGCGGCCGGCGATCAGCGGGATTCGCATGGTCGCGAAATAGCCGGGCACGGAGGCGGTCCACATCCCGGAGACGTCGCGGCCGACGGGGGGCTCGGGTTGCCCCTCGGAGAGAAATGCCCGCCCGAGATAGAAGCCGCCAGCGCCGATCGGCATCGCCGAAACCGCCGTGGCGCTCTCCACACCGGGAATGGCGCGGATGCGATCGATCTGCGATTCCCACGCCGCGGCCACCGCGTCGTCCGGATAGCGCTCGCCCTGCATCGAGAGCTGGAGGGCGAGGACGTTGCTCGGATCGAAACCGGGGTCGGTGTTCCTGAGATGCTGGAAGCTCCGGAGCAGGAGTCCGGCTCCGGCGAGCAGCACGAGGGACAGCGACAGCTCGCCTATCACCAGGCCCGTACGCACCCGCTTCGACCAGATGCCGCCACCGGTGCGCGCACCGCCGTCGCCGAGCGCGGCGAGCGGCTTCCCGGCGGTGGACTGGAGCGCCGGCACGAGCCCGAACAGCACGGCCGAGCACACCGACAGCACGAGTGCGGCCAGCAGGACAGTGGGGTTGACGGCGATGTTCTCGAGTCGCGGCGTATTCGCCGGAGCCGCGGCTACCAGCGCGCGCACGCCAATGAAGGCGATGCCCACGCCGACCAGCCCGCCGCCGAGCCCGAGCAGCAGGCTCTCGACGAGGTACTGTCGCACCAGCCGGGGCCGCGCCGCTCCGAGCGCCGCCCGCACGGCGAACTCGCGCCGGCGCACCGCGGCCCGGCTCAGCAGCAGGTTGGCCACGTTGACGCAGGCGATCAGCAAAATGCAGCCGACGGCGCCGAGCAGGATCCACAGCGTGCGCTCGTTGGTGGCGCCGACGACGCTGCGCGTGAGCGGCGTCGCGATCATCGTCACGCCCTCGCGTGCCGCCGGGACCTCGGCCTCGACCCGGCGCGCCAGCGCGTCCAGCTCGTGCCTCGTCGCTTCCAGCGATTTTCCCGGAGCGAGACGCGCGATGCCCAGGAAGAGGTAGTTGTCCCGGCGGGCGAAGTTCTCTCGGATCTGCGGCGTGAGCCGGAGCGGCAGAAAGACGTCCACTTGCTCCGGGTACTGCATGTCGCGCGGCAGGACGCCGACGATCTCGGTTGGTGTCCCGCTTATCCGGATCGTCCGGCCGAGCACGTCCCGCGCGCCGGTGTAGCGCCGCATCCAGAGCCCATGGGAGATGATGGCGACGGCGGGCGCGGCCGGGTCGAACTCCTCCGGCCGGAACTGGCGGCCGAGCGCCGGCGCGACGCGCAGCGTGGCGAGGAAGCCATCGGTGACCAAGGCGGCGACCGGCCGCTCCGGCTCGCCGTCACCGACGAGGTTGATGGAGGCGGTTCGGAACACCGCCGCCCGCTCGAACGTGCCGGCCTGCTCCCAGTCGCCCAGTTCCGCCCACGTCACGTTCCATTGCGGCAGGTGGATCTGGGGTTCGCGGCTCCCGAGCTCACGATCGGCCAGATACCGTTGCTGGGATCCACGTACCGGGATGCCGAGCGGCCGCTGGCCTTCTTCGAGCAGCTCGCGGAGCGGCTCGAGCGCGTGCCGGGGATCGATGGCGCCACGCCCGTGCTCATGACGCCCTTTGCCGGCGCGGCCGGGTGGACGGCGTTCGTCACGATCGAGGGGCAGGATGCCGCCCAGGCGGCAGCCAATCCGAGCCTCGATTTCCAATCGGTTCTCCCGAACTACTTCCGCACGATGGGCGTGCCGCTCCAGCGTGGCCGCATCTTTACCGACGAGGATCGCGCCGGCAGCGCGCCCGTGGCGGTGGTGAGTGAAATGCTGGCGAACAGGGCCTGGCCCGGCGTGGCTCCGATCGGCAAGCGTCTCAAGTTCGGCGGCACGGACTCGCCCGGTCCCTGGTACACCGTCGTCGGTGTCGTTGCCGACACACGCTATCGTGATCTGACGGTTCGATGGCCGACGCTGTACGTACCGCGACGACAGCGCAATCCGGTCACGGTGTTCATGGCGGTGCGCACGACGATGCGCCCGCCGGCGGTTTCGGCCACCCTGCGCGCGGCCGTGTCGGACATCGATCCCGGCGAACGGGTCTACGATGTTGCCTCGATCGAGCGTCACATCCACACGCGGCTCGCGCAACCCAGATTCGCAGTCGTGGTGATCGCCGGATTCTCTGCCGTCTGCTTGCTGCTCGCGATGGTCGGTCTCTACGGTCTCATTTCGTCGCTGGTGCGGCGCCGGCGTCATGAAATCGGCGTGCGGCGCGCGCTGGGTGCCCAGTCGTGGCACATTCGCAGTCTGGTACTCGGAGGCGGCGCGCGTGCCGTCCTGATTGGAATCGCCGGGGGCATGTCGCTCGCGGCGGCGGCCACGCGCGGGCTCAGGGCGCTCCTGTTCGGCGTGGAGCCGACCGATCCGTCGACGCTCGCGACAACAGGCGTCGTTCTACTGGTAGCCGTGGTGATTGCCGCGTGCGTCCCGCTGCGTCGCGCGACTGGCGTCGATCCATCCATTGCCCTCCGCGCGGAGCAGGTGCGGCTGTCGGGCGCTCCGCGGGCCGTATATCTTCGGTGGAGCCTCGCAATGGTCGGGGCGATCGATGCGAAAGGACTTCAACATGGGGGATGAAGCATGCCGCGGGCAGCAATCATGCTCCTGCTGGGAGGCGCGATCCAGAGCGCCGCGTGCTCGACCGAGACCACTCCCGATCGCACGGCCGGCGCCGCGGAGCCGAGCGCTGAGGTCGCCTCGACGCCTGCTCGTCAGATCGATTGGAAGACCGTGGAGCAGGCGATGGGACGCACCGGCGTGCTGCAGCCCGGCGACGTGTACCGGTTCAGCATGCCGAGGAGCGACCTCACCGTGACGGTACAGGGGGTCCGCCTCCGACCGGCGCTCGCGCTCGGCTCCTGGATCGCATTCAAGGCCACCAGCGATGGTGCAATGGCGATGGGCGATCTGGTACTCACGGAGAGCGAAATCGCACCGGTCATGTCGCGGCTCCAGGAAGCCGGTATCGAGCAGACGGCCGTGCACCACCACGTGTTGCACGAGACGCCACGGGTGCTGTACATGCACGTTCACGGCCATGGCGATCCGGTGAAGATTGCAGAAGGTGTGCGCGCCGCCGTCGATCTGACTTCGACACCACCGCCGACCACTCCCGAATCAGTCGGTGAGCTCGGGCTCGATACCGCGCAGATCGCGGGGATACTCGGGCACCGCGGCCGGGCAAACGGCGGCGTGTACCAGGTGAGTGTGCCGCGGGTCGAGATCATTCGAGCCGGCGGGTTGGAAATCCCGCCGTCGATGGGGCTTGGCACCGCCATCAACTTTCAGCCGACGGGGGGCGGAAGGGCGGCGATCACGGGTGATTTCGTGGTGCTCGCGAGTGAGGTGAATGTCGTGATCCGGGCTCTCCGGGAGAGCGGAATCGAGGTGACGAGCCTGCACAACCATCTGCTGACGGAGGAGCCGCGCCTGTTCTTCATGCACTTCTGGGCGAATGACGACGCCGAGAGACTCGCTCGCGGGCTGCGTTCGGCTCTGAATGCCACGAATTCGCAACGGGGATCCGGTCGCTGATGCGGCGGTAGCTGGCCTTGCTCCGCATCATTGCTCCGGTGGGGCGGACGGCGCCTCGCCGCCGTCGTTCCCGAGGTCGTTGGAGATGGAGGCCGGGCGCCCCAGCGGAGCGGAGCCGTTCCGGCGTCTGCGCGCACGCAAGCCGGCAACAATCAGAAGTCCCAAGGTCCTCGAGCCGGTACAGCGCCGGATAGAGCGATCCCTGCTGCACATCGAGGACGTCGCGCGACATCTGCTGGATGCGTGTGGCGATTCCCCAGCCGCGTAGCGGGGCCAGAGCCAGCGTCTTGAGGATCAGGAGGTCGAGCGTGCCTTGGAGGAGGTCGGCGCGGGGGGACGGAGAGGTCACGTGTCGAGTTGCGGGAGGGGAGTGGTGAAGTGAGCGTGCGTCAGCGGGCGGCGCCCCCGTGGGGGCGGGGCATACCTTGGCATTCGACAAGACGGCCGCCGAAGAATTGTCGGATGTCAAGGTGTCTTGGCGGGAATTCCCGGCAACAGCGTTGACAAGTCGAGATCTGCCGCCAATGTCTACTAACCGACTAGTAGAACAGGTCCTGCCCGGGCCCGCGTCACGCCGCGAGCTGTCAGTACCGCACGAGGGGATCGCAATGGCGCATACGATACGACGGATCTCGCGCCGCGCCTCGGTGGCTTTCTGGGCACCACTGCTCGCTCTCGCCTCGTGCGGCGAGCCTGTCGCCGAGGGGCAGATGCACGGTCGCCTCGCCGGGCTCGCCACCGTGGTGCCGACCGAGCGCCTGCGACTAGGCGGCCCGGATGCCGAGGAGCCCGCCGCCTTCATGACGATTGCCGGCGCGGTGGCCGGTCCGGACGGAATGCTCTACGTACTCGATGCCGGCCGCGTAGAGGTGATCGTGTTCGACGACACCGGTGCATTCGTCCGGCGGATCGGTGGCCGGGGCCAGGGCCCTGGAGAGATCGGCGCCCCGTCGCGGATGGGGTTCCTCGCCGACACGCTGTGGATTCTCGACTGGCTGCGACAGACGACGCACTTCTTCGGCAAGAGCGGAGAGTTCCTTCACGCCAGGCGTATCGCGATCGGACTCGATTCGACGCGTTTCACACGCCCGACGCTGCCGCTCGGCCTACTCGAGCACGGACGCGCCCTCTTCGAGGGCGACCCACGGTCATCCGAGCCGCCACTGGCGACCGGGCCGGTCGTGCACGCGAACCTCGACGGAAGCGGCGGCGATACGCTGTTCTCGCGCCGCGTGTGGCGTGGCCGGGTTCCCGTTCCCGGTGCTGGCGCGCTTCGCGTCGCGGCGATCGAGAATCACCCGCTGGTCGCACTGGATTCCCGCGGACGACGCGTCGTTGCGATCGGTCGAGGGCCGGCCGACGACGTCGGGCAAGGCATCGTGCACGTCACGGTCTGGAGCTCACGCGGCGACACGATTCTCTCGAAGCCGCTGGCCGGGTTCGCGCGGAGGCGAGTGGGGGCGGCGGCGCGGGACAGCATACGACGGGGAGCGGTGGAGGCACTCCGGCGGACAATGGCGCAACTGCCGCAGCTTCAGAGCTCGATCGCGGATCCGGAACGCGTGATCGATGGCGTGCTGCACGTGGCCGAGGAGTTCCCGCCGGTAGACGACGTGCGCGCGGCGAGCGATGGAAGCCTGTGGCTGCGCCTCACCGCGCCCGGCGCGAATCAGACGTGGCTCGCGCTCGATCGTGAGGCCGAGCCTCGGCGCCTCGTGCGGCTGCCGTCGGAATTCACCTTGCACGACGCGCATGGGACGCGCATTTGGTGCAGCATCACTGATTCGCTCGACGTCCCGTACATCATCGGATTGGACCTTCCGCCGGGAACCTGAGGGCCAGCTGCCGAAACCAGCGTCCTCGACATGGCCGCAGGACGGGTGCGGCCAGCGATACTCCCGTTGCAACGCGTCCAGCGGTCGATACGATGGACGACGATCTCCTCATGTCTCGGGCCGCGTCACGACGACGATGGCGCGTTCCACGTGCCGCGATCCGAGACCGGGAAGCCGCATGGCCGCGGCGGCGTCGAGCGCGCGCACGGACCGGACGATTTCAATCGGGATGTGGCGGAGTGCGTCAGTCTCGCCCAGCAGGACACGGTACGGTGTGACGCGGCCCCGATCTCTATCGGTACTCCTTCTGCAGCGCTTCCAGCGCCGCGTTCCCGGGGCACAGCGTCTCGTACGGCAGCGCGGCGAGCGCCCGCGACGCCGTTCCGTTCTGCTCGTGCATGTCGGGCACGTCGCGGTCGATGAACAGGAGTCCCATCGCCACCTCGCCCTTGTTCTGAAGCGCACGCACGTGCGCGTACGCCGCGTCGCGATCGGTCGGGTCGTACTCCTCCGGCGTCTTCCGGAACCGTACCACGCTCCCGTCGTGCATCGTCACCGCGAACGCCGACCCAGCATCACCGGCCGCCCCGTTCGGACCGCCGGTGCCGTTCCCCTCGTCCCTCGTCCCTCGTCCCTCGTCCCTCGCCACGCTGATCTCCCGCCGAATCGGGACATAATCCACCGGCGCCACGTCCTGTACGTGCTCCCGCGTGAACCGGTAGCTCTTGGTCGATCCCGTGTGGTCGTTGAAGGTCACGCAGGGCGAGATCACGTCGACCAGGGCGAAGCCCTGGTGCGCCAGCCCAGCCTTGATGATCGGCACCAGGTGAGCCTTGTCGCCGGAGAAGCTCCGCGCCACGAACGTCGCGCCGAGTGTGAGGCCGAGCAGCACCGGGTCGATCGGCCGCTGAGTGTTCGCCTCTCCCTTCTTGGACTTCGACCCCACATCGGCCGACGCCGAGAACTGGCCCTTGGTCAGCCCGTACACGCCGTTGTTCTCCAGCACGTACAGGAGGTTCACGTTGCGCCGGATCGCGTGGCAGAGCTGGCCCAGCCCGATCGACAGCGAGTCACCGTCGCCGGAGATTCCGATGTACAGCAGATCGCGGTTGGCCGCGTTGGCTCCGGTCGCCACCGACGGCATTCGGCCGTGCACGGCGTTGAACCCGTGCGCCTCCTTGAGGAAGTACGCCGGCGTCTTGGACGAGCAGCCGATCCCGCTCAGCTTGGCGACGCGGTGCGGCTCGATCTCCAGCTCCCAGAATGCCTGAACGATCGCCGCCGTGATCGAATCGTGTCCGCACCCGGCGCAGAGCGTGGACATCGTCCCCTCGTAGTCGCGCCGCGTCAGTCCGATGCGGTTGGGCTGGAGCGACGGGTGCCGTACACCCGGCTTCACGATCGAGTAGCTCATTCGCGACGTCCTCCGAGGTGCGCGATCACTGCATCCACCACCAGATCGGCGCTCAGCGGGAACCCGCCGAAATCGCGGATCGACTGCATCCGGTCGCGCGCCATGCCGGTCTCCAGCGCGAGCAGCGACCGGAGCTGCGCGTCGCGGTTCTGCTCGATCACGAACAGGTGCTCGTGCGAATCGAGGAACCCGCGCACCGCGTCAGCGAACGGGAACGCGCGGATCCGCATGTAGTCCACCTCGATCCCCCGCTCGTGGAGCGCGTCCACGGCTTCCATGACCGCGGCGTGTGGACTCCCGACCGCCACCAGCCCGATCCGGCTCCCCGACCCGTAGAGCTCCGGCGGAGGCAGCGCGGCAGCGGCGCCGGCCAGCTTGCGCGCGATCCGCTCCATCACATCGGTGTACTCGGCCGCCCCTTCGGTGTACGCGCCGTGCCTGTCGTGCCCGGAGCCGCGCGTGAAGTACGCGCCCTTCGGGTGCACTCCCGGCAGCGTCCGCGCGGCGATCCCGTCGCCGTCCACGTCCAGGTAGCGCGAGAACCGGGTGACGCGTTCCAGCTCGTCGGGACCGAGAACCTTCCCCCTGTCCGGCCGGTAGGTGTCGTCCCAGGCCAGCTTCCGGCACATCCAGTCGTTCATCCCGATGTCGAGGTCGGTCACCAGGAACACCGGCGTCTGGAACCGCTCGGCCGCGTCGAACGCCTCGACGGCGAGGTAGAAGCACTCCTCCGGGTTGGCCGGGAAGAGGGCGATGTGCTTCGTGTCGCCGTGCGAGAGGTAGGCGATCGAGAGCAGGTCGCCCTGCTGCGTGCGGGTCGGCATCCCGGTGGAAGGGCCGGCGCGCTGGACATCGACGAACACGCCCGGCACCTCGGCATAGTATGCCAGGCCGATGAACTCGCTCATCAGCGAGATGCCCGGGCCAGCAGTCGGTGTGAACGCGCGCGCGCCGCACCACGATGCGCCGATCACGACTCCGGCGGCCGAGAGCTCGTCCTCGGCCTGCACGATGCAGAAGTTCCGGCGCTTCGTCTCGGGATCGATCCGGAACCGCTCGCAATAGGCCCGGAAGGCTTCCATCAGGGACGTCGCCGGCGTGATCGGATACCAGGCGCCCACCGTCGCGCCGGCGTACAGGCAGCCCAGCGCGGCGGCGCTGTTCCCGTCGATCAGGATGTGATCACGGGTCTCGTCCATCGGTGCGAGGCTGATCGGGAGCGGGCACTCGAAGTGCGCGCGCGCGTAGTCGTAGCCGAGGTGGATCGCGCGGACGTTGGAGTCCATCAGCGCCTTTTTGCGCGAGAACTTCTCCTCGAGCATACCCAGCACGATCTCCATGTCGATGTCGAGGAGCGCGACCAGCGCGCCGGTGTAGGCGATGTTCTTCATCAGCGTGCGCTCGCGGTCGCCGGCAAATGCCTCCACGCACATGCGGCCGAGGGGCACGCCGAGGAATGTCACGTCCTCGCGCAGCAGCTCCGGCGGGAGCGGCCACGACGAGTCGTGCAGGACCCACCCGCCGCGTTCCACCCCGGCGATGTCCTTCGCGAACGTCGCCGGATTCATCGCCACCACCAGATCGAACCGCGCCGTGCGGGCCGTGTATCCGCGCCCGTTGACGCGGATCTCGTACCAGGTGGGGAGTCCCTGGATGTTCGACGGGAAGACGTTCTTCCCGGTGACGGGGATCCCCATGCGAAAGATGGCCTGCATCAGCAGGCCGCTCGCGCTCGCCGAGCCGGTGCCGTTTACAGTGCCGATCCGGAACGCGAAGTCGTTGACGCGCACCGCGTGGGTTCCCGATGGGCGCGCCGGGCGTGGCGTAACGGTTGGAGGCGTGGCCGTCACGAAGCCGCCCGCGCCGAGGTCGTACGCGAGCTCGCCACTCCGCTGCTTGAGCCCGGAAATCCTCGTCCCTCGTCCCTCGTCCCTCGTCCCTGAGCTCCGGCGTACGGAATGATCAGCTCGAACTGCTTCATGTCCCACGCCGCCGTGGGGCACCGGTCGGCGCACAGACCGCAGTGGAGACACACGTCTTCATCCTTGACCATGGCCCGTTTGGTCTGCGGAAGCCCTTCCGACACGTACAGCGGCTGCGAGCGGTTGAGCGCCGGCGCCAGGAGCCGCGTTCGCAGCTCGGACTCCTCGCCATCGGGCGTGATCGTGAGGCAGTTCACCGGGCACACATCCACACACGCATCGCACTCGATGCACAGGCTCGCCGTGAAGTCCGTCTGGATGTCGCAGTTCAGGCACCGCTGCACCTCGCGCGCCGTCTGCTGCGCGTCGAACCCGAGCTCGACCTCGATCCCCAGCTTCTGGAACCGTTCTTCGAGATCCACGTGCACCATCTTCGCGCGCGGGACCGGATCGTAATCGTTGCTGTATCCCCAGGCGAACATCCCCATCTTGGCGCTGACGAGGTTCATCCCCCACGGCAGCCGGTCGTCGAGCGCCAGCTCCGAGCAGTGGTTGTGGATCGAGATCGCCGCCTGGTGCCCGTGCTCCACCGCCCAGATGATGTTCTCCGGTCCCCACGCCGCGTCGCCGCCGAAGAAGACGCCCGGCCGCGTGGACTGGAACGTGGCGCGGTCGACCACCGGCATCCCCCACTCGTCGAAGTCGAGCCCGATGTCGCGCTCGATCCATGGGAAGGCGTTCTCCTGCCCGATCGCCAGGATCACGTCGTCGCACGGGAACGTGACCGTCTCGATCACCTCGCTCTTCTGCTTTCCGTTCGTCTCGGTCCACACCAGCCGCTGGAACTCCATGCCCACCAGCCGGCCGTCCTCGACCAGGAACCGCGTCGGCGCGTGGTTCTCGACGATCTCGACCCCTTCCTCCTCTGCGTCCTCGAGCTCCCACGGCGAGGCCTTGAAGTACTTGCGCCCGCGGCGGGCCATGACCTTGATGTCCTTGCCGCCGAGCCGGCGCGATGTTCGGCAGCAATCCATAGCGGTGTTGCCGACGCCGATGATCAGCACGTTCTCGCCGATCGTGTCCACGTGGCCGAAGTGCACGGACTCGAGCCAGTCGATCCCGATGTGAATGCGGTCCGATTCGCGCCGCCCGGGAGCCTCGAGCTCCTTCCCCTTCGGCGCTCCGCTGCCCACGAACACCGCGTCGAATCCCTGGGCGAGAAGGGCGCGCATGCTCGTTATCGGCGTCCCAAGCCGGAGATCGACGCCCATGTCGAGGATGTAGTTCACCTCCTCATCGAGCACGTCGCCGGGAAGGCGGAACGCGGGAATGTTCGTCCGCATCAGACCGCCGGGCCGATCGAGCTTCTCGAAGATCACGCAATCGTAGCCGAGCGGCATGAGGTCGTTGCAGACGGTGAGCGACGCCGGTCCGGCTCCGACCAGGGCGATGCGCTTGCCGTTCTTCTGTTCGGCGCCGCGAGGCAGCCGGTCGCGAATGTCGCCGCGCCGGTCGGCCGCCACGCGCTTCAGCCGGCAGATCGCCACCGGCTTCCCGTCCACGCGCCCGCGACGGCACGCCGGCTCGCACGGCCGGTCGCAGGTTCGGCCGAGTATCGCCGGGAACACGTTGGACTCCCGGTTGAGCATGTACGCATCGTCGAACCTGCCGAGCGCGATCAATCGGATGTACTCGGGGACGTTCGTGTGTGCGGGGCACGCCCACTGGCAGTCCACTACCTGGTGGTAGTAGCGTGGGTCGCGGACATCGGTAGGTCCCATGCACTCCTCATTTGCGGCGCGAAACGGCAGGCACGCGAGTCCCGGCCGGGAGGTCGCCCCCGGTAGAGATCGCCTGGTCGTGGAGCCGGAACGGGGCGGTAGCACGCCGAGCCCCACATGGATGCATACGATCGGGAGCCCCTCCGGGCAAGCGGGTGACCGTTGGCCGGCGCGCGGGGTCGTCTAACTTGGAGAGAGGCACCTCCCCGTTGTTGGCGCTGGCAAGAAGAACCTGGAGGTAGGAGTGGCACCGCAGGGGACGCCATGACTCGTTTGTCGATCCGGTCCGGACGCTTCGCGCGTTCGGTCGCGGTCGCATTCGTCGCCGTGCTGATCGTCGCGCCTGCCGCGCCGATGGCCGCCCAGGACGTGCGCGCGGCAGCGACACCGGCACGCGGGATCGAGGATGCCACCGCCCGGCTCGCCGAGGGCCGTCGATTGCTGGAAGAAGGGGACTACGCCGCCGTCCGCAGAATGCTCCTTCCGCTCGCCGACGATCCGCGTGCCGACATCGCCGGGCGGGCCGAGGCGCTGCTGGGTACGGGGGCCTACTGGAGCGGAGACCTCACGCGTGCGGCACGACACCTCCGGGCGGCCCTCGAGCTCGTTCCGGAGGATCAAGCGGTGCGACGGCAGCTCGACGAGATCCTCGCCGCCTCCGCGTCGTGGGTCACCATCACGGGTGAAGGGCGGCGGGACGATCAACCGCTCGCCGGGGACGGGGGCGCGCTGGAGGCGGGATGGTACCCGACTCCCTTGACGACCGTCGGGCTCCGCGTCCAGCCCATGCACCTGGCCTCGACCGCACTGGCTGTCATGGTCTCGTCGGTCGAGCTGAGCGCCACTGGGTACATCGTACCGCTCAGGCTCGAGGCGGAGGTGCGCGGCGGCATCGTGCACCGCGAACCGCTCGGTCACGAGGCCGATCGATCCGTTGCTCCGATCGGGGCCCTGTCGCTGGGTTTGCGCCTGCCTGGCCGTTTTACTCTGCGCGGCCTGCTCGAGCGGGCGCCGTATCTGTGGACGGAAGGGAGCCTTCAGACGCCGATCGAGCAGGATGCCGCCAGCGCCAGACTGGAATGGGCGCCGCGGAGCGGCTGGCTGGGCGAGGCGGGAGGGGGTGTGGTCCGGTTTCCCGACGACAACATCGTCGTCTCGACGCACCTCTGGGTGCTCGCGCCGCTCGTTCGCCGCGCGCCCATCGAGCTTCGCGCGGGCTACGCGTTCGGTCTTCAGGATTCGCGCGAGAGCCGGTTCGTGGCCGAGGCGGGTGCCGGACCCGCGGGGAGCGGACAGGCAGACGGCCGCTACGAGCCGTACTACACGCCGGAGATGGTCATCGCCCATTCGGCCGTCGGTGCGGTGTCGCTCCGCGGGCGGAGCGGGTGGGCGCTCGCGCTGGATGGATCGGTGGGGGTGTATGCCATCGAGATGGCGCCGGCCCCCACCAGCGCGCTACCAGGCGCCGGGCCGCCTGGCTTCGACTTCCAGCCCAGGATGTTCCGGCCGTGGCGTGGGCGCGGCGTGCTCACGATTCCCGTCACGCGCGGACTCCGTCTGGAACTGGCAGCCGAACACACCGCGAGCGCGTTCTACCAGGCTGAAGTCGTCACGCTCCGCGTACACCATCGCCGGCTCGCGCCAGCGCTGGCGTCGGGCGGCTGATCTGGTGTCGCGCGAGGAAGTCGACGTCCCGGAGTGGCCGAGCGACGGCGACGTACCGGGCGTGGTAGCATCGCCGGACACGTCGACCAGGCCCCCGGCTGACCGACGGTCGGCACGAGCCGAGGCTCGGGACATGTGGCGCCACCGGCGAGCGGCTCCTGTACGCTTCCGGCACCGGCTCGTCCTCACGGCGCTCATTGCCGCCGGTCTGATCGCGGTTCTCCGCCTGGTGGACTGGTGGTTCCGTGCGCACCACATGCAGTCCGCGGTGTTGTTCGTCGTGCTCTCGCTTGCGTTCTGGTACGGCGTGTACCGGCTCGTGGTCGGGTGGATCAACTACGCGGCGGTCGCGAGCAAGCCGCACGTACCCGCGCCGCCGGGCAAGCGAGTGGCGATCTTCACCACGAGTGCCCCCGGCGAACCGCTCTCGATGTTCGAGCGCACGCTCGCCGCCTGCGCGCGCGTCCGCTACCCGCACACCACGTATCTGCTCGACGATACGCGCGATCCGCGCTTCGGCGAGCTCGCCGGACGCCACGGCGCGGTCTGGCTCGAGCTCCTCGACGTTCCGGGCGCCAAGGCGGGCAAGATCAACCGCGCGCTGGCGATTACCGATGAGGAGTTCATCCTCGTTCTCGATCCGGACCACGTGCCGTTTCCGGAGATGCTCGACCGTTTGCTCGGCCAGTTCGAGGATCCGGCGGTCGGGTTCGTGCAGGTCTCGCAGGCCTACTACAACCAGGACCGGTCATTCGTAGCGGCCGGCGCGGCGGAGCAGACATACGCGTTCTATGGACCGGGGCAGATGGGGCTGCACGGCCATGGCGCCTGCGTCGCCATCGGTGCGAACTGCACGTTCCGGCGCACGGCGCTCGAGTCGATCCACGGTCATGGACTCGGCCTGGCCGAGGACCTCGTGACGGCGATCCGCCTGCACGCGGCAGGCTGGCGCTCCGTATACGTGCCTGAAGTCGTGAGCCGCGGACTGGTGCCCGAGGACCTCGGCTCGTTCTACAGGCAGCAGCTCAAGTGGGCGCGCGGCGTGTACGAGGTCGTGTTCGCCGAGATGCCGCGGCTCCTGCGGCGGCTCGGCTGGCGCCAGCGGCTCGCCTACTTCACGATCGGCACCTACTACCTGTTCGGCGTCACGACGTTGTTCTTCCTCGTCATTCCGTATCTGCTCCTCTGGACAGGGATGCAGCCGGCGTCGATGCGGCTCGAGCAGTTCGTCATCGCGGCGGCGCCGGTGGCGATCGCCGGAACCGCGATCTATCTGTACGTGCAGCGCTGGCTGTGCCACCCGGCCATCGAGCGCGGACTGCACTGGCGTGGCCTGGTGCTCAAGGTGGCATGCTGGCCGGTGTTCCTGATCGGGACGGTGCTCGCCGTGCTGCGCGCCGAGATCCCCTTCGTGCCGACGGCAAAGCAGGCGGTTCGCGGGCGGTTTCTCAGACTGGCGTGGCCGCATCTGGCGCTGGTCGTCCTGTATCTGATCACGTTGGCGGTGGTGATCTATCGTCGCCTGTACGTCGTGCCGGAGGGCGCGCTCCAGCTGACCAGCGAGGCCGTGTGGGCGATGGTCGGCTTCGCGACGCTGCCGGTATTGATGGCGGCAATGGTCATCCGCGCCGCCTGGCAGGCACGAACGCTGCCGCCAGGCCTCCCCTGGGAGCAGATCGATGTGACGGCGATCGGCGGCGATGCACCGCCCGGGTCGCCGGCGAGCGAGGAGCAATGAGACGACGGCGACGCCTTGCGGTGGTCGGGATCGCGCTAGCGGTGAGCTTCGGTGTCGGAACGCTGCTGATGGCGTTCAGTCGCGCGACGGAGGGGCCGATCGCGGCGACGCTCGGCCGGATAGGCACTCTCGTCGGCGTCCTGGAGAAGCGCCTCGCCGACCGGGTTCGCGCTCCCGGGCGTACGGCGGCCCTGGCGTGGCTCACGCCCTATCGCACCGACGCCGCCTGGCTACGCGACCCCGACGTCGTTCTGCTGGGTGCCTACGATACGGGGCTGCCGCACTCGCTCGAGGGCGTTCTCCAGTTGGAGAGCGAGCTCGGGACCACGTTTCCCCTGATGCACTTCTACGCCGCATGGGGCGACAAGCCGGATCAACGCTTCCCGCTGCGCGAGCTCGCGGCGATCAGGCAGCTCGGCTCGATCCCCGTGCTGACCTGGGAGCCGTGGCTCACCGATTTCGAGAACACGCTGCACCCGCATCTGCCGCTGCGTTCCGACCGTGACCGCGGCGGGTTGGCGGCGATTGCCGCCGGGGCTTACGACTTCTACATCGACGCGTGGGCCGCCGAAGCGGCGCGCTTCGGCACGCCGATCCTGGTGCGGCTGGCGCACGAGATGAACGATTCCTACCGCTATCCGTGGGGTCCGCACAACAACCGCCCCGAGGAGTTCATCGCGGCGTGGGAACGCGTCGTCACGCGCTTCCGCCAGCGTGGCGCGACGAACGTGCTCTGGGTGTGGTCGCCTCACCTGGCCTACGAGTACGTCGAGTATTACTACCCGGGCGACTCCCTGGTGGACTGGGTTGCCACCGGCGCGCTGAACTACGGCACGGTTGCACAGTGGGCGGATTGGTACGACTTCGAGGCGATCTTCGGCGAGAAGTATCCGCAGCTCGCGCGCTACGGGAAACCGATCATGATCGCCGAGTTCGGATCGCTCGCCGTGGGCGGCGACAGGGGGGCATGGTATCGCGATGCGCTGACCGACCTGCCGCGGCGCCACACCCTGGTGAAAGGCCTGATGTTCTTCAACGTCTCGACGGATCAGACGGTGACTCTGCAGACGCTCGACTGGTCGGTGACCGGCGACTCGCTGATGACGCGGACCATTCGCGAGGCGATCGCGCCGTGGGCGCCTCCATTCACTGGCCAATAGCGGCCCTTCCGCGACGCCGGCGCGCACTGACGAGGATCGCCACGCCGGCGATGGTGCCGGCCAAGCCGAGCGTGCCGTGCCCGTACGGCTTCCACCGTGCTCGCGCCACCGCCTGCGCATGCGCCGCATGGTACGCGACCGACGTCCGGAGAACGGAATCCTCTACGACGGCGGTGCGGTCGCGCATCATGGCGGCGTAGCCGAGGTCGCGGCGTATCGTGTACTCGCGCCCCAGCGCCAGGGTCGCCGCGGCGATCAGTACCAGCAGACCGACCAGGCGGCGCCCATTCACCCTGCGCATGTTCCCCGCTCCAGACCCGACCCTCATGGGCCGGACTTGCGAACGGGCTGCTGCAGCACGGCCATGACGATCCGTATTCCCTCGACGAAGCTTCCCACGCGCAGGTTCTCGTTCGGGCTGTGTTGATTGTTGTCGGGATTCACGGTCGGAACACTCACCGCGGGAACGCCAAGAGTCTCGACGAACGGCGCGATCGGGATGGAGCCGCCGCTCGTGCGGATCCGGATGGGCTCATCGCCGTGCAGGTGCACGAAGGCGCCGGTGAGCCAGCGTCCCGGCTCCGAGTCGAACGGCGTGCGGAAGGCGCCGTACGCACGATTGTAGGTCAGTGTCGCGATCCGGGGAATGGTGCGCCGCTCCTCAGGCGTCGGAGCGCGGCTCAGGACGTGGAAGCCTTGCTCCTCCACGTGCCGCCGGAGGAGCCCGATGAGCCGCTCGGCGTCGCTCTCGGCGACGAGTCGGATGTCCAGCTCGGCGACGGCTTCATCGGGCACGATGGTCCGGGCTTCGCTCCCGACCCAACCGGCGCGAATCCCTCGGACGTTGAGGGACGGGTACTGCACAGCTTCCTGGAGATTGTCTCCCACCAGGTCACGAGAGGCTACTCCCATGCTCCGGAGAATGGCTTCCTCGTCGTCCGGCACTTCGGCCAGGATCCGCCTGGTACCGGCGTCGAGCTGCACGCCGTCGTACCAGCCGGGGATCGTCACCCTCCCGTCAGCGTCCTTGGCCGAGGCCAGTATGCGACTCAGGTGGAAGACCGGGTTCGGCAGGTAGTTCCCGTAGTGGCCGGAGTGCTGCGGGGCCAGCGGACCGTAGGTGGTGATGGATGCCGTGGCGATGCCCCGGGCTCCGAACTTGAGCGTCGGGCGTCCCGACACGTGAGGCGGGCCGTCGAAGATCACGAGCATGTCGGCGGCCAGCTTCTCCCGGTGACGTTGCACCGCGGCCGGAAGGTGGGGAGATCCCATCTCCTCCTGCGTATCCACGATCACTTTCATGTGGAAGTCGGGAGTGATTCCCGCTTCGTCGAGCAGCGTGATCGCGGTCAGGAACTGGGCGATCGGCCCCTTCGAATCGGAGGCCGAGCGGGCGAAGATGCGCCATTCCGGGTTCAATCTTTCGCGCTCCGCCGCACCCGCGGTGACCGCCAGCTCCAGACGCCGCCAGGGGATCTCACGCCAGCTCCCGCCGGCGACCGGCTCCTTCAGGACCGGGACCCACGGACTCTCCTGGTTCCACCGCGAAGGGTCCACCGGCTGCCCGTCTGCCTGGAGGTAGATCAGTACCGTCCGCTCGGCGCCACTCGAGCGGCGCTCGGCGAGCAGGAGCGGACTGCCGGCGGTCGAGATGCGTTCGGTGCTGAACCCACGCTCCTGGAAGCGCGCGTCGAGCCAACCCAGCAGCCGGAGGATGTCCGCCGGGTGGTGGGCGTCGTTCGGGTACGTGAGAATCTCGCGGTACAACTCGAAGGCCCGAGGAAGGGCGGCGTCGACTCGCGCGTGAATCTCCCCGGCTGGGAGCAACTGGGCCTGGAGCGGCGCGGCGACGCCGAGCGCCACGAGTAGTGCCGGGATTCCCCAGTACATCCTTCGGGATTCCATCATCCGGAGGGGTACGTCGCGACGGCAGATCATTCGTGCTCCACGACGACGCGGGGGTCGGGGCCGGGCACCCGCTCCCAGCGCCAGACCAGCCCGTCCTCGGGGTCCATGACCTCGCCCAGGCGCCGAAAGCCGTTCTTTTCGAGCACCCGTACCGACGCGTTCCGTTCCGGCAGCGTGTGCGCGCGGACGATCGAGGGCGGGTGTTCGGAAACGCGTGCGAGCTCCACCAGCGCCGAGGCCATCGCCGTCGCGACTCCGCGTCCCTCCTCGCCTGGAAACGTGAAGTACGCGATCTCCACCGCACCGCCAGCGTCGGGGTTGCCCTTGAAGCCGCACGCACCGACTAGTCGGCGCTCCGGCCCGTCGAGTGCAAGGTAGCTGCCCCAGGGCCGGGACGACTGGGTAGCGGCGAGGAACCGCGCCGTATCAACAGCGATCTCCACGATCGCGGGCCACGAGGGCACCAACGTGAATCGCCACCGGTCGGCGAACGCCTCGGGACTCGCGGAGAGAGCCTCCGCGCTGTGCTGGTCGAGCGGGAACAGCGTCATGTCCCTCATGGAACCGCGACGCTCCGTACCGCCACTCCACGCTCCGTGCGCAGGCTCACAGGCAGCGACCCCCGCACCGGTTGCAGCAGCACGAGCTCGTGATGCGCCGAGGCGTGCAGCCACGCCAGCCCGCCGATCCCTTGCCGGACGCCGTCGGCGAACAGGATCGCCGCGCGCGCCTGGAGCGTATGCGACGCGCGCTCCCGCGCCAGCGCCTGTCGCGCGACTCGCCTCATCTCGTCGTACACGAGCGGATACAGCCGCTCCAGCGCTCCGGTATCGCCGGCGTGCAGGCGGTGAAGGAGTCGAGTGACCTCGCCCGAGCTCGTGTCGTTCGACATCCGCCAAAGCTGACGGACGGAGCGGGGCTGGGGCAAGGGAAAACAAATTGGTTCAGGGTGATCAAGGGATCGAGGGATCAAGGGGTCAGAGTCGTTGAACGGAGTTCAACGACTCTGACCCCTTGATCACCTTGATCACGTCGAACCCGCTCAGAACCTCGAAGTCACCAGCATCACGTCGGCGTTTGCCCACGACCTCTGGAAGCGGGCGTCGACTTCCTCCGCCTCGCGAGTGCGGCCCTGTGCCTCGAGGACACGGGCGAGGCCGCGCAGCGACCAGCCATTCTCGGGGAAGCGCGCGAGATCCTCCCGGTAGACCCGCTCGGCGTCGGCGGCGTGGCCGGCGTCGAGCAGCGCGGCACCCAGCATCTGGCGCACCGGCTGGTGCCAGTAGGGAGGCTCGATGTACATCAGACCGTCCTCGAGCTCGACCGCACTACGCAGCCCGGCGATCGCCTCCGGCAGGTCGCCCCCCTTCGCGCTGATCTCCGCGCCGAGCGAATGCACGGCGATCGTGAGCACGGTTCGCATCGGCTCGTTCGCCACTTCGGCGGCGATCGCCCGGACAGTGTCGAGCGCGGCCGAGGCGCCCGCCTGGTCGCTCCGCGCCGCCGAAGCGAGACCGCGCGCGTACGTCGCCATGCCGAAGGCGAAGCGCAGGTCGGGTGGGGGGAGCGGTTCGCGCAGAACGTCGTCCCACCTGCCGAACGTCGCCTGCACGAGGTGCAGATAGGGCATCAACCCCTGAATCTCCGGGATCTGGCGGGCGAGCTCGGCCGGGGCGCGCTCGGACAAGGCGCGCGCCGCTTCGATCGCCCGGTTACCCTGGCCGGCCATCATCGAGGCGAAGCCCAGGAAATGGTAATTGTGCGGGTAGTACATCAGCGGGTAGATCCCGCTCGGCCGCTGATCGGCGATGTAGGACTCGTCGGCGTGGATCGCGTGCACGTTGGCCTGAATCGCGTCCTCGTAGCGGCCGACGCGGATGTAGATGTGTCCGGGCATGTGCACGATGTGCCCGGCTGCCGGCATCTGCTCGGCGAGGCGCTCGGCGCAGGCGACGGCGCGCTCGGGGTACTTCGCTTCCACGGCGTGAATGAAGAAGTGGCAGGCGCCGGGGTGCGATGGCGCGCGCGAGAGCACTCGCTCGAGTCGCGCGATCGCCTCGCCCATCCCGGGGCGAGGAGTGCCGTCGGCGGTCCAATAGTTCCAAGGGCTGAGATCCATCACCGCCTCGGCAGACAGCACCTGCACCTCGAGGTCATCCGGAAACTTCGAGGCGACGTCGCTCATGGCCCTCGCGTAGGCGGAGTCGAGTGCGGCGCGATCGGCGGGGGCGGACTCGGCGTAGCGAGTCGCCAGAGCCGCGATGAGCGCCCGCTCGCGCTCGGTCGCGGCACTGGCGCTGCCGGCTCGACGAACGGCATCGAACGCGCGAACAGCGGATGCCGAATCCATCGGCGCATTGATGTTGGGACCGAGCGCGAGCGCCGTTCCCCAGTGGCACATCGCGCACTCGGGATCGATCCGCGCGGCCTCCTCGAACGCGCGCACCGCCTCGGCGTGGTTGAAGGCGTACGTCAGCCGCAGCCCCTGGTCGAAGTACCGCTGGGCGAGCGAATCGGAGGTGGAGACGGGGTACTGGTGCTCACCGAGTCCCTCGAGCAGCGCGACGCGATCGTTGATCGCGCTGTCGGTGGAGCCGGTCATGCAGGCGAGGGCGAGTAGCGGCGTCAGCGCGAGTGCGAGTGCGGCGCGAGACGGGTGGTGGTGTTCGGGCATGGTTCCCTCACGGGATGGACTGTTCGTGCACCGCGCGAAGATGGGCGCCGAAGCGGCGCGCCGGGCAGCCGTTCGGCCAGCGGTGCAGATGATATCGACACCCGGAGAGCCCGGGTACCCGCAACCCGATGCGTGTGAGAGGGTCGAAGGCGACAAGGGCGGGCAATCGAGGAAGCGGCCGCGGGCGGAGCATCCTCCTGGCGCGCCGAAGTTCGCCGGAACCACCGTTTGACGCAAGAGCAAGGCGCTCGGGAGCACAGCGTTCCCGGCGGACGGCGCGTTATCTTCATAGTCTTCCGAAACCATCCGAGGTGTGTCCCGATGCTCCTGCTCGCCAGTCTCCTGCTCGCGCCCGCTCTTCCGTTCACGGCTCAGCCCGCCGTGGTGCAGATCGACACCGTGCTGATCACGGAATGGAACGTTCCGTGGCCGAACTCGAGGCCCCGGGATCCGTACTATGCCCCCGATGGCAAGGTCTGGTTCGTCGGCCAGACGGGGAACTACATCGCCAATCTGGACCCGCGCACCGGACAGTTCGCGCGCGTCGAGATCGAGGAAGGCACCTACCCGCACAACCTGATCGTGGATCGTCAGGGCGTGGTCTGGTACGCTGGGAACCGCAACGGCACGATCGGCAAGTACGAGCCGGCTACGCAGAAGTTCACGCACTACCGCATGCCCGACTCGACGGTGCGCGATCCCCACACCCTGGTCTGGGACAGGAACGGCGACATCTGGTTCACCGCCCAGCAGAGTCAGGCCATCGGGCATCTGAACACGAAGACCGGTGAGGTCCGCCTCGTGAAGGTCGGCGGCGGCGCTCGCTCGAACCCGTACGGTATCGTCGTGGACAAGGACAACAATGCATGGTCGGTGCTTTTCGCGACCAACAAGATCGCCCGGGTCGATCCGCGGACGATGGAGGTGCGCGAGTACACGTTGCCGCGCGAGAACGCGCGTTCGCGTCGGCTGGCGATGACATCCGACGGCATGATCTGGTACGTGGACTACTCGCAGGGCTATCTGGGACGTCTGAACCCGGCGACGGGCGAGGCGAAGGAGTGGCGGGCCCCCCGCGCGCAGCAGTCGGCGCCGTACGCGATGGCGGTCGACGACAAGGACCGGCTGTGGTTCTTCGAGACCGGGCGGGGACAGCCCAACCAGCTCGTCGGCTTCGACCCGAAGACCGAACAGTTCTTCGGTCACACCACGATCGCCAGCGGCGGAGGGGCCGTGCGTCACGCGCACTTCGAGCCCAGCACGGGCGAGCTGTGGTTCGGCACCGACACGCACACGATCGGGCGCGCAAAGCTGCCGTAATGCGTCCAAGCGGCATCCGCACCGCCGCCGTTTCCGCGCTCGTCGCCGTCGTGGCGGCGAGCGCGGTCGCATCACCGGCGATCACTCGCAGGGTCAGCGACCGCCCGCCACCGGCGCACACCGGCGGGTTCGGCGAGCCGACCTGTCACGTCTGCCACTTCGAGTACGAGGAGAACGACGGCAGAGCGACGATCGAGCTGGTCGGGCTGCCGCCGCTCTACGTGCCGGGCGAGAAGTACACCCTGACGGTGACTCTCGCGCACCCCGAGCTGAGGGTCGGCGGATTCCAGCTTTCGGCGCGGTTCAGCGACGGTGGCCGGGTGGGGATGCAGGCCGGGGCGCTCCGTGCGCTGGACGAACGCGTGGACGTGACGCCGCCTTCCGAGCTTCCGATTCAGTACGCCCGCCACACGGGGGCGGGCGTGGTCCCGCCGGAGCCGGACGCCGCGCGGATAGCCTGGCGCGTCGTGTGGACGTCGCCACCCGAAGGAGGAGCGGTGGTCTTCCACGTTGCCACCAACGTGGCCAACGACGACGCCTCGCCGCTCGGGGATCGGGTGTACACGAGGAGCTTCGAGGGGCGCGTGAAGAAGTAGGGACGGTTCGAGGCTTGGCGGCGGCGATCGCACTCGACGGCGGGGGCGTGCGGGTGTACGGTTCACCGCAACTCTCGCCCCCCGCCTTCATGCATCGGTGCATTCTGAAGGGCCTCGCCGTGTCGCTCCTGGTCGCCGGCTCGCTCGGTGCGCAGGGAAATGTCGGCCCGCTGGTG
>DATKCV010000077.1:0-17784 GCA_035513015.1 Gemmatimonadaceae bacterium
GTCGGTCGAGGTCACCATCGCCGAGCAGAACGTCCCGATCACCATTCAGCTCCAGCAGAGCGCCGAGCAGCTCCGCGGCACGATTCAGGGCTCGTTCGGCTCGGCGGAGATAGCAGACGGCCGCATCAATCCGGACGACACGTTCCGCTTCTCGGCCTCGGTCACCACGCAGGGGTTGACCCGCGAGGCGGTGTTCGAGGGCACGATCACCGGCAACCGCATGGCTGGTACCGTGACGGTGACCGGGATGGGGGCCTTGCCGTTCTCGGGAACCAAGCCATGACCGACAAAACAGCCACGTTCACGGAGCTCTACATGAGCCGCTACCTCCTCGCCGGCCTCGCGATGCTGGCCTCCGCCTCCGGTCTCGGCGCCCAGCAGCGGGCGACCCCGGTGCAGCCGACCGTGATTCGCAACGCCACCGTCCTCACCGTCACACAGGGCACGCTGGAGAGCACCGATGTGCTCCTCGAGAACGGCAGGATTGCCCGGATCGGGCGAAACGTGCAGGCGCCGTCGGGTGCCCGCATCGTCGATGGCACCGGCAAGTACCTGCTCCCGGGTATCATCGATGCGCACTCGCACGCGATGAGCGATGCGATCAACGAAGGTTCGCTCTCCGTGACCTCGATGACCCGGATCCAGGACGTCCTCAACCCGACGGCCGGAAACCTCTACCGGATCCTCGCCGGCGGCGTGACGACCCTGCACATCCTGCACGGCTCGGCCAACTCGATCGGAGGGCAGAACGCGGTAGTGAAGCTCAAGTTCGGCCGCTCGCTCGACGAGATGATGTTTCCGGGCGCGATGCCGGGGATCAAGTTCGCGCTCGGCGAGAACCCCAAGCGGGCGAGCCGGGCGCCGCAGCGCGGCGAGACCGCGCGCTACCCGGCGACGCGGATGGGCGTCGAGGCGGTGATCCGCGACGCTTTCACCCGCGCCCGCGACTACAAGCGGGACTGGGACGAATACCGCGCCGCCGTCGCCCGCCGCGACGCCCGCGCCGTGCCGCCGCGCCGCGACCTCGAGCTCGAGCCGCTGGTCGAGATCATCGAGGGCAAGCGGTGGGTGCACGCGCACTCCTACCGCTCCGATGAGATCCTGATGCTCCTCCAGCTCGCCGACGAGTTCGGGTTCAGGATCCGCACTCTCCAGCACGTACTCGAGGGGTTCAAGGTGGCCAGCGAGATCGCCGCTCACGGCGCCATGGCCTCGACCTTCGCCGACAACTGGAGCTACAAGATCGAGGCCTACGACGCGATCCCGCACAACGCCGCGGTCATGACCAGCCACGGCGTCGTGGTCTCGCTCAACTCGGATTCCGACGAGCGCGCGCGCCGCATGAACATCGAGGCCGCCAAGATGGTCAAGTACGGCGGGCTGTCCGACGACGAGGCGCTCAAGCTGGTGACGTACAATCCGGCGCTCCAGCTCGGGATACAGGACCGCGTGGGCTCGATCGAGGTCGGCAAGGACGCCGACGTCGTTCTGTGGAGCCAGCATCCGCTGAGCGTCTATGCAGTGGCCGAGATGACGTTCATCGATGGCGAGGTGTTCTTCGACCGCTCGCAGGAAGCGACGCGGCTCGCCCGCCTCGAGCAGGAGCGGCGCGAGCTCGAGCAGGCCGAGCCCAACCGCGGTCCTGCGCCGGCGGCCGCGCGCGGCGCCGGTTCGAATCGGCAGGGAGGGTCGCGCTGATGCGTCGCGCTCCACGATACCTCGCGCTGGCGCTCGGCGCCGCGCTGACGGCCGCCGTGGCCGCGCCGATCGGCGCGCAGGCCTATCAGGTCACCTCGGTCGGGGACCAGGGCACCTACGTGATCCGCGGGGCGAGGATCGTCACCCTGAACGGTCCGGACATCGAGAACGGCACCGTGGTCATCCGCAACGGCCGCATCGAAGCGGTCGGCGCCAGCGTCCAGGTGCCCGCCAACGCTCGCCTGATCGAGGCCGCTGGGCTGACCGTCTATCCCGGCATGATGGACGCCGCGACCAACATGGGCCTGGTCGAGATCCCGCAAGGCGCCAATCCGACCGTGGACCTCTCCGAACCGGGAGACTTCAATCCGCAGGCGCGGGCGATCGTCGCGATCCATCCGCACAGCCAGCACTTCGCGGTGTCGCGAATGGTCGGCGTCACCTCCGTGGTTTCGATGCCGCGCGGCGGACTGATCGCCGGCCAGGCGGCGACGATCAACCTCGCCGGGAGCGCCAACGCCGATTTCGCGCTCACGCCGCACGCGGCGCTGGTGATCAATCTGCCGCGCACGGGCGGCGGCGGATTCGGGTTCGGCGGCGGGTTCGGTGGATTCGGCGGTGGGGGCAGCAATCAGGCGAACCGCGACAAGCAGCTGGCCGACCTGCGCTCGATCCTGCGTGACGCGGAAAGCTACGGCCGGGCGCACGCCGCCTACGCCGCCGATCGCCGGCTGCCCCGGCCGGCCGAGGACGTCGTTCTCGCCTCGCTCGTTCCGTACGTCCGTGGCGAGAGACCGGTGATCTTCGGCGCCGACCGCGCCGCCGACATCCGCTCGGCTGTGCAGTTCGCCACCGAGATGAACCTGAAGCCGATCATCATGGGCGGCACCGAAGCGTACCTCGTGACCGACCTTCTCAGGCAGCGCGATGTGCCGGTGATCCTCACCAGCGTACTGCGCCAGCCGGCGCGCGAGGATGATCCCTATTCGCTCAACTACGAGACGGCCGGCAAGCTCCACCGGGCCGGCGTCCGGTTCAGCATCTCCACCGGCAACGACGGCTCCTCGGTGCGCGACCTTCCGTTCCACGCCGGCATGGCGTCGGCGCACGGACTGCCGAAGGGCGAGGCGCTCAAGGCCGTCACGCTCGCTCCGGCGCAGATCATGAACGTGGCCGACCGGATCGGCTCGATCGAGGTCGGCAAAGTGGCCAACATCGTCGTCACCGACGGCGACCTGCTCGAGCCGCGGACCAACACTCGCTACCTGTTCATCGACGGGCGGCCGATCGAGCTCACCAGCAGACACGAGGAGCTGTACAAGGAGTTCAGGGATCGCAAGCGGCCGGTGATCACGCCCTGAGCACTTCGCATGGAGCCCGCCAGGGCGAGGTCGTCGTGCGACGCATGGCCCACCGCGGATCGTAACCCGATGCCGAGCCGGCCCGTCCCGCCGGCCGCCGCCACGCCCCGGGAGGGTCGCTCGAGCCTCCCGGGGCGTGGCGCGTCGGCGCGGCCGTCCGATGCCGGAGAAAAAAAGTCCGTGACCGTGATGACCCGCAATCTCTACCTCGGCGCCTCGCTCGATCCGGTGATCGCCGCGCCGACGCCGGTCGACCTTTCCGTGCGCGGCGCCGAGGTTTGGGGCCGGGTGCAGCGGAGCGACATACCCGACCGCGCACGACTCCTCGCCGCCGAGATAGCGGCGGTGCAGCCGCTCCTCGTCGGCCTACAGGAGGCATCGCTCTGGCGCGTGCGGAACGGTGAAACCGGAACTCCCGACGCCGGGGCGGCGACGCGCGTCGTCCACGACCTCCTCGCCTTGCTTCTCGACGCGCTCGCTGCGCGCGGCGAGCACTACGAGGTCGTCACGGGCATCGAGAACTTCGACGCCGAGGTGCACACGGCGGAGGGTATCGGCGTGCGGCTCACCGACCGTGACGTCGTTCTCGCCCGATCCGGGACGCTGACGCGGAACGTGACGAGCGGGTGGTACCGTGCGCGCATGCCGCTCACGCTCGGTGGCCCCGGCGGCATGCCGGTGGAGATCCCACGTGGGTGGAACTCGGTCGAGGCCGAAGTTCACGGCCATTGGGTTCGCTTCGTGAACACCCACCTCGAGGTCGATGCTCCGGCGTATGCGCCGACGCAGGTCGACCAGACCCGCGAGCTGATCGAGATGCTCGATCGCGAGACCTTGCCGACGATTCTTCTCGGCGACATCAATTCGGCGGCCGACGGCAGCAGCACACCCTCGTACCGGCTCCTGCGCGAAGCCGGCTTCGAGGACGCCTGGGAGCGCGCGCATCCCGGCGATGGCGGGCATACGTTCGGCCACGCCGAAGACCTGCGCAACCCGGAGCCGGTCCTGAGCAAGCGCATCGACTTCATCCTCACCCGTGGGCCGATCGAGGTCCGGGACGCGTTCGTGGTCGGCGCCAATCCGGAGGCGCGCACGGCGGCGGGTCTCTGGCCGTCGGACCACCTGGGTGTCGTGTCCACGCTGCAACTGCGGCCGAAGCGCCAGCCATGATCCCGACCAGGTGGTCGACCCCCCGCCTGCTCGCACTCCTCGCGGCGCTGTTGCTGGCGACTGCGTGCGCCGGCGTCGATGCCGTGCTCGGCCCTCCAGCTGACCGGATCAGCCACCCGGGATTCGACACCAGCATCTACCCCGGCGACGCCGCGATGCGCACCTGGCGCGAAACGTCGCCGTACGAGTGGAGTGGCTACTACCTGCCCGCACCATGCCACCGCGACGAAACGTGGTCCGGCCGCCGCGCGTCGCTCGAGGCGATGGGGTGGGGACTCGCCGTACTCTATGTCGGGCAGCAGACCTGGGACAACGTGAGCACTTCGCGCCTGCGCGATATGTCGGCGCGGCTCTCCGTCGCGCGTGCCGAGTCGGCGACCGGCGCCGTCCGCTGCTCGCGGACCCTGCTCTCCGCCGCGCAGGGCACCGCCGAAGCGGACGACGCGATCGTCCGCACCGAGGCCGAAGGGTTTCCGCGCGGAACCGTGATCTATCTCGATCTGGAATACATGACCAGCGTCTCGCCGACCATGCGGGAGTACTTTGACGCCTGGCTCGCACGCGTGCTCGCCGACGGCCGGTTCCGCCCGGGCGTGTACGCCCATCGCTCCAACGCGTCGGAGCTGTACGCGCTGGCCCGCATGGAATTTCTGTCAGCCGGGCGACCGGATGAGCCGGCGTTCTGGGTAGCCGGCGGGAGCGGGTTCTCGCTCGACCGCCGCCCCGAGGATGTGGGTCACGACTTCGCCGCGATCTGGCAGGGGCGGCTCGACGTCTACGAGACCTGGGGAGGCGTGGAGCTGCGCATCGACGTGAACGTCTCCCGGTGGCTCTCGCCATCCTCGCCCGGCACCTGAAGCGAAACGCCGTGTGGTCACTTTGCCATTGCCGACCGAAGAACGATCTCCTCTGCCAGCCGCCGGGACGCTTGCCGCAGATTGGTTCTCCCGGTCCCGTAGTTCCGCAGCAGGATCACGCCGACACCGGACTCCGGCTCGAACACGATGTGCGCCGTGTATCCGGCCACGGATCCGCCGTGCCCGACGTACCACCGTCCGTCGCTCCCCGTGCGAAGCTCGAAACCGAGCCCGTAGCCCGCCGAGTCGCTCACCGCCGCCTGCTGCCGCATCATCTCCAGCCGCGACTCCAGCGGAAGCAGCGCATCACCGGCCGCGCCCGTCATCCCGGCGATGAACCGCGCCAGATCGCCGAGCGTCGAGTAGATACCGCCGTTGGGGACCTTGTAGCCGCGACCCCGGTGCTCGACCGCCGGTCGTTCGCGGTCGATCCGGCCGTCCCGTCCGTTGTCGTAGCCGACGGCGAGGTGCCGCAGGTCGTCGTGCGGCACGACGAACGTGCTTTGGGTCATGCCCAGCCGGTCGAAGATCCCTCTCGTCACGAGCGTCCGGAACTCGGTGCTGCCGGCGCGTGAGATCGCCAGGCCGAGGACTCCGAACCCGATGTTCGAGTACGCGTAGCGAGCGCCGGGAATGGTGTCGAACCGCGTCGCCGGGATCGAGGCGAGGACTTTCCGCTCCCATTCTTCGATCGGTCCCGCGGCGGCGCCGTCGAGATCGGGCTCGCGAACCAGTCCCGCGGTGTGCGACGCCAGGTGGCGGAACGTGACCGGACGGCCGCCGGCGCGCGGCTGGGCGAATCCGTTCGCCTGCGGCAGGACGCGGGCAACGGCCATGTCGAGTGACAGCGATCCCTGGTCGGCCAGCTGCATCATCGCGACCGCCGTGAACGACTTGGAGATGGAGCCGACACGATAGATCGTTTCGACACCGGCGGGAATCCGCCGGCCGCGATCCGCCCAACCGAACCCCTCGGCCCAGATCATACGGTCGCCCACCACGACCGCCGCCGTGATGCCGCCGACGTCGTCCGCCGCCACGTCGGCTCGCAAGCGGAGTCGAAAGGTGTCGATTGCGCCGGCCCACGCCGGCACGCCCTCCGTGGCGCGAGCGCCCGGCCCGGCCGCCGTCGCGCGGCCCTGCGCCGCCACATCCACCGGCAGCAGCACGACGAGCAGCGCCACGACGAGTGGACGGATCGCGAGGATGGCCATGCGTGCTCCGGGACCAGGTGACGGCGTCTACGGAACCGGTACGCGGGTCGAAGCGCGAGCGTTGGCGGAGCGCAGGCGGCGTCGATCGTGGCCGGTGGTCAATCCCCCCGAATCGCGGTGCTCGGATCCATCATCGCCGCCCGCCTCGCCGGCAGCCATGATGCCAGCGCGGCGATTGCGCACAGAAGCACCGGGATCGCGACGAACGTCACCGGATCCGTCGGCGCCACGTCCACCAGCATGCTCGTCATCACCCGCGTCAGCGCGATCGCCGCCACGGCGCCGATCGCCACGCCGATCACGCCAAGCCGCAACCCCTCTCCGATCACCAGCCGGAAGATGCTCGAGCTCGGAGCACCGAACGCCATTCGCACGCCGATCTCCGACGTCCGCTGGCGCACCGCGGTGGCGAGCACGCCGTAGAGTCCGACCGCCGCCAGCGCGGCGGCGATCACCGCGAACACGCCGATCAGCACGAGCGAGAAGCGCGTCGGCGCCATCGCCCGGTCCACGAGCTCACCCATCGGCTGAACTTCGGCGATCGGCACGAGCGGGTCCAGCTCGGCGATCGACGCCCGTACCGACGGCGCGAGGCGCGCCGGATCCCCCGAGACTCGCACCGCCCAGCGGCTGGCGATCCCGTGTCCGGCGAGCCCGTTGGTGAAGTACACCGTCTCGCGGCCGTCGGCGACGAGCGTCTCGTGCCGCTGGTGCGCCACCACGCCGATCACCTCGAACCACTCCGGCTCGGGCGTCCGCACGCGGATCGGCAGTCGCTGTCCGACCGCCGACTGGCCGGGAAAGGCCTTCGCCGCGAAGTGCCGGTCCACCACGACGTAGGTCAGCGTCGGGTCGTTGTCCGCCTCGGTGAACGTGCGTCCCTCGATCAGCCGCGTCCCCATCGCCTCGAAGTAGCCGGGGAGGACGAAGTGCGCGTTCGCCTGCTGGAACAGGCTGCCGTCGGTGAGCGCTTCGGGCGGTCCCCACCGCGCGTTGGTGATCGCGCCGTCGAGCGGGAGCGGGAATGCCGCGGTGACGCCGGTGACGCCGGGGAGCGCGCCCAGCCGCTCCCGGACCTCGAGCGCGAACGCCGCGCGCTGATCGGGCGTCGGCCGGTTGTTCTGCATCCAGAACGTGAGCAACCCATCGGCGCGATACCCCGGGTCGGCACGCTGGAGCGCGACGAAGCTGCGCAGCATCAGCCCCGACCCGATCAGCAGCACGAGCGAGAGCGCGACCTCGGCCACCACGACGCCATTGCGTACCATCGTTCCCCGGCGACTCCCGCCGGCGCGTCCGCTGGCGCGGAGCACGTCCATCACGTCGGGCCGCGACGCCCGCAGTGCGGGAAGCACGCCGACCGCCAGTGCGGCAATCACACCGGCGAGAATCGCAAAGCCGAGCACGCGTCCATCGATCTGCACCACATCGATACGCGGCAGGTTCGCCGGCGCCAGAGCCAGCAGCAGCCGGATCCCGGCCCACGCCAGCGCGATCCCGGCAAGAACGCCTCCCGCCGCGAGCACCAGGCTCTCGACCATCAGCTGCCGCATGAGCTGCCACCGCGCACTCCCCAGCGCGGCGCGCACCGCCAGCTCGCGCTCGCGTGCCCAGGCGCGGACGAGCAGGAGATTGCCGACGTTGGCCGCGGCGATCAGGAGGACGAACACCACCGCGCCCATCAGAGCCAGGATCGCCGGCCGCGCGTCGGCCACCAGATCGGCGTGCATCGGCTCGACGCGGAAGTGCAGTCCCGATGTCTCCTTGATCGGGAACCGCCGGCGCAGGTCGGCGGCGATCATGTCCGCCTGGGCCTGCGCCTGTTCCACGGTGACGCCGGGCTTCAACCGCCCGATGAGGCGCAGGAACACGTTGATCCGCGACCCGGCGGCGAAATCGATCCGCGCCGCCGCCCACAGGTCGGGCTGGCGTTCCAGCCCGGTGCTCGCCGGCAGCAGCAGCTCGAACTCCGGCGCGACGACTCCGACTATCTCCGCCGGCCCGCCGCCACCGAGCTGGATGATCCGTCCGAGCACGTCGGGATCGCCACCGAAGCGTCGCTGCCAGAACGCGTGGCTGAGGATCACCGCGTTGGGCACCGGCGGCGGCGCGGCCGCCGCACCCTGCGCGGGGAGCGCGTCTCCCGGCGGCGGCTGGGGCTGCGGCGTGCCGTCGGAGGGAAGGAAGTCGCGCCCGTGTACTATCCGCGCGCCGAGCAGCGAGAACACGTTCGTCGTCCCGATGCCGACGCGGATCTGCTCGGCGCGATCCTCGGTCACCAGCGGCTGGCGGAAGGTGAACACAGCCGCGACCCCCTCGAACAGCGTGCCCTGCTCGACGATGTCCGCGTAGTCCGCCGGCGGAAACGGGAAGTCGTAGACCTCGCGGGTCCGCATGTCGCCCCACAGCACGACCAGCCGTCCGGCGTCGTCGTAGGGTAGCGGCCGCAGGAGCACCGCGTTGACGACGCTGAAGATCGCCGTCGTCGCGCCGATCCCGAGAGCCAGGGTGAGGACGGCCATCAACGTGAACGCCGGCGCCCGCCGCAGCGAGCGGAACGCCTGGACGAACTCCCTCGCCAGATTCCTCATCGGTCCTCCGGTCGGTGGCCCGCTACGGGGAAGGCCACGAGTATGCGGACCTCCACGCCCCGGTGGCAACGTGGCTGGCGTCGAGCCGCACGGCGAGGTGATGAACCGCCCTGCGGCGGGTGTGAACCGGCGGCCGCTCGCCGCCGTTCACCGCCGCTCGTGGGTCACGCTCGGGCGCACGAAGGTGTCGAACAGCTCCCCCAGAACCCGCGTGGGGTCGTCGCCGAGCCCCTCGTGCACCGGCGAGCACTGGAGGACGTCCGAACGGGGCGACGTCAGCCAGTGGAAGCGCTCCGACGGCGGAGCCAGCGCCACCGGACCCGCGTCCGGGTCGCCGGCGCAGATGCCCTCGTAGCACCTGAGATACCGCACCAGGAGATCGTGATCCACGTCCGGCACCAGTGCGCGCAGCGCCTCCAGGCCGGTCACGGCCCGCATTGCGAGGAACTCCGCGGTGCGCACGTGGACGAGGACGCCGACGTTGACGCAGGCACCGAGATGCACGTGCGGAACCACGCGCAGGACGGCGAAGTGATAGGTCTGCGGCGAAGTCCCCCCGGTCGGCGACGATTCGTTCATCGGCGCCATCCGGTCATCGACCCGACCCGCTCATGTATCGACTCTCGCATCGACGCGACCCTCATCGGCGTGAGAGCAGCCGCGTGGGCTCGCCGGCGAGGAGCCGCGTGCGCACCGCGACCGCCTCGTCCACGAAAGCCCGCGGCTCGCCAAGCCGCTCGCGCAGGTACGAAAGGTAGCGCGCCCGTGCCTCGCCGGCGGTCGCGAATTCGCGCCCGCCCGCGGGGTCCAGTAGCAGATCGTCGGGGACGCGCGCCAGTGCGCCCTCGATGAGCGCATCCGTCAGCAGAGGCGCGAGCTCCGTGTCGGCTCGCTCGAGCTCCGATGCCGCGCCGAGGAGCACGTGATGCTCGATCAGCTGAAACGGCGAGCGTGTCCGCGCCGCATCCACGCGCGCCCAGTCGTGGTGCGCGTAGAGCGCCGCGCCGTGGTCGATCAGCCAGGGGCGGCGTTCCCAGACGAGGATGTTCGGGTTGCGGTGCGTGCGGTCGGGATTCGTGACCAGCGCGTCGAACCAGACGATGCGCGAGGCGAGCCCCGGCTCGACGAGGTCGCCGGCGGCGGCGACGGCGAAGTTGAACGCGCCGTCGAGGTAGCGGAGCCCGACGTTCAGACCGTGGCTGCGGCGGAGGATGTCCTGGATCTCCGGATCGGGCTCGCTGCGGCCGAACGGTTCGGGAAGGTCCACGATCGCCATGTCGGGAACCGGCAGCGACAGCGCGGCGGCGAGCGACCCGACCAGCAGCTCCGCGACGAGCGCCTTCGCCCCCTGGCCCGCACCCCGGAACTTGACGACGAACAGTCCGCTCCCCGTGTCCACCACCGCCGGCAGCGATCCGCCTTCGCGGAGCGGCTGCACGTAGCGGCTGGCTGTGACGGTCGGGAGCGGCGGCAGCACGGATGTCCGGGTGGAGGAAAGTGCGAAGCTACCCGATCGGCCGCCCGAACGGGAGGACGCCCGTCAGCGCGTCACAGCTTCGTGCCGGAGATGCACTGATTGACGTAGAGCGGCCCGGCGACCCCGCCGAGGCGGTCCAGCCACCGCAGGAGTGGATGAGTGGCGGACAGCATGAAGGGGAACAGATGGAGCCCCCGGTGCCGTGTGACCGAGACTTCGCCCGCACCGATCCAGCTTCGAAGCGCGAACCAGCCCGGCCAGTTCTCGAGGCCCCGGTAGTGCCGCAGCCGCAGTCGGTCGGCTACCACGCACGACCAGTACCACGTCCGGTTCGGACAGGTCACGGCCAGTCGCCCGCCCGGGCGCAGCACGCGGGCCAGCTCCATCACCGATGTGCGCGGCGATGGGGTGTGCTCGATGCACTCCGAGGAGACGACGATGTCGAACGTGCCCGTGGCGAAGGGCAGTGCAGCGACGTCCGCCGCCGCCACCTGCTTCACCCCCTTGCTCCGCGTGCGGGCGAGGAGCCGCGGGCCGATGTCCACGGCCACCACCGTCGCTCCACGCTCCATCGCCGCCACGCTGAACTCCCCCGTTCCGCAGCCGGCGTCGAGCAGCAGCGCGCCGCGCAGATCGCTCCCACCGAGCAGATCGTCGAACATGACCTCGAGCCGGCGCTCCAGGTCGTAGCGATTCATCAGCTCGTCGAACTCCCCGGCGATCCCATCGTAGAAATGCCGCCGGTCGGTCATCCTCCGGCGCCCACGCCCGCGGCGGCCCTGCTCCCGAAGGACCCGGCGCGCGCCTCCGCGCCGTCGAACTGCTCGTGAATCACGAACGACGGCCGGTCCTGCCGCGCCATGAACAGCCGGCCCACGTACTCCCCGAGTATGCCCAGCGTGAGGAGCTGGATGCCCCCGAGCAGCGCCAGCAGACCGGCGGTGGATGCCCATCCGGGAACAACCTGATCGGAGGTCAGCCAGATGCCGACGATGTACGCCAGATAGGCGAACGCGACCAGCGACACGCCGACGCCTAGCGCGCTCGCCAGGCGCAGCGGATTGATCGAGAACCCGAGGACGCCGGAGAGCGACAGCCGGAGCATCCGCCGCACATCGTAGCTCGAGCGTCCGGCGACGCGGTGCTCGACCTTGAACGGAACGGATTCGGCGGGGAATCCCAGCCACGGAATGAGCCCGCGGAGGAACAGGAGCGGCCCCGCACTCGACAGCACGTGGTTCACCACCGGGCGCGAAAGCAAGCGGAAATCGGCCGAGCCGCGCACGATCTCGACGCCTGCCAGCGCCGTGAACACCCGGTAGAACAGTCTCGAGCTCCAGCTCTTGAGCACACCCTCATCGGCCGTACCGGTGCGGATCGCCTGGACCACCGGGGCGCCGGAGCGCCAGCACGAGATCAGCGCGGGAAGCAGCTCCGGCGGGTGCTGGCCGTCCGCATCCATCATGATCACGGCATCGCCCCGGGCAGCCACGAGGCCGGCGAGGATCGCCGCCTGATGCCCGAAGTTCCGCGTGAAGCGGATGCCGCGCAGCTGTGGAAACGCCGTCCGGAGCTGGAGCATCACCAGCCAGGATGCGTCGCGGCTGCCGTCGTCCACGAGCACGATCTCGTGTGACTCACCATCCAGCGCGTCCGCGATGCGGCGGATCACGTACTCCAGTGCGCCCGCCTCGTCATGAACGGGGAGCACCACCGAGATCTCAGGGGCAGGAGTCGGGGCCGCGGCGCGGCGCTGGTGCGGACGCGTGGGCATGGTCATTCCATCGATGACGGCGTCGCACCCCGCGCCGCAACGGGCGTGGCGAGGGCGTCCGGCGGGCGCCGGTATATCTCGAACGGTCCGAGCGGCGTCAGCCGGGCGTACGTGCGCGCCACCCGCTCCATGATCGCCCGCGACTGGGGCGTGTTGTACTTGTCCCGGCGATCGTAGAACACGAGCGCCGGGGGGTGGCGGTCGAGCTCCTCCAGCACGGCCTCCAGCTCGCGCTCGCCGGAGACGCCGAGGGCGGTGTTGAAGAACCGGAACGGATTCCTGCGGCCGGTGAGGAAGTACAGCTGGGCGTGGCTGGGCACGGCGAGGATGGGCTGGTCCGGAGGCACCTCGCGTCGCACCAGCTCGACCAGCGCCCGGTAGAGCTCCACCTCGCCCGCCTCGATCCGCAACCCGACTCCGGGAACCGATTCGCTGGCCACGACGGCGACCCGGCGCCCGGCGGTTGCTCCCTCGATCCCTCGCGACAGGGGCTGTCCGGCGTGGAAGACGACGGCGACGATGGCGAACGCCGCGGCCGCGCCGGTGACGGCCCGCGATCCCCCCGAGAGAACGATCAGGGCCGCGACCGAGAGGCCGACGGTGTACGCCAGATAGGGCGGAATCTGGTAATGCACCGAGACGACGGCGTAGAAGACGGCGATCACTGCGAGCGCCGGCGGCGCCGATGGTGCATCCCCCGCCCGAGCGCGCGCCAGACGGGCCAGCAACACGGCGCCGGCGGCCGCGCCGGCGAGCGGGAGGAGCGCCCAGTACGCGCCGTTGATGATCGCCAGCGGGTCGCCCGATGCGACGCTCCTCACCCCGGCCGCGATCAGCTGCGCGTAGCTGCTCGTCTCGAAGAACGGCAGGCGCGGAAAAGCGAGCGCCGTCACGATCGCGTCCTGGTACCACGCGCCGATCGAGCCGTGGATCAGGTGATAGCCGACGAGCGGAACCGCGGCCGCGGCGGCTCCGCGGGCGAGCCGCGCGAGCATCGCGACCACGGCCGCCGTCGGCGCACGCGCCATCCGTGCCGCCTGAACGAGCACGAGCACCGGCCAGATGCCGAACAGCATCCACCCCACGGCATCGGTGGCGCGGACCAGGTAGACGATGAGTCCCGCGATCATGATCGCGATCAGGGCGCGGCCCATCAGCCGGTCCACCGGCGGCTCTCCGTCGCGATCGCTCCCCTCGAGGAGTAGCCATGTGAGCGCGCCCATGGCCAGCAGGACGCCCGAGAGCTGCCTGAACAGGACGACGGTCATCACGATCGCACCCACCGCATCGAGCCGCCACCGGGCCGTGCGCGGCGCGAGATGCAGCACCGCCGCGAGCGCCACGACGAGGAACAGGGAATACCAGTGGGCGGTCGGATTCAGGAACTGGAGGAAGCCGAGTGCGGTGATGGCGCTCGCGCCGACGCCTGCGGCAGCCGCCCCGGCCGGCCGCAGGATCAGAAAGAGGAGCAGGCTCTGGGCGATGCCGAGGACGACCAGAGGGTAGCGCATGCTCGCCAGCTCGCGGCCGAACAACCCGAGCGCGCCCGCGTTGGCGAAGTTCACGTATCCCGGATGGATGTCCTGGACGTCGGCGTGGAGCACCTGCCCGTCGAGGATCCGCTCGGCAACGTGGGCATAATTACCCTCGTCGGGCGGCCACCAGAAGCGATCGTGGTGGGCGACGAGGAGCCAGGCGTTGAGACAGAGGACGGCGAGGGCGGCCAGCCGGCAGGCCGCGCGCGCGCCGGACCCCGCGCACGACGCGCGCGGCGCTTCGGGTCCGCGAACGCTCGCCATGATGTGTTCCTCCGGGAGGGCGGCTCGATCGGCGGCCGTGCGCGCCGGGTGGAGGACGACGCGTGGCGGCGCCCGGCTGCAACACGTGTGACCAGCTGAGCACCGCCCCCGTCTGCCTTGCAGGCGCCTCCGGAGTTCCGGATGCGCGCCCGGAGCCGGCTTGCGAAAGCCGGCCTCACATCACAAAGATGATCGGAAGACGGATGACGTCAATCGTCGTGAAGTCGCGGGAAATCGCCTGGCTGCGCGGGCCCTCGTTCGACCTCTGGTTCATAGCCGGGATCGCCGTCGTCGCGATCGCCAGCGGCATCGCCGTGACGCTGGAGCCGGCGCTGTTCCCGGTGATCCTGTTCCTCGACCTCTGGCTCCTCGGCTACCACCACGTAATCTCGACGTTCACCCGCATCCTGCTCGACCGCGAGAGCTTCGCCCAGTACTGGTTTCTCGTGACGGTGCTCCCGATCATCGTGATCGCCGGGGTCGTCGCGATGGCGCAGACGCTCGGCTTCTGGTCGGTCGCCACGCTTTATCTCTACTGGCAGTGGTTCCACTACAGCCGGCAGAGCTATGGGATCGCGCAGGCGTACCGCCGCAAGTCGAACGGGCTTGTCACGGACGACCCGGTCGTGTTCCAGATCGTGTTCTATCTGATTCCGCTGTGGGGGATCCTCCACCGGTCGGCAGACGACCCGACGCGCTTCCTGATGCTGCCGGTGAAGGCACTGCCGGTGGCGCCGGTGGTCGCCGATGCCGTAGGTGCGCTGGCCATCGCGGCGCTGGTCTGGTGGGTGGCGAGGGTCGCGCGCCTGGCCTGGAACCGGAAGCTGCCGGTGGCGCACACGCTGTTCATGGTCTCGCACTTCGCCATCTTCATTACGGGCTACGTCCTGATCGACCACATCGATCGCGGGTGGCTGGTGCTGAACGTGTGGCACAACGCGCAGTACATCATGTTCGTCTGGCACTACAACAACGCGCGCTTCAAGGATCGCATCGATCCGCAGCACCGGCTGCTCTCCACGCTCAGTCAGCGGCGAAACGTCGTGCTCTACCTGGCCCTGTGCCTCGTGGCGACGAGCCTGTTCTACGCGCTCATCCGCGAAACCGTCGTCGCGGTGGCGACCAATGCCTACGTCACCGTGGTGCTCGCCTATCAGGTCCTCAACTTCCACCACTACGTGGTGGACGCGGTGATCTGGCGCAGCCGCCGGAAGGGCGGAGCGCCGCCCGCCGCGGAGCCGAGAGCGGCCTGACCAGCGCTCCTCCCTTCAGACGCGGTCTGGCTCGCCAGCGTCGGATTCGACAGGCGCTGGGTCGCTTTCGCGATGCGCGACGGCAACGTCTACGCGCTCGAGCGCGATCCGGATACCGATCTCGCGAGTCTGGCGGCGTACCGCATCGTGCTGGAGCAGCGGGCGAACGAACGATGACCGGGACGCCGCTGCGGCCGTAGCGGCGTCCCGGTCCTCGTCAGCCGCACTTCACACGCCCGTCAGCTCGCCCGTTGTGCCGCTGCCGACGCCCGCCGGCGCCTTCACCACCGCGGGCTCGGTGTCGCGGAAGAACAGCGCGAACAGCACCAGCACGACCGCCGCGAACCCGGCCGGCAGATACCAGAAGCTCTGCCACTGCTCGAGCGTCAGCGCCGGTGCGCCTCCCAGGAACCGGTTGTACACGTTGCCGGCGACCTGCGCGCCGATCAGCATGCCGACGCCGTAGGTCACCAGTACGAAGAAGCCCTGCGCCTGCCCCCGCACCGCCGGCGTTGACTTCTTGTCGACGTAGATCTGGCCGGTGACGAAGAAGAAGTCGTAGCAGATGCCGTGCAGCAGGATGCCGCCGAGGATCAGCCAGAACACGGCGCTCGGCGCGGCAAGGGCGAACAGGACGTAGCGCAGCACCCAGGCGGCCATGCCTACCATGAGCATCTTCTTCACGCCCAACCTGATGAAAAAGAACGGCATCAGCAGCATGAAGACCACTTCCGACATCTGGCCGAGCGTCTGGGTGCCGGCGATGTTGGTCACGCCGGCGTCGCCCAGGAAGATCTGCGTGAAGTTGTAGTAGGCGGCGAGCGGGATGCAGAGCAGCAGCGATGCACCGATGAAGACGTAGAACGGCCGGCTGCCGAGCCTCGCCAGCGCGTCGAGGCCGATGATGCTGCGCGCCGAGACCTGCTGCCCTGCCGCCGGCGGCGGCGTGTGCGGCAGCGTGAAGCTGTACAGCCCGAGAACGATGCTCGCCGCCGCCGCGGTGTACAGCGGGAGCGCCGTCTGCTCCGGCACCGCCGCGACCAGTCCGCCGAGCACGAAGCTGATGAACAGCCCGGCGACGATCCAGCCGACGGTGCCGAACACGCGGATCACCGGGAACTGCTTCTCCTGGTTCTCGATGTGGTGGAAGGCCAGCGTGTTCGCCAGCCCGAGCGTCGGCATGTAGCAGAGGTTGTACGCCAGCAGCAGCAGGATGAACAGCACCGGCGCATCGGCGGCCTGCGGCACGAGGAACATCACCGCGCCGCCCAGAAGATGCAGCACGCCGAGCACCTTCTCGGTCGCGAAGTAGCGGTCGGCGATCAGGCCGAGGAAGAACGGCGCGACGATCGCCGCGATCGGGTTCACCGTGTCCGGCCAGTGCGTTAGCGTGCCCATCCCCTGCTGCGTCATGTAGACGGCCACGCTCGTGTACCACGCGCCCCAGATGAAGAACTGGAGAAACATCATCGTGCTGAGCCGGGATTGCGTACTCCGCATGGTTCGTCTCTCTGGTTGAAGTGGGGCGCTACGGCAGTTCCCTGATCCTGATGTTCCGGAATGCCACGTACGACCCGTGGTCCTGGAGCCCGATGTGCCCGCGCGTCGCCCGCCCGTACTCCGGCTGCGTGGCGAACTTGCTCCGCGCCACCGCCGCCTTCCACTCATCGCTTCCCAGCTCGTACTCCACGACCTTCGTTCCGTTGAGCCAGTGCTCGACGTGGTTCCCGTTCACCACCAGCCGCACCGCGTTCCACTCGCCGGCCGGCCGCGTGTGACTCGGGTCCACACCATGCAGCGCGTAGTTCGACCCGGCCGACGTCAGGTGCGACCGGCCGTCTGGATGCCGCTCGTTGTCCAGGATCTGCATCTCCGGCGCGCCGTTGTAGATCTGGTCCGGCTCCTCGCTCGCCCGGTAGAAGATCCCGCTGTTCCCCGCCGGCCCCGCGGGCGACAGTTGCCACTCCAGCGCCAGCTCGAAGTTCGCGAACTGGTCGCGCGTGATGATGTCGCCGCCGCGCCCCATCAGCGCCAGCGTGCCATCCACCACCTGCCAACCGTCGCCGATCGTCTCCCGCTTGTAGTTGCGCCACCCGTCCGTCGTCCGGCCGTCGAACAGCAGCCGCCACCCATCGGCGCGCTCGGCCGCCGTCAGCGTGTTCATCCCTCCTCCCTGCGACTCGGCGGTCTGCGCGTCGCCGCTCGTCTGCGGCGCCGAGCTGCAGCCGCCGAGCGTCACGGCGGCCGCCACGGCCGCCGCCAACAGTCGTGCCGAAAGCTGGATCATCGCGACCTCGGGAAAGCGGTCACAGCTCCCAGCCCGCGCGGTACTCGCGGGTCAGGTACTGGTTGGCCTCGGGGACGTTCGTGACGCGCATCGCCGCGGCATCGTAGAGAATCTTCTTCCCCTGTCCGGCGCGCAGCGCCACCAGCCCGAGCAGCATCGTCTCGGTGAGCGCCGCCGAATAGTCGAACGGCGCCGTCGCCTGCGTCTCGCCCTTGCACGCCATCACCCAGTTCGTCTCGTGGCGCTCCTCGACGCGACGCGTCGTCTTCGGCACCGCCTCGGCCTCGGCGGCCAGCGACTCCG
>DATKCV010000078.1:0-4551 GCA_035513015.1 Gemmatimonadaceae bacterium
GAAGTCGAGCGGCCTCGGCATGAGGAACCTCGAGCGCGTCATGGGCATGCTCATGGACGTCGCGGAGCGGCCCGGCCAGGACTACGAGCTGCTCGGCGAGCTCTACGACAACGTCGTCGCCCAATGGGGCCGCTACAACGGTCACGTCGCGGCGATCGTGGGAGGGGCGCGCACTCAGGAGAAGTACGGCACCGGCGCGCGCTTCGAGCCGATGCCGGAGGCCAAGCAGCGCGAGGCCCTGCGCTACCTCAATGCGAACGCCTTCCGCGTGCCGGCCTTCATGCTGGACCGCGACGTCCTCTTCCGCATCGAGGCCGAGGGTCAGATCCGGCGGATCCGTATGGCGCAGGCCGGCGTGCTCAACGCGCTGTTCAACGAGAACCGGCTCAACCGGCTGATCGAGTACGAGGCGCTGGCCGCGAGGCCTACGGACGCCTACACCATCGCCGAGCTCCTCGATGACCTCCGCTCCGGCGTGTGGACCGAGCTGACGAGTGGCAGCGTCCGCATCGACGTCCATCGCCGGAACCTCCAGCGCGCGTATCTCGAGGCCATCGATCGCACGCTGAACCCGCCCCCCCCACCGACGAATCTGCCGCCCGGGTTCCCGCAGCCCCCAGCCCGCTTCCAGTCGGACGTGCGGCCCACGCTGCGCGGCCATCTCCAGGAGCTCGACCGCGCCATCGCCAATGCGATCCCGCGCGCTGCCGACGGCATGACTCGTCTCCACCTCCGCGATCTGCGCATGGAGATCGAGAGGCTGCTGGACCCGACAGGGTGAGCTGCGGATACGGCATCGGCCGAATGAGTTCTGTTCGGTACAAGCCCGCACACACCAGGAGCCCACGATGACGCGATTCCTGCCGGGCGCCCTTCTGGCACTCTTGACGCTGCCGCTGACCGCGGCCGCGCAGAGCCGCTTCGACTCCGGCATCGCCGACCGTCCCGACGTCGCCCGCGCCCTCGCCTGGCTCGAGGCCGGCTTCGACCGGCAGGTCGAGGAGTGGATCCGCATCACCGAGATTCCGGGACAGTCGGAGCACGAGCAGGAGCGGGCGGCATACGTGAAGGCGCAGCTCGAGGCCGAGGGGCTGACCGTGACGATCGACTCGATCGGCAACGTCATCGCCGTCCGCCGGGGTACCGGCGGCGGAGAGACGATCGTGTTCGCGGCGCACCTGGACACCGTGCATCCGCTGGACACCGACGTCACGGTCCGGCGCGACGGCGATGTGCTGCGGGCGCCCGGCATCTTCGACAACAGCGCCTCGGTCTCGAACATGCTGACGGTCGTGCGCGCGCTGAATCATGCCGGCATCCGCACGAGGGGCGACATCATCTTCATCGGCACGGCGCAGGAGGAGCTCGGCCTGAACGGGATGCGCTACTGGCTGGACACGAATGAAGGCGTCGCCGACATGCTCGTCGCACTCGACGGCGGACTGCCGAACATCAGCTACGGCGCCCTCGGCATCTACTGGACGCGCTACCACTTCACGGGCGAAGGATCCCACACCAACTCGTCCGCGGGCCGGCCGCACCCCGCCCGCGCTCTTGCCGACGCGATCCGTTCGATCTACGAGATCGGGATCCCCGACGGCCGCGGCGGCGCCGTCTACAACGTCGGCATCCTGGATGGCGGGAAGATCTTCAACGCGATTCCGGAGCGGGTCTCGTTCACGATGGACCTGCGCTCCGTGAACCCGGCGCTCCTCGATTCGCTGGATGTCGAAATCGAGGCACGTGTCGCGGCCGCCGCGGCGGCGCACGGCGTGGGCTGGGAGAAGGAGGCGGTCAATCGCATGCGCGCCGGCGGGACCGCCGATATGCTGGCGGACCGCCGCACGCACCCGCTCGTCGAAACGGCGCTGGCCGTGCACGCATCCCAGGGGATCGAGTCGCGCGCGATCGCCAGCGGCTCGACCGACTCGAACGAGGGCGTCATCCGCGGGATCCCCTCGATCTCGATCGGCCGCACGACCGGCGGCGACCAGCACACGCTGTCCGAGTGGGCGAACATACCGGACGCGTTGCCGGCCACGAGGATCCTGCTGCTTCTCGCCCTCTCGATGGCCGGGCTCGCGGACGTGTCGGTGCCGTGAACGAACCGCGGCCTACCGGCGCGGGGCTGGCCGCGCGGGTGGCCTCGGAGGAGGCGCGCGAGCTGCTGCGCCGCGCCGCCGAGCTCCAGGCCGAGGCCATGACCCGCCTCGAGGAGCGCGTCGCCAACGAGGCACGTCGCGCCGCCACCGACGCCGAGCCGGCCGACGGCTTCGCCATCGCCGACATCGAGGCCGCGGCCCAGGAGGCCGGCATCTCGCCGGACTTCGTACGTCAGGCCATGGCCGAACAGACGGCGATCGCCGCCATGGGAGGGCCACTGCCCGCGTGGCTCGACCGCGCCGGCAACCGCCTCCTCCGGCCGACTCGCCGCTGGCTGGAGATCGCCCGCACCATCGAAGCACCTCCCGGCGACGTCCTCGCTACGATGCGCCTGATGCTGCCGCAGCATCCCTACCGCCTTTCCCTCGTCGAGACCGGCGGAGACCCGCTCGACGGCGGCTACATGATCTTCACCGTGCCGAGCCAATTCACCACCAACTCCGTGTTCGCGCTGGACATGGCGTATGGCAGCCTCAAGCGGCTGCACGTCTCGATGCGGCCGGTCCGCAACGGTGCGGCGACGGACGTGCGGATCGGCGCCGACCTCCGCCACGGCATCGGCGTCAACTGGTGGCTCGGCACGGTCTTCCGTGGCATGTCGGGAGCCGCCGGCGTGTGGGGCGGTGGGGCGGCCGGCGCCGTTGCGGCCAACGCCCTGGGCACGGTGTCACCCGCGCTGGCGGTGGGGATCGGTGCCGTCGCCGCCGCCTCCGCGCTTGTGCCGCTCACCGGTGCGGGCGTCCGCAAAACGTACCACTGGGGGATCCGCCGGAGCGAGCGCTCGCTCCGGGACCTGCTCGGCGCTCTCGATGCCGCGGTCCGCTCCGGCGGTTTCCCGCCACCTTCGATGCCACAACGTCCCGGCGCCTCGTAGGGATGAACCGATCACGACGTCAGTCCCGTTTGACGCGACAGCTCAGGGTACGGACGCGATTCACGAACGCCGCCAGCTCGAAGATCCGGAACTCGGCCAGCTCGCCCGTCTCGTACTCTTGGAATGCGTCCAGTCCATCCCGCTCCAGCAGGACCATGACCGCCTCGAGCGCCGCGCGCATGGGGCGTTGCCCGTCGATCGCGTCACCGCGGGCCCGGACCACGGCCAGACCGAGCGCACGCGTCTGGGCCGGCTCCACGAGCTGCTCGATCGCGGACAGCTCGACCTCCTCGGCGCCGAACAGGATCCGTTCTTCGGTATGCGTGCGGACGTGCACGGCGCGATGGCCACGCCGTGGATCGAGAGATTCGGGGAGTGGCACCCGCTGTGACAGCGCATGCCACTCGGCCCCCTCCGCCTTCCGCCGAGTCGGGTGCTGGCGGTCGACCGCGAAGGCACCATGTCGCTCCGCGCCTGGCAGGGTGAGTGGCGGGCTATCCCACCCGAAGTGCGCGAAATGCTCGACCTCTGGAATGAGCCGATATGGTGACGCTGTGGGGATTGGAAGCCCCGCCCATCGATGGCCCGGAGCGCCGACTCGAGCTCCGCCAGCTCACTCGACTCGCGACGCCCGGCCCCTGACTTCCGTCTCACGATCGCAGCAGCGCCACGCTCACCGCCAGGATCCAGAGCACCGCGGCCGCCGAGCCGAAGGCCGCGAGGGGAAAGAGCACCGCCGCGACGGGCGTTGCGGACCCGGCGAGCATCACGGGAACCAGCGCCAGCCCGGATGCGGGAATCCAGCGGTGCACCAGATCACCTCGCCAGAGCACGATCGATGCGGCCGCCAGCAGGACCGAACGCGGCAGCGCGCTGAGCGCGAGGGTGTAGGGGCCCATGCCGTCGAGTGCCCAGATCGTGGCTGCGTCACCGCCAGCGCGCGCGATCACGACGCCCAGGTTCGACAGCAGCGCGCCCAGCGGCCAGATCATCGCCAGCGTCGCGCCGGCCACGAGCGCCGCGACCGAGAAGGCCGCCGTGCCCTCCGCTCGGCGCAGCACCACGTACAGCCCGCCCAGAAACACGAGGAAGAGCGGCACCGGCAGCGTGAGCAGCCAGTTCCCGAACAGCAGCTCGGCTCCGTGGTCCGCGTAGAACAGCGCGTGCTCGGCGGGAGACGCGTTGACCGGCGGCTTGGCCGCGAGAACCTCGCGCGTGAAGTACACCACCGCCCCGAGCTGGACCAGCGCGTATGCCACGCCGCACCACAGGGCCACGCGCAAGGAGACACCGCGTGGCAGCACCGCCGCCGCCTCCTCCTCCTTCGCCCGGCCCATGACGAGGGTGGACGGATCGTGTCTCGGCACCGACGACATCAGGCGCCCTGCTTCCACGACAGCGACTCGATGCGCCGCTTCATCTCGTCCGCCGACACATCCTCGACGTGCGTCGCGATCCACCAGACGTTGCCCGACGGGTCCCGCACGCCGCCGTACCGCTCGCCTGCATGCGGC
>DATKCV010000079.1:0-24182 GCA_035513015.1 Gemmatimonadaceae bacterium
GGTCACACGGACGAAAAACACGCCGTCGAAGCGTGCGTCATGCGCGGCGAGCGCGCGCCAGCAGCCGTCGCGATCAGGAACCATGCGGGAAGTCTACACGCGTCGCCGGGGCGACACTCGCCGTTTTCGGACATCGAGATCCCGGGCCGTCGAGCGGTGGATCTGGATCCCATCCGGTCGAAATCGATGGAGCCATTGCCGGAGAGCCCGAGCTGCAACCCGCGTCCAAGGGTTTCAGAGCGGACGCCCGATGACGAACGCCCCGCGATCGTAGACCGCGGGGCGCGACCGTGAAGAGGTGCGGGCGGGAATCGAACCCGCGAATACCGGTTTTGCAGACCGGGGCCTTACCACTTGGCTACCGCACCGTGACGACGAAAGTTATTCGATCCCAACGACTTCTACAAGCACACCGCGGCCGGCCCTCCACGCGATCCCACGGCCCGGCAGATCGCATGAGCCGTCAGCCCGTTCCCGACCGGTCCGCGGGCTTCAGACGATCCGCCAGCCACGCCCCCACCCCATCGATGACCCCCGCCGGCAGGATGTGCCCCGCATCGTACCACCGCAACTCCTTCGGATTCCCCGCCGCCTCGTACAGCCGGCGCGCCTGATCGGGAGTCACCGTCCGATCGCGCCGGCCATGCACCATCAGCAGCGGCCGCCCGGCAATCTGCCGCACAGCCTTCAACGGGTCGGCCACCGAGCGCGCCAGCATCGACACCGGCGTGCCCGACGGCAGGTCGCCGCCGGCGGCCAACACGACGGCCTTCACCGTTCGCTCCTTCGCCGCGGACGCCACGGCGAGATACGAACCCAGTGAGTACCCCACGATCGCCAGCCGCTCGCGATCGATCTCCGCCCGCGCGCCGAGATAACCGAGGCCGAGCGCGCATTCCGCGAGCGCCTCGCGCCACCGCCGCACGAGCTGGAGCGGATCGCCCATCGCCTGCGTCTGCACCGGATTCTTCCGGTCCCCGTGCAGCGGCAGGTCGATCGCCAGGCCCGCCACGCCGTGCGCGAGCAGACCGCGCCCGACATGTTCGCTCATCATCTCCTTGCGCGAGGAGTACCCGTGAAGCAGCAGCGCCGCCGGCGCCCGCGCGGAGCCAGCGGGCAGCGTGAGCAGAGCCGGTATCCGATCCGATCCCGCCAGCCCGAACTCCAGCGCGTACTCGGTTCCACCCGGCACCGCACGGCTACGCTTGAGCCGCTGCTCGAGACGCCTCATTGAACGAGCGGGTGCCGCCACACGGCAACGTGCGGCGCGCTACCGTTCCGCCGACGCCACCGGCTTCCGCGGGAACAGCGCGTCCCGGTTCGCCGCGATGAACGCGAACGCCGCCACGATCACCGCGTTCTTCTTCAGGTCATCCTCCACCAGCCGCTCGAACGTGTCCATGTTCGAGTGGTGCGTCCGCGTGCTGTACTCGATCGGATCCTGTATGAACTGGAACCCCGGGAGCCCCACCGCATCGAACGCCAGATGGTCCGTGCCGCCGGTGTTCCGCATCGACACCGTCGTGATCCCGAGGTCGCGCAGCGGCGCGATCCAGTCGCGGAACACCGGCACCGCCGCCGCGTTCCCCTGCGCGTACACTCCGCGGAACGCGCCCGTGCCGTTGTCCATGTTGAAGTAGACCGAAAAGCGGTCGTGCCCCGGCCGCCGCGTGCCGTCGCGGTCACCGTAGTGCTGCGATACGTGCTGACGCGAGCCGATCAGCCCCTGCTCCTCGCCTCCCCACAGTCCGATCCGCACCGTCCGCCGGAGCGGCACACCGGTCGCGCGGAGGATCCGCATCGCCTCCATCATCACCGCCGATCCCGACGCATTGTCCGTCGCCCCGGTTCCCGTGTGCCAGGAATCGAAGTGCGCGCCGAGCATCACGATCTCGTCCCGCCGGTCCGTCCCGGGCAGCTCGGCGATCACGTTGAACGAAGCGTCGGCGTCGTGGAAGGTGTTCCGCACCTCCACCTCGAGCGTGACCGGCAACCCCTTCTCGATGGTCCGCAGGATCCGCCCGAAGTGCTCCGGCGCGATGTTCACCTGCGGCAGCACCGTCGCGTCGGCGGTGCCGCGCGTCGCCGCCATGCCGGTCGCCGTCGTGAACACGCCGTAGTTTCCGCGCGCGTTGTTCGTCGTCACCAGCGCGCCGATTCCTTCCAGCGCCAGGAACTCGTTCCGCATCGCGTTGGTCAGCGGCGTCGTGTCGTTCGGCGCCGGCGTCCGCACCATCGCCCTGATCTGCGCTACCGTGAGCTGCTGGCCCTGGCCGCCGCCGGGACCGCCCGGACCGCCCGGACCACCAGGGCCCGCCGCCGGCGCGGCGACCGGATTCGCGGGAGCCTCCATCTGCGCCAGCTCCTCGTCCGTCCACCGCCTCGCCGGTGCGGTGAACACCGGGGGGATCGGATTCACCGTGGATGCCATGATGAACTTCCCGCGAAGCTGGCCGCGAACCTGCTCGAGGTCGCCCCGCCGCAACAGCGACGGCAGCCGGAGCGCCCCGCCGGTCACCAGGCCGTTCGTCCCCGGCGTCCACGCCGCGGCGTGCGCGAGCACCGGATACCGCTGCGGCGAGACCACGTGAACCGTCACCCGCTCGTTGCTCCACCCGCGGCCGAATCCGGCGAACGGCTCCAGACGCGCGTTCTCGAGCCCCCACCCCGTCATCGTCCGCATCGCCCAGTCCGCCGCCGCGCGATGCTGCGGCGAGTTCGTTAACCGCGGCCCGTGCACGTCGGTCAGCCAGCTCGCGATCTCCATCACCTGCGAGCGCTGCATCCCTTCCTCGCGGATGCGCCGGATCGCGCCGGTGTCGAGCCGCTCCGTCCCCGGCCCGAGCGTCCGGATGATCCGCACCGGCTGCGTCGCGCGCTCGACCGGCGAGACCAGCGAATCAGGCCTGAGCGCCGGTGCGGCCGGCGACCCCTGCGGATCGTCCGCGGCCGGAACGCTCGCGCAGGCCGTCGTGGCGGCCACGAGCGCCAGCGCGGACACGAGAAGGGAAGGACGCAGCTGGATCGGCGGGCGCGTCCCCGAACGAAGTGAACGGGTCATCGGCAGGTCCTCGGAGGAGCGTGCGCGGCGCGGGGCGCGCTCGCGGCAACCGGCGGATGGCCGCCGTCGTCGTAGACTACCGACGCGTCCCGGGACCGGCAAGCGACGACCGCGGCCAGGTTGGAAACCGGCAATTGCCGCCGATTCTCCCGCAGCGCCAGCCAGACACCAGCTGCCGCGAGGACCAGCATCCACAGGGCGAGCATCAGCCACTCGCGAGCCGTGAGCGGCACCGTGTGACGGTCGGGCGCGTAGCCGCCCCCGGAGCCCGAATCGACGGACCCGGCCTCCTGCTGCGCGTGCGCCACCAGACGAGCGTCGGACATGCTTCAGCAATGTCCGGCGCGGCGCGACGCGGCGCCACCCTTTGCAACGGAACGCGGCACGGCGAAGTTGTGTGACCATGAGCGCCGCGCTGACCCTGGTCCTGATCGTGGCCGTCGCGTACCTGGCGACCCACCTCGCATTCGACTGGATCGCGCGGCGCCTGCTCATCGTGTCCGGCGCCGAGTATCTGGTGCTCGGCATACTGCTCGGTCCGCAGGTCTCCGGCATCCTGACCGGCGACACGCTCGACAGCTTCGCGCCGTTCACGACGCTGGCGCTGGGCTGGATCGGAGCGATCGTCGGCATGCAGTTCTTCCTCCCCAATCTCGTCCGCATCAGGGGAATCGTGTTTCGTCTCGCCTTCGTCGAGGCGATCCTCACACTCACCTTCGTCGGCGGGCTGCTCACCGTCGCCATGGCCTGGATGCTCGACATGTCCTACGTCCAGGCGGCGTTCCCCGGTCTCGCCATGGGCGCGATCGCCACCGTGTCGGCGCCGACCGGGATCCAGGTCGTCGCCTCCCGGATCGGACGGCGCCATCCGGTGGTGCATCAGCTGGAGGTCACCTCCGCACTCGACGCGGCGGTCGCCATCGCGGCGATCGGAATCCTGCTCTGCATCGGGCACCCGAGCCCGATCGGCATCGCGCGGCCGCTGACCTCCACCGAGTGGGCGGTGGTCACCCTCGGAATCGGCGTCATTGGCGGTGTGCTGTTTCACCTCTTCCTCGGCGAGGAGCGGGACATTGACCGGCTCTTCATCTCACTCGCCGGCGCGATCATTCTCACCAGCGGCGCGGCCGCCTATCTCTCGCTCTCGCCGCTCCTGCCGGCGCTCATCGTCGGCGCGGTCCTGGTCAACACGTCTGACAACCGCGAGGAGATCGAGCGGACTTTGCTCACCGCCGAGCGGCCGTTCTACTTCGTGCTGTTGATCTTCGCCGGCGCGACCTGGGAGCCGAGTCTCCGCTCGTGGGCTCTCCCCGTCCTGCTCTTTCTCGCCGCCCGCGGAGTCGGCAAGATCGGCGGCGCGCGGCTGGCGACGCGGTTCAGCGACGAGAAGGAGGCACTCGGGCTCGACTGGGGTCGCGCGCTTCTCGGGCAGGGCGGGCTGGCGATCGCCATCGGGCTCGACTACCTCCAGCACGGCCGGCTCGCCGTCCCCAACCTCGTCTTCACCGCGGCCGTGGCCTCGGTGCTCCTCACCGACCTCTCCTCGGCGCGCCTCGTCCGCTCGGTGGTCATGCCGTTCGTGACGCGTGACATGGGCCCCGAGATCGCCCGCACGCTCGCCGAGCCCGGACGCAAGGAAGCCGACGCGCCGGCGACCGACGGGGACGTCGCATCCCCGGACCCGAGCCCCGATCCGACGCTCGAAGCGACGACCGGTGCCGCGCCCGACGATGCCACCGGCGGGAATCGCTAGATGCGACGCGTCATAATCCTGATCCTCCTCCTGCTCCTGATGCGGCTCATCCTCCCGCTCGGGATCGAGGAAGGCGGGCCTCAGTCGCTGCTCGCCTTCGGCTTCCTCATCCTCGCCGCCTACTCCGTCGGCGAGCTGGCCAAGCAGTTCGGGCTGCCGAAGGTCGTCGGCTATCTCGTGGCCGGATTGTTCTTCGGTCCGTCCGTGCTGGCGATCGTGAGCGAGCAGGTGTCGGAGGAGCTCGCCCCGGTGGGGAACCTGGCGATCGCCCTGATCGCCTTCCTGGCCGGCGCCGAGCTGCGGTGGGCTGAGGTCAAGGAGAACGGTACGAAGATCCTCAAGATCCTGGGCAGCGAGCTGTCGATCTCGTTCGTCGGGATCGTGACGCTGCTCGTCGTGCTCCGGGCTTTCGTTCCGTTCCTCGAGGACACGACGTTGGTGCAGGCGCTGGCGCTGGCGGCGCTCTTCGCCTCGATCGCGATCGTGCACTCGCCGGCCGTCACGCTCGCGCTCCTCACCGAGACGGGCGCCCGCGGACCGGTGGCTCGCACCACGCTCGGCGTCGTGCTCGTGGCCGACGTCGCGGTGATCCTGCTGTTCAGCGGCGCGCTTGCCGGCGCTCGCGCCGTCGCGCCGGCCCCGGGCAGCGCGTACACCCTTTCCTTCGGCCTCGTGACCTGGGAAATCCTGGGCTCGATCCTCGTCGGAGCCGCGCTCGGCGGCGTGATCGCGCTCTACCTGAGATTCGTCCAGCGCGAGCTCGTCATGTTCGCGATCGTCGTCGCCTTCTTCGGCGCCGAGATCGCCGAGCTCGCGCACGTCGAGACCCTGCTCACGCTGCTGACCGCCGGCTTCGTCACCGAGAACGTTTCCCGCGGCGACGCCGGCGAGCAGCTTCGGCGGGCGATGGAGCGATCCTCGGCGCCGGTGTTCGTCGTCTTCTTCGCCCTCGCCGGGGCCAAGATCGCCGTCGTCCAGGTGGCCGCACTCTGGTACGTCGTCCTCCCGATTGTCGCCGTGCGCGCCCTCGGCATACGTTACGGCACGACCATCGGCGCCCGCTGGGCGGGCGCGACACCAAAGGAAGAAAAGCACGTCTGGATGGGGCTGATCTCCCAGGCGGGAGTGGCAATCGGCCTGGCTTCGGTGGTCGCCGAAGCCTACCCCCAGCGGGGTCCGATCATCCGCGACGTCATGCTCGCCGTGATCGCCATCAACGAGACGATGGGCCCGATCCTCTTCCGTCAGGCACTGGTCAGGAGCGGCGAGGTGGACCCCCGCCCGCAAAGCGAGCTGACCCGGGGCACCCCCGGCGAGGGCCCCGGCGAGGGCCCCGGCGAGGCCCCCGGCGAGGCCCCCGGCGAGGCCCCCGACGCAGCCTGAACCCCGCGGGGCCCCCGTTGACCGTCCGGGAGGCGGGCCGTACCGGACTCGGCAAATTACCGCTGGAGCTCTCCCGCTCCTTGACGTGATCCCAAAATCGTGCAAATTGTGCAGTTCGTGGGCGCCACCGAGGCGTTTTCTGGCCCGATTCTGGCCTGTCAGGTGCTCCGAAATTGCAAATCTTGCACGAATTGAGAAACACAAGAGGAGAGGCCATGCTTCGCCACCCCGTCCGGGGCGGTGTCCCGAGGCCACCAACGCTCCAGGAGCGCTTCCACATGTCCGTACCGCCCGTCGTAGCACGGAAGGCCGCAGTGCAGGAGATCCTTGGCCGCCCCATCAGGAGCGCCGCCGTCAACGGCAACGGGAATGGCGCGTCGGCCGGCAGCGCCGTGCCGGCCCGAATATCCGAGTACTTTGGGATCAACACTTTCGGCGCGCGCCAGATGCGCGACAAGCTGTCGCGCGACGTCTACGCGAAGCTTCTCGCCTCGGTGCGCTTCGGGAAGCCGCTGGCGCCGGAGATCGCCCCCGCCGTCGCCGCCGTCATCCGTGAGTGGGCGCTCTCCCGCGGCGTCACGCACTTCACGCACTGGTTCCAGCCGCAGACCGGCCTGACCGCGGAGAAGCACGACGCTTTCCTGACGTTCGACGACAACATGCACCCGGTCGAGAAGTTCACCGCCGAGCAGCTCACCCAGAGTGAGCCGGACGCATCGAGCTTCCCGTCGGGCGGGCTGCGCAACACGTGGGAGGCCCGCGGCTACACCGCATGGAATCCTTCGAGCCCCGTGTTCATCGCCGAGTGGGCCGGAGTCCGCACGCTGTGCATCCCGTCGGTCTACATCGGCTACAACGGCGAGGCGCTCGATGAGATGACGCCGCTCCTCCGGAGCTCCGACGTCCTCTCGGCGAAGGCGATCGAGCTTCTCGAGCTGCTCGGCGACCGCGGCGTGCAGCGCGTCTTCACGACGCTCGGACCGGAGCAGGAGTACTTCCTGATCGACCGCGCGCACTACGCGCTGCGGCCCGATCTCCTGATGGCCAACCGCACGCTGCTCGGCGCACCGCCACCGCGCGGGCAGCAGCTCGAGGACCACTACTTCGGCGGGATCCCGGAGCGCATCCAGGCGTGCATCGCCGAGGTCGAGCACGAGCTCTACAAGCTCGGCGTGCCGATCGTCACGCGGCACAACGAGGTCGCGCCGAGCCAGTTCGAGATGGCGCCGGTGTACGAGGAGACCGACGTCGCCGTGGACCACAATCAGCTGGTGATGGCCACGCTGCGGCGCGTCGCCCTTCGCCACGGGCTCCAGGCCATCGTTCACGAGAAGCCGTTCGCCGGCGTCAACGGCTCGGGCAAGCACTGCAACTGGTCGATGGCGATCACCGCCGATGACTCGGCGCTCGACGGCGAGAACCTGCTCAAGCCGGGTAGGACGCCGCACCAGAATGCCCGGTTCCTGATCTTCCTCGCCGCGGTGCTCAAGGGCGTCCACAAGCACGCCGGGCTCCTCCGCGCCGGCATCGCGTCGTCGGGGAACGAGCACCGGCTGGGCGCCAACGAGGCGCCGCCGGCCATCATCTCGATCTTCATGGGCGAGACGCTGACGCGCCTGATCGAGGACATTGCCACCGGAAAGGAGGCCCAGAACTCGGCCGAGCAGCAGCTCCTCCGGCTCGGCGTCGCCAAGCTTCCCGAGGTGATGCGGGACAACACGGACCGCAACCGCACGTCGCCGTTCGCCTTCACCGGCTCGAAGTTCGAGTTCCGCGCCGTCGGCGGCTCGCAGTCGATCGCCTTCCCGGTGATGATCCTGAATGCCGCGGTCGCGGGCGCCATTGCCGAGCTCACCGATGAGCTCCGCGAGGCGGTGAAGACCGCTCCGACGGTGGAGAAGGCCGTGCTCGAGGTGGTGAGCAAGGCGTTCCGCGAGACGGCGTCGGTGCGTTTCGAGGGGAACAACTATTCGGAGGAATGGGTCGACGAAGCAGGGCGTCGTGGGCTGCTCAACCTTCGCCATACCGCCGAAGCACTCGAGCAGCTGGTCACCAACTCATCGCGAACGCTGCTGACCGGCCTCGGCATCCTCACCGAGGGCGAGCTCCAGTCGCGCTTCCATGTGCGCATGGAGCGCTACGTGAAGGACGTGATGATCGAGCTCCACACGCTGCACCAGCTCGTCGACACGATGGTCCTTCCGGCGGCGTTCACCTACGCCGGCCAGCTGGCGGCCTCCGCCGCCGCTGCGCGCGCCGCCGGGATCACGGTGGTCCCGCAGGTCGAGGCGGCCAACCGGATCGGACAGATGATCACCGAGCTCCAGTCACGTCGCGACACGATGGTGGCGCAGATCCACCGCGCCGAAGCGCTGCACGAGGAGCTCGTCGGCCAGGCCGAGTTCCTGACCCACGACGGCCGCGCCGCCATGGCCGCCGTGCGCGAGACGTGCGATGCGCTGGAGCTCGTCCTGCCCGACGATCTGTGGCCGCTCCCGAAGTACCGGGAGATGCTGTTTCCGGTCTGAACGAATTAGACCAATTGGACGAATTGGACGAATTGGACCAATTAGACGAATTCGTCCAATTGGTCCAATTCGTCTAATTCGTTAGTACTTCGCCAGATACTGCTCCAGCTCCCATGGCGTGACCTGAGTGATGTAGTCCCGCCACTCCCGCCGCTTGGCCTCGAGAAAATGCCGCGCGATGTGCTCTCCGAGCGCGGCCGTCATTTCCTTGTCCTTCTCCAGCTCGTCGCACGCCTCGCTCAGGTTCTGCGGCAGGTCGTCGATCCGCAGCCGGCGGCGCTCGCGGTGTGACATCTCCCAGATGTTCGTGTTCACCGGCTCACGCGCGTCGGCCCTCGTCTCGATCCCGTCCAGCCCCGCCGCCAGTTGCACGGTCAGCGCGAGGTACGGGTTGGCCGAGGGGTCCGGCATGCGGAGCTCGGCGCGCGTCCCCGTGCCCCGGCGCTCGGGGATGCGCACGAGCGGCGACCGGTTGCGCATCGACCACGCCACGTTGACCGGCGCCTCGTAGCCGGGCACGAGACGCTTGTAGGAATTGACCAGCGGATTCGTCACCGCGCAGTAGCCTCGCGCGTGAGTGAGCAGGCCGCCGATGTAGTGCAGCGCCACCTCCGACAGCTGCCACTCCCGGTCCGGATCGTAGAACGCGTTCTCGGTGCCCCGGAACAGGGACTGGTGCGTGTGCATCCCGCTCCCGTTCTGGCCGTAGATCGGCTTGGGCATGAACGACGCATGCAGCCCGAACTGCCGGGCAACGTTGCGCACCACGAAGCGGAAGGTGGCGATGCTGTCGGCCGTGGTCAGCGCGTCGGTGTAGCGGAAGTCGATCTCGTGCTGGCCGTGCGCCACCTCGTGGTGCGCCGCCTCGACCTCGAATCCCATCTGTTCCAGCGTCCCCACGATCGCCCGCCGGGCATCCTCGCCGAGATCGACCGGCGTCAGGTCGAAGTACGCACCGACGTCGTGCGTGATCGTCGTCGGGATCCCATCCTCCCCGCGCTTGAACATGAAGAACTCGGCTTCCATCCCCGCGTACATCGTGAAGCCGAGCTCGGCCGCCCGCGCGATCTGGCGCTTCAGCACGCCTCGCGGATCGCCGGGGAACGGTGAGCCATCGGGCAGATTGATGTCGCAGATCAGCCGCCCGATCCGGTTCTCCTCGTCTCCCCACGGAAACACCCTGAACGTCGAGAGGTCCGGCGCGAGCAGCATGTCCGACTCCTCGATCCGCACGAACCCCTCGATCGACGAGCCGTCGAACAGGATGTCGCCGGCCAGCGCCTTGGCGAACTGCGATGCGGGAATCTCGACGTTCTTGTTCACGCCGAGGATGTCGGTGAACTGGAGCCGCAGGAACCGCACGTCCAGCTCCCGCGTCAGCTTCAGGATGTCCTCCGGCGTCGCTCCGCGCAGATCGGGGAGCATCACGCGCGCGCGGCTTCCATCGCCCGAAACGGAGGACTGCTGCTTCGTCATGCCGTGCACCTCCTGATGTGAAAGCGCCCTCTACCCCCTCTGCGCCCTCTGCTGTTCGCCTCCGAGCACGAAACCAGGAAGGCCGCCTCAAGCTTAACGCCAATCGTCGTCCCGCTCCAACCACCGGTACGCCACTTGCCGCTCTCGATGGGTTCCCATCATGGAGGACCGGACCATGAAAGCGAAGGACATCATGACGATGAATCCAGACGTCGTCACTCCCGACACGACCGTGCGCGACGCCGCCAGGATGATGAAGACGGAGGACGTCGGTCTGCTTCCCGTCGTCGAATCGAACGGCTCGAAGAAGCTCGTCGGCGTGGTCACCGATCGTGACATCGCTATGCGCCACGTCGCCGAAGGCCACTCGAGTCCGGAGTGCCCGGTAAGCGAGGCCATGAGTGGGCAGCTCGTGACATCGCGCCCTGACGATGACCTCGACGACGTCATGGATCTGATGGGTCGCGAGCAGGTCCGCCGCATTCCGGTGGTGGACGAGCGCGGCTCGATCGTCGGGATCATCGCCCAGGCCGACATCGTCCGTGAAGCCAGGGATGACCGGAAGGCGGAGAAAACCGTCGAGCGGATCTCCCAGCCTGGAGGTAGAACGTCGCACTGAGCGGTGCGGGCGTGTAGCTTTCGCGCCATGAGCGACACGACCCCCGGGCGCCTCTGCCCCGCCTGTGGCGCGGAGGCGTCCGGCCGATTCTGCGCCTCCTGCGGCGGCGCTCTCGAGCCCGGCGACTGTACTGTCTGCCGCACAGCGCTCGTACCGGGCGCCAGCTTCTGTCATCGCTGCGGAGCGCCGGTGGGCGCGCGCCAGCCACTCGCCGCCGGCTCGGCCGGTGCCGCCGGCGATCCGCGCGGCCTCGCCGGCAGCCTGCCCTGGATCGTCGCCGGCATCGCGCTGCTAGCGCTGATTGGCCTCGTCGCCGGCCAGCGCATCGGCGATGCACGCTCGAACGGCCTTGCCAGCCAGGGAGCGGGAGCGTTCGGCCCCGCGCCCGGTGTCCGTCCGCCCGACATATCGCAGCTCCCGCCGCGCGAGCTGGCCAACCGCCTGTACGAGCGGGTCATGCGCCTGCATGCCGAAGGCAAGGCCGATTCGGTGGCCTTCTTCGCTGCCAACATGGCGATCCCGGCGTTCCAGATGCTCGACACACTGGATGCCGACGCCCGCTACGACCTCGGCAGGATCGCCGAAGTCTCCGGCGCTCTGCCGCTGGCTCGTGCGCAGGCTGACACGATTCTACGCGACAGCCCGACGCATCTGCTGGGCCTGATCCTCTCCGCCCGCGTCGCGGGGGCCTCCGGTGATGAACGCGCCCGGCTGGGTTTCGAGCGCCGGTTGCTCGAGGCGGAGCAGTCCGAGCTCCGTCGCAACCTTCCCGAGTACCAAATGCACTCTGCCGACATCCAAACGGCGGTAGCCGAAGCACGTCGTCGTGGCTGAGCGCCCATCCGGGGGCGTCGCTGCGGAAGGCGAGACCCGCACCATTCACGTCGCTCACAGCCCCGACTCGGACGACGCTTTCATGTTCTACGCTCTCGCCGAGGGAAAGATCGACACCGGCGGGCTGCGCTATGTACACGAGCTTCAGGACATCGAGACCCTCAACCAGCGCGCTCTTCGCGGCGAGCTCGAGGTTTCGGCCGTTTCGATCCATGCGTACGCGAAGATCGCCGACCGCTATGCGCTTCTCCCTCATGGTTCGTCGATGGGCGATCGCTACGGCCCTCGTCTCGTTTCGAAAACCGCGCTGAGTCGCGCCGATGTGCGCGGCAGGCGGATCGCCGTTCCAGGTCCGCTGACCACGGCCTATCTGGCGCTGCGACTCTTCGAGCCCGATTTCATTCCCGCTTTCACGCCGTTCGATGCCATCGAGGACGCCGTGGTGGCGGGTCACGTAGACCTCGGTCTACTGATCCACGAGGGGCAGCTCACATATCGGGACCGCGGACTTCACCTTATCGCGGACATGGGGGAGTGGTGGTTCGAGGAGACTGGGCTCCCGCTCCCACTTGGTGGCAACGTCGTGCGAAAGGACTTGGGCGACGAACTGATCAGGACAATATCGCGCCACTTACGTGCCAGCATCGCGTATTCACTCGAACACCGTGACGCGGCGCTCGACCACGCAATGCGCTTCGCACGAGGCCTTGATCGCGACGACGCCGACAGGTTCGTCGGCATGTACGTCAACGATTGGACACTCGACTATGGCGAACGCGGCCGAACCGCCGTGCGTGAGCTGATCGCGCGCGGCAGAGCCGCCGGAATCATCGATCGCGAGGTGCAAGTCGAGTTCGTGAACGACCCGTGAACGACCGATGAGTCGCGTGACCTGCATTCCCGACTGTGAGTCCTTGCTGGAGCGCCGTGCACCCCGGCTCGCGGCTCAACAACGACCTCCGTCCGTGATCCGCCAGCCGTAAGCGTCCTCCGCCGGTACGTGTCTCCGTCATCAACTTCCAGCCAGCCGAGCGCCGCGGTCCCGTTCATTGCCCCCGCCGGCGCCGGCGCCACGCTCGAGGCCGAGACCGCCGCCGCCATCTCTCGAGCGGCCCTCGCTGCCGAAAGTCCTGCGGCGGCTGCTGAGGGCATCCTCGATGCGCTCGACCGGATCGCACCGTCGGCAGGCAAGGCGCTGGCCCTCGCAGTCGGCGCTCGCGCGGACGAAGTGGTGGAATTCGTCGCTGCCCGCGGCGTCCTCGCACCCCTGATCGGCGAGCGCCTGCCCGCCACCGTACCGCAGAACAAGCGCGGCTCCGCCTCGGCCCCCGCACCGTGCGCGCTGCGCGGGCCGATTCCTGCCGACTGCTTCCCCACCGACGATGGTTTCCAGATCCCGCTCCGCGCCAAGGACCGGGTGCTCGGCGTGCTCCGAGTCGCCGGGCACGATCGGACGGTGCGGGAGGAGGACGTCGACACCCTCGTGCGCCTGGCGCCGACCATTGCGCTGGCTCTCGATGTCCTCGCTCTGACGGAGGAGGAGCGGCTCCGGCGGGAACGCGAGCGCATGCTCGCCGGTGCGCTGGCCATGATGGACCATCCGGTGTTCATCGTATCCACCGAGGGGCGCATCATGTACGCCAACGCCGCCGCCGTGCGCGCCTACGGATACACGCGCGACGAGCTCACCGGGCTGCTCCTCGAGCGCCTGCGGGCAATCGTTCCCGGTCCTTTCGAGCAGGGTGACCTCTACCACGCCCTGGCCGAGAACGGTGCCTGGAGCGCCGAGAGCGTCCACAGGCGCAAGGACGGCAGCACGTTCCCGGCCCACGTGGCCTGGAGCCTCATTCGCGGTGACGGCGACCAGGAAGTCGGACTCGTGGTCACGGCCCGCGATCTGAGCGAGGAGCGCCGCGTCGAGGAGCACTTGCGCCAGGCCGAGAAGCTCGCCGCGCTCGGCGAGCTCGTGGCCGGAGTCGCCCACGAGGTGAACAATCCTCTCACCGGTATTTCCGCGTTCGCCCAGCTGCTGCTCGAGGACGAGCTGTCTTCGGAGCAGCACGAGTCCGTCCGCCTGATCAAGCGCGAGGCCGATCGGGCCGTCGGCGTGATCCGCGATCTCCTCGTCTTCGCGCGGAAGGCTCCCGCCCGCGCAGCCCTGGTCGATCTCGGAGACGTCGTGCAGCGCACCCTCCGGCTCCGGACCTATCACCTCGGCGCCGCCGACATCGAGGTTGTTACCTCCCTCGCCGATGACCTCCCGGGTATCGCCGGTGACGACCACAAGATCCAGCAGGTCGTCCTCAACCTGTTCGCCAACGCCGAGCACTCGATGCAGAACACCCGGCGCCGCATTCTTCGGGTCGGGACGTGGCGCCAGGGCGACCGGATCGTCCTGGAAGTGGCCGATACGGGCACCGGCATGAGCGCCGACGTCCGCGCCCACATCTTCGAGCCCTTCTTCACGACCAAGCCGGAAGGGGCTGGAACGGGGCTCGGCCTGAGCGTCAGCTACGGTATCGTTCAGGCGCATGGGGGCACGATCGACGTCGAGAGCTCCCCCGGAGTCGGCACGACATTTCGAATCGCGCTGCCGGTTCCCGACAGCCAGCCTTCAGAGTAAAACGCCCTGCATGAGCGATCCGGTCACCGTCCACCCTCGCCGTCAGTCTGCGGCAGTCGCTTCGGCCCCGGAGAGCTCGGGCGCGAAGCGCATCCTGATCGTCGATGACGAGGAGACCATCAGGCTCGCCATCGGCAAGTTCCTGCGCTCCCGCGGCTACGAGGTGCACGCCGCCGACTCGGGGATGGCCGCGCTGGAACTGCTCGAGCGCCACCGGTTCGTGGTGATGCTCTGCGACATCCGCATGCCGGGCCTCTCCGGCGTCGAGGTCGTCCCGCGTGCGCTCGCGCTCGACCCCGATCTCGCGGTCATGATGCTGACGGCGGTCAACGACGCGCCGACCGCCACCGACGCGCTCTCCAGCGGCGCGATGGACTACCTGATGAAGCCGATCGAGCTCACCGACCTCCAGCGGGCGGTCGAGCGGGCACTCCACAAGCGCGCGCTTCTGATCGAGCGCAACCGTGTCGAGCAGATCATCAGGGAGGAGGTGGCAAGCCGTACCGAGGAGCTGGAGCACGAAAAGCAGGCCCTCAAGAACCTCACCGTGAACATCGCCGAGACGCTCGTCAACGCGATGGAGGCCAAGGACCTTTACCTCCGCGGCCACTCGCAGCGCGTCGCCGAGCTCGGCGCCTCGATGGCCGAGGAGCTCGGTCTCGACGCCGACACGGTGGAGAACGTCCGCCTCGCCGGTCGACTGCACGACATCGGCAAGATCGGGATCCGGGAGACCGTGCTCAACAAGCCGAGCTCGCTCACCGAGGAGGAGTACGAGCACGTCAAGGACCACGTGCGGATCGGGATGGAGATCCTCTCCCCACTCAAGCACCTCGGCGCAACTCTGCGCTTCGTGCAGGATCACCACGAGCACTGGGACGGGGGGGGTTATCCGCACGGACTTGAGGGCGAGGCGATCTCGATCGGCGGCCGCATCCTCGCCGCCGCCGATGCCTTCGATGCGCTCACCTCGAAGCGCGCCTACCGCGAGCCGTTGACGCCGCAGGCGACGATCAAGCTCCTCGCCGACCTCTCCGGCCGTCTCCTCGACGCCAGGGTCTACGAGGCGCTGACGACCGTGGTCGAGCGGCGGAAATCGCTCGTATTCATCGACGACATGCACGCGTAGCACCGGGTCGGGACGGCTGCGCCGATGCGCGCCGGGATCGAGCACCGCGCACTTCGTTTTCTCGCGATTCCTGTCCTCGGACCCGCTCGACGCTCGGCCTCGGACCCGGTTCGCCCGAGATGCCGCTTGACGGATCGGCCCGACCATAGTATTGGGGTGTTGCGCGCACACGATCGCGCGCCGTGCGCGTGTGGTACCGGGCCAGGTGCCGAGCAGCCGCCGACGCGCCATTGACGGACGCAAATGAGCTGGTCACTCACTCTTTTTGCCAGGAGGCGGGCATGCCGCGTGGAGACGAGTTCTTCGAGGAACTCAGGTTTTCCGATCGGGATGAGGAGTCGGACGACGTGGGATTCGGCGGGGGTTCGTTCGACGACGATGACGAGGAGGAAAGTGGGTGGGGCATGACCCGTAGCGAGGGCGATGACCTGTGGGACAGCGCCGAGGATGAGGACGACGACGCCGAAGAAGATGTCGAGGAGGAGGAGGATGATGCCGGCGTGAGCACCGGCGGCAGCGGCACTGCCGCGACCGGCGGTGGGGCGGGGGTGGGGGCCGGCGCCGGGCGCGGTACGGCAGGAGGTTCCTCGGGTCCGGGCGGCGGTGCCTTGCCGCCCAGACGGCCGATGGGCGGCGGCGCGAGCAGCAGCGGCGGTGGCGCGTCATCCGGCGGCATGCTGTCGCGTCCCACCGGGGGCATGGGGTCCGCTGGAGGGACTTCGGGCACCGCCAGCAGCGCGGGAACCGCCGGCAAGAGCGGGGCGGCCGGCGCGAAGAAGGCCGGCGCGAAGAAGGCCGGCGCGAAGAAAGCGGGCGCGAAGAAAGCGGGCGCGAAGAAAGCCGGCGCCAAGAAGGCGGGCGCCAAGAAGGCCGGCGCGAAGAAAGCGGGCACCAAGAAGGCCGGCGCGAAGAAAGCGGGCGCGAGGAGAGCCGGCAAGAGAAAGGGCGGCGCCAGGAAGTCGGGCGCGAAGAAGGCCCGTGCGCGCAAGGCTGGCAGGAAAGCCGGCGCCAGAAAGGGTTCGGCCAGAAAGGGCGGCGCCCGGAAGGCGGGAGCCCGGAAAGCCGGAGCGCGGAAGGGTGGAGCGAAGAAGGGTGGAGCGAAGAAGGGCGGACGGCGCTCGGCGGCCAAGCGTCGCTGAGATCCACCCCGGTCGCACGTGGAGACGGCGGGACGCAGCGATGCGTGCCGCCGTTTGCGTTCCCGGTTCACGCCGGTAATATGATCGCCATGGAGCTGCTCGATCGCCGTGTCGTCGATTCCCTCCCCTTGGCCATCTGCACGGTCGATCTGGAGGGGCGGATCACCAGCGCCAACCGCGCCTGGTCGCGTGTCGCGCACACCAGTGCGGTGCCCGAGTCCGCCGATACCGACCTCCGCGGCCTTGCGGTCTGGGACGCGATCGGCGACCCCTCCGCGCGGCAGCAGCTCGAGCACGCGATGTCGCTGCTCCGCGCCGGACGAGCCTCCACCGTGTCGGTGGAGCACGTCTCCGGTCCGACAGGCGCGGAACGTGTCTTCCTCCTCCAGCTGTCGCCGCTTCGTGATGACCACGCGGTCGCCGGCTTCACCTGCTCCGCCGCCGACATCACGCCTTGTCACCACTCGCGGCAGGCGCTGATCGACTCCGGTATCTCGCTGTCGCGCCCGGTCTCTCAGGAGCGCGTGTACCAGGAGGTGGCGCAGCAGATCCGCCGACTGACTCCTTGTGACGGATTGGCGATCGCGCTGGTCGGGCCGGACGCCGAATCCGCGCGACTGGCCTGGCATTCCGGTTTCGATGGCCCGGCGGAAGCGATCGAGCGGCGATTCCGCCCCACGTTCGCCGCCACGCTCGCGGCGGGCCGCGTCCTCTCCACAGAATCGGACACCGCCCTCGAGATGTGTGCGCCGATGGAGGGCGCCGACGGCGTCGTCGGCGCCATGCTGCTCGTGGCGGCACCGATCGAATCGCCGCAGCGACGAGGCGAGATCGAGCGCATCCTCGCCACCGTGGCTGCCCAGAGCGGCGCGGCGATCGAGCGAGTCGGGGTCGTGCGGCAACACGAGCGCAAGCGCCGCCTCGAATCCACCGGGGAGGTCGCCGCCGGCGTCGCCCATGAGCTGCGCAACCCGCTGTTCGGCATCTCGTCGGCGGCGCAGCTCCTTCGCTTTCGAGCGCGCGAAGACCCGGTCGTCGAGAAGAACGTCGGCCGCATCCTGCGCGAGGTCGAACGGCTCAACCGAATGGTCACCGCGCTGCTCGACTATGGGCGTCCGCGCCCGCTCCGGCTCACAGCCGCCGATCCCGATGACGTCTGGGACGTCGTCGTCGAGGCCAGTCGCGGCCTTCTCGAGAGCCGCGCCCTCCGACTCGAGCGCTCCCGCGACGACCACCATTCGCGGGGAATGTTCGACACCGAGCAGCTCGCGCAGGCCTTCCGCAACGTGCTGGTCAACGCGATCGACGCCGCTCCGGAAGCCAGCGACCTGGCGCTTTCCACCAGCGCGCTGCCGGGCGGCGCATGGCGCTGCAGGCTTCACAACGGCGGGCCGGCCATCCCGGCCGAAACTCTCGAGCGCGTATTCGAGGTTTTCTTTTCCACCAAGCCCGGCGCCACCGGTATCGGCCTCGCTCTCTCCCGACGCATCATCGAGGAACACGCCGGCTCGATCGTACTGGAATCGGCCACCGACGGCACGACCTGCACTATCGTACTCCCGCTCCCGCTGCCACCCGCTGCCACGCGTGCACGACCGTCCGCGGAGACCAGCGTCGCTCACTGATGGACATCGCGCGGCGATCGAAGCACCCGCGCGGGTGCGTCAGGGCCTGCCCGTTGCCGAGCAAAGGTCCTACTGTTGGGCCGGCTGCGTCCGGAGTCCCGACGCTGACCCTATGGTGACGCGGCCGTGTGAGTTATTGTTCCCGGCATGGCCGAAGCTCCGGTTCCTCTTCTGCGTGCCCACGCGCGTCATGCGCCCTGGAACGCACGCGGACTGGCGGCCCATGTCACCGCGCTGGTCGACGCCGCCGGGATACGCCCAACGAATGCCTCCGCGCGCGCGGCGCCCAGTGCACGGTCGGTCCGCTTTTACGTCGCCAACGGGCTGCTCGACCGTCCCGAGGGAACCGGTACCTCGGCGATCTACGCATATCGGCACCTCCTCCAGCTGCTGGCGATCAAGATCAGGCAGCGAGAGGGGCAGACGCTCGAGCTGATTCGCAGGGAAATGCGCGAGGTCACCGGCGATGCGCTCGAGCGACGCGTCGCAACGTGGCTGGCACCCGCGCTGATCAGCGCCGACGCCCCGCCGGTCGACGAGACCGGTGACGGCGAGCCGTGGAGCTGGCGTCGCGTGCCGGTCGCCGATGGAATCGAGATTCACGTCCGCGACGATCTTCCGGCGGCGCGCGAAGACGCTCTCCTAGCCATGCGCGAGGCGGTTCGCGCCGCGCTGGGCCGCGGCGAGCTCCGCTGAGGGCCTCAGAGGAAGCGCGCGACCGACGCCGCCGCCCGCTCCCGCACCTTCATCGTCCACGACCGGCGCCGGAACTCCTCCAGCGTTATCTCCCTCGACAGCTCGAGGTCGGCGAGGAAGACCGAGTCCATTCGAGCTCCGAATTCCCCGTCCAGCGCCACGAGGTTCGTCTCGTCGTTGAACGCCAGCGACCGCGTATCGAAGTTCATCGTTCCGACGCAGGACCAGAGTCCATCGACCACGAAGGTCTTGGCGTGCATCATCGTCGGTTGGTACTCGTATATCCGTACTCCCGCCTCGAGCAGCCGCTCGTAGCGGGAGCGGCCCGCGTACCATGCCGTCTTCACGTCGGTCTTCTCGCTGGCCGTGAGGAGGCGCACATCCACGCCCCGCCGTGCCGCGCCCTCGAGCATTTCCCGGAAGTCGTCGTCCGGCACGAAGTACGAGTTGCTGATGTACAGGGTGCGCCGCGCGGAGGCGATCGACAGCGCCAGGAAACGCTCGGCCGCCGTGCTCCCGATCGTCGGAGCCGCGTGCATGAGCGACGCCCGATGCCTTCCATCGCGAGACTCGCTCTCTTCTTCCGGAAAGAACACACTCCCAACGAGCAGATCTCCGGTCGCCTCCGCCCATCCCGCCACGAACGTGGCCTGGAGCTGGTGCACCACCGGGCCGCGGAAGCGGGCGTTGGTGTCGCGCCACTGCCCCTCGGTGCGCCCGTCCCCGAGCCACTTGTCGTCGATCCCGAAGCCGCCCGTGTAGCCGATCGCGCCATCCACCACCACGACGCGGATGTGCGAGCGGTGCGAGACCTTGTCGACCTTGTACCAGTGCACCGGACGGAACGCCACCACCTCCACCCCTCCCGCCCGCAGCGCGTCGAAGTACTCCTCCGGCAGATCCTGCGAACCGAACGCGTCGAAGAGGAAGAGAACGCGTACGCCGGCGGCCGCGCGCTCGATCAGGATTGTGCGGAGGGTGTCGGCCACCTGGCCCGGACGGCAGTAATACATCTGCAGCGTGATCGATCGGCGGGCCGATCGCAGGTCCTCCCACAGTCGGGGGTATGTCTCGTCGCCGTTCGTCATCAGCTCCAGATGATTGCCTTCGACCAGGGTGAGGCGGCCCAGCAGCTCGGCCACGGCCGGAAACATCGAATCCTCGACGGCGGGGAAATCCCCATCGGGGCTCCGGATATGGCTCACCGGCGTACCACGGGTCAGATAGAGAACCCCGACCAGTGCCAGTCCCAGAATGATCACCGCCGTGATCGCGACACCGACGATCATTAATGCCCGGTTCATGACTGTCCTGGATGGCGACTGGCCCGGAACACGTGAGCCTCCCCGGCACCGATTGAGACCCGGCTCCTGCACACCGGGCCGTGCGCTCCGCCCGCAGCAACCGGAGCGTCGTGCCCACCCGATCGTTCAGATGCCGTGCCACGGCGGCACGCCACGTGAGGCGCGCGTGGTGATGCCCGACGGCAAGGCCATCGCAAATCGCCGCCGCAGCACCGACTTCGTCGAGGTAATCGGCCATGCGATTCGATGACAAGGTCGTCGCGATAGCCGGAGTGGGACGGGAGGGGCAGGTCGGCGAGGCGGTCGCGCGCGCGTTCGCCGACCGCGGTGCCAGCCTACTCCTCATCGATCGGGATGTAGCGCGTGCCCGCGACCGGGCGGCCGCCTTGAGCGGAGTCGCAGCAGGCGTCCTCGCACTCGGCGCCGATCTCGCCGACGCCGCCGGCACCGCTGAAGCGATGCGTCGAGCGGAGTCGTTCATGAAGTCCGGCCTCGATGCCCTCGTGCACCTCGCCGGCGGCTTCGCGACGAGCGGACCGGTGGCCGAAAGCGAGCCCGCCGTATGGGACCACATGTTCGCGATCAATCTGAAGACCGCCGTCAACACCTCGAGGGCTTTTCTTCCAGCGCTTCGCGTCCGGCGCGGAGCCATCGTCTACTTCGCCTCCGAGGCAGCGCTCCCCGGAGCGCGCACGGCGCAGATCTCCGCCTACGCCGCCGCCAAGGGCGCAGTGGTGGCGCTCATGCGCGCGGTCGCGCATGAGGAGCGGTCGCATGGCGTGCGGGCGAACGCGCTCGCGCCGGGCACCATCCGGACCGCCGCCAACGAGGCGGCCATGGGTGCCGGCGAGCGTTATGTCGAACGCGCCGAGGTGGCCGCGGCCGTGCTATGGCTGGCATCCGAACAGAGCAGCGCCGTCACCGGGCAACTCATCCGGCTTTCCTCCCGGGCGCCATGACCACGCGGTCCTTGCCCGCCGCGTCATCAATCCGCAGTTTCAACGCATGAATGTCGCGGCGCGACGTCGTACCGCCGCTCGAACGGTGCGCCTCGACCGATCGCTCGAGGCGTTGCCGCTCTTTCGGTTGAGCGACTCGGCGGCGGATGACACCGCGATCGTCTTTTCGCCGGAGACGGGTGGACGCTGGCGCGTCCTCCCCGCCCCCGGCGACCGTCTGCCGGGCACTTTCGACCAGGATGTCTACGTCGAGTTGCTTCGCCGATACCAGGAGGCGGGTGAGCCGTCGGATGGCACCGTCACTTTCACCCTTCACGCTTTCCTGCGATCGATGTCACGACGCGTGGATGGCCGGACCTACGAGCAGCTGCGGTCGGCGCTCGGCAGGCTCGAGCGAACGGTGCTCGAGTCGAGCGGCCTCTACGTCGATGCCGCCGCCGGCCACCGGATCGACGCGCGATTCACGATCCTGGCCGCCGTCACGATCGACCGCCGGAGAGCCGTCGATCGCGAGCAGCTCGGCCTGTTTCCCACCCTCGCCGCGAGTGAGCCGGGTGATGCGCGTGTCACCCTCTCGCCCGTTCTGCGTGGGAACATCGCGGCCGGTCATGCCTCGATGCTCTCCGTCCCGCGATACCTGGCCCTTGGCTCCCCGGTCGCCCGCCGCCTCTACCGGCTACTGGAGGTCGCCCGCGTGCATGGGACAGTGACGTGGCGCATCGCGCTCGACCGACTGGCCGAACAGCTTCCTCTGCAGCAACGTTATCCTTCCCATCTCCAGCGCGTTCTCCAGCCCGCCCACGAAATGCTCCTGTCCGCCGGCCTGATCCGGGACGCGGCGGTCCGACAGCACGACCGGCAGTGGTACGTGGACTACGTACTGGCCCCCAAACCCGCGTGACGTATCTCGCGCCAGCTGCGTCAAGCCCGAAGATTGCATTGGTTGCGCGGGGATCAACACTCCACACAGGGAGCAGTCCCATGGCGACAAAACTCGACAAGACGATCAAGCGCGAGATCGAGCTCGACGGCCACGCCTACATGGTCACGATCTCTCCGGAGGGTGTCAAGCTGACCCAGAAGGGCTTCCGGAAGGGACGCGAGGTGACCTGGAAGGAGCTGCTCGGGGACGGCGACGCTTCATCGTCGGGCGGTGGCAACGCCATGGGTGGGATGAGTGGCGGTTATGGAGGGATGGGCGGCGGTCGCTGACGCAGCGAAACCGTCGCACCCGCCGTTTCAGGAACTCGGACGCCCCAGGGGCGTATTCAAAGAGGTCTGAAGTCATTTACCTCCAATAAGGTTCGTTCGCATGAAGCGCCACCGGAACACAGCTCTCGCCGTCATCCTCTGCCTCCCCCTCCTGGCGGGCGGCTTCATGCTCCAGGAGCGCTCGTCGCGCGAGGGCGCACGCCTGTTCGATCAGGTGATGACCCTCGTCTCGGAGCGCTTCGTCGACACGCTCGACCGCGGCACTCTCTACGAGCGAGCAGCCCGAGGACTGATCGACGAGCTCAACGATCCCTACACCCAGCTCCTGTCGCCCAGGGAATACCAGCGATTCAACACCACGACCGGCGGGCGCTACGGCGGGATCGGGATGCAGATCGAGGATCAGCAGGGCACGATCACGGTGAGCCGCGTCTTCCCGCACACGCCAGCCGAGAACGCCGGCGTGATCGAGGGCGATCGCATCGTCGCAGTCGAAGGCACGCCCACGCGGGGATGGCGCCTGGATCAGACTTCCGACTCGCTGCTCGGCACGCCGGGGACGAAGGTCAACGTCCGTTTCCAGCGCCCGGGCGTGAACTCGCCGATCAACGTGCAGTTCACCCGCGCGGTAATCACCATCCCCGCGGTGCCGTTCGCGCTGATGCTCGACGGTGGGATCGGGTACGTCCCGCTACAGCAGTTCAACGAGTCGGCGAGCGGCGACCTGGAGCGCGAGATGACGCGCATGGTGCGCGAGGGTGCTCGCGGATTCATCCTCGACCTGCGGGGCAACACGGGCGGGATCCTCGATCAGGCGCTGGAGGTCAGCAACCTTTTCCTGCGCCAGAACCAGGAGATCGCCAGCATTCGCGGGCGCGGGCTCCCCGCGCAGCGTTTCGTGACCGAGAAGCGTCCGGCGATCCCCACGACACCGCTGATCATCCTGACCGACGGGCAGACGGCCTCGGCCTCGGAGATCGTCGCCGGCGCACTCCAGGACCACGACCGCGCGCTGATCGTCGGCACCACCTCGTTCGGCAAGGGGCTCGTGCAGAACGTCTGGCGCCTCGACGGCGGCTACGCGCTGAAGATGACGACGGCCAAGTGGTTCACGCCCACCGGCCGCTCGATCCAGAAGGAGCGCATCATCGGCCCCGAGGGCCGGTTCGTGGAGGTGGATCCCGACTCTTCCGCGCTCGAGCGCTTGCGCGCCAGGTACACCGAGCGCGGCGACACGGCGCCGGCGACGTTCTCCGATGATGAGATCCGCAGCGCGATTCGCGAAGCGCGGCCGGAAGTCAGGACGGACGGCGGCCGCACGGTATACGGTGGAGGCGCGATCACGCCCGACGTGATCGTCTCGGCCGACACGTTCAGCACCGGTGCCCAGGCGCTGGCACGCTCTGTGGCGCCGCAGGGACAGCTGGTCTACGTGGGAAGCAAGAGTTACGCGCTCGAGCTCAAGCCCGCGGTCACCTCTCCCGACTTCACCATCAGCCAGGCGTGGCGCGACGAGCTGTACCGGCGCCTCACCGCGGCCGGCGTGACGGTCGATCGGACCGTGTGGAACGAGGGAGCGGAGTGGGTCGACTACCAGCTTGGCCGCGATCTGGCACGGGTAGCCTTCGGCGACACCGCCGCCAAGAAGCGGGATCTGGCCAGCGACGCGCAGCTCCGACGCGCGATCGAGTTGCTCGGCCAGGGCCGCACCCAGGAAGACCTTTTCGTGATCGCCCAGGGAACGCGGGCAACCGGCGGACGCTGACCAGCCCGGGATGGCCGGAAGGACCAGCTCGACCAGGGGGTCAGAGTCGTTGAACTCCGTTCAACGACTCTGACCC
>DATKCV010000080.1:0-9912 GCA_035513015.1 Gemmatimonadaceae bacterium
GTTCAACGACTCTGACCCCCTTGGTTTCCGCGGTCGCATCGCTGGCACGCGATGACGTACCGGGGTAGACTTGGCGGCATGGCATCCGACAAGAAGAACTCGAACGACAGTCGCCCCGCGGATCGGCCGGCTCCGCGCGGCCCATACGCCGAGAACGTGAAAGCCGGCGGCGGGCCCCTCGACGGTGCGCGCCCGGACAGGTCGGGCGACGAGCCGCGCGACGGCACGGGCCGCGAAGGAGAGCCGACGGACAGCCCGCGACCGTCGCGGCGGCGACGGCGCAAGCGGCGGGGCGCCAGGACGGCGAGCGGGAAGACGGCCGATCCGGCGCTACTCGAGTCCGCCGAGGCGGAAGCGCGCGAAGGACTGCGCGAGCGGACGGAGGAGGGCCACCTCGCGGCGGGCCGCACGCCACCCTCGCAGAGCGAAGGTACACGCCGCTCGGGACAGCGCCGCGTCCCCGTCGACGAATCGATCCGCGACCACCATCCGCCGATCACCGAGGACGAGAAGTTCCTTCGCGAGCGCGGCCCGCGCGTGGACTTCACCCGCTCCGATCCCTGGCGGGTGATGCGCATCATGTCCGAGTTCGTCGAGGGGTTCGACACGCTGGCCGACGTCACCAGGGGAGTCTCGATCTTCGGCTCGGCGCGCACACACCCCGACGACCCGCAGTACCAGGCGGCGCAGGAGACGGCGCGCATCCTCGCCGCCATGGGGTTCGCCATCATCACCGGCGCCGGGCCCGGCATCATGGAGGCGGCGAACAAGGGTGCGCGCCTCGCCGGCGGCCGCTCGATCGGGTGCAACATCGAGCTTCCGTTCGAGCAGGGAGCGAACCCCTATGTCGACACGCTGATCAATTTCCGGTACTTCTTCGTCCGGAAGACGATGTTCGTGAAGTACTCGTCGGCTTTCATCATCTTTCCCGGAGGATTCGGAACGCTCGATGAAGCGTTCGAGGCCCTGACGTTGATCCAGACGGGGAAGATCTACCAGTTTCCCGTCATCTTCTTCGGACGCCACTACTGGGCCGGCCTCGTCCGGTGGCTTCAGACGCGCGTGCTCGGCGAGCGGAAGATCTCGCCCGGCGACCTCGACCTGATGGTCGTCACCGACGACCCGCAGGAGGCGGCCAACGCGGTGGTCGAGGCATACGAGGCACAAACGCGCCTGGGCTTCGAGCGGGGGGAGTGACGGGGATGGCACAGCGCAAGCGAAAGGGCGGCGCGCGCAAGCGCGAAGCCGGCAACGGTGCTCAACAGAGTGATCGCGCCTCCGCCGCCGGCGACAAGGCGGCGCAGAAGCGGGCCGCCGAGGACCGTGAACGGGAAGGCCAGGGGCTGGTCGAGGCGCAGCACAGCCGGTTCCTCAGAGGCCAGCGGATCGAACCCCGGCCGATCAATGGGCGGGAAACGGCCGCCGAGCTGATCGACGGTACCTTTCTGGCCTACAACGCCGCGCGGCTTCGCGAGGCGAGCCAGCTGCTGACGCAGAAAATGCTGCGTCCCGACGTCACCGTCGGCCTGACGCTCACCGGCGCGCTGACGCCGGCCGGGCTGGGGATGGCCGCGCTGATCCCGCTGATCGAGGCCGGATTCGTGGACTGGATCATCTCCACCGGCGCGAACCTGTATCACGATGTGCACTTCGGCCTCGGTCTGGCGATGCACCGCGGCAACGCGGAGGAGTCCGACGTGGTGCTGCGCGAGGAGGGGATCGTCCGCATCTACGACATCTTCTTCGATTACGACGTCCTGCTCTCCACCGACGCGTTCTTCCGCAAGGTCGTCCAGGGACCGGAGTTCCAGCGACCGATGTCGAGCGCGGAGTTCCACTGGTTGTGCGGGAAGTACGTTCGCGAGCGGGAGCGAGCGATCGGGATCGGCCAGAAGTCGCTGCTCTCGGCGGCTTTTTCCGCCGCCGTACCGATCTACACTTCGTCGCCCGGCGACTCGTCGATCGGCATGAACATCGCCGCGCTGGCGCTCGACGGGAACCGGTGCGTGATCGATCCGAACGCCGATGTCAACGAGACGGCGTCGATCGTGCTGTCGGCCAAGCGCGGCGGCGGAAAGAGCGCGATCATGATCCTCGGCGGCGGCAGCCCGAAGAACTTCGCGCTCCAGACCGAGCCGCAGATCCAGGAGGTTCTGGGGATCGACGAGAAGGGGCACGACTACTTCCTCCAGGTGACGGACGCGCGGCCGGACACCGGCGGCCTCTCCGGCGCCACTCCCGCCGAGGCGGTGAGCTGGGGCAAGATCGACCCCGACCGGCTCCCGGATGCGGTAGTCTGCTATCTCGACTCCACCGTCGCGCTCCCGCTCCTCACCGCCTACGCCCTGGCGCGTCACGAGCCGCGTGCGCTCAAGCGCTTGTACGATCGACGGGAAGAGATGATGACGCTCCTAAAGCGCGAGTACGAGCGCTCGACGAGGGCGTCCGTTCCGGTGGAGGAGACGGACACGGTCCTGCCCAGGCATCGCTGAGAAGCCGGCCTCTCCGCTTTTCTCCGCGCGAAGTGTCCGGATCTCGGTTCGTCAGGCTGCTCGACTGACGGCATCTCAGGCGGAAATGCGTGCGCCTCACTCCGTCGCCGCGCGATCGGGCGTCGCGGTGCGCCTGACCGCTCGCACGAAGTTGACGCGTGACAGGTCGCCGAACGACACGACCGTGACCGCGTCCGCGCGGCCGAGCACGCGGCGCGCTATCGCGGCATCGTCCCAGCCGGCTGAGATCAGGACCTCGATCTGGCCGATGGTCGCCTCGATCCAGTCGGCCTTGGCTAGGAGCGCCGGGATGGGGACCGCCATCGGACCGCGGTGCGCGTCGAGAAGGAGGCGCGGGCGGAGAGCGGCGACTTGCCGGAGGCTCCGCGCCTGCGCGCGCGGATCCTCCGAGCGGTGCAGCGCACGCACCTTCACGCCAAGGAACAGGTCGCCAGCAAACACGCGCTCGCGCGCGGCATCCCAGACCACATGATGGTCGGCGGAGTGCCCCGGGGTGGGAATCAGTTCGAGGCCCGGGAGCTCGGCCGCCACGGTGGGCGTGCGAAGCGGCTCATGCCGACCCCATACGACACGGCGGTAGACGCCGGTCTCTGGGAGGTCGCGCAGCGTAGCCACAGTTGCCGCCGCCGCGGCGAGCGGTATCCCACGAGCGGCCACCAACTCGGCGTTGCCGGCGTGGTCCTCGTGCCAGTGCGTCAGCACCACCGCGCGGGGGCGCAGCTCGTCGAGCGCTCGACCCACGTCGGCGGCAACGCCGGGGAATCCGGTGTCGATCAGCACCCCGTCCGCGAACCAGGCGCTGACGCCGTAACCCGCCACCCGGCTTCGGGCGCTGGACAGCCGGATCCGGATGATGTCCCCAACACGGACGAGATGCATCACCGTGGGAGGCCTCGTGACGCGGCCGGGCTGCATGGAACGGTCGCGCCCGGTCGCCCCTCCTCGCTGACGAGGAGAGCCAGCGTCCGGACGACTGGACCGTTTCCCGAACGTAGCTTAGCTTGCCCTGAACGATGCCTGCCTTCCGACACGCCACTTCGACCCAGCCGCGCCAGCGCGGGAACGCTGTGGTCATGCCCGTCCGGAGTGCCGCGCCGCCCGCTTGCTTCCTCCGGGAGGCGACGGCCTGGCGAACCCGGGCGCGCACGGAGCAGCTCTTGCACTAACGATCGACTGGCCACAGGCTTCCAAGTCGGAGGCGCCCGGCCACTGGTCGGGCGCTTTTTTTTTCTGGCCTTCGTGGCAGTTCGTACTTGACGACGTGGCAAGCGCCACTCGGCGCCTCGTGGCAATGCGGGCGGCTCTGCGCCAGGCGTCCGCATTTCGGCCGCTGGCGTCGTCTGCCTGAAGTCATGATGCTGGGCCAATGGACGAAAGCGGATCCGTGGGTGCGCCCTGGATCATCCGCCTCTCCAGAAGAAACTCTTTTTCTCGCCACTGGATCCCCCCGATGATCGAAGCACTCAAACAGAAGCTGCATGGCGAGGTCGAGCGGCTCCAGCACGAGCTCAACGTCACGCTGCCCAACGAGATCCGGAAGGCAGTCGAGCTGGGAGACCTTCGCGAGAACAGCGAATACAAGGCGGCGCTCGAGCGGCAGCAGTTCGTGCAGGCCCGGCTGGGTCAGCTCCGGCAGCGGCTGAGCAAGCTGGCTCAGATCGACGTCGCCCAGATTCCGGACGATCGGGTCGGACTGGGTTCGCGCGTCGTCGTCGAGGACCAGAAGACGAAGGCGCGTGAAACCTACCACCTGGTGTTCGGCGACGCCGAGGAGTTCGACGAGGGGCACGTGACGATGTCGTCGCCGATCGGGCGGGCCCTGGTCGGGAAGACCGTCGGCGAAACGGCGCTCCTGAGGCTGCCGGCGATGACCCGCAACATGAAGATCCTCGAGCTGACGACGATTCACGCGATGCTCGGCGGAAATGGCGGCGGCGGCGCGAATGGAGCCAAGGCGGGGTGAGTCACGCCGGCGCGTCGGCTAGCTCGCTGGACTCGATGCGAAAGATCCGATCGACCTCCCTGTCGTAATCGAGGAGCGCCGCGGCCCGGCGCTCCTCATTCCATTCCAGCTCGCTCGCCACGAGCGCGGATACATCGCCGGCCACACTCCGCCCGTGATCTGGCATCTCGAAGGCGATCCTGGTCCGTCGAATGAGCAGATCGCCGAGTGTGTACGCCATCTCGCGCCGCACCGCGTGCACGAGCTCGGCGCGCACGTAAGGCAGTCCCGGGGCGAGTGGGGCGGCGAGAGATGGATCCGCCTCGGCGAGCATCCAGACTTCGCGCCACGATGAGCCGTGGGCATGGACGAGATGTCGCGCCCGCTCGGCATCGCCGACATGCCCGAGCGCGGCGGCCACCTCGGTGTCCACCGAGGTGATGTTTCCGCCGGGGAGCGGCAGCCGCTCGGTCGGCGAGCGAGCCGCCGCGACGCCGAGCCTGGCGGCGATCGCGTCCACCGCCTCCCCGGCCATCGCCCGGTACGTGGTCAGTTTGCCGCCGCTCACGGCGAGCATGCCGCCGGGCGTCCAGGCGATCGCGTGCTCGCGCGATGCGCTCGCCGGGGCGCCGTCGAAGCCGCTGGCGACGAGCGGACGGATCCCCGCCCAGGCACTGATCACGTCCCCCCGCTCGAGTCGAGCCGCGGGAAAGAAGTGATTGGCGGCGGCCAGGAGATAGGCGACATCATCGTCGCCGGCGCGCACATCGTCGGGCGTCGCCGACGTCTCCGTATCCGTGGTGCCGATGATCGCCTGCGCTCCGGCGGGGATCACGAAGACCACGCGCCCGTCGGTCGGCGACAGGAGCGTCAGCGCCTCCCGGTTGCCGACGCGCTCGCGGGGGACGGCGATGTGCGCCCCCTTCGTACCGCGGAGCGCGGCGCTCGCGTTCGGGCGCTCGAGCCGCTGCACGGCATCGCTCCACGGACCGGCGGCGTTGACCACGACCCGCGCTCTCACTTCCGCCTCGCGTCCGCCCAGCCCGTCGGTGACGATCCCGCCTGCCACCGAGCCGTCGTGCCAGCGAAGGGCGACGAGAGCGGCGTGATTGAGCACGACGGCGCCCGCGGCCGCGGCGCCGAGCGCATTGGCGAGAGTCAGTCGGGCATCGTCGGTCGCCGCATCGAAGTAGCGGGCACCGCCGGCGAGTCCCTCGCGGCGCAGCGCCGGTTCGCGGGCAAGGATCCCGCCGCTGCCTAGCGGGCGGTGTGCCGCGACATTGCGGAACAGCGCCAGTACATCGTACAGCGCCAGACCGGCGATGAGCTTCCACCGTGGAACGCGGGCGCCACGGTACACCGGCCACGTGAACGCGAGCGGGCGTACGAGGTGCGGCGCGAGCCGCAGGAGCAGTCGCCGTTCCCTGCTCGACTCGAAGACGAGCGAAAAGTATCCATGCTCGAGGTAACGCAGGCCGCCGTGCACGAGGCGCGACGACCGGCTGGATGTCCCGCTGGCGAAGTCGCATCGCTCGACCAGCGCAACTCGCATCCCTCGCAGCGCGGCGTCGCGGGCGATCCCGGTTCCGGTGATGCCGCCGCCGACGACGAGCACGTCCAGCGGCTCGCGCTCCAGCGAGTCGAGCGCGGCGCGTCGACGTTCGAAGGGGGAGGGCAAGGGCACGAGGAAGGCTACGAGTGGAGGGCAAGGCGGGCAACCCGCCGTTCACTTCGCGTCCTGATCGCTTAGCTTGTCTTCATGGCATCGTACGGCAACGCCAGGCGGGTGGCGATCGTGGCGGGGGTGCGAACCCCCTTCGCACGCTCCGGAACGGTCCTCAAATCACTCTCGGCGATCGAGCTGGGCAGGCTGTGCGTAGCCGAGCTGATCGAGCGCAATGCACTCGACGGGAAGGAGGTCGAGTCGCTGGTCTTCGGCACGGTCGTTCCGTCGGTGATCGCGCCGAACATCGCCCGCGAGGTTTCACTGCTGCCGAACCTGCCCAAGGGGGTGGAGGCCTATACGGTCAGCCGGGCCTGCGCCTCTGCCAACCAGGCGATCACGGCGGCGGCCGACCAGATCGCGCTCGGACACCACGCATGCGCGATCGCCGGCGGCGCCGAGTCGCTGTCGAACATCCCTATCCTGCACTCGCGCGGGTTCTCGGACGCGCTGGTGGCTGCGTCGAAAGCCCGGTCGGTGACGGCGCGCGTCGCGGCACTGGCGCGGATCCGGCCGCGCGACCTGGTTCCCATCACGCCGGCGATCGCCGAGCCGTCCACCGGCGAGACGATGGGCCAGTCGGCCGAGAAGATGGCGAAGCTGAATCACATCCCGCGCGACGAACAGGATCAGTTCGCGCTCCGGTCGCACCGGATGGCGGCCGCTGCAACGCAGGACGGCCGGCTGCTCGAGGAGATCGTTCCCGTCTACGTGCCGCCCCGCTACGAAACAGTGGTGGCGAGCGACAACGGGATCCGGACCGACACGTCGATCGAGCTGCTCGCCAAGCTGCCGCCGGTCTTCGACCGGAAGTACGGCACGGTGACCGCGGGGAACTCGTCGCCGCTGACCGATGGCGCCGCTGCAGTGATCCTGATGAGCGACGACAAGGCGCGCTCCCTTTCCTACGAGCCGCTGGGGTACATCCGCTCGTATGCCTACGCCGCGCTCGACCCCGGTGAGCAGCTACTCCAGGCGCCGGTGCTGGCCGCGCCGAGGGCACTCCAGCGCGCGGGGCTGACGCTCGCCGACATGGATCTGGTGGAGATGCACGAGGCGTTCGCGGCGCAGGTGCTCTCCAACCTCGCCGGCTTCGAGTCACGAGAGTGGGCGGAGCGCGCAGGCTTCGAGCATCCGGTCGGCAGGGTCGATCGGTCGCGGCTCAACGTAACGGGAGGATCGATCGCCATCGGGCACCCATTCGGCGCGACCGGCGCGCGGATCCTGACGACGCTCCTCCGCGAGCTGAGGCGGCGCGACGGACAGTTCGGGCTGATGACGGTCTGCGCCGCCGGCGGCATGGGGCTGGCAATGGTCGTGGAGCGCGCATGACGGTGACCGCGACACCATACGCGCTGCGCACCGAGATCGACGACGGCGTGGCGGTCATCACCTTCGATCTGCCCGGCGAGCCGGTCAACAAGATCGGCCGGCAGGTGAAGGACGAGTTCACGGCGATGTTCGAGCGCCTCGAGCGCGATGAGAGCGTGCGGGCCGCGGTACTCATCAGCGGCAAGCCGGACATCTTCATCGCCGGCGCCGACATCGAGGAGTTCCTGGAGGTGGAGACGGCCGAGGACGCGGAGCGGATGAGCCGCGAGGGACAGGAGCTCCTCGATCGGCTCGAGCACCTGCGGCTGCCGGTGGTGGCGGCGATCCACGGCGCGTGTCTCGGCGGCGGACTGGAGACGGCGCTCGCCTGCCACTACCGGATCATCTCCGACCACCCGAAGACCGTGCTGGCCCTTCCGGAGGTTCAGCTCGGCTTGATCCCCGGAGCCGGCGGGACGCAGCGGCTCCCCCGTCTCGTCGGACTGCGCAACGCGCTCGACATGATCCTCACCGGCCGGAACGTGCGGGGCCGAAAGGCGATGCAGATCGGTCTGGCGAACGAGATGGTGCACCCGGCGATCCTGCGCGATCTCGCGGTGAGACGGGCGCGGGAGCTCGGCGAGAAGCGCGGAAGGACGGGATCGGGTCGCGGCGGCGGCGCGGCGGGCGTGCTGCTGGAGGGGAACCCGATCGGCCGCTCCGTGGTGTTCCGGCAGGCACGCGAGCAGACGCTGAAGAAGACGCGCGGGCACTACCCGGCGCCGCTCGCGGCGCTCGATGCCGTGCGAGCCGGCTACTCGGGCAGCCGGGAGGCCGGCTATCGCGCGGAGGCGCGGCTATTCGGCGAGATGGCGGCCACCGGGGTTTCGCGCAACCTCGTCTTCCTGTTCTTCGCGTCCACGGCGCTGAAGCGCGATCCCGGAGTGAGCGAGCCTGCTCCGCCGCCACTGCCCGTGCGCAAGATCGGCATTCTCGGTGCCGGGTTCATGGGCGCGGGCATCGCCTCGGTGGCGGTGCAGCAGGGGACTGCCGTGAGGCTGAAGGACACCGAGCACGAACGCGTAATGAAGGGGCTGGCCGCGGTTCGCGAAGTGGTGAAGGAGCGGCTCGCTCGCAGGCAGATCACGCGCGCCGAGTTCGAGAGCATGCTCGCCCTCGCCGGCGGCACCGTCGACTTTGCCGGCTTCGGCAACGTCGACCTGGTGATCGAGGCGGTGTTCGAGGAGCTCAAGGTGAAGCAGGACGTGCTTCGCGAGGTGGAGCCCCTGATCCCCGAGCACGCGATATTCGCGTCGAACACGAGCACGATCCCGATCGGACGGATCGCCCAGGCATCGGCGCGGCCGGACCGCGTCATCGGAATGCACTTCTTCTCTCCGGTGCACAAGATGCCGCTCCTCGAGGTGATCCGGACCGACAGGACCGATCCCGAAGTCATCGTCACGGTCGTCGCCTACGGAAAGAAGCTGGGGAAGACGGTGATCGTGGTGAACGATGGCCCCGGGTTCTACGCCAACCGGATCCTGGCGGCGTACATGAACGAGGCCGGAAAGCTCCTCGACGAGGGTGCGCGGATCGAGGCGGTGGACCGGGCGCTGGTGGACTTCGGCTTCCCCGTCGGTCCGATGACTCTCCTCGACGAGGTGGGGATCGACGTCGCCGCCAAGGCGGGGAACGTGATCTCCGACGCCTTCGGTACGCGCATGGTGCCGTCCCAGTCGCTTCAGCGCGTCGTCTCCGCGGGGCGCTACGGCAGGAAATCGAAGAAGGGCTTTTACGTGTACGATGCCGAAGGCAAGAAGGGAAAAGTGGACGAGAGCGTGTACGAGCTGCTGCCTACCGGAACTGCCCGGTCCGACTTCGGGCCGGAGGAGATCAGGGAGCGCACGGTGCTGGCCCTGGTCAACGAGGCCGTACTGGTGCTCGAGGATGGGATCATACGTTCGCCCCGCGACGGCGACGTCGGCGCCGTCTTCGGGATCGGATTTCCGCCCTTCCGCGGCGGCCCGTTCCGCTACATCGACGCGCTCGGAGCCGAGTCGGTCGTACGCCGGCTCGATGATCTCCACGAGCGTTTCGCCCCCCGCTTCCGCGCGGCGGATCTTCTGCGCGACATGGCGCGGAAGCGGCAGCGGTTCTATCCGGAGCGGGGAAGGCCGGTGGATTGAGTCAGGCTCGGGGCGTTGCCGGTCGGTCGGATTCCCGTGGTCGGGCCGACGGCCGAGCAGACCAGCGCCTTCGGTTCATATTCGGTCCGACTGCCCCGTGACGCGCCGCCGCGTTGCGGGGTCTTTGGTTCGTGGAGACCAACGACGCCCCGATCGTACGGCGGGTGCTCGACGGAGATGCGGAGTCCTACGCCGTGCTCGTCGCCAGGCACCGGGACCGCCTCGCGCGGTTCG
>DATKCV010000081.1:0-8883 GCA_035513015.1 Gemmatimonadaceae bacterium
GCCTGGCGCGAGGAGATCGAGCTCGCGCTCGCGAAGCTCGAGCCGGAGCAGCGGGAGGCGTTTCTGCTGAAGCACGTGGATGGGTTGGAGTACGAAGAGATGGCCGAGATCACGGGGGCGGGAATCTCCGCCCTGAAGATGCGAGTCAAGCGCGCCTGCGAACGCTTGCGGGCTATGTTGCGGGAGGTCGAGCGTGTCTGAAATGGATCCGCGGGAACAGGAACTGATCGATCGGATCGCCAGCGAGCTGCGCTCCGGCGTCCGGTTCGATGCGTCGTTCGACCGCCGCGTGATGGCCGAGGTACGCCGTTCGGGGACGCCGATTCGCCTGTCGATGGTGCGGTCGGCCAGGCGGCCCGGGGGCGACTCGTGGCTGCTTCGGCCGCGGTCGTTCCAGATCACGCCGCTGACCGGGCTCGCGGCGGCCGCCGCGTTCGCGGCGATCGTGGTCGCCGGTTCGGTGGCGCTGCGCCCGCAGGGCGAGATGCCCGGTACCGCGCCTGTGGTGGCGGCCGTGGCCGACACGCCGGCGGTCCAGGTCGTCCGGTTCGTGCTGCAAGCGCCGGCCGCCTCACACGTATCTCTGGTCGGCGACTTCAACGAATGGAACCCGGCCGCGACGCCGCTCGAAGTGGTCGCGTCCGAGGGCGTGTGGACGGTGTCGGTCTCGCTCCCCCTCGGCCGGCACGTGTATGCGTTCGTGGTGGATGGGGCCGAGTGGGTACCGGATCCGGCCGCGCCGAAGGCGCTGGGCGATGACTTCGGGGTACCCAACTCCGTGATCACCGTCGGAGGGTCGGCGTCGTGAGATCCCTCATCCTGGCGTCGCTCGCGCTGCTCCTGGCCGGAGCGTCCGCGGCCGCGCAGCTGGATGCGCGGCTGGAGGCGCGGCTCGATGCGCGCACGGCGGCCGACGTGCAGTCGCACGTCGATGCGGCGGCGGCGGCGGGACTGCCCGTGGAGCCGCTGGTGCTCAAGGCGCTCGAAGGTGCGAGCAAGGGCGCGCGCGGGCCCCAGATCGCCGGCGCGGTCGCGCGGCTCCACACGCAGTTCGTGGAAGCGCGCGGCGCGCTCGGACCGCGGTCGGCGGCGGGCGAAATCGTCGCCGCGGCGAGTGCCATGCAGGCCGGCGCGAGCGCCGAGACGCTGCGTCAGATGCGGGCGGCGCGGAGAGATGCGCCGCTCACGACGGCGTTGACGGTCCTCGCCGATCTGATCGCCTACGGTGTTCCGGTGGCCGATGCGTCGACGCTGTTGATCGAGCTCGTACGCGCCGGCGCACGGGACGACCAGCTCACGGACGCGCGCGGGAGCGTGCAGAAGGGAATCGGCGCGGGCTTGTCGCCCGCCGCAGCCGCGCAAGAAGCGTTGAGCGGGCCACCGGCGGCGCTGCCGGTCACGCCCGGTGCTCCGGCGGGCTCGCGCCCGCCGGTCGTACGTCCACCCACCCCCTGATTCAAAGTCGCTCATGACAATCAGTGCTTTCCTTGGCGGGTTCGCGGGCGCGACGCTGGCCCTCGGACTCGCTTCGCCCGTCGCGGCGCAGCTCACGTCATCGCTGGACGTCGGCGCCGCTTCGGTCACGTATCACAACGGCTATCGCCTCGGCGTGGTCAGTCTCACGCCGACGCTTCGCCTCGAGCGGGCGAACAGCTCGGTGCTCGCGACCGGAACGCTGTCCCGCCTCGAGACAGGAATGTTCAGCTCGAGCGGCGGCTTCGACGCCTACATCATGACGCGCGTCGTGTCCGGATTGCGCGCGGAACTGGGTGCGAGCGCCGGCGGCAGCGCGAACGAGGATCTGAGCCGGACCGCGCAGTACCTCGGCCACCTTCGGCTGCACGCGCTTCGCGACCGTGCCGGCCTGTGGATCGGCGGCGGCGCAGGGCGGTCCTGGAACGGAGTGGACTGGCAGCTGGTACGGACGGCGGAGCTCGGCGGGTGGTGGGATCACCGGCTGGTTCTCGCCGCGGCCTCGTTCGCGCCGGTGGCGGTCGGCGACTCGAGCTTCGCCGATGCGCTGGCAAGCGCGCGCTTGACGCGCGGGTCACTGGAGCTGGGCGGTGCCGTGGGACAGCGCTTCGGCGACGTCGAGGAGGAGAGCTGGGTCGCCCTGAGCGCCACCTGGTGGCTACACCGGGCGCTGGCCCTCAACGGCGCCGTGGGAAGCTATCCGACGGACTACGTGCAGGGTATTCCGGGTGGACGTTACGTGAGCGTCGGGGTGCGGATCGCTTCCCGTCCGCCGCTACGTGAGCTGGCGCGGTTGCGCGGCTCGGCGCGCGCGCCGGCGCTCGCGCGCCCGGTCGCCGACCGGCTGGAGATCCAGCGACACGATGATCTGAGACGCACGGTTCGCGTGGAAGCACCGGCGGCGCGCCGCGTGGAGATCATGGGCGACTTCACGGAATGGAATGTCGTTGCGCTGGCGCAATCCCGCGATGGGCACTGGCGTCTGACGCTCCCCCTCGTGCCCGGTACGTACCGCTTCAACGTGCGAGTGGATGGCGGCCGGTGGGGCGTCCCGCGCGGCGTGACGATGATCACCGATGACTTCGAGGGTGTTGTCGGGATCCTGATCGTGCAGTGACGCGGACGGCGATCGCGGGGTGTGTATGATCGACGGGGCACATCGTCCCGCGTTCAGAGGAGAGAATCCAATGCGAAACTTCGTTGTCTTGGCGGCGCTGGTCGTCGCCGCAGGTACGGCCGGCGCGCAGACGCCGGCGCACGATAACTCGAGCAAGCTGCAGTCGGTGCTTCCCGCGGAAGTCGCGTCGCGGGTGCTGGCGCGGATCGCTGATGCAAGGGCGCGTGCGCTTCCGGCCCAGGCGCTGGAACACCGTGCGCTCGAGCTGGTGGCCAAGGGTGCGACCCCGGACGAGGTCGCCCGGAAGGTGGATGGTTATGCCATCGCGATGGAGCGCGCGAAGAGTGCGCTGGAGCGAGGCGCCGGCCGTGCGCCGAGCGACGATGAGATCGCCGCCGGTGGTGACGTGATCAGCCAGGGCGTGGACGGTGCCGCGGTAAGTTATCTCGCCGCCTCAGCGGCGTCGGGGCGCTCGCTGGATGTCCCGATGTACGTGCTGTCGGAACTGATGTACCGTGGCGTCCCCGCGTACGACGCGGTCGCCAAGGTGCAGAAGCGGCTGGCGGCTCGTGCGAGCGATGCCGAGATGCGCGCCGACGTCGAGGCGCTACCGGCCGTGGCGACGGAGCGTCGTCCCGAGGGTGCGGGCCGCCCGGCGGGCGTCGGCCGCCCTGACTTCGCCGGAATCCCGGCAGGCGTACCGGCCAACCCCGGGGTCGATGCGCGGCCAACGCCGCCGACTCCGCCGACGCCGCCGGTGAGCGGACCGCCGCTGGAGTTCTGATCTGGACTGTTCCGGAGTCGATGAAGCCCCGCGCCACGGCGCGGGGCTTCGTCGCGATGAGCGTGTGCGGGGGAACCATCCTGGCGTCCCGCCCCTATTATTCGGTACGACCAACCGGAGCGAACATGCTCATCCGCCGACCCCCCGACATCCTCTCATCGGAGATCACCGATGAGGCGCTCTACGTCAGCCGGCGCAGGTTCATCGAGCTCGCCGGCGGGATCGGCGCGACGATCGCCGCCGGAGGCGCGCTCACTACGCTCGCCGGCTGCGTCAACGGCGAGGCCGCGTCGTCGTCGGAGGAGGAGCAGGGTGTCGAAGACAAACTGACGCCATACGAGGACGTCACCACCTACAACAACTTCTACGAGTTCGGCACCGGGAAGGCGGAACCGGCGCGCAACGCGCGCGCCTTCCGTACCCGGCCGTGGACCGTCCGCATCGATGGATTGGTGGCGAAGCCCGCCGACTATCACCTCGAGGACTTCCTTCGCCCGCACACGGCGGAGGAGCGCGTCTACAGGTTGCGATGCGTCGAGGGTTGGTCGATGGTGATCCCCTGGCTGGGAATCCCCCTCAAGGACGTGCTCGCTCGCGCGGAACCGCTTCCCAGCGCCAAGTACGTCGAAATGACAACGCTCCTCGATCCGGCTCAGATGCCGGGGCAGCGCAGCCGGATCCTTCCATGGCCCTATGTCGAAGGGCTGCGGATGGATGAGGCCATGCATCCACTGTCGATCCTCGCTACCGGACTCTACGGCAAGGAGCTCCCGAATCAGAATGGCGCGCCACTGCGCCTCGTGGTGCCGTGGAAGTACGGGTTCAAGAGTGTCAAATCGATCGTGCGGTTCCGGTTGACGGAGGCCGAGCCGCCAACCACCTGGAACGTCGTCGCACCCAACGAGTACGGGTTCTATGCTAACGTGAACCCGACCGTCGATCATCCGCGGTGGAGCCAGGCGCGCGAACGTCGCATCGGTGAGTTCCGCCGGCGTGAGACGCTCATGTTCAACGGCTACGCGGACCAGGTGGCGCGTCTCTACACCGGCCTCGATCTGAGGCGATACTTCTGATCCACGGGCTCCGCCGCGAGGAGCTTCCATCCCGGGTGGACACCACAGGGCCCCCACAGGGCAAGCCACGTCGCCGCGGGGCCAACCGGCTGATCAAGCCGGCGATCTTTCTCGCCGCGCTGCTTCCGTTCGCGTTCCTGGCATGGGACGCGGCGAAGGGAGACCTCGGAGCCAACCCGATCGAGGAAGTGGAACACCGGACGGGCCGGTGGGCGCTCTACTTCCTGCTCATCACGCTCGCCGTCTCGCCCATCCGGCGACTCGGCGGTTGGAACGCCGTCATTCGGCTACGCCGGATGCTCGGCCTGTTCGCGTTCTTCTACGCGACGCTGCACGTCTCGGCGTTCATCGGTCTGGACATGTTTTTCGACTGGGGGGACATCGTCGCGGACGTGATCGAGCGCCCCTGGATCACGATCGGCATGCTCAGTTGGCTCTTGCTCGTGCCGCTGGCCATCACCTCGACCAAGGGCTGGATTCGGCGACTGGGCGGGCGGCGGTGGAATCTTCTGCACCGCCTGGCGTACGTCGCCGCCTCGGGTGGAACGATTCACTACTACCTCGCGGTCAAGCAGGACGTGTCCAGGCCCGTCCTGTTCGGTGCAATCCTCGTTCTGCTGCTGGGGGTCAGAATTGCATGGCGTTTTGCTGACGCCATGAAGGCTCGATGACAGCGCGAAACGCGCTCGAATTGTTTGCCGTAACCGCGCCCGGGATCGAGGCGATCACAGCTACGGAGCTCGGCGCACTCGGCGTTCAGTGCACGGTCGAGTCCGGTGGCATCTCCTTCACCGGACAGCTCGCGAACCTGTACGCCGCCAATCTGCATCTCCGCACCGCCTCACGGATTCTTCTCCGCCTCGGTCACTTCCAGGCGACGGCCTTTCACGAGCTGGAGCGGAACGCCAGAAAGCTCGTTTGGGGCCGGACCATCGCCGCTGGTGATTCCGTCCGCGTGAGGGTGACCTGCAGAAAGTCGCGCCTGTACCACTCCGATGCGGTGGCCGAGCGCATCCTGGCCGCCATCGACCGATCCGTGGGCGGCGTAACGGCGCTCCCGGGCGGCGGGGATGATGATGCCACCGACGCGACTCTGGCCTCCGTGGAATCGGAAGGCCGCGATCCTGGCCCCCTGGTCGTCGTCCGCATCGTCCACGATCGCGTGATCGTCAGCGCCGACACCTCGGGTGCGTTGCTTCACCTGCGCGGGTACCGGCAGGCGATCGGGAAAGCCCCGCTGCGGGAGACGCTGGCCGCGGCGATGCTCCTGGCCTCCGGCTGGGATCCCGCCACGCCCCTGGTGGATCCAATGTGCGGTTCGGGGACGATCGCCATCGAGGGCGCGCTCCTCGCCCGCCGGCTGGCGCCGGGACTCGGGCGCCGGTTCGCTTTCCAGCGCTGGCCGGACTTCGACGCAAGCGTCTGGGATGCCCTTGTCGAGCGGGCACAGGCTATGTCACTGGCCGCCACTCCCGCTCCGATCGTCGCCATGGACCGCGATGCCGGGGCGGTCGCGGCGACGAGCGCCAACGCCGGCCGGGCTGGCGTCGCGCCCGATGTGGAAGCGGCCTGTGCGCCTCTCTCCGACGCCCGGCCGCCAAACGCCGCCGGTGGCCGGCCGGGTGCGATCGTGACCAACCCGCCCTACGGCGCGCGCCTGGGCGATCGCCGCGCCCTTCGGGACCTCTACGCGCGGCTAGGGCAGGTATGCCGGGCCGGCTTCCCCGGCTGGATCGTCGCGCTGCTGTCGGCCGATCGCCGGCTCGAGTCCCAGCTCCGCCTGGATCTGGCCGAGAGATTCCGCACGTACAACGGCGGGATTCCGGTGCGCCTGCTCGCGGGCCCCATTCCCGGCTGAGGCCACCCGAAGCCGGGGGTGGACTGCTCGCGCTGGCGAACCGCGGGGCGCCCGCGGGGAGCGTACCCCGCCGGGACGGCACGCGGATACACCCGGCCAACAGCCGCGGTCCCACTTTTGAAGAGGAGAGTCGGCCAGGGCCGCACTCGAGAGGGTGGAGCCGTCCCGACCTTCCCTCCCCAAAGGGCTCTCAGACTGGAGCCCTCCTCCGAAACCAGAACAGAGCAGGAGCAGACCGTGGGCGTCGGCGATCACGTCGAGTTGGACCAGGAGACTCCGCTTTCGCGGAGCGAAGAGAACGGAGGCACCCGATCCCGGAAGAGCGGGGGCAGGAAGGGTGGTGGCCGCGGAACGCGCCGATCCGGAGGATCCCCGAACGGCACGTGGGAGGCCGCGATGGACGAGCTGCTGCACGGCTTGCGGCGGCTGGAGGCCGGTGATTTCGACACCCGGCTCGATCTGGACGGCGACGAGCGCCTCGCCGAGCTCGCCCAGGCCTTCAACGTCGTCGCCGAGCGAAACGAGCGGCTCACCGCCGAGCTGACGCGCGTCAGCACCGCGGTCGGCCGCGAGGGCCGGATGGGCGAGCGCGCCGAGTTCCCCGAAGCGAACGGCGGTTGGCAGCGGAGCAGCGACGCCGTCAACGCGCTGATCAGCGATCTCGTGCAGCCGACCACCGAGGTCGCCCGCGTGCTCCAGGCGGTTGCCGAGGGCGATCTGACACAGACAATGGTTCTCGAGATCGACGGGAAGCCGCTCCAGGGCGAGTTCCTCCGGATCGCGACGACGGTGAATCAGATGGTGGAGCAGCTGTCGTCGTTCTCCGCCGAGGTGACGCGGGTCGCGCGGGAGGTGGGGACGGAGGGCGTGCTCGGCGGTCAGGCCGATGTGCGGGGCGTGGCCGGCACGTGGAAGGACCTTACCGATTCGGTGAACGCGATGGCCAGCAACCTGACGAGCCAGGTTCGGAACATCGCCCTGGTCACCACGGCCGTCGCTAACGGGGATCTCAGTCAGAAGATCACGGTCGATGTGAAGGGTGAGATCGCCGAGCTGAAGGACACGATCAATACCATGGTCGACCAGCTCAACGCGTTCGCCGGCGAGGTGACGCGCATGGCCCGTGAGGTCGGGACCGAAGGGGTTCTCGGCGGTCAGGCCAACGTTCCGGGTGTGGCTGGGACGTGGAAGGACCTCACCGACTCGGTGAACGCGATGGCGAGCAACCTGACGAGTCAGGTGCGGAACATCGCCGACGTGACGACAGCGGTGGCCCGCGGCGATCTCTCCCGAAAGATCAGCGTCGAAGTAAAGGGAGAGATGGCGGCGCTCAAGGACACGATCAACACGATGGTCGATCAGCTCAACGCGTTCGCCGGCGAGGTGACGCGAGTAGCTCGCGAGGTGGGCACGGAGGGCAAGCTGGGCGGGCAGGCGCAGGTCGAAGGAGTGGCGGGGACGTGGAAGGACCTGACGGACAGCGTCAATGGGATGGCGGGCAACCTGACGGTCCAGCTCCGCGATGTGTCCGGGGTGGCGACGGCGATCGCCAACGGCGACCTGACGCGGAAGATCACCGTCGAGGCGGAGGGGGAGATCCTCCAGATCAAGCAGGTGGTCAACCGGATGGTGGACCAGCTCTCGTCGTTCGCCGCCGAGGTGACCCGAGTGGCGCGCGAGGTGGGCACCGAGGGCGTGCTCGGCGGCCAGGCGCGGGTGGAGGAGGTGGCGGGGACCTGGAAGGACCTCACCGACTCGGTGAACGCGATGGCGAGCAACCTGACCAACCAGGTGCGGAACATCGCGGACGTGACGACTGCCGTGGCGCGGGGCGACCTTTCGCGGAAGATCACGGTCGAGGCGAAAGGGGAGATCCAGGAGCTGAAGAACACCATCAACATCATGGTCGACCAGCTCAAGTCGTTCGCGTCGGAGGTGACGCGCGTCGCCCGCGAGGTGGGGACGGAGGGGATCCTCGGCGGGCAGGCCAACGTGACCGGCGTGGCCGGCACGTGGAAGGACCTCACCGACAACGTGAACTTCATGGCGTCGAACCTGACGAACCAGGTGCGGAACATCGCCCTCGTCACGACGGCGGTCGCCAGCGGCGATCTCAGTCAGAAGATCACGGTGGACGTGAAGGGCGAGGTGCAGGAGCTGAAGACGACGATCAACAACATGGTGGACCGGCTGCGGATCTTCGCCGACGAGGTGACGCGGGTCGCGAAGGAGGTCGGCACCGAGGGGCGGCTGGGCGGGCAGGCCAACGTGCCGGGGGTCGCGGGGACGTGGAAGGACCTGACCGACAACGTGAACTTCATGGCCGACAACCTCACGGTACAGGTCCGCAACATTGCCGACGTGACGACGGCGGTGGCGCGCGGCGACCTGTCGCGGAAGATCACGGTCGACGTGCGGGGAGAGATCCTCGAGCTCAAGAACACCATCAACACCATGGTCGACCGGCTCAACTCGTTCGCCTCGGAGGTGACGAGGGTCGCGCGCGAGGTGGGGACCGAAGGCAAGCTCGGCGGCCAGGCGGTGGTGAAAGGCGTCGCGGGCACCTGGAAAGACCTCA
>DATKCV010000082.1:0-8257 GCA_035513015.1 Gemmatimonadaceae bacterium
TGTTCGATGGCCTCGGTGCAAGCCCCGCCTTTACTCCGCCGGACGCCGTGGCCTGGAGGGTGAGAAATCCCGACATCGGCCACCAGGATGGCCCGTACGCCCTGCCGGGGAGCCTCAATCCATCCGGGCTCCCGGTGGCGCTGCCCTGTGCCGGGACCGGTGGGAACTGCGGGGGGACGTCGATCGGCGGATCCTGGGCTGAACCCGACGTGTGCAAGTTCATTCACCTGCACGGTCCGTTCGCCGGGCACCCCGATCCGGCGCCAGGTCCACCCGCCACGATGTCGGCGGGCGGCCACGGCGCCCTGGAGTGGGGAAGCGTTCCAACGGGGGAGTGATGCCATGACCCGCATGACGTGTCGCATCTGGTGCCTGTCGGCAATCCTGGTCCCGGTCGCGGCGGCTGGGGCGCTCGCACAATCGACTTCCCCGGCGGAGCAGCGCATCGCGGCGGCGCGGCGGTCGATTGCGGTGAGCCCGGGCCAGCACGAGCGGTTCAACGATCTGGCGCTCGCGTTTGCCCGTCGCGCACGCGAGACGGCCGATCCTGCTTACTACGATCGCGCCGAGGAAGCGATCGGCCGATCGCTGGAGCTGGCCCCCGAGAACTTCAACGCCCTGAAGATGCGGACCTGGGTGCTCCTCGGGAAGCACGAGTTCGCGCGGGCGCTGACGCTCGCGCGCACGCTCAACGAGCAGGTCCCCGACGATGTCCTCGTGTACGGATTTCTGACGGACGCGCATGCTGAGCTCGGCAACTACGAGGAGGCCGAAGAGGCCTGCCAATGGATGCTCGACATGCGTCCGGGCAATATCCCGGCGCTCACGCGCGCGGCGTACCTCCGGGAGCTGTTTGGAGACATCGAGGGAGCGATTGACCTCATGCGCACCGCATACGAGCGATCGGCCCCGGGGGAAGTCGAGGACCGCGCGTGGATGCTCACGCAGCTCGCCCATCTGGAGCTGACGGCCGGGCGGACCGGTCCGGCCGACGCGTTGCTGGACGAGGCGATCGGGCTCGTCCCCGACTACCACTATGCCCTGGCACAGCTCGCCAGGCTTCGCTCTGCGCAGGGACGGCATGCAGACGCCGTCGCCCTCCTCGCGCGGCGCTATGAGGGCGCCCCGCATCCGGAGAATCTCTACGCCGTTGCAGAGGCGCTCGACGGGGCAGGACGCAAGGAGGAGGCGAGAGCGGCCTACGCCGAGTTCGAAGCGCAGGCGCTTCGCGAGTCTCGCGGCTGGGACAACGCGAATCGGGAGCTGATCTTCTACTACGCCGATCGCGCGCAGAAGCCAGTGGAGGCGCTGAAGGTCGCGCTGATGGAAGTGGCGCGCCGGCAGGACGTATACACGCTGGACGCGTATGCCTGGGCCCTGCATGTCAACGGGCGCCAGGCCGACGCACTCCAGCAGATGGATCGCGTGCTGGCCGTTGGACTGCGCGACCCCGAGGTTCTCTCCCGAGCCGCCGCGATCGCCGCGGCCGTTGACCACGGCCCGGCCGGGACTTACCGCGATTCGGGCAGGTAATCGGCAGCCGAGCCGACGATCAGCACCTCGGCGCCTTCGTCCGTGCTGATCTCGCCGTGCGCGCTGCCGGTCTCCGCATGGTGAAAGTCGCCGGCGCGCAGCAGTCTGCCTTCGATCAGCACCGAGCCCCGAATGATGTAGCACTCTTCGGGCGTCGAATGACCGTGCGCGGGATAGCGTGCGCCGGGCTCGGCATGGACGAGTATGGTGACCAGGTCGCGAGCCCTGTCGAGCGCCAGGACCTTGAGACGTACGCCCGGGAGGCCGGGGTCGATCCATCGCCCCTCGCCGGCGGTGATGGTGTAGTTGGATGGCGCGGCAATCTTCGCGAGGAGTGCCTGCCGGACGTGCGGCGAGGGCTCACGTGACTCCGCACTCGCCGCAACCGCGAGCGTCACGTCGTATAAGCGGGCGATGCGAGCCTGCCTGTCCGGCGGGAGGAGCGCCACGTGGCCGCGCAGCTCCCGACGCTCGTCTTCAGCGAGCGCACCGATCGCGTCGGCGAGCGCGAGCGCTTCGATGTCGGGATTCATACTGCGTCCTCCAGCCGCTCGCGCATCGTCATCATCCCGGTTCGAATCCTCGTCTTGACCGTGCCGAGCGGCAGGCCGAAGCGATCCGCGAGCTCGCTGTGGGTGTAGCCCTCGAAGAAGGACGCCTCGATGAGGGCCCGCTGTTCCTCCGGCAAAGCCAGGAGCGCGTGGCGCAGTGTTGCACTCTGCTCCGCCGCCTGCGCGAGCACTTCTGGTGTCGAGATGCGGACGGCCAACGCGGGCTCCGCCTCGTGGACGTCGGCCAGTCCGTCGACGGCGCCCCTGGCACGGCGCGCGCGGAGCCGATCGATGGCGCGGTTCCGCGCCAGGCGGGCCAGCCACGACACCGGCGCGCCGAGCCTCTCGTCGTACATCTCGGCTCGCGTCCAGACGCGGATGAACACTTCCTGCAGAACCTCCTCCGCGTCCGGTCGACTTCGGAGGATGCGCATGATGACGCCGAACAGGAGGCTGCCGTGGCGATCGTAGAGGTCCCCGACCGCGGCGGCATCGCGAGCGACGATGCGCTGCAGGAGCTGGAGATCGAGGGCGCCGCCGGCTTGCACCGACACCATGGCGCGGGGAATTGTCCCACACGGCCAGGTGGACGGCAAGCTGCGCGCGGTGAGCCTCCGAAGGGCAGTCGCGTACGCCGTGAGTCGCTGGCGGACGCTACGGGACCCGCAGGTCGAACGCCGCCATCTCCGCCAGGTTCCGGACGAGCAGGTACCCTCCGGCCATGGCGGGAGGGTTCCACGTCTTCCCGCTCAGCACCGGGAACCGCACGATCTCCTCGTGACGCTCGGGTGTCGCGCGGACGAGCGCGAGGTCGCCGTCCTCCGCGAGCACGATGAGGTGTCCACCCGCGAGCAGCAGCTGGCCGTACCCGTATCGGCCCCCCTTCCACTTCAGCTCGCCGGTCGCCGCGTCCACGGCCGCGAGAATCGACTCGTCGAGTCCGTAGATGGTGCCCTCGTGCAGCACCGAGCTGGCGAACCGGTTCTTCATCCGCGTGTTGCGCCACACTTCGCGAACCGAGAACGCGGCGCCGCTCCCCGACACCTCGATCACCGCCGCGCCTGCGCCATAGCCCGACGAGACGAAGATCCGGTTCCCGCCGATGACGAGCGGCTGGGCGGCGTTGATGCCGTTGGGTCCCACCCAGGGGTATTCCCACAGCAGCGTCCCATCGTCCGGCTCGAGGCCCAGGAGGCGCTCGGCGCTGAAGACGAGCAACTGGCGCACACCCGAGAGATCCACGAGCATCGGCGAGGCATACGACTGCCGATCGCCGAGCGCTGTCCAGAGGCGGTCGCCGGTGACGCGATGATAGGCGGCGACCGACCGGCCGTTGGACCCTCCCGGCAGCACGACGACGCTGTCGCCGGCGACGAGCGGTGAGGCCGACATGCCCCAGTCGAGATTCCCCGCCCCGCTGTCCTCGAGAATGTTCGTCCGCCAGAGCACACGCCCGCTGGACTCGTCGAGCGCGCGCAGCTCGCCGGTTGCGCCGAGCGCATAGACGCGCCCGTCCGCCCACGTGGGAGTTGCGCGCGGACCGTCGCCGCCCATAGTTTCGCGAAATTCCGCGTCCCAGGCGTCGACCCAGAGCTCGAGGCCGGTCGGCACGTCGTAGGCCGCGACGACCTCCCGGGGCCCGCGCTGCTCGATGGTGAACGCGCGCCCGCGCGCGATCGCGAACGAGGCGTAACCGCCGCCCGCGGGCTGCTTCCAGACGGGCTCGAGGCCGTTCTTGGGCCAGTCGGTGCGGATGGGACCTTCGGCGTACGCACCGTCGCGCAGCGGCCCGCGAAAGTCGGTCCAGTACGGAACGGAGGACGGCGGGGGCGGCGACGGAACGGGCGCGGTGCCATCCGCGTCAACGGAGGACGGCGCGAACGACGGGTCGGGCGCGCCCGCCGCCGGCCCGCCGGCTGCCGCAGCCGGGACGGGTGGCCCGCCGTCACTGCCGGCGGAGGCACGTGACGCCGCGGCCCGCTGGGCCTCGCGATGGCGCTCGACGCGGGCGGCCTGCTCCGCGGACGACTCGACGAAGGCAAGCCGCGGCATGCCGCCGCCGTCGAGCACGGCGCGAAGACCGAAGACCTGATACAGCACGCCTCCGACGATCGCGACGGCGACGACACCGATCAGCGCGACCCTGATGAGCGTGCGCAGCATGAAGCACTCCCTGGTTCCGGGACCCGCCTATCGTCTCTCCCCGATCGCGTAGAGGAACGACGCCGTGCGAATGAAGATCTGGCCCTCCGAGATTGCCGGCGAGCTCAGCGTGTACTCCAGGAGGTCGTTCTCCGCGAGCACCGCGAACTTCGGACCGGACTGAATCACCGTGGTGACGCCATCCTCGTCGGTGATGTAGATCCTGCCGTCGGCCAGCACCGGCGAGCCGCTGTAGGCGGCGTTCCTGATCCGCTGGGGACCGTACACCGTCTCCCCGGTCTTGGCATCGAGACAGTACACGATGCCGCGATCGTTGATCGAATACAGGTAGGTACCGTCGGTCACCGGCGACGGCACGTCCGGGCCGTTGTTGAACGTCCACGCCACGTGCGACGCCGTGATGTCGCCGCGCCCGCCAGGCGTCAGCGACAGGAGCGGCCGCTCGCGCGACGGCGCGAAGATCAGGTTGCCGTGCACGACCGGCGACGCCACGACCCGATAGTTGCCCTCGTTCCTCGGGTTCAGGCCGTCCGCTCGCCACAGCTCCCGTCCGTTCGCGGGATCGTGACCTGTCACGACATCGCCGCCGGTGATGATGATCTCCTCCGCGCCTCCATGCCGCAGCAGGGCAGGCGTCGAGTACGCGTCAGGCGATTCCATCCTCGCGTTGGTCGGGCGCTCGACGCGCCACAGCGTCTTGCCGGAGGCCTTGTCGATCCGCAGCAGGTACGACGGGTCGTCGGTCGTCATGCCGTGCAGCACCTGCACGTACAGCGAATCCTCGACGAGCAGCGGCGACGACGCGTACCCCCACATCAGCCCGAACCGGCCGTACTCCTCCTGGATGTCGCGGCTCCACAGCTCCTTGCCCGCGAAGTCGAACGCCTTGAGCACACCCGTCCCCGCCATGACCCAGACCGAGCGGCCGTCGGTCACCGGCGAAGGGGACGACATGTTCTGCTTCTGCATCCGGCGGTTGCCGTCGCTGAGCGGCCGCTTCCAGCGCACGGCGCCGGTGCGATCGATCGACCACAACGAGAGCGCCGGTCCCTCGCCGACGTTCAGGAAGATGTGATCACCCCAGACAATCGGCGTCGAGCCCGAGCGGTCGGGCAGCGGGAGCGTCCAGGCGATCCCCGCGGTCTTCGACCACGTCACCGGAAGGTTGACCTCGCCGCTGATGCCGTTCAACTGCGGGCCGCGCCACTGCGGCCAGTGCTCCGCCGCGAGCGGCGCGGCGCACAGGAGACATCCAAGGCAGACCAGCACGAGACGATTCGTCATGAAGTTCCTACTCCGATCGGAGAGATGAGAGCACGGGGGCGCTCGTGGCCGCCCGCACGGCGATCACGGATGATAGCAAGCCGGCGAGGAACACGGCGAAGAGCAGCAGCGCCGCACCGCTCGTCAGCGGGATGCGCCCGCCCCGCTCGGCGGCGGCCGGCGCGATCGCCAGCGCGGCCGACAGCGCTCCGATGAGCAGGCCTCCCGCGAGCAGCAGCACGCTTTCGGCGACGGTCATCATCAGCACGTGGCGCCGGCGGTAACCCACCGCGCTCAGCAGCGCCAGCTCGCGCCGCCGCTCGAGCACGTTGCGCAGCAGCACCGTCCCGAGACCCACGGTCCCGAGCAGCAATCCGAGCCCTCCGAGCGTCTGGAACGTCGAGAGGTACGTATTCTCGACCCGATGAAACTGCGCCAGCCGCTCGGCGGTCCCTGTCGCGTCGGCACCGAAGTCGACCAGCGCGTCCTCGACCTGCGCCGCGACGTCCCCGGCGGCCGCCTCCGGCGTCTCGACCAGCAGCACCCGGTATCCCTCCTGCTGCGGGAACAGCCGCAGGAAATTCGCCTGCGACATCAGCAATTCCCCCTGGAAGATGCTGTCGCGGAGCGAGGCCACCATGCGCAGCCGGATCTCGCGCCCTCCGCGCGTGATGACCATGTCCTCGCCGAGCGCGAGGTGCAGCACGTACGTCATGGAATTCGCGTCCGCGATCACGGGAATCGCGCCGTCGGCCTCCTCGCGATGGAGCAGCCGCCACGGATTCTCGCGCTCCTCCGCCGTCGACGCGAGCGAGTCCTGGAAGGCGAAGCGCCCCTCGGCGATGAAGGCGTCGCGCGGCGCCAGGATGCGGGGATTCGTCGGCTGATAGAGATTCAGGCAGCTCGCATCGTCTCCGGGCAGCAACCTGAACGGTTCGATCCGCACGGACGACTCGACCGCGAACAGGTTGAGCGCGTCCCGTCCTTCAGTCGTATTGGGATCGTGGACGACGGGGAGCAGCGTCTCCACGAGCAGCGCGTACCCGCCCAGGCCGGTCTGCCGGCCGCCGTCGGCGGCGCCATCGCCGCGCCGGAACGCATCGACCGCGATGAGGATGAAGGTGGCCGAGGCGATGACGGCCACCGACAGCACGCTGCGCCCCGGCCGATAGGTCGCGTTGCGCAGCCCGAGCCGGGACACTGGCTGCCAGCCATGCCCCACCAGCCCGCTGCGGGGCCGGCGCCGAAGGCCGTACAGGAACAGGCAGAGCGACGCGCCGAGCAGCGCCGACCCTGCGCCGAAGAACGCCCCGGCCTGGCTGGTCCACTCCGCCGCGGACGCGACGAGCAGGCCCAGAGCGATCGCGGCGAGAGCGGCGCCGGCGATGACCAGCCTTCGGTCCGACGCTGATGCGGAGATGACGCCCTGGAGCCCGTGGTCTGCCGCCACCTGTCCCATCAGCAGGCTGCGCTCGGAGATGCGGCTCAGCGAGCGAAGCGTCCACCAGATGCAGACGACAGCCGCGAGAATCCCACCGGCGCCGCCGATGAGCAGCGAGAGCGGGGACACGTGCAGCGTGAGGGCCGTCGTGCCGACCGCGTCCACCCACCAGGACCGCAGGCCGAGCATGATCAGCGAGGCGTAGCCCAGCGCGCCGAGCACGCCAAGCGCGCTGCCCGCCAGCGACAGCAGCAGACCCTCGCCGAGAAAGAGCCGCCGTACGGCGGCCGGGCCGAACCCGACGGCCCGCAGCAGGCCGACCTCGCGCACGCGCTGTTCCACGCCGAGCTTGAAGAAGAGGGCCGCCAGCAGCAGCGCCGAGACGACGAGGAAGAAGCTGAAATACACGAAATACGCGCCGAAGTCCGTGGCGCCACGCGAGGCGCTCAGCCCTTCCGCGCGCACGTCGCGCACGGCGAGTCCAAGCGTGATCGGGTCGATCCCGGCGCGCAGACGCGCCGTCAGCGCCTCCCTCGCGGCGTCGAGCGGCTGCTCCGGGGGCACGGCGCGAATCGATGTGAGCGCACCGTATCGCGAGCGCCACAGGCGCTGACCCGTGTCGAGCGGCACGAACGCCTTCGGCGTCGTCCGGTACCGCTGCCAGTACTCCTCGTCCTGAGGACGGATGCGCGCGAGATCGATCGGGAACGGAGGATCCCAGTCATCGAGCGTGGGCGAATCGCTGATGCCCGGATACATCGGCGCGAGGTCGCGATCGCCGGCATCGACCGGGACGATGGCGGCGACGCGGAACGCGCTCGTGCGGGTCACCAGCTGGCCCGGCTCCTCCCACACGAAGAACTCCATCGTCACGGAGTCGCCGATCCCGGCCTGCAACTCTGCGGCGGCCCAGGCGTTGAGGACGACGGGAGGATCGTTCGAGTCGTTCGGAGCGTTCAGGACGCTCGAGGCGTTCGAGAGGTTCGGGGAAATCGCCTGGAGGTCGATGGCCGTGACGAGCGAGTAGGGGACCTCGCGGCCGTTGGCCTGCAGGCTGTTGGCCAGGTAGGTGAACACCGGCTGCGGCTGAAGCGCGGCGGCGCGGAAGGCGTCCTGGACGACAGCGGCGTGCGCGTCATCGAGGAGGCCGGTGGCGGAGGTGACGGCGAGCGCCCCGCCCGACTCGAGGACGCTCACGGTGAGGCCGACGTCCTCGAGCTGCGCCTGCGCCGCCGTGAGCTGCTCGAGCTCGCGTGCGGCGTCGGGCGGGCCGCCGGGCCGCGCCGAGACGAGCAGGGTGTTCACC
>DATKCV010000083.1:0-17105 GCA_035513015.1 Gemmatimonadaceae bacterium
CGTGCCGCCGAACGTGCGGCAGGACATCGTGAACCCGGTCGCCGTGCTCGACGTCGCCCGCACGACGGTCCGGGGGATCGCCAGCGTGCTGACGACCGCCTTCCTCGTCCTGATCATACTCATCTTCATGCTTGCCGAGGCGTCGGCGTTCCCCGCCAAGATCCGCACCGCGATCGGGCGGACGGATGTGGATCTCGGACGCTACCTGAGGATCGTCGACGAGGTGCAGCGCTTCCTCGGCATCAAGACTCTGACGAGCCTGATGACCGGTACGCTGATCGGCTTGTGGACGTGGATGCTGGGGATCGACTTTCCCCTTCTCTGGGGGCTGGTCGCGTTCCTGTTCAACTACATTCCCGCCATTGGATCGGTCGTCGCCGCGATTCCGGCGATCATGCTCGCGCTGGTCCAGTTCGGGTTCTCGCACGCCATCATCGTCGCCACCGGGTACCTGGCGGTGAACGTCGGCATCGGCAATCTGCTCGAGCCCAACCTGATGGGACGGCGGCTCGGTCTATCGGCCCTCGTCGTGGTGCTGTCCCTCATCTTCTGGGGATTCGTGCTCGGTCCGGTGGGGATGTTCCTGTCCGTGCCGCTCACCGTGATGGTGAAGATCATGCTGGAGAACACCGACGAGTTCCGGTGGGTGGCCGTGCTCCTCGACTCGGGCCGCGATGCGCGGGCACCGACGCGCCCCGAGAAGATCGAGGAGCCGGCGCTCGTCCGTACTCATCCACATCGCGATTCCATCTAAAGAGCGCTCGCGATTCTCCGGGCGGCATCGGATGCCGTCGGGTCTTTCCCGACTCCGCTTCGGGTAAGCGCCCGCACGCGGTCGATGCACGGCGCGCGACGTGCACGAGCGTCTGCTCGTCCGCGAGATGCTCGGCTACTATCGCACCCACTGTGCTCGCCTCGGACTCTCTGATCCCGCACCACGGCACTGGAAGGCGCTCGACACCGCAGACGATCTCACCCCGAGCCGACACTCCGTGGCTCGGCGCGCTCCTCCACACTTGCCGGCGTGATCGCCGCTGGCGCGCCCAGGTGGTGCACCGCGCGCCAGACGTGATAGGCGATCCGGTCGATCCACCGGATGGCGTCGAGGCGCGCCAGCGCGGCGTCGGGATCGATCTCGCCGGCAGCCGTCTGCTCGAGGATCCGGATGCGGCGCTCCCGCCGCAGGCGGGCAATGCGCAGCGATGCCTGCTCCGCCGTTTCCACCGGCGCCGGTGTCTCGGGGCCCGCCAGCCACTGCTCCACGGGGGCGAGCGCCTCGAGCAGTGATTCGGCCTGCGCGTGCAACTCGGGGTCGTGCGCCAGCGCCTCGCGCGGTGCCGGCTCACGAAGCGCATCGATCAGCCGGTCGAGGTGGTCGAGCGCGTGCAGTACGGCGAGGTGGCGCGCGTGCTCGGCGACCGCTTCCGGCGACGACCGCACCGTCGCCACGAATCGCCGCGTCTCGGCGAGCGCGCTGTCCACCAGCGCGATCGTGTCCGCGGCGCGCCGGCGGGCCGCCGCTGGTCCGGCAATCACCGATCGGCTCGCGCCGAGCGCCTCCCTGGCGATCGCGATCGCCGTCAGGCGCGCCGTCTCCAGCGCCACCGCCGGGAGGGCCGCCACCGACGGGTCCAGGTTGCGCGTCAGCGCGGGACCGCGCTCGGGCACCAGCCGGACTACCAGCGCGGCGAACCGGCGCACCAGCGGCATCAGTAGCAGCACGCCCAGAACGTTGAACGTCGTGTGGAACGCTGCAATCCCCGCCGCATCCCCGGCGTCGCGGGCCACCGCCCGCGCGACCTCCATGAGCAGCGGCAGCAGCGCCAGCGCGATGACGCCGGTGAAAACGTTGAACAGGACGTGCGCGACCGCGGTGCGGCGTGCCGGCACCGACGCGCCGATCGCGGCCACCCCCGCCGTCACCGTCGTCCCCACGTTCTGACCGATGACGAGCACCGCGGCCTGCTCCAGCCCGACCGTCCCGGCGTGCAGCGCCGTCAGTGTCGTGGCCACCGCGGCGCTCGACGACTGCATGATGACGGTCATCACGAGGCCCACGGCGACCAGCAGCAGACGCCCGCCGAACGCCGAAGCCGGAAGACGCGTCAGGTCGACCATCCCCGACAGATCGCGCATCCCCTCCTGGAGGACGTCGATCCCGATGAAGATCAGCCCGAACCCAGCCGCCGCCAGTCCCAGCGACGCCGTGCGGCCGTGGGCGAGCAGCCGGGTCACCGCGCCGATCCCGACCATCGGGTACGCCAGCAGTGTGATGTCGAGCCGGAGTCCGAGCAGGGAGACGATCCACCCGGTGCTCGTCGTGCCGACGTTCGCGCCGAAGATCACCCCCACCGCCTGCGTGAAGGTGAGCAGCCCGGCGCTCACGAACCCGATCGTCGTCAGCGTCGTCGCATGAGACGACTGCACCAGCGCCGTCAGAGCCATCCCCGACAGGAACGCCTGCCACGGCCCGCCGGTCAGCCGGCCCAGGATGTTGCGCAGCGCGCCGCCGGCGGCCGCCTTCAGTCCCTCGGTCATCAGGATGATACCGAGGAGGAACAGCCCGATCCCGCCGGCCAGGGACGCGATCACGCCGGCGGTCGAAGTGGGCAGTGTTGCAATGGCACGCGTGTGCGGGCGGACATGGCGTGGGCAGTGTACTGCGGCTGGCGGCCGGTGTACAGCCGAGGGCGGCGATCGACGCGATCAAGGGGTCAGAGTCGTTGAACTGCGTTCAACGACTCTGACCCCTTGATCGCCTTGATCCACCGTCGTTCACCGTCAGCGCGCCATCATCCCATCTTTTGCGCCACAGCCCTTACGATGTCCATCGTCGAGACGATTCCGATCAGCTCGTCCTGCTCGGTGACCAGGATCCGGTGAACGTCCGCCCACAGCATGTAGTTCGCCGCCTCGACGATCGAGGCGTCTGGCGGCAGCGCGCAAAGCACGCGCGTCATCACGTCCGCGGCGCTGACGCGCTCGAGCAACTCCACGTCCCCCGTGTCCGGATCGATCTCCGCTTCGGCATCGGGCTCGAGCTGCGTGTAGAACTCGGCCGGCGGCTCGCTCCCCTCCCTCCACGGCTCGGGCTCCTCATCCCACTCGGGCTCCGACTGGCTGCCCGCAACCATGCCCGCCGGGGAGCCAGCGACGCGAAGCACGTCCGACGCCGAAACGACTCCGAGCACCCGGCGCCCGAGGACGACCGGCGCGCCGCTCAGGTGGTGCTCGCTCAGAAGCGTCGCGACGTCGCGGAGCGACATCTCGGGCGTAACGGTGATCACGTTCGGCGACATGATGTCGGAGACTTTGGTCGTGTACATGACTCCCCTCCCTTGGATGCCCGAAAACGGCGCGGGCTTAGTCAACGTTCACAGCGGCGGAAGCGCCGCCACGCTCATCACCTCCACCTCGGAGGCGCTCGCCTCGAGGCGGCGGGTGGCGGACGGTCGCACGAGGAGCACCGGCACCCCCGCTCCGCGCACCACCTTGTCGGCCACGCTGCCGATGACGAGCCTTGCCAGTCCGCGCCGGCCATGCGTGGTCATGGCGATCATGTCGACCGCCCCGCCGCCCGCGTATGCGAGGATTCCTCGCGCCGCGCTTTCGTCGATGAACACGACCGTGCGTACCGTCACGCCGGGGCGCGCGATCCGATCAGCAACGCGCTCCAGATACCTGGCCGCATCCGTCTCCATCTCGGCGAGGATCGATGCCGAAAGATCCTGGAGATACGCCGGCCGCAGGTAGGTGACCGGAGGCGGCACGACGCGCAGCAGGCTCAGCTCCACGCCGTTCGTTCCGGACGTCGCCAGCGCGGGCTCGATCGCCTCCTCGGCCACGGCCGAGCCATCCAGCGGTACGGCGATCCGGGTCAGCCAGGGTAGCGGACGCATCGGTGCCTGAGGCGGCGGAACCATACCGTCATACGGACGGACGAGCATGACCGGCACCGCCACCCGTCGCACCAGGGCATCGGCCACGCTGCCGAGCCAGGCCCGGCTCATCCCGCCGCGACCATGCGTGGTCATGACCACCAGGTCCGGCCGCCTGTCATCGATGTGGCCGGCCAGGGTCTCCACCACCGGCCCGTCGAGCAGCGTCTGCACGACCTCCGCTACTCCCTGCTCCCGAATGCGGGAGGCCACCATGTCCAGATACGTCTCGCCGGCCAACAACGCCTCGGCGCGCGCATCGGGATAGCGTGCCAGCAGCGGCTGGATCGACGCCGGCCACTCCACGTTCTCCTGCACCAGCACCAGCTCGATCGCAGCGCGGTCGCGGAGAGCGAGTCCGAGCGCGGCGGGAATCGCCTGCTCGCCGAAGGGCGAGCCGTCCAGGGGAACCAGAATGTGGGTGGTCATGGTCGTCCTCCTGCTGCGGTTGGTCGTCGGCGATCTGCATCGCATCATCTGCTGACAGATTACGCCAGCGGAATGCTTGGGGCCGTCGGGTGAATGCAGGGAATGTGACCGGCGTTCGCCGCCCCCGGCGTGCGGGAACCACCCACACGACCTCGCCGAAGCCGGGGAACCGTGACTCGTTGCCCCGGTGCTCACGCCTGTCCATCTTTCGCGTGTCCGCGCCCCTGCCCAACCCCTCTCCTGGGGCGCCCCCCCCATGTCGGCTCGGCTGCCGGGTGCCGGAGAAGCGCGATGCCGGAGGGACGCGTGGCACCTCAAGGATCCAGGGAGCGCCTGCCGGTTCCGCGTCTGACCGCGGAAGAGCTCGAGCTCCGGTTCCGCGCCCTTTTCGACCATACCTTCCAGCTCACCGGCCTCCTCACGCCCGACGGCACCCTGATCGAGGCGAACCGCACCGCCCTCGATCTCATCGGAGCCGATCGGCAACAGGTCGTCGGCCGGCCTTTCTGGGACACCCCGTGGTGGGAAGACTCCGAGGAGAACCGTGCCCGTGTTCGCGACGCGGTCACGCGGGCCGCTCGAGGCGAGTTCGTTCGGTTCGAGACGGAGGTGCGCCGAGCCGGCGGGGAACCGATGTGCATCGATTTCTCGCTCAAGCCAGTCGCCGACGAAACGGGCCGGGTGGTGCTCCTCATCCCGGAAGGACGGGACGTCACCGACCGTCACGAGGCCGAGAAGGCGCTGCGCATCTCCGAGGCGAAGTTTGCCGGCATCGTCTCCATCGCCGCCGACGCGATCGTAACCGTGGATGAGGAGCAGCGGATCACGCTGTTCAACGACGGCGCCGAGGCGATCTTCGGCTATGCTTCCGACGAGGTTCTCGGCCAGCCACTGGACATTCTCATCCCCGAGCAGGTGCGGCAGGTGCACCGGCACCACATCGAGGAGTTCGCGCGCGGCCCGGTCGCCGCGCGACAGATGGGCGAGCGGCGGGAGATCCACGGCCGCCGCAGGAACGGGGAGCTCTTCCCCGCCGAGGCATCGATCTCGAAGATCGACGTCGCCGGCCGTCGCTTTTTCACCGCCGTGCTTCGCGACGTCACCGAGCGGCGGCGCGCGGATGAGGAGCGCGCACGGCTGCTGGCGCGCGAGACGGAGGCCCGGGCAAGCGCCGAGGCCGCCGAGCACCGGGCGAGCTTTCTCGCCGAGGCAGGCGAGATCCTCAACACCTCGCTCGACTATCGCGACACGCTTTCCGCGCTGGCGCGGCTGCTCGTGCCGCGACTCTGCTCGTTCACGATCATGGATGTCGTGGACGAGGACGGGCGGGTCCGCCGGATCGAGGCGGTCCACGCCGATCCGGCCAAGGCCGACCTCGCGCGCGCCTTCGTCACGTTCCCGATCGATCGATCGCGCCAGTACATCATGTACGAAGCGCTGGCAAGCGGCCGTTCCGTACTGGTGGAGCGTGTCACGGCGGACATGCTCGCCGGCTGGGCACAGAATGCGCAACACCGGCAGATGCTCGACCGGCTCGATCTCGTCTCCCTCGCCGTACTCCCAATGGTCGCCCACGGGCAGGTGCTCGGCGCCTTCGGCATCGGCCGCACGGGCGATGAGCCGCCGCTCGGGTCCGACGACTTGGCGCTCGCCGAGGAGGTCGCCCGCCGCGCCTCGCTCGCCGTGGAGAACGCGCGCCTCTACCGCGACGCGCAGCGGGCCTCGCGGCTCCGCGACGAGGTGCTCGGCATCGTCTCCCACGACCTTCGCAATCCGCTGAGCGTGATCTCCATGTGCGCCAGCACGCTCATCGAGGAGAATGGCGGCGGAGAGGCCAAGGCGCGCGAGCTCGGCGAGATGATCCAGACGTCGGCCGACTGGATGCAGCGGATGATCCAGGATCTGCTCGACGTCGGGAGCATCGAGGCGGGCCGCCTCGCCATCGAGCGCCAGCGCGAGGACGTCTTCGTTCTCGTCCATCAGGTGCTGGCGATGTTCGAGCGCGCCGCGGCCGAAAAGTCGATCCGGCTGTCGGCCGATCTGCCGGAGGATCTGCCGCGCGTCGACGCCGATGCCGAGCGCGTTCTTCAGGTGCTCGGCAACCTCGTCGGCAATGCCGTCAAGTTCGTTCCGGCCGGCGGCGAGATCACCGTGCGGGCGGCGGCGCGAAAGGGCTTCGTGGAAGTCACGGTCGTGGACACGGGCCCGGGCATCCCCGAGAACGAGGCGGCGCGTATATTCGATCGGTTCTGGCAGGCACGGCGCGGCTCACGCATCCGCGGCACGGGACTCGGGCTGACGATCGCCCGCGGCATCGTCGAAGCCCACGGTGGCCGGATCCGGGTGGAAAGCACGCTCGGCGAGGGAAGCACCTTCCACTTCACGCTTCCGCTCGCCGAAAGGCCCTGATTCTTCTCAGCTGGTCTCGCCGGGCCGCCGGGCCACCTCGGCATCGCGCGACCGCTCGACTGGCCCCTCCGGCACGATCAGCACGGAGCATGACGACCCCCGCAACAGCGGAGCGGCGAGCGTGTCGCCGAGGCTCCGCTGCACGACAGTGGCGCCCTTGAGTGGGGCCACGATGAGCCCCACGTCCCACTGCTCGGCGGCCGCCAGAGTCTCCGTCGCCGCGTCCCCCTCCACCACCGTGCGCCGGAACTCGATCCCGCGCGCGGCGCCCGTCCCCTCGGCTTCCTCGAACAACCGCCGGACCGCCCCGTTGGTCGTCGCCGCGTTGCGGGATACATGCAGGAGATGGATGGTCGCGTCGTCGGCGACCAGCTCCTGGACCAGCCTTGCGGCCCGCAGACTGGTATCGTCGAAGTCGACGACCACGAGCGCCCGGCGCGGCAGGCCGTCGGCATCGTGTGCCGTGGCGAGCACCGGGACGTCAGCGGAGAACGCCAAAGCGAGCGCCGTTTCCTTGGTGAATACCTGGACGTCTGGTCCGCCGCGCCCGATGCCGGCCACGATGAGATCAGACTGCTCTCGCTCGGCGATACGTTCGATCATGGACGCTGGATACCCCACCGCCAAGTGCACCGGCCAAACCGGCCCCGTCCCGGCGATCCGGCGGCGCTGCTCCCGCACTTTGCTGGCGAGCGCGGCGAGCTCCGGCGCGTCCATCTCCTCGCACTGCGAGCTTCCGCGACTCACTCCCGCGCCGGGCACGGGCACGCGAGGCTCGAAAATCGCAGCCTCCTCCAATGCCGCTCCCGTGCGCTCCGCCACGGCGTGCGCGACCCGCAATGCACCATCGGCCAGCGGCCGGCCATCGGTGGCTACGAGGACCTTGCGAAAGAACGGCGACGGTCCGGCAGCGGGGAGCTTCAATGGAAGGATTCTCGTCTCCGATGGAGCATCCGAGTTCGGAACGAGCGGTCTGGGCATCGGCATGGCGGCCATGGTTCGTATCCTGGGTGTCGTGTGGAAAGCGACAGGTATAGGATACCGTGCTCCGGCGGCCGCCAAAGTCGGGGGAGTCCGTGAACGCGCGAGGCGGATTCTCCCTTCGCCTGTGGGGGATTCGATTACGCTCGCTCATCGCCCAGTGCGCCGCCTCACGCCCATCCGCTCGTGACATCCACATATTCTGGCCAGGGCGCCCCGACGCTGGATCGCGAGCTCGGGCTCCTCGACTCGGTTGGGATCGGCTTCGGAGCGATCGTCGGCGCCGGCATCTACGTCGTGATCGGTATCGCAGCTGGGGTCGCCGGCCCGGCGATCCTCGCCGCGCTCCTGCTCGCCGCGATCGCCGCAGCTGCGAACGCGCTCAGCTCGGCACAGCTCGCGGCGCAGTATCCGTACGCCGGGGGAACGTACGAGTACGGCTACCAGGTGCTTTCACCCTGGGCGGGGTTCGTGGCCGGACGGATGTTCCTGGCCAGCAAGATCGCCGCGGTCGGCACGGTCGCGCTGGGGCTCGGCGGCTATCTGGACGTACTCGTCCCGGGGCTCGCGCCCCGGTCGGTGGGCATCGGCCTTGTGGTCCTGTTCACGGCCCTCAACTGGTTCGGCATCCGGAAGACGAGCAGGCTCAATCTCGCGGTCGTCGCGCTGTCCACCGGCAGCCTGCTCATTCTGGTGATCGTCGGCGCCGGCGCCGTCAGCGCCGACCATTTTCGCCCGTTCGCGCCGGCGGGTTGGCGCGGCACGCTGGAGGCGAGCGCCATTCTGTTCTTCGCGTACACCGGCTATGCCCGTATCGCCACCCTCGGCGAGGAGGTGCGCGACCCGCGCAAGACGATCCCACGCGCGATCGTCGTGACTCTCGCGGCCACGGGTCGTGCTCTATCTCGCCGTGGCGGCGGTCGCGGTGGGCGTAGCCGGCACTCTGGCGCTGACCGAGGGCGCCGCGCCACTCGCCGCGGTGGCGAGAGCGATCGAGTCGCGCTGGCTCCTCATCGTCATTGCGGCCGGCGGGACGGCGGCGATGCTCGGAGTGATCCTGTCGCAGATTCTCGGGCTCAGTCGCATGGCGTTCGCGATGGCGCGGCGACGCGACCTGCCATCGTTCCTCGAGCGCACGTCGCGATTCGGAGTGCCGGGCAATGCGATTCTGGTCACCGGAATACTCGGCGCACTGGTCGCGGCCACCGGCGCCCTGCGCGCAGTCGCCTCGGCCGCCGCGTTCACGATCCTGGTGTACTACGCGATCGCCAACGCCGCCGCCCTGCGCATGCCGGCCAGCGCCAAGCGCTTTCCCGACGCTGTACCCGTGGTCGGTCTGGCCGCCTGTACGCTGCTCGCGCTTGCTCTCTCCCGGGAAATCGTGGGTATCGGCCTGCTCGTGCTCTTCGCCGGGATCAGCTGGCGTTTCCTGGCCAGGCACCTCGGCTACGCTGCTCGACCGGATTCAAGGGATCCCTCGAATCCCTCGAATCCCTGAATCCCTGAATCCCTCGAATCCCTCGAATCCCTCGAACGCCTCGAACGCATGGAAACTGCGGCACCGCGCTTGCGACCTCGGTTCCCCGGTGGGCTCGGCGCGCGTCGCGCCGCAAACCGGATCGGCCGAGGAGGATTGTACCATGCTGCAACAAGGCACAAAAAAAGGCGCGAGCAAGGGAGTAGGCGGGCTCGCGTTGCTCGGTGGCGTCGGGATCGGCGCTGCCCTGATGTATCTGCTGGACCCGGATCGCGGGGCGCGGCGACGAGCACTCGCCCGCGACAAGGCTACACACCTGCTCGCAGAGACCCGTGAGAGCGTGACCGCGCGGAGCCGCGACACCGCCAACCGACTGCGCGGCTTCGCCGCCGAAGCGCGGGCGCGGCTGACGCCGGAGGACGTCTCCGATGCCGTACTCGTGGGCCGGGTGCGCGCGGAGCTCGGCCGGCTGGTCTCCAGCTCGCGATCGATCGAGGTCACCGCTACGCACGGGATGGTGACGCTCCAGGGTGAGATTCTGGCCGATGAGGTGGACGAGCTTCTCCGCGCGGTTCGCAGGGTGCGAGGGGTTCACGATCTGGTGAGTCAACTGGAGGTTCACCAGACGGCGGAAGGTGTACCAGGACTCCAGAGCGCCGCCGCCCCCAGCCAGGGAAGCTGAGTACCGGGTTCGTTCAGCGGCGGCTCCGCACTGCCTAGCGCTCCGGGATGAGCCTACATTCCGGGGGCCCGTCGCCATCCGCACCGGCGACGACGCGACCGATGCTCCGCCTGGAGAGCGCGCGCCATGTTCGGAAAGCCGATCCACCTCTTCCGCCTGTTCGGATTCGCCATCCGGCTCGACCCGAGCTGGTTCATCCTGGCGGTCCTCGTGGCGTGGTCGCTCGCCGCCCGCATATTCCCATTCCGGATGCCCGGACTCGACCAGTCCACGTACTGGACGATGGGGGTCATTGGCGCGGCGGCGCTGTTCGTCTCGATCATCCTCCACGAGTGTGCGCACGCGGTAGTCGCCCGGCGCTACGACATTCCGATCCGCGGCATCACCTTGTTCATCTTCGGTGGTGTCGCCGAGATGGAGAGCGAGCCACCGAGCGCCAAGGCCGAGTTTCTGATGGCGGGAGCCGGGCCGCTGGCGAGCGTGGCGCTCGGCGCTGCCGGCTTTGCGGTAATAGCCGCCGGACTGCCGCTCCCGGCTGCCGCAACGGGCGTGCTGAGCTACGTCGCCCAGATCAATCTGCTCCTCGCCTTCTTCAACCTGGTGCCTGCGTTCCCGCTCGATGGCGGCCGGATGCTTCGCGCCGCACTCTGGCACTACCGGAAGAGCCTCCGCAGCGCAACCAGGACAGCGTCCCGAATCGGCTCCGCGTTCGGGCTCGTTCTCATGGGCCTCGGGCTTCTCGCGCTCCTACAGCAACAGATCATCAGCGGCATCTGGTTCTTCCTGATCGGGATGTTCGTGCGAAACATCGCCAAGGCCTCGTACCAGCAGGTCCTCCTGCGGCAGGCCCTCGAGGGCGAGCCGGTGCGGCGGTTCATGCAAGGCACACCGATCACCGTCGCTCCCGAGCTCCCCGTGCAGGAGCTGGTCGATGACTACATCTACCGCTACCAGCACAAGCTCTACCCGGTGGTGCGCAATGGGACGCTGCTCGGGTGCGTGGGCGTCGATCGCGTGAAGTCCCTGCCCCGGGAGGAGTGGGGCGCGCGCACGGTCGGCGACATCGCCACGGAATGCGGGATCGATGGCTCGATCCACCCCGACGACGATGCGATGAACGCGCTGGCGAAGATGCGGCGGTCGGGGCAGTCGCGGGTCCTGGTCCTCGATCAGGGGCGTCTCGTAGGGATACTCACCCTCCGGGATCTGCTCGATTTCTTTGCCCTGAAGGTCGACCTGGAAGGCTGAGGTACCTTGGATCCACACCCGCAGCCGCAGCCGGCTCCGCTCGCCGTGGCGACGGAAGTGCGCGTCGCGTTCCAGGGCGAGCCGGGCGCGTACAGCGAAGAGGCGATTCATCAGCTGTGGGGTCCCGAGGCCGTCGCCGTTCCGGTGCGTACGTTCGAGGACGTCATGGATTCGGCCGAGACCGGCCGCACCGACTACGGGCTCCTCCCGATCGAGAGCACGCTGATAGGCGCCATCGATGGCGCGTATGACCTCCTCGCCCTGCACGACGGCGTGCGGATCGCGGCCGAAGCCGTCGTGCCCGTGCGGCTGGCGCTGTTGGGGATTCCCGGGACGAAGATCCCGGAGCTGCGCACGCTCTCCAGCCACCCCGTGCTGCTGGCGCAGTGTGAGTACTTTCTCGCGCGCTGGAAGCAGATCCGGGCGGAGCCGGCGTGGGACACCGCGGGGGCGGCACGGGACGTCGCCGAGCGCGGGGATCGCACGCGCGCCGCCGCGGGCAGCCGGCGGGCGGCCGAGCGCTTCGGCCTGGAGGTCCTCGCCGACCGGATCGAGGATCGTCCGGACTCGCAGCTTCGCTTTCTCGCCGTGGCCCGCGACCCGTCGGTTCCGTCCGACGGCACGCCGGCGCGCACCGCTGCCCTGTGCATCTTCCCGCACGCCGCGGGCGCGCTGCTCAATGCGCTCCGCCCGATCGCCGAAGCCGGATTCAACATCAGCCACCTCGCGTCACGGCCGACGCGGGCGCCCTGGATCTACCAGTTCTTCCTCGAGTTCGAGCACCGCGCCGGCGACCCCGCCGCCGACACGGCGCTTTCCGGTCTCAGACACGCGTCCAGCGCGTGTCGCATCCTCGGCACCTACGCCCGCTGGCACCGCGTGCCGACGGACGAGGATGCGACGGGACTGCCATGAGGCTCATGAGCAGCAATCGGGAGGCATCGCCCGCGGAGCACTGCTTCACAAAGCTGCTGACCAGAAATCTTGTCCACAGAGTTGCGAAAGCAGATGAAGTAGTGCCATTCAATCCCCGCACCCACTTATGGTTGCGGCCACACTTGATAACTTGTGAGAGGCCGTCGCTCTGGGCCGCTAGCCGCCATCGGCGATGATTGCGCCGCTGCGCCGCGAGACGCCGAACCCCGCGCCGTGCCCACGACACGTGCCTCCACACCCGCCGCCCCGCGGCGATGAGCGTCATCATCCAGCCAATGGGCGCATCTGGCATCGGCCCCTCGCGGCGAGGTTGTCAACGCGCGCCTCCGTCACCGGTACCGCGGCCGGGCGCCGGCTGCGGGGACCGGCCTGAGGACCGCACCGGGGCCGGCAACGGGGACGGCAACGGAAACGGCGGCTGTGTGACGGAATTCGAAGGAATGAGGCTCATCGCGTACTCGGCAAGCGCCGTGATCGTGAGGCTCGGATTGACTCCCGGATTCGCCGGCATGATCGACCCGTCGATCGCGTAAAGGCCAGGGTAACCGTGAACCTCGAACCCGGTGTCGACGACCCCCTCATCGGCCGTGCGGCCGATCGGGCACCCTCCCAGGATGTGGGCCGTCATCGGTATTCCCAGAAGCCCCTCGTTGATCGACCCCGCCGGCACCCCGTTGGTCCGTGCGGCAAAGGCGCGCGTCACCCGCCGTCCGATCTCTCCCGCCGTCGATGGCGCGGGCGCCTCGGCGGGCTCGGAGACCAGGTCGCGACGAAAGAGCGTGAACACGCTGCGACCCGGCCGCAGCCGCAGGCGGTGATCCTCCGTCTGCATCACGAGCAGGATCGTGGTGCGCTCTGCCCATCCGGGCAGGATGTACGATCGCGCGAATTCGACCGGGCGCCGCAGCATCGCGACCACCGATCTCAGAAACCGCTCGGGTATACTCCGGCCGTCGATGATCGGACCGCTCAGGTAGCGCATCAGGGAAGACCCGGCCGGGTAGCGCACGGGCTCGATCGTCGTGACCGGATCGGCGCTGAAGATCGAGGTGATCGCGATCCCGCGCGAGTAGTCGATGCTTCGGTCGCGACTGAGGCTCCCCATCAGCGCCTCGCTGTTCGTCCGCACCATGGTGCCGAGCGTAGGCGACAGTCCCGGCAGGGAGCGAATGACGTCGCGGCAGCGGAAGAGCAGGCGCAGCGTGCCGAGCGCGCCGGCACTGACTATCACGTTCCGGGCGCGCACCCGAGCAGGCCGGCGGCGGAGGAGCGCCGTCGAGCTCCGGTGGAGGACTTCGTAGCGCGCGCCGTCGGGGGCGCCGGGTGGCAGCGAACGCACGTCCCGCGCCTCACGCTCGGGGAGAATTTCCACGCCCAGCCGCTCGGCCAGGTAAAGGTAGTTCTTCGGCAGCGTGTTCTTGGCGTTGTACCGGCATCCGACCATGCACGCGCCGCAGTGCATGCACCCGCGCCGCGCGGGCCCGGCCCCGTTGAAGTACGGATCGGGCACCTCCACGCCCTCCTGCCCGGCCGCCCCGAAGAAGGCGCCGACCGAAGTCGGTCGGAAGCTGTCCTCGCGACCCATCTCGCGGGCGATCTCGTGCAGCACTCGATCGGCCGGCCCGAGCCGCGGATTCGTTGCCACGCCGAGCATTCGCCTGGCCGTATCGAAGTGTGGGCGGAGCAGCGCCCGCCAGTCGGCCAGGTGACGCCACGCCGGGGCATCGAACATCCGCTCGTCGGGCTCCATGAGCACGTTCGCGTAGCCCAGGCTGCCCCCGCCAACACCGGCGCCGTGCAGCACGAAAACGTCGCGAAACGGAGAGATCTCCAGGATCCCGAAGCACCGCGCTAGCGGCGCCCACAGATAGCGTCGCGCGTTCCACGTCGAGCGCGCGAAATCCTCATCGCCGAATCGGCGTCCACGCTCGAGCACGAGCACCCGATACCCTTTCTCGGCGAGGCGCATCGCCGAAACGCTGCCGCCGAACCCCGAGCCTACTACGATGAAATCGTACGTGATCCCGGGCGTGTTCATGCGAGGACTCGCTGAGGCCGGCACTCGCGCGACCGGAGGCGGCCACGCATCGTTGAAGATGGTGTTCGGGGACCCTGATCGGGGCTTCATTCCCTGCAGCAACGTGAAATCTGCCATGACGGACCCCTCCATCGATACCGACAAGGAGACTCGCAGCGGCGTCGAAGCGGCCGATTACGGCATTCGGCCCCCCGGGTATCGCCTGCCGGTTGACGCTCGTCCCGGGCGCGTCAGTCTCCAGGTCTCCGACCTCGCCCGCTCACTGGACTATTACCGGAGCACCGTCGGGCTCACCGTGCTGAGCCAAGCCGGTCCGTCAGCGACGCTCGGCACCGAAGGATCGGAAGTGCCGCTGGTCGAGCTGCATGAGCGGCCCGGCGCCTCACCAGTGCCTCGCCGCGGTCGGCTCGGACTGTTTCACTTCGCGATCCTCGTACCGAACCGGAGTGCACTCGGGCTGCTCGTCAGGCACCTCGATGAAGTCGGTGAGCCCGCGTGGAGGTCGGATCATGCGGTGAGCGAAGCCATTTACCTCCAGGACCCGGACAACCTGGGCATCGAGGTGTACGCGGATCGGCCACGGGAAAACTGGCGGCGTGTCGACCGCGAGCTCTACATGACCACGCAGCCACTGGACGTGGGCGACCTTGTGCAAGCCGCGGGCGATTCGAGATGGAGCGGGCTGCCGGCGGGAACGACGATCGGGCACGTACACCTCCACGTCGGCGATCTGGAGCGCGCCGCCGAGTTCTACCACGAGGGGCTCGGACTCGACAAGGTCGTTTGGAGCTATCCCGGCGCGCTCTTCCTCTCGGCCGGTGGCTACCATCATCACCTCGGCACCAACACCTGGGCATCCGGCGCCGCGCCCGCGGGCGAGGCTGAGGCCAGGTTGCTCGACTGGGAGCTCGGGCTGCCGACGGCCGACGACGTCGCCGCGGCGGCCGGCAACCTGGCACGTCGAGGGCACGCGCTGACCGGCGAGGGTGCCGACGCGGTTGCGCGCGACCCGTGGGGCACCAGCGTGCGGCTCCGAGCGGCGACTTGAACGGATTGCCAGGCCGACCACCGGCGACGCATCTTGTAGTGCATTCGCCGTTCTCGCGACCACGACCTCCTGCTCATGCCCACTGCTCGCCCGCTCGCCGCGGTCGATTCACGAGACGCCGCGGCCTATGGCGGTCATGGCTGGTCTCCTCGGCGCCGCTCGATGCGCGAGGAGCTCGGGTCACTCTGGACGGCATGCGGCATCGACTCGGAATGGACGACCCTGCGGGCGGTACTGCTGCACCGCCCGGGACGCGAGCTCGCGGCCGCCGATCCCGATGCGGCGCAGATGCTCGACGCTCCCGACCCCGCGCTCGCCACCTCGCAGCACGATGCCCTCGCCGCACGATTCTCCGAGCAGGGAGTCGCCGTCCACCTCGTCGACCCCGCAGGCACTCCGGCGCCCAACCAGATGTTCGTGGCCGACCTCATGTTCATGACGCCCGCGGGGGCGATCGTCGCACGGCCGGCGTCCACCGTGCGCGCGGGCGAGGAGCGGTGGATCGCGCGCCGGCTGGCCGATCTCGGCGTGCCGATACTGCGCACGGTGGGCGGGCATGGCACGTTCGAGGGTGCCGACGCGATGTGGCTCGACCCGCGAACGGTGATCATCGGAATCGGACTCCGAACCAACGCCGACGGGGCGGCGCAGGTGGCCGCCACGCTTCGTGAACAGGGGGTCGATGCACTGATCGTCGATTCGCCCGTCGGCACGATGCACCTCATGGGACAGTTCCGGATGGTGGACCGTGACCTGGCCATCGTGTTTCATGGCCGATTTGCCTGGCGGGCGGTCGAGGCGCTGCGGGAGCGCGGCTTTCGCGTCTTCTTCTTCCCCGACCCGGACGAGATTCGGACCGGATTCGCCCACAACTTCGTCACGCTCGGCCCGCGCCGGATTCTCATGCCCGAGGGCAATCCGGTCACCCGGCGGTTCTACGAGGGGCATGGAATCGAGTGCGTGACCGTGGAGATCGGCGAGCTGCTCAAGGCGGCCGGTGCAGTGGGTTGCCTCACCGGCGTCGTGTCGCGTGACGCAGCCGGCTAGCCGCGACGCCGGTGTTTCCCACTCGCCGACGCCGCCATCCTCCCCCCCCTTTCAGCGGGTCCACCAATCGGAGCAGCTCCCGCGACGGCTCGGCACCTGGAGCGCGGCCGCGGTGCTCGTGGGTGCGACAATTGGCAGCGGCATCTTCCGCGTCCCGAGCACCGTCGCTGGTGCCGCCGGCTCCGTCGAGATCGTCGCGCTGCTCTGGCTCATCGGCGCCGCGATCACCCTCTTCGGCGCGCTCACGATCGCCGAACTGGCGGCCATGTACCCGAGCGCCGGCGGCTTGTACGTGTATCTGCGTGAGGCGTACGGGCCCCTTCCGGCCTTTCTCTTCGGCTGGACCCGGCTGCTCGTCATCCAGCCGACGATTCTGGGAGCGATCGCCCTGATCTTCGCCGCATACGCCAGCGCCATCGTGCCGGTGGGCGATTACGGACAGCGCGCGGTGGCGGGCGGCCTTCTCGCCGTCATCGCCGCGGCCAACGTCCGGTCGGTCGGCTGGGGCGCGATGATCCAGAACGTCTCCACGGGCGCCAAGGTGCTCGCCCTACTCGTCCTTTCCGGGCTCGCCTTCGCGCTCGGCGATGGCTCCGGGGGCGCGCTGCTGGCCGGGGAGCGCCTCGTCGTCGCCACGCCGTGGGCGGCTGCCGGAGCCGCGCTGGTCGCCATCCTCTGGACGTACGATGGCTGGGTGGAGGTGAGCTCGATCGCCGGTGAGGTTCGCGATCCGGGCCGCGCGCTGCCCCGCGCACTTTTCCGGGGTACGCTGACCGTCGTGGCGGTCTATCTGGTGGTGAACGGCGCCTACCTCTGGGTGTTGCCGCTCGATGCGATGGCGGCGTCCTCCCTGGTCGCCGCCGACGCGGCAA